>DATAOC010000117.1:0-48952 GCA_036265915.1 Candidatus Methylomirabilota bacterium | reverse complement strand
GTCGCCCGCGTGCGCGGAGCCCTCCTGTCGATCCGCGGGCCCGAGTATGCCGCACTGCTGAAACGGCTGTACGAGATCGACGGCTTCGAGCCGGCGGAGGACCGCGAGTACGACCCGGTGCGCGCGGCCGTCGACATCCTCAACGCCAGGCCGCGCTGAGTCCGCTCGCCGCCGCGTCGTCTCCCGAGTCGATGGTGGAGGTGGCCGGACTGCGCGTGGTGCTGCCACCCGCCGTGGTGGCCGTGGATGGCGTCGACCTCGTCGTCCGCCGCGGCGAGTTCGTGATCGTGCTCGGACCGAGCGGCGCCGGCAAGACGTCCTTGCTGCGCGCGCTCAATCGGCTCGTCGAGCCCGCCGCCGGCACGGTCCGCATCGCGGGTCACGCCGTGACCGGAGCCGCACCGGCGGCGCTGCGCGCGGTGCGCCGGCAGGTCGGCATGATCTTCCAGCAGTTCAACCTGGTGCGGCGGCTCTCGGTCCTCGACAACGTCCTCGCCGGCCGTCTCGGCTACGTCGCGACGCTGGCCAGCGTGGCCGGTCGATTTCCCGAGCGCGACCGCGCGCTGGCGCGCGACTGCCTGGCGCAGGTCGGCCTCGCGCACCTGGCCTCCCGGCGCGCCGACACGCTGTCGGGCGGTGAGCAGCAGCGGGTGGCCATCGCGCGCGCGCTCGCCCAGGCGCCGAGCGTGATCCTGGCCGACGAGCCGACGGCGAGCCTCGACCCCGCGCTGACCGACACCATCATGGGCACGCTGCGCCGGATCAACGTGGAGCGCAGGCTCACGCTCGTGGTGAGCCAGCACCAGCTGGCGACCGCGCTCGCGTACGCGACGCGCATCGTGGGTCTGAGACACGGCCGCGTGGTCTTCGACGGCCCGCCCGACGCGGCCACGCCGGCCGTCGTCGAGCGAATCTACGGAGGGCCGACACGGTGACGCGCGCCGCGACGTTCGTCGTGCTGACGGCGCTGGCGTGGGCGGCGTGGGACACCGGCGCCGACCCCGTCCGTCTGCTGCGCGGGGTGCCGTGGCTGCTCGACTTCGTGCGGCGCATGCTACCGCCCGACCCCAGCGTGCTGCCGGCGGCGCTGCGCGGCGCGCTGACGACGGCCGAGATCGCGCTGCTCGGCACTGCCGCGGCCGCCGTTCTGGCCTTGCCGCTCGGCTTCGTGTCCGCCCGCAACGTCGCGGCGCCGCCGCTCTTCCACCCGGCGCGCATCGCGCTCAACTTTCTGCGCAGCGTGGACACGCTCGTCTACGCGCTCGTGTTCGTCGCCGCGGTCGGCCTCGGCCCCTTCCCCGGCGTGCTGGCGGTCGTCGCCTACACCACCACGTCGCTCGCGAAGCTCTACTCGGAGGCGATCGAGGGCATCGAGCGCGGTCCCGTCGACGCGATCGTCGCCACCGGCGCCACGCGGCTGCAGGTGCTCCGCTTCGGCGTGCTGCCGCAGGTGCTGCCGCTGTTCCTCTCCTATGTCCTCTACCGGCTGGAGACGAACATCCGCGCCGCCACCGTGCTGGGCTTCGTCGGCGCCGGCGGCATCGGCTTGTACCTCCAGACCTATCTCCGGCTGATCGACTACCCGGCGGCGTCCACTGTCCTGCTCGTGACGGTCGCGATGGTGACAGTCGTCGACGCGGTGTCATCCAGGCTCCGGGCCAGGCTGATCTGACGCGGTCGCGCTGGTGAATTCGCCGTGGAAATGGTCGGAAATCGCCCACGCGCGCCGCCGGCACGCCTCGTAAATGAGCGAAGAAATGCTCGAAACGGCGGCAACTTCCACGGCGCAGTCTGCTTGGCGTCCGGGTTGCTTGGATATGAGGCCGTGGACACCGAACAGGTCGTGGAGATCAGGGTTCCCGAGGAGCTGACGCACCGGACGGCATGGCTGGCCGCGCGGCTCATCTGGGAGCAGCTCGCGCTGGCGCCGCCTCACCTCTGGCTGAACGTGGAGTCGGTGAAGGCGGTCGACGTGGTGGGCCTCGCGGTGATCGCGCAGGCCACCGCGCGCGCGAGCGCTGCCGGCACCACGACCACGATCTTTCCGAGCGCCATCGTCTACAACGCCCTGTTCGCCTCCGGACTCCTGGACCGACTGCCCGTGGACAAGCGGCGCGCCGGCGAGCGGCCCGAACCGGACCGCGTGCTGGAGGTCGAGGCGCCGCGCACGGTGGACTTCGTGGCCCAGACACCGCGCCTCGGACTGCGGCCGCCGACGTGGGACGAGCTGCGGCTGCTCCAGGGCTGGGCGCACGATGTGGCGCTCGACGAGCTGGTGGGCAGTCAGCTGCTCGCCATGTGCCGTCACCTCGGCCCCTACCATCCCGAGTTCGTCAGCGAGGCGATGGCCTCGCCGATCGCGCTCACGCTGCTGATCCAGCCGCGCCACACGGACGCGGAGCCGGTCGGCTTCGTGCGGCTGTACAACATCAACCTCGACCAGCGCTTCCTCTTCCTCGAGACGCTGGTGGCGCAGCCGCGCGGCCGGCGGATCGCGTGGGGCATCGAGGCCACGCGCCTGGCGTGCGCCTACGCCGTGGAGGCGCTCGGCATCGAGCGTGTCGAGACGAAGGTGTACGCATACAACACGCTCAGCGTGAACTCGCTGAAGCGCAACGGCTTCACGCTGGAGGGCACGCTCCGGCAGGCGCGCATGCACGGGGGGCGTCGCTGGGACATCCTGGTGTTCTCGGCGCTCGAGCCGGAGATTCGCGACGAGCTGGCCGCCGACAACTTCGCGCCGATGGGCTTCTGGAACACGCCGGCCGCCGCGCTCACCGAGAGCGCCGAGCCGCTTGCCGCACCGCAGACCCTTGCCCGCGCCTCCGCCTGACCGCGGCCGCGCGCACCGCCGACGTTCCCGCTCAGAGCTGGCCCGAGTCGCCCCAGCGCTCCACGAGCGCGACGTAGGCCGGATCGTCGTAGCGCGATAGCGCGAATGCCGGCGCGTACGCCGGCAGGGCCGCGCCGGTGACGTGCGTGGCGACCAGCTCGCCGGCCACGTTGCTGCTCATGAGCCCATAGCCCGACAGCGCGCCGGCGACGAACGCCCCCGCCACCGGCAGCGGGCCCGCGAGGAAGCGGTTCTCGCGCGTCTTCGTGTAGTAGCCACCGTCGACGACCGTGCGGGGGAGCCGGTCGAAATACCGCGCGAAGGCCGGAACCATCCGCGAGATGCCGCGCACCGCCACCTCCGGGTACTCCGGATCGAACGTCAGCGGAAAGGTCGGCGGCACCGGCCCGACGTGGTACGTCCACACGAGCAGCACGACCGGGCTGTCGGCGCCGCCCTCCGGCCGTCCGTGCACCCCGGGCGGCAGCTCCTCGAGCAGCCGCGCATGTGCGCCGCGCAGCTCCTGGCGCTCGTCTTCCGACCATGGCAGCCGCACGGGATCGATCCAGATCGACATCGGCGCCCCGCGCGGCAGCGCGCCCAGCGTGTCGGGAAACGCGATCTTCGCGTGCCGCTCGCAGAACACGGGCAGTTTGACGCCGAGCAGCGCGGCCACCGGGGCCACGAACGGGCCGGCGGCGTCGACGAACACCGGCGCCTCGATGCGCCGGCCGCTCACGGTCACGCCGCTCACGCGACCGCCCTGCGTCGCCACTGCCTCCAGCCGACCGGACACCAGCCGCGCACCCTTCTCGCGCGCGCGCTCGAGCATGTGCATGCCGAGCTGCTGTCCGCTGAACCACCCGCAGCGCCGCGCGTGCAGGACCGCGACCGTGTCCTCCGTCAGGTACGGAAAGTGGCGGCGGATCGTGGCGCGGTCCGTGAGGACGTCGGCGCCCGTCGGCTGATCCTCGAAGCCGTCGGCGGGCGCGGGCCGGTAGTCGTTGCCCGGCGTCGCGTGCACGCGCGCGGGACCGGCGCCGCGCGCGGCGGCCTCGTGCGCGGCGCGCACCAGGCTCGGCACGCGGTCGGGATCGGCGGTCGCGTACAGATAGCCGCGCCGGTTCAGCCGGAAGACGTTGCCACTCTCGCGCGCGAGCTCCTCGAGCAAGTCGATGGAGCGGTTCATCGCCGCCACCATCGCGTCACCCGGGCCGGGCCACCAGTTGCGATAGCACTCGGCCGACTTGTCGCTCGTCAGCGATAGCGGAGCGCGCTCGTCGACGAGAATCACGTCGGTCACGCCGCGCCTGGTCAGATGGTACGCGGTCGCGATGCCCGCGATGCCCGCGCCACAGATGACGACGTCCGCGGTCGTCTCGCTCATGAGCGGAATTATAGGCCGGCCGCGTGTAAGCTGACGCGTCGATGGCTCGCACGGCCGGCAACCGGGAGCGGCTGCACGAGATCGCGCGCCGGGCGCTGATCGAGCGCGGGTTCGAGCCGGAGTTCACGCCGGCCGCCCGCGCCGAGGCCGACGCCCTCACCGGCCAGGCCGGCGGCGACGGCGCGCGCGATCTCCGACACCTGCTGTGGTGCTCGATCGACAACGACGACTCGCGCGATCTGGATCAGCTCTCGGTCATGGACGGCGATCGCGTGCTGGTCGCCGTCGCCGACGTCGACGCCGCCGTCAGCAAGGGCTCGGCGCTCGACGCGCACGCGCGGACGAACACCACGTCGGTGTACACCGCGGGCGGTGTCTTTCCGATGCTCCCGGAGCGCCTCTCCACCGATCTCACCTCGCTCAATCCCGGCGTGGAGCGCCTGGCGCTGGTGGTCGGCTTCTCCCTCGACGGCGACGGCGCCGTCACCGGCGGCGAGATCTTCCGCGCCCGCGTGGTGAACCGGGCGCAGCTCGCGTACAACGCCGTGGCCGCCTGGCTGGACGAGGGCGCGCCGCCGCCCCCGGCGCTGGCGGCGGTGGCCGGCCTCGACGCGCAGCTGCGGCGGCAGGACGCCGTCGCGCAGGCGATGAAGGCGAGACGGCATCGGCGCGGCGCGCTCACGCTCGAGAGTCTGGAGGCGCGCGCGGTGTTCGACGGCGACGTCCTCACCGACCTCCGTCCCGACGCCGTCAACCGTGCGAAGGAGCTCATCGAAGACCTGATGATCGCCGCCAACGGCGTGGCGGCGCGGTTTCTCGCCGAGCGCGGCATCCCCGCCCTCCGCCGCGTCCTGCGGACCCCCGAGCGCTGGGACCGGATCGTGGAGCTCGCGGCCCGGCTCGGCGAGCGACTGCCGCGAGAGCCGGACGCCACCGCGCTGGAGGCATTCCTGCTGCGCCGGCGCGACGCCGATCCCGACCGCTTCGGCGATCTCTCGCTGTCCATCGTGAAGCTACTCGGACGCGGCGAGTACGCGGCCGACGGCGACGGTGGCGGCCACTTCGGCCTCGCCGTGACCGACTACACGCACTCGACGGCGCCCAACCGGCGCTTCCCCGACCTCATCACGCAGCGCCTGCTGAAGGCCGCGCTGGCGAGCCGCCCGCCGGCATACACGGGCGAGGAGCTGGTCGGCCTCGCGCGCCACTGCACCGGGCAGGAGGACGACGCCACCAAGGTCGAGCGTCAGGTGCGCAAGTCGGCGGCCGCCATACTCCTCGAGCGTCGCATCGGCGAGCGCTTCGACGGCCTCGTCACCGGAGCGGCCGCGAAGGGCACGTGGGTCCGCATCCCGCGCCCGGCCGTGGAGGGCATGGTCGTCCGCGGCGCCGCCGGACTCGACGTCGGAGACCGCGTGAGCGTCCGCCTCGTGGGCGTCGACGTCGAGCGCGGATTCATCGATTTCGCGCGCGTCGACTGACGGCCGCGCCTTGCGCAGCCGCGAAGTTTGGTGTCACAATCACCCGCCTCGGAGGAGGGGCCCGTCATGCGCACACGTCGCCTGCTGATCGCCACGCTGCTCGTCGCGCTCGGCCTCGTCACCGGCGCTTCCGCCGCGCCGCCGAAGGACGCGATGGTCATCGGGCTCCTCGCCGAGCCGGTCACGATGGACCCGCCGCAGATCACCGACCTCAACTCCACACGCGTGATCAAGCGGATGTTCGAGGGACTGACGGCGCAGGAGCTCGGCACCTACAAGATCGTCCCCGGCCTCGCGCAGTCGTGGGACATCTCGAGGGACGGGCTGACGTACACGTTCAAGCTGCGGCCCAACGTGAAGTTCCACGACGGCACGCCGCTGACGGCGGAGGCGGTCCGGTTCTGCTTCGAGCGCCAGATGAACGACAAGGGCCCGTACTACGCGACGGGAACCTACCCGTACGTGAAGGGCTTCCTGGGCAACGTGGCGGGCGTCGAGGTCATCGATCCGCTCACGGTGCAGATCAAGCTGAAATCCCCGCTCACGCCGTTCTTGCAGTATCTCGCCCATCACTCGCTGTACATCTACAGTCCCGAGGCGCTCAAGAAGTACGGCAAGGACATCGTGAAGAACCCCGTCGGCACCGGCCCCTTCAAGCTCGAGACGTGGGAGCCCGGCGTGAAGGTCGTGCTCGCGCGCAACGATCAGTACTGGGGCGGCGCGCCGAAGATCCGCCAGGCCATCTACGTGCCGATCATCGAGGCGCAGGCGCGGCTGGCCGCCGTCAAGACGGGCGAGATCGACTTGACCATGGACGTGCCGCCGGACAGTCTCGCCGAGCTGCGCAAGGATCCGGACATCGTCGTGGCCGAGACGAACTCGTCCGCCGTCTGGTACGTCACCCTCAACACCCGCCATCCCATTCTGAAAGACAAGCGGGTGCGCCAGGCGCTGAACTACGCGGTGAACAAGGACGCGATCATCCGCGACATCCTGAAGAGCACGGCCATCGTCGCGCGCGGTCCGCTCTCACCGGTGTACGGCGCGTATTACGAGGAGACGCTGCGGGCGTACCCGTACGACCTCGAGAAGGCGCGCGCGCTGCTGAAGGAGGCCGGGCATCCCAACGGCTTCGAGCTGACGTTCATGGTCCCGGAGTCGGGCTCCGGCATGCAGTCGCCCGTGGAGATGGCCACCGTCATCCAGGCCAACCTCGGCCAGATCGGCGTGCGGGCGAAGATCCAGACGATGGAGTGGGGCGCCTACCTCAAGAAGTATCTCGAGGCTCCCGACATGGCGGAGATGTCGTGGAATCCGTCGATCGGCGACCCCGACCACATGATGTACATGCTGCTGTCGTCCGATCGGTTTCCCCCCGCCTTCAACGCCGGCTTCTTCCAGAACGACAAGGTGGACGAGCTGCTCCGCAAGGGCCGCACGACGATCGACGAGAAGGCGCGGATCCCGCTCTACCGCGAGGCGCAGAAGCTCGTGGTGGAGGAGGCGCCGTGGATCTTCGTGGACCACGGCAAGCAGGTGATCGTTCACCGCAAGCGCGTGCAGGGCTTCAAGCTGCACCCGAACTTCGATCTCGTGCTGACGCAGGTGTGGCTGCAGTAGGAGGCGGCGGACTCCAGGGATACGTCGCCCGCCGGCTGCTGCTCGCCGTCCCCGTGCTGGTCGGCGTCTCGCTGCTCGTCTTCGCGGTCATGCACCTGTCGCCGGGCGATCCGGCGGCCATCATGCTCGGCGCCCAGGCGACGCGCGAAGACGTCGAGCGGTTGCACCGCGAGCTCGGCCTCGACCGCGCGCTGCCCGTCCAGTACGCGCGCTGGATGGGCCGGCTGCTGCACGGCGATCTCGGACGCTCCATCCCGCTCGGCCGCGAAGTGCTGCCCGAGGTGCTCATCCGCTTCAAGGCGACGCTGATCCTCACCGGCGGGGCGCTCGCGGTGGCGGTGGCCATCGGCGTGCCGGCCGGCATCGTGTCCGCGACGCGGCAGTACACGTGGCTCGATCGCCTCAGCATGGGAGTGGCGGTGACGGGCGTCAGCCTGCCGGTGTTCTGGACCGGCATCATGCTCATCATCGTCTTCTCCCTCACGCTGCGGTGGCTGCCCTCGGCCGGGATGTACTCGCCGTACGGCGGCAGCCTCGTGGACCTCGCCTGGCATCTCATCCTGCCTGCGGTCACGCTCGGCACCGCGTCGGCGGCGGCGCTGGCGCGCATGACGCGCTCGGCGGTGCTCGAGATCGTGCGCCAGGACTTCGTGCGCTCCGCGCGCGCCAAGGGCCTCGACGAGCGCGCCGTGGTCGGCCGCCACGTGCTGAAGAACGCGCTGAACCCGATCGTGACCGTGCTCGGCATCCAGGTGGGCACGCTGCTCGGCGGCGCCATTCTCACCGAGACGGTGTTCTCGTGGCCCGGCCTCGGCTCCATGATGGTGCGCGCCATCCAGGCTCGCGACTATCCGCTCGTGCAGGGCGGCGTGCTGCTCATCGCCACCACGTTCGTGGTCGTGAACCTGCTCGTCGATCTGACGTACGCGGTGTTCGATCCGAGGATCCGCTATGAGTGACGTCGTCCGGATGTTCCGCAAGAGCGCCAGCGCCGTGCTCGGCCTCGGCCTCGTGCTCGCGCTGGCGGCCGCCGGCGGTCTCGCACCGGTGCTGGCGCCCCACGATCCGAACGAGGTCGACACCGCGCGACGGCTGGCCCGGCCGCTGACGTCGGGACATCCACTCGGTACCGACGAGTTCGGTCGCGACCTGCTGAGTCGCCTGCTGCACGGGGCGCGGATCTCGCTCGCGGTGGGCCTGGCCGCGACGGCGCTGGCGGCCGTGGCCGGCTCGCTCTGCGGCCTCGTGGCCGGGCTCGGCGGCGGCGTGTGGGATCAGACGATCATGCGCTCGATCGACACGCTGATGGCGTTCCCGTACTTCCTGCTCGCGGTCGCCATCATCGCCGCCCTCGGGCCGGGGCTGATCAACGGGATGATCGCCGTGGCGATCGTCAACATTCCGTTCTACGGGCGCATCGTGCGCGCCACCGTGCTCGCCGTCCGAGAAACCGAATACGTACAGGCTGCGCGGGCACTTGGCGTGTCCGAGCTTCGATTATCGTTGACCCACGTGCTGCGCAACTGCCTGGCGCCGGTGATCGTCGCCGTCACGCTGAACGTGGGCGGCATGATCACCGCGCTGGCCGGCCTGTCGTTCCTCGGCCTGGGCGTGCAGCCGCCGGTCTCGGACTGGGGCAGCATGCTGAGCAGCAGCCGTCAGTACATGAACGTGGCGCCGCACGTCGCCGCACTGCCCGGCCTCGCCATCTTCGCGGCCGTGCTCGGCTTCAACCTGCTCGGTGACGGGCTGCGCGACGCCCTCGATCCCCGCCTGCGGTGAGGAGCACCCCATGACGAGCGAAGCCGAGATCCTGTTCGCCCTGATCCGCTCACGGTACGGCAGCCGCCTCGACGCCGCCCAGCTCGAGGAGCTTCGCACGGTCGTCGACGGACTCGTGCGCGACGTCGCGGTGCTGCGCGCGGCCGTCATCCCCGATGACGCGGAGCCCGCGCAGGGCTTCACGCCCTATCGGAGCGATTCGTGAGCCCGACGTTCAGGACGATCCGCGAGCTGGGGACCGACATCCGCGCCGGCCGTCTCTCGCCCGTCGCCCTCGCCGAGGCGTGCATGACCGGCCTCGACACGCTCGGCCGCAAGCTGAACGCGGTGGTGACCATCACGCGGGAGCGGGCGCTCGAGCAGGCGCGGCGCGCCGAGCGCGAGCTGGCCGCCGGCCGCGACCGCGGTCCGCTGCACGGCATCCCGTACGGCGCCAAGGACCTCCTCGCCACGAGCGGCGGCATCCCGACCTCGTGGGGCGCCGCGCCGTTCCACGACCGGTGCTTCGACTACGACGCGACGGTGATCCGCCGGCTCGAGGAGGCGGGCGCGGTCCTCGTCGCCAAGCTCGCGATGGTCGAGTTCGCGGGCGGCATGGGCTATCGTCAGCCGAACGCCTCGTTCACCGGCCCCGGCATCTCGCCGTGGGCGGGCGACGCCTGGAGTGGCGGCTCCTCGAGCGGCTCCGGCTCGGCGGTCGGCGCCGGTCTCGTCCCCTTCGCGATCGGCTCGGAGACGTGGGGCTCGATCCTCGGCCCGGCCACCTACTGCAGCGTCACCGGTCTGCGCCCGACGTACGGGCGCGTCAGCCGGCACGGCGCGATGGCGCTCTGCTGGACCCTCGACAAGCTCGGACCGCTGGCACTGACCGCCGACGACTGCGGCCTCGTGCTCGACGCCATCGCCGGTCCCGATCGCGAGGATCCGACCGCGGCGACGCGTGCGTATCGCTACCACGCGAGTCCGCCCGCGGATCGCCCCTTCCGCTTCGCGGTGGTGCGCGGCACCGTCGACACGGCGGAGCCGGCCGTGCGCGACGGCGTGCGGCGCGCGCTCGACGACCTGCGCGCGCTCGGAACGGTGGAGGAGATCGCTCTGCCCGACCGGCCGTACGAGTCGATGGCGCGCATAATTCTCTGGACGGAGGCGGCCGCGGCCGCCGAGCAGATCGTGGAGCGCGGCCTCATCGGCGAGCTCACGGCGCCGGAGGATCGCGTGACGCCGTACGCGCGCGACGCGATCCTGGCCAAGGACTATCTGCGCGCGCTGCGGCTGCGCGGCGTGGTGGCGCGGGAGATCGACGGCGTCCTCCGGCACTTCGACGCGATCGTGGGGCCGGCGCGCGGCACGGTGGGGCCGCGGCTCGGAAAAGAGTTCAGGAGCGCCCTTCGCGGCGGCGCCCCCGACGTGCTCGGCGCCATCGGCAATGCGGCCGGGCTCCCCGCCGTCGGCGTGCCGTGCGGCTTCACCGACGAAGGCCTGCCCATCGGTCTGCAGTTCATGGGACGCGCGTGGGAGGAGAACTCGGTGCTGGCCGCCGCGCGCGCGTGGCAGGCGCGCACGGACTGGCACCGCCGGCGTCCGTGAGCGCGCGGGCGTGAGCGACCGTTATAGTAGGATGCGACCGCGGCCATGACCCCCGAGCACGATGCCCTCCAGACGGCGCGCGCACTGGCGCCCCTGATCGCCGCGCACGCCGACCGGATCGACGCCGAGCGGCGGCTGCCGGCGGCGCTGTCGGAGGCCCTCCACGAGGCGGGGATGTTCCGGCTGCTGTTGCCGCGCTCCCTCGGCGGCGGCGAGGTCGACCCGATGACCTTCGTCCAGGTGATGGAGGAGATCGCGAAGGTCGACGCGAGCACGGCGTGGGTCATCGGCCAGACCGCCGGCTGCTCCATGGTGGCCGCGTACCTGGCGCCCGCGGTGGCCAAGGACGTGTTCGGAGGCCCGCGCGGCGTGCTCGCGTGGGGCTCGGGCCCGCAGGGCCGCGCGGTGCGCGTGGCTGGCGGCTATCGGCTCACCGGCTCGTGGTCCTTCGCGAGCGGTCTGCACGAGGCGACCTGGATCGGGGCCCACACCTTCGTCGTCAACGCGGACGACTCGCCGGCGCGTCATCCCGACGGCGCTTCCGTCGTCCGCACGCTGCTGTTCCCCCGCGCGCAGGCCACGATCTCGGACGCGTGGCACGTCATGGGCCTGCGCGGCACCGGGAGCGACACCTACGAGGTGCGCGATCTGTTCGTGCCGGAGGCCTATTCGGCGGCGCGCGACGACGCCGCCGAGCGCCGCGAGCGTGGCCCGCTCTACTGCTTTTCGAGCGGCAACCTGTACGCCTCGGGCTTCGCCTGTGTCTCGCTCGGCATCGCGCGCGCGCTGCTGGACGCCTACATCGAGCTGGCGGCGAGCAAGACCGCGCACCGGGCGAAGAAGGCGCTGCGCGACAACGCCGTCGTGCAGACCAACGTCGGCCTCGCCGATGCGCGGCTGCGCGCAGCGCGCTCGCACCTGCTCGACACGCTGGCCGACGTGCATGCCAGCGCGGCCAAGACGGCGGACGTCACGCTGGAGCAGCGTGTTCGCATCCGCCAGGCGGCGTCCTACGCCAGTCGCGAGGGGCGCGAGGTCGGCACGCTGATCTACCACGGTGTCGGCGCGCAGGCGATCTTCACGAGCGGTCCCTGGGAGCGCCGCCTGCGCGATCTCCACAGCGTCTCGCAGCAAGTCCAGGGACGCGACGATCACTTCGAGGCCGTCGGCCGCTTCCTCCTCGGCCTTCCGCCCGACTCCCCGTTCATCTGATCATGACCTGGCAGAATGAGCTCCACGAGCTGCGGCGGCGCGAGGCGCTGGCCCAGGAGCTCGGCGGCGCCGAGCGCGTGAAGCGGCAGCACGACGGCGGGCGTCTCACGATCCGCGAGCGCATCGCCCGGCTCGTCGACGCCGACAGCTTCCACGAGCTCGGCAAGATCGCCGGCCGCGCGGCGTACGACGCCGACAACAATCTCGCCCACTTCACGCCGTCGAACTTCGTGTTCGGCCGCGCGCGCGTCGACGGCCGTCCGGTGGTGGTCGGCGGCGACGACTTCACCGTGCGCGGAGGCTCCGCCGACGCGACCATCAAGGAGAAGCACCTCCTCTGCGAGCAGATGGCGCACGAGCTGCGGCTGCCCCTCATCCGTCTCGTCGAGGGCTCCGGCGGCGGGGGCTCCGTGAAGACGATCGAGACGACCGGGCGCGCGAACGTGCCCGGCGTGAGCGGCTGGGAGTGGGTGGTGGCGAACATCGCCACCGTCCCGCGCGTGGCCCTCGGCCTCGGCTCGGTGGCCGGGCTCGGCGCGGCGCATCTCGCCGCCGCGCACTACTCGATCATGGTGAAGGAGCTGTCGGCGCTCTTCGTGGCCGGCCCTCCCGTCGTCGAGCGGCTCGGCCAGAAGCTCACGAAGAACGAGCTCGGCGGCTGGGAGATCCAGCTCAAGGCGGGCGCGGTCGACGACGCCGTCGACACCGAGGAGGAGGCGTTTGCACGCGCGCGCCGGTTCCTGTCGTACCTGCCGCCGTCGATCGACGAGCTGCCGCCGCGCGGTCCCCAGACCGACCCCCCGACGCGACGGGCAGAGTGGCTGCTGGAGGCCATTCCCCGCGACATCCGCAAGCCGTACAAGATGCGCGCGATCGTCGAGGCCGTCGTCGACGCCGGCTCGTTCTTCGAGATCGGCCCGCTCTACGGTCGCTCGATGATCACCGGGCTGGCGCGTCTCGACGGCTGGCCGGTGGCGCTGCTCGCGAGCGATCCGTACTTCTACGGCGGCGCCTGGGCCGCGGACACGTGCCAGAAGGTGGAGCGCTTCGTCGACCTCGCGCAGACTTTCCATCTCCCGGTCGTGTACCTGGTCGACTGCCCTGGGTTTCTCATCGGGGCCGAGGCCGAGCGCACCGGCACCATCAAGCAAGGCGTGCGCGCCATGTCGGCCATCTGGCAGACCTCGGTGCCGTGGTGCGCCGTCATCGTGCGCAACTGCTTCGGCGTCGCCGGCGCCGCGCACAAGAACGGCGGCCGCTACTGCACGCGCTACGCGTGGCCGTCGGGACGCTGGGGGTCGCTGCCGCTCGAGGGCGGCATCGAGGCCGCCTATCGCGCTGACCTCGATGCGGCGCCGGACCCGGCCGCCAGGCTGGCCGAGATCGACGCGCGGCTCACGAAGCTGCGCTCGCCGTTTCGCTCCGCGGAGACGTTCTGGATCGAGGAGATCGTCGACCCGCGCGACACGCGACCGCTGCTCTGCGACTTCGCCGCGCTGGCGGCGCCGCGCCGCCGCCCCGGCCCGTCGACGCACGCGATGCGGCCGTGAGCGCCGCGAGCGAACTTTGGCGCGGCCGGACGGCAGGCAGAGTAAGGTAGAGGCCGCAGCCGCACTCCAGCTTCAAAGGAGCCAGCGATGAAAGGCGTCCTGACGTGCGTCACCATGGCGTGCCTGGTCCTGACGGCCGGGCCGGCCTCCGCGGAGTGGTTCGCCGACGTCTTCGTGGGCCAGAGCTTCACCGAGAACAGCGACGTGACGATTCATGGCGCGCAGGGCCTCACCGTGTTCCGCGACGTGGAGTTCGACCGCTCCCTGGCGTACGGCGGGCGCTTCGGCCGTTACTTCGATGCCGTGCCCTTCCTCGGCGTCGGCGTGGACTATTTCCACTTCTCCCCGCGCATCGGGCCGCAGAGCACGCGAGTCGAAGGATGCGTGCCGTCCGGCGGCTGCAGCGGCGGCCAGAGCGGCACGGGCCAGATCGACATGAGCTCGTCGGCCATCTCGCTCGACGTCATGCTGCGGCTCCCGCTGCTCAAGAGCAAGACGGCGCCGTGGGGCGCGCTGCAGCCGTACGTGTCGGCCGGCGTCCCGCTCTTCATCACGAACGTCACGCCGCGCACGACGTCCTATCTGCGCAATCACGACGACGACACCGACTACTCGTTCGGCTACAAGCTGGCGGGCGGCGTGGCGTTCCAGGTGGTGCGCAATCTCATGGTCTTCGGCGAGTACCGCTTCACGCACGTCGAGGTGTCGGTGGACGAGCTGCGCTCGGCGGCGACAGCGCCGCACCACGCCAGCCTGAAGGCCGACCTCGACACGCACACCGCGCTCGTGGGACTCTCCGCGCGCTGGTGAGGCGGAGTCTCAGGTGTGGACGGCGGTGAGCGCCGCGGTGATCTTGCTCAGCTGCCCGGCGTGGTCCAGGTCGTGCAACCGCAGGAACAGCAGCGTCTCCCGCCAGTTCAGGGGCCCGAACATGCCGTGCTCGATCGTCGCCTGAAGGCGCGCCGACGGCTCGGCCTCCGCCACCCGCGCAAAGAGCGCCTCGCGATCGGCCTCGAGCAACCGCTGCCATGCCACGGCCGTTCGCGTCTCGCTCACCGGCCTGCGTTCGCGGCGGGCGGCGGGCACCACGCCGTCGTCGAGGACGGCCGTGATGGCGCCGCCGAAGAAGCGACCCGCGTCGACGACGTGGGCCATCACCTCGTTGGCGCTCCATTCCTCGGGCGCCGGGCGCTCGGCGAAGCGCGCGGCGGGCACGGCGGCGGCGGCGGCCCCGAGCTGGCTCATGGCGGCGCGCACCTTGTCGACGATGGCCGGCGGCGACAGCTTGGTCGCCTGCGCCTGCAGGTAGCCGCGGATGCGCGCGTGCTCGGGCGTCACATGAACCCGCCGATCACCGGCCGCTTCACGACGGCCTCGTAGATCCAGCGCGTCATCGTCACGATGTCGAAGAACGGGCGGCCGGTCGCGGCCTGGATGGCGTGGCCCCACGACGAGAAGTTCGTGCCCTCGCACACGAAGGCCCCGATGCCCGGCGTCCGCTCCACCATCCGCGACGCCAGGGCCACCAGCTGCGCTTGCGCGCGGTCCGTGTCGATCCAGTCACGATTCTGCACGAACACGTCGTAGAAGTCCGGCGCCTCCTGCGAGCCGCCGACGACGTGGGGCACGCCCTCGGCGCCGACGGCAGCCAGCACACGGGGATTGAGCGCCTCGGAGTGCGCGGTGAGCACGCCGATGACCTGGTCCGGCCGCAGCATCCGGTGCACGATCGGCATCTGCAGCAGGCTGGAGGTGAACAGCGGCACGGTGACGGCGGCCGCCATCTCGCGCTGGAAGAGCGCGAGGAACCCGCACGTGGTCGTGATCGCGCGACAGCCGGCCGCCTCCAGCTCCTGCGCCGCCTCGATGAAGGGCTTCAGCAGGGCGGGATCCTGCTCGTGGACGACGCGCTTCGGCGAGGCGCCACGCACGACGCTGAAGCGAACCGGGAAGTCGAAGGTGGTGGCGTTGCCGACGTCGCCCGGAATCCGCGGGAACACCGTGTCCAGCGTCAGCACGCCGATCGCCTCGCCATAGTTGCCGCGCCCGCCGCGCACGATGGGCATCCGTCAGCCCTTGTAGTCCGGGTTCGGCCGCTTCAGCTCGAACAGATCGTTGGTATGGCTGTACATGTGGCCGGCGAGCCGTCCGACCGGCCGCAGCGCGGCGACGTCGATGCGACCCGTGCTCGGATCGTAGAGCCCATCGCGCACGTGCATGTAGACGATCTCGCCGAAGACGACGCTGTGCGGGCCGTGTCCGATCTCCACGATGCGGACGAGCCCGCACTCGAGGCTGATCGGCGCCGTCGCCACGCGCGGCGACCGCACGCGGACGCCGGGCGCGGAGGTCAGCCCGGCCACGCTGAACTCGTCGACCTCCGGCGGATACTCTCCCGACGAGGCGTTCATCGCTTCCGCGTGCGCGTCGTCGACCACGTTGACCACGAAGTCGCCGACCGTCTGGATGTTGCGCGCCGTGTCCTTGCGGCCGCTGCCGCGCGGCCCCGACGAGAACGCGATGGTGGGCGGATCGCCGCAGACGCCCATGAAGAAGCTGAACGGGGCGACGTTGCGCACGCCGGCCGCGTCCACCGTGGACACCCACGCGATCGGCCGCGGCACCACGCAGCCGATGAGCAGCTTGTACGCCGCGGTGGCGCCGATCGCGTGCGGATCGAGCTCCACGCGCGGGCTACGCCGGAAGCGGAATGTCGAGCGTCGTCACCCGGCGAAGCTCGCGGCGATACTTCGTGTCCTCGAACGGCGTGGCCCGGTGCATGGTGCAGCGGTTGTCCCAGATCACGAGGTCGCCGACGCTCCAGTGGTGGCGGTACACGAATACCGGCTGCGTGGCATGCTCGATGAGCTCGCGCAGCAGCAGTCGGCCCTCGGGCACCGGCCAGTCGATGATGCGCGAGGCGTGCGACGCCAGATAGAGCGCGCGCCGCTTGCTGCGCGGGATGGTGCGCACGAGCGGGTGGACGGCGCCGCGCAGCTTGTCCTCCTCGTCGGCGGAGAAGTCGAAGCCGAGCGTCTGGCGCGAATACGCGATGGAATGGTGCACCCGCAATCCCTCGAGCCGCGCCTTCATGTCGTCCGGCAGCGCATCGTACGCGGCCCGCATGTCGGCGTACTCGGTGTCGGCGCCGGCGGGCGGGATGACCTTCGCGTGCAGCATCGAGTAGCGTCCGGGCGGGTCCTGGAACGACGCATCGGTGTGCCAGAGACGGTTGCCCAGGCTGTATGCCCGCCGGCGGTTGTCGGTGCTCATGATCTCGCCGTTCTCGTCCAGGTTGGAGATGTCGCCCAGCGCCTCGTTGCCGAAGCGGTTCCGCACCAGCGCGCTCGAGCCGAGCTTGGTGTGCAGCTCGCCGTCCAGGCGCTGCGCGAACTCGAGATGCTCCTGGTCGGCGAAGCGCTGCTCGCGGAACACGAGCACGGCGTACTCGTCCATGCCAGCCCGGATGGCGGCCAGCGTGTCGGCGTCGTGCACCGCGCGCAGGTCGACCGCGCTCGCCTCGCCGACGAACTGCTGATGCAGCTTCCGAAAGCTCAGGCCCATCGTCTCCTCCGCGACCCGGCTCAGCCGGGCAGCCGCTCGTACATCCCGTGGACGTCGGCGGCGTGGAAGCGCGCCACCTGGTTGGTGGGCGCCAGCGGCTCCTCGTAGAAGAAGCGCGGCAGCTCGTCGTCGCGCTCGCCGAAGCCCGCCGCGCGATTGAACTGCGCCTCGAGCCGCAGCGTCTCGCGGCCGAGCTGCATGAAGAACTCCTTCGTCAGCTGCGTGCCGTGGGCGGCGTTCAGCGCGTTCACGATGAACTCCACGTTCGGCTCCGTCACGCTGCGGCCGAAGATGCAGAGCCCGAGCGAGTCGGTGGCGGCGCAGTTGGTCTGGGCGACGAGACTCTGGGCGATGAGGGCGTCGAGGTCCATCTCGCGCGTCTTCAGTCGCGGCAGGTTGCCGACGGTGTGGTCCGCGCCCTGCGCGGTCGCCATCATGGCCACACCGGTCGCCTCCACCACGCGCGGATCGTAGGCGCTGATGGTCTGCTTCTTGATGACCGGCACCCGCGCGACCTTGTAATGCTCGCCCACGCGGGCAGCGCCCTGCGCCCAGACGCGGCCCCGCTCGGTGCCCTGGAAGATCTCGCGCAGCACCTCGGCCATGAACTTCGTGTCGCCGAAGGCGCCCACGCCGGCCTCCATGAGCACGCCGATCATCCCGCCCAGCTCGATGGTGTCGACACCGAGGTCATTGGCGACGAAGTTCATCTGCGCCAGGTCGTCGGGCTCGGTGAGCCCGCAGTTGGCGCCCAGCAGGCCCAGCGTCTCGTACTCGACGGGCGAGACGACCTCCTTGCCACTGGCGTCGACGTAGACGTTGCTGCACTGGATCACGCAGCCCGGCATGCACGCATGCGTCTGCTCGCCGCCGCGCGCGGTGTTCAGTGGCGCGATGTAATCGCCGCCGAGCTTGAACTTCTCGCCGGCCGACACGTCGGCGAGCCGGCCCGCGCTGAAGTTGCGCACGGGCAGCCCGCCCATCTGGTTCTGCACGTCGGCCATCCCCATCGTGCCGAGCGGCTGGTAGAAGTTCTTCACCACACCGTCGGCCAGCAGCATCTTCGAGTAGTCCTTGATGGCCGCGTTGACCTTCTTCGGATCCTCGAAGGGCGGCAGCTTGTCGAGGTCGACGACGATGGCCTTCACCTTCTTGCTGCCCATCACGGCGCCCACGCCGCCACGCGCCGCGAGCCGGGATGGCCGGCCATCCTTGTCGGTGAACGCGATGCCGGCGATCAGCCCCTGGTACTCACCGACGGGTCCGCACAGCGCGAACGCGATCTTCTTGCCGTACGTGTCGAACAGGGCCTTGCCCGCCTGGAAGTTCCCCTTGCCCAGCAGGTCCGCCGCGTCATCGAACGAGAACGTGCCGTCCTTCTTGACGTGGATCACCACCCATTGGGGCGACGCGCCGAGCAGGGTGAAGCCGGCGATCTTGAGCTGACCGAGCGCGTAGCTGAACGTTCCGCCGCCGTTGGCCTCCTTGATGCCGCCGGTGAGCGGGCTCTTGCAGCCAACGCTGGTGCGGTTGGCGTTGGAGAACGACGTCCCCGCGAACGGTCCCGCCGAGAAGATCAGCGGGTTGGCGGGCGAGAGCGGGTCGACGGTGGCGGCACCGCGCTCGAGCAGGCTCTTGGCGATGAGATAGCGGCCGGCGCGGACGATGTCCTCGCCGTGCAGTTCGCGCCGGGTGATCGAGCGGGTCCCCAGGTCGACGTCGTAGTACGTGCGCATCGCGGCCTCCTTGTACGCCCAGATCGTGCCACGTCTGCTAGACTTTCGGCAACACGACCCCCAGGCAAGGAGTCTCCATGGAATTCGGCATCCTGTTCACGTCTCACCCCAACCACGCCACCGAGCCGTACCCGCATCGCGCCGTCCACGCGCGCGTCACCGCGGAGATCGAGGCGGCCGATCGGCTCGGCTACGACACCGCGTGGGTGGCGGAGCACCACTTCTCGAACGAGTACGGGATCATGCCCGACGTCTTCGCCTACATGGGCTACCTGGCGGCGCGCACGACGCGCGTGCGCCTCGGCACGGCGGTGGTCACGCTGCCGCTCTTCGAGCCGGTGCGCGTGGTCGAGAACATGGCCTTCATCGACATCCTGTCCGGCGGCCGCGTCACCCTGGGTCTCGGCTCCGGCTACCGGCCGTACGAGTTCGAGGGCTTCGGCCGCGACTTCGATGCCCGGCGCGACGTGCAGGAGGAAGCCATCGAGCTCATCCTGCAGCTCGTGCACAAGCGGCGCGTCAAGCACAAGGGCACCTACTTCAAGGCGACCATCGAGGGCGACTACGAGATCTTCCCGGTGAGCGTGCAGCAGCCGCATCCGCCGCTCTTCATGGCCGCCGGCACCGACCGCTCGATGGGGTACGCGGCACGTCACGGCTTCGGCCTCATGCTCTCGACGCTGCCGTCGGGCGACACGCTGGCCAAACAGATCGGCTTCTATCGCAAGCACCTCGCCGAGGCGCCGGCGCCGCTGAACCAGAATCCCGCGTTCGGCAAGGTCGACATCGCGCGGTGGGTCTACGTGGCGGAGACCGACGCCCAGGCCAGGGCCGACACCGAGCACGGCATCGTCAAGCACATCGCCCACTTCATGAGCGGCGCCACCGCCGGCTACCTCGGCAACGTGTCGGAGAAGAACCGCGTCGACACGCTCAACTACGACGACCTCAACGCCACCACGCTGCTCCATGGCTCGCCCGAGACGGTGGTGAAGAAGCTGAAGGCCTTCGAGCAGAAGACCGGCATGACGTCGCTGCTGGTCCACTATCCGCCGTACTACGGCCACGAGAAGACGATGAAGAGCCTGCGGCTCTTCGCCGAGAAGGTCATGCCCGAGTTCCGTCGGTGAAGTTCGGCATCTTCTACGAGCAGCAGCTGCCGCGGCCGTGGGGCGAGCGCAGCGAGTACGAGCTCTACCAGCACTCGCTGGCGCAGATCGAGCTCGCCGACCGGCTCGGCTACGACCACGCGTGGGTGGTGGAGCACCATTTTCTCGAGGAGTACTCGCACTGCTCGGCGCCCGAGGTCTTCCTCGGCGCCGCCACGCAGCGCACGCAGCGCATCCGCCTCGGCCACGGCATCGTGCAGCTGCCGACCAACCATCCCATCCGCGTCGCCGAGCGGGTGGCCACGCTGGATCTGCTGTCCGCGGGGCGGGTGGAGCTCGGGCTCGGCGAAGGCCAGGGGCCGGTGGAGCTGCATCCGTTCGGCGTCCGCGTGCGGGACAAGCGCGAGGTGTGGGAAGAAGCGGTGCGCGCGCTGATCCCGATGTTCACGCGCCAGTCGGTCGAGTGGCACGGCACGCACTTCGATTTCCCCGAGCGCAACGTCATCCCGAAGCCGCTGCAGAAGCCGCATCCGCCGCTCTGGGTCGCGTGCTCGAACATCGCCACCATCGCCAACGCCGGCCGCTGGGGCATGGGCGCGCTCGGCTTCCAGTTCGTGTCGGCGGAGGCGGCGCGCGCCTGGGTGACCGAGTACTATCTGAACTTCACGCAGCGCCCGGAGCGCCTGGCCGACTATGCGCCCAACGCGAACATTGCCATGGTGAGCGGCTTCATGTGCGCGGAGACCGACGCCGAGGCGATGGAGAAGGCGTCGGGCTGGACGTTCTTCGTGTTCTGCCTGAGCCACTACGGCAAGCACGGCATCCCCGCCCCCGGCCGCGGCGACATGTGGGCGGCCTACCAGGAGTGGCGGCACACGCCGAAGGCGCAGGAGACGCTCACCTCGGGGCTGATCGGCTCGCCGGAGACGATCCGTCGCCGGCTCCGCGAGTTCGAGGCAACCGGCGTCGATCAGGTCATCTTGCTGAACCAGGCGGGCCGGACCACGCACGCCGACATCTGCGCGAGCCTGGAGATGTTCGCCCGCGAGGTGATGCCGGAGTTCCGCGCGCGCGAGCCGCAGCATCAGCAGTGGAAGGCCGACGTGCTGGCGGGACGAATTCCCCTCGCCGACGAGCACGCGGATCGCTACACGCGCTATGCGCACCAGAACGAGGACATCGTCCGTCTCACGCCCGAGCAGCTGAAGGCGCGGATGGCCGAGAAGGAACGGCTGGCATCACCTCGCGGCTGAAGAGCTCCACCGACCGCAGGGCGCGCTCGAGCGGCAGCGTGCCGAACAGGAAGCGCCCCACGAAGTAATTCGCCCCGGTGGCCGTCAGCTGGCGCTCCACTTCCGCCCGCACGGTTGCCGGCGATCCCACGATGGCCGCATCGCGCTGCATCGCGCCCTCGAGCGAGTCCGCGAACGACACGGGCACGGTGCCGAACTGCCGCCACAGCAGCGTCAGGCTCTCGTACCAGCGCCGATAGGCGTCGCGCGCGCTCGCCATGGCCTCGGCGTCGGTGTCGGCCACGACGACGTGGCGCTGCATCCCGCAGAGCACCGGCGCACCGGCGCCGTTGCCGTCCCCGCAGGCCTCGAAGTACGCGTCGACCAGCGTCTTGACGGTCGGGCACGGCGCGTTGCTCACGACGTTCACCGAGCGGCGGGCCGCCGCCGCGGCCGAGGCCGGACTGACGACGCCCTGCCAGAGCGGCGGGTGCGGGCGCTGGACCGGCGTCAGCTCCATCGGCACGTTCGTGAACCGATAGTACCGGCCCTCGTGAGTGAGACGACCGCCGCGCAGCCCGGCGAGGATCACGTCGAGCGCCTCCTCGCACATCGCCGCGGCCTCGAGAAACGGCACGTTCCAGTACGCGAGCTCGTAGGGCGAGATCCCCCGCCCCACGCCCAGCTCGAGGCGGCCACCGCTCAGGTGGTCGAGCATGCAGATCTCCTCGATCAGGCGCAGCGGATGGTAGAGCGGCAGGATGTAGACCAGCGGCCCCAGCCGGATGCGCCGCGTGCGCTGCGCGACGGCGGCCAGGTACACGCTCGGCGAGGCGGCCATGCCGAGCGGCGTCGCGTGGTGCTCGGCCACGTGGTAGGTACGGAACCCGGCGGCGTCGGCGGCCTCGACCAGTCGAAAGCGCGCGTCGTAGAGCGCGCCGAGCGGCGCGTCGCCGCGGTCGACGTGATCGAAGACGCCGAAGGCGACCTCCCGCATGGCGCCGACAGCATACTCCTCGCACCGTTGCTATGCTGGCCGCCATCGCCCAGGCGGAGGAGACTCGATGAGGCGCATCGCGTGGCTCGTGGCCGCCGCCGTGCTGTGTGTCGCCACCTCGGCGGCCGCCCAGGGCAACTTCGAGATCCAGGTCTACGGCAGCGAGCTGACGGCGCCCGGCCAGACCATGGTCGAGCTCCACAGCAACACCGCCGTCAAGGGCACCACGCGCACGGAGGACGGCATCGTCCGCACGCAGGGCGCCTTCCACGAGACGCTGGAGATCACCCACGGCTTCACCGAGTGGTTCGAGACAGGCTTCTATCTGTTCACGAGCATCCAGCCGGACTCGGGCTGGGAATGGGTGGGCGATCACATCCGGCCCCGCGTCCGGGTGCCGGAGCGCTGGGGCTGGCCCGTCGGCCTGAGCCTGTCGATGGAATTCGGCTACCAGCGGCGTGCGTTTTCCGCCGACGCGTGGACCTGGGAGATTCGACCGATCATGGATCAGAAGCTCGGCCGCTGGTACTGGGCCTTCAATCCGGCGCTCGAGCGCTCGCTGAAGGGCGACTCGTCTGGCCGGGGCTTCGGCTTCGCCCCTGCGGCCAAGGTCAGCTACGACATCACCGAGCGCCTCGCGGCCGGGCTCGAGTATTACGGCGACCTGGGGCCGATCTCCCGCATCGATCCGCCCCGCGCGCAGCAGCATCTGATCTTTCCCGTCGTCGACATCGATCTCGGCCCGCGCTGGGAGTTCAATTTCGGGGTCGGCGCCGGACTGACGCCGGGAACCGACCGCCTGATCGTCAAGATGATTCTCGGCTACCGCTTCGGCGCGCTGCCGTCTTCTTCCGAGCGGGCGCGGTAGCCGCGCTCGCCATCTGCCCGAGGCCGTCGGGCATTGTGCCCGTGGCTCGTCCATTCATCTCGCTGAACCGCGCGTCAGTGTGAAGCGATCTGCTGGCACGGCGGCTGCACAGCGCCCGCTCCCGATGCCACGCTCAACGATCCGACGCTCGCTCGCGCGGCTCCGACCTCCCTTCACTGTCGCCCTCGTCGGCCTGGTCGTGGTGCTCACCGCGGCCACGGCGGCGGCCATCGGCGGCCTCGCCTGGCACGACCAGCGGCAGCGCTCGCGCGCCATCGTCGACGCGGCGATGGCCCAGACGGCCCGGCTGGCCGCCGGCCACACGCAGCAGTTTCTGCGCGAGGCGGAGTCCATCGCGCGCCTCGGACCCCAGCTCGTCGCGCAGGGCCAGCTCGACCCGCGCGACGACGCGGCGGTCGAGCGGTTCGTGCTGGCGGCGCTCCGCTCGAACCCGCAGCTGACGTGGGTCAGCTTCAGCGATGCCGCCGATCGCTTCATCGGCGCCTGGCGCGACCTCGACATGGAGGTCTACGTCAATCACTCCTTTCCGCACGACGGCAAGATCCGGCTGCGCGAGGAGTGGCTTGTCGTCAACGGGCCGCGCATGCTCGTCCGCAGCTCGGAGGACCACGGCTACTGGCCCACGCAGCGGCCGTTCTTCCGCGCCGTGCAGGCGCGCGGGGGACTGGCGTGGACGGAGCCGTACGAGTTCTACGCGAGCGACGGCCTTGGCATCACGTGCGCGGTGCCCGTGCTCGACGCGGCCGGCCACGTCCAGCAGGTCT
This sequence comes from Candidatus Methylomirabilota bacterium, assembly GCA_036265915.1. GTDB lineage: Bacteria > Methylomirabilota > Methylomirabilia > Rokubacteriales > CSP1-6 > AR12. The sequence goes on along the minus strand of DATAOC010000117.1, from coordinate 25,209 downwards.
TCACCGTCGACTTCTCGCTCGACCGCATCGTCGCCGCGCTCGACGGACTGCAGTTCTCGCCGCGTGGCCGCGTGTTCCTGGCCACGCGCGAGGGAACGCTGCTCGTCGGCCACGGACGGGCTGGCGCGCAGCCCACGCGCACCCCCGAGGACACCGCGCTCGTGCAGGCCATCGCGCCGCGCGTCTCGCTGGACCGCGAGTCGGCCTCCGAGTTCGAGCACCAGGGCGAGCGGTACCTGGCGCGCGCGGTGCCGATCGCCATCGGTGAGAAGCACTGGCTGGTGGAAGTCATCGCGCCCGAGCGCGACTGGACCGAGCAGGCCAACGCCCAGGCGCGTCAGCTCACGGTGCTCGGCGTGATCGCCCTCGGCGTGGCCCTCGCCGGCGGCATCGCGCTGGCGCGCTTCATCGCGCGGCCGCTGGGCGACCTCGCCGAGCAGGCGCGGCGCATCCGCAACGGCAATCTCGACGTGGCGCTGGTGCCGCAGAGCCGGGACGAGATCGGCGTGCTCACGCGCGCCATGAACGACATGGCGCGCGCCCTCCGCGACCGGAACTTCGTGCGCGAGGCTCTCGGCCGCTACGTGAGCCCGGAGCTCGCCGAGCGCTGCCTGCGCGACCGCGACGCCCTCCGGCTCGGCGGTGAGCTGCGTCAGGTGGCCATCCTCATGTCCGACCTGCGCGGCTTCTCCGAGCTCTCCGAGCGTCTGGGCGCCGAGGCCATGATCGACCTCATCAATCGCTATCTCGCGCGCATGACGCCGATCATCCTCGCCCACGGCGGCACCATCAACGAGTTCATCGGCGACGCGATCCTCGTGCTCTTCGGCGCGCCGTTCGAGCGTCCCGACGACGCGCACCGGGCGGCGCGCTGCGCGCTCGCCATGCAGGCGGCCATGACCCAGCTGAACGCCGAGAACGCCGCGCTCGGGCTTCCGGTGCTGTCGATGGGCATCGGCATCCACACGGGCGTGGTGGTGGCCGGCAACATCGGCAGCAAGGAGCACGTCAAGTACGGTGTGGTCGGCCCCGCCGTGAACCTCACGGCGCGCATCCAGGCGCTGGCCCACGGCGGCCAGGTGCTGCTCTCGAACGCGGCGCTGGCTCGCGTACGCGGCGCGGTCCGGGTCGGCCCGGCCTTCCGCGCTCACGTCAAGGGCGTGACGGAGCCCGTGCTGCTGCAGCCGCTGGTCGGGATGCTGACCACGGAGACGCCGGCCATGGCCGCCCTGCCGCCGGCCGCTCAGGACGCGGAGCGAACGCTCTCCGCCTAGCCGACCGACTTCCTCACGAACACGCCCGCGTCGAATTCCTCGGCGACGCGATTGTCCTGCTCGAGAAGCGCGTCGCTGTCGACCTCGGCGAACTCGATGGCGCCCATGTCAGCGAACGCCTTCTGCACGCCCGGCCCCCAGAGTCCGATGTCCTTGACCGTCGGTACGATCCGGCTGAAGAGACGCTTGCGGAAGAGCCGCATGTTCTCCGACGCCATGGTGGTCTCGATCGCTTCCTTCACCGGCAGCCCCAGGTTCTCCCAGAGCTCCTTCTGGTTGAAGCGATCGCGCATGTGATAGCACGCCTCGACCACGAAGTCCTCGCGCTCGCGGCGCTCGCCGTCGCTCAGCTGCGGATAGACGTCGCGCAGGGCCAGACGCCCGAAGGCGACGTGGCGCGCCTCGTCCTGCATCACGTACGCGTTCACCGAGGCGGCGAGCCGGTTCTTCGCGTAGTCGCGGATGCGCTGGAAGGCGGCCAGGGCCAGGCCCTCGATGAGGATCTGCATGCCGAGGTAGGTCATGTCCCAGCGCCGATCGGTCAGGACGGTCTCGAGCAGCGCCTTGAGCCCCGGCGTGATCGGATAGGCGATGCCGAGCTTGTCGTTCAGCAGCCGGGCGTACGCCTCGACGTGGCGCGCCTCGTCCATGACCTGGGTGGCCGCGTAGAACTTGGCGTCGAGATCGGGCACCGTCTGCACGATGCGCGCGGCCGCCATGAGCGCGCCCTGCTCGCCGTGCATGAACTGCGAGAGCGTCTGCGCCTGCTGGTGGTGGCGCACGTGGATCCGCTCTTTCTCGGTGAGCCTGTCCCAGAGCGGCGAGCCGAAGATCGGGATCAGCCGGTCGTCGATCTCCTGGGGGTTCTCCGGATCGAGGTCCTGCGACCAGTCGATGCGCTCGGCCGCGTCCCACTGCTGCTTCTTGCCCTTGTCGTAGAGCGCCAGCAGCTTGTCCCGCTCGTCCTCGTACTCCCAGGTGAAGGCCGTCTGCGTCTCCCCGGACAGCGTCCAGCCGGTCTGCTCCACGGGCAGCTGATAGCGGTACATGGTCGCCATGACGGGACCTCCCGGCGCCATTGTCGCCGAACGCGCGGCCCCGCGCACGGCCGAATCCCGGCGTACCCATAAGTTGGTCCGGGGCCACCGCCCACGGTATTGCTGGGATGTGATCTCCCCCGTTCTCCTCGTGGCCGCGATGCTCGCGCCCGGCGTCTTTTCGTGGTGGACCGGGCGCCTCCTGCTCCGCCTCCGCGACGATCCGGCGCTCCCCGAGCGGATGCTGATGCGGCGCCAGCACACGCAGATCGTCATCCTGCTCGGCTGCGTGCTGTGCGCGTACGCCGCCGGCACGTCGGCGTGGTTCGCCATCGTGGGGCTGGTCGTCGGCACGTGGGTCGGCGACTATCCCGCGCGCCGCGTGCTCCTGGACGAGCGGTGGCGGCTCACGACGTATCTCGCCTGGCACGCGCGCTTCACGGCCGCCTCGTTCGGCTTCTGGTACGCGATGCTGCTGGCGCCGAGCGTCGTCCTTGCCGCCGGCGACTGGCGCTGGCCGGTGGCGGCCACGCTGGCGGCTGCGCTCGGAGTGTGGACGGTGCGTCACGGCGCCGTGCTGCTCTGGCTGGTGCGCGCCCGTCCGCTGGACCCGCCCGCCGCCTGGGAGGCGATCCTCGCGCGCTCCTCCGCACCGCGCCCGCGGCTGCTGATCATGCCGGTCCCCGGTGGACGCTTCGTGAATGCGTTCGCGCTCCCCGCCGCCACGCCGAGCGTGCTCTTCACGGAGTCGCTGCGCGAGCTCCTCGACCCGCGCGAGCAGGGCGCCGTGCTCGCGCACGAGCTGGCGCATCTCGAGCACCACGACCGGCGCCGTCGGCGGCGCGCGGCGGTCGCCGCCTGGCTCCTCGCGGCCGCGGCCACGCTCGGCACGGCGCTCGCCGTCGACCACGTGGGAGGCGGACTTCTCGTGGCGGCGTGGTCCGCGACCGTCGTGGTCGGCCTGGCTCTCCGCGCATCACGCCACAAGGCCCACGAGGCGGACAGCGATCTGCGCGCGCTCGCGCTGTGCGGGGACCCGGAGGCATTGATCAGCGGACTCACGAAGCTGACGGCGGCAGGACGGCTGCCGCGCAGGTGGAGCCCGGAGTTCGAGCAGCACGCATCGCATCCGAGCCTGGCGCGCCGGGTGCAGGCCATCCGCCGCGCGGCCGGTCTGCCGACGGAACGGCCGGCCGCGGACAGCGCCCTCGTCGTCGCCACGGCGCAGCCGGATGCCCGACTGATCCTCGATGATCGTGGCGTCTCCTGGGTCGGCGGTGTCGCGGACGCCGACGGCAGCGATCCCGCCGTGCTCCGGCAGACCGCCACGGCATCGTGGGCGGCGCCGTACGCCGACCTCGTGGAGCTCCGCGTGGCCGCGTGGTGGTGGGGCGGCGCCGCGCTGCGCGTGCGCACGCGCGGCGGCGTCGCGCGCTCGGTGCGACTCACCGCGCGCGACGTCCAGGCGGTGCAGCGGCGTCTCGATGCCGTCGACGACCGGCTGCCGCACGACGCCGTCCGCGCGACGCCGCCGCCCGCCGTCGGCCGCCTCGTCGCGCTGGCGCTGTCGCTCGTCTGCGTGACCGCCGGCGTGTGGCTCGGCCTCGTGGTCGGCCTGGTTGGCGCCGTGCGTCCCAGCCGCGCGGCGCTTGCCGCGGTCGCGGGGACCGCCGCTGCGTGCGTGCTGGTCACGGTCGGCGACCTGGCCGGCGGGGCAGCGATCTCCACCCGCGCGTTCTCCGCGGTCGCCGCGGCCGTCGTCGCTGCTTTCGCCGCCTGGCTCGTTGCGAGACCGCGGACCGCGGAGGACGGCAAGCTCGACTACCTGCCGGTGCTGGTCGCGACCGGCGGCCTCGCCATCCTGGCGTGGGCGTCGACGGCGGCGGACCTCGTCTCGCACGACGTCGGCGGCGGCACGGTGCTGCACGCGCTCGGCCACGCGCCCACGCTCTGGGTCGCCGTCGGCGCCGCGGGCTGCGCGCTGCTCACGCGCCCCCGCCGCAGGGCCCGGCGCGGCGGCGCCGTGCTCGTCGCCGTGGCGGTGCTGCTGAACCTCGGCGTGCGCGTCGGCGACCTCGCGGCGCTGTCGCGTCTCGTGACGCCGGCGAGCGCGGAGCCGCGACCGTTGCCACTGCTCGCGACGCTTGGGCTGCCGGTGCCCGCCACCACGCTGCGCGTCTCGCCACTCGGCACGCGGCTGGCCGTCCCGCTGCTCGCGACCGCGCGCACGCCGAGCCGCGTGCTCGTCCTCGGCGTCTCGGGCGACCGGCGCGAGCTCGAGGCGCGCGATCTCGAGTTCGTCGACGAGGACAACGCGCTCGTCGTCGTGGAGGGCGAGGACGGCCTGAGCGTCGAGCACGTGCGGCTCGCGGACGGCCGGGAGCCCGTGCGCGGCGCGCGCGCCGCCGTGCCCGGCGTGACCGGACTCCGTCTGTCGTCGGTGCGCGACGGCGCGTGGGCCGCGCTGGCCTACGATGCCAGGACCGAGTCGACCGCGGGCGTGACGGGCCGTGTCGGGAGCGCCGACGTCACCCGCCAGCCGCTCGACGCCGTCGACGACGAGGTGCCGACGTCGGACATCCAGCTCGCGCCGGACGGCCGCGGGCTCCGCTTCGCGATCGACCGACCGCCGTCGACGCGCTCGCCGTGGGCGCGCGCGCTGCTCGGCGGCGGGTTGCGACCGCAGACCCGTCTGACGCGCGTGGGCGGCGCCGCGCCGCAGCCGGTGGGCTCGCTGCCGGCCTACGCGTCCTGCCGGCTCGTCGGCCGCGACGTGACGACCGTGGTGTGCGTGGGCACGGAGCCGACCCGCACGCTCATCTGGCGCTTCGACGTCGCCGGCGCCCCGGGCCAGCCGCTCGTCGTCCCCGGCCTCGGGCGACCGTCCGGCGTCAGTCGCGACGCTCGGCTCGTCGCGCTGTGGAGTCGGCGTGAGGTCGCCGTCGTGGATCTCGACTTCGCCCGCGAGCAGCGGTGGACGGTCGCACCCGACGCCGGCTATCCGATTCACGTCGTCCCCGCGGGCGACCGGCTGCTGACGCTTCTGTATGCGCGCACGGGCGCCACCGTGCACGTGTACGACGCCCGCTGGTAAAACGCGGTGATACACTCGGCTTCCTGACAAGGAGGCCGATCGTGAGTGTCACCGCCACCGTCTACCACGTCGATCTGACCGCCGGCCGCATCGAGACGAAGACGATCGCCGAGGACGTCTACCGCAAGTACCCGGGAGGCAGCGCGCTCGCCGCCTATCTCGTGATGCAGACCATCAAGCCGGGCGCCGATCCGCTCGGCGCCGACAACGTCCTCGTCATGGCCGTCAGCCCGCTCACCGGTCTGCCCATCTCCGGCCAGAGCCGCATGACCGCGTGTGCGCGCTCGCCGCTCACCGGCGCCATCGGCGACAGCCAGTGCGGTGGCTTCTTCCCGGCGGAGATGCGCAACGCGGGCGCCGACGCCATCGTCTTCACCGGCCAGGCGAGCGAGCCCGTCTACTTCTGGCTTCAGGACGGCAAGGCCGAGATCCGGCCGGCCACGCACCTGTGGGGCAAGGTCACGGCCGACGCCGACCGCATGCTGAAAGAGGAGCTGGGCGATCAGAAGATCGAGGTAGCGCAAATCGGTCCCGCGGGCGAGAACCGCGTGCGCTTCGCCGCCATCATGAACATGGTCAACCGCGCCAACGGCCGTACCGGCATGGGGGCCGTCATGGGCAGCAAGCGTCTCAAGGCCGTCGTCGTCCGTGGCAGCAAGCCGCCGAAGCCCGTGGTGCCCGAGAAGTTCCGCGATCTCGCCAAGCGTCTCAAGGAGCTACAGGACGTCAATCCCGGCATCGCGTGGTTCGGGGAGTACGGCACGCCGGGCGTGCTCGCGATCCAGAACAAGATGGGCGGGCAGCCGACGCGCAATTACAGCGAGGGCTCGTTCGAGCAGGCCGGACAGATCGACGGCACCGTCATGGCGAAGACGATCCTGAAGGAACGTGACACCTGCTATGCGTGTGTCGTGAAGTGCAAGCGTGTGGTGGAAGTGCACGAGCCCGGCCTCGACGTCGACCCCGTCTACGGCGGCCCCGAGTACGAGACGCTGACCTTCTTCGGCTCGATGTGCGGCGTGGGCGATCTGAAGCTCCTCGCCAGGGCGTCCGCGGACGCCAACAAGTACGGCATGGACACGATCTCCTGCGGCGCCACCATCGCCTGGGCCATGGAGGCCAAGGCGAAGGGCCTGCTCGACGACCGGGGGCTCGGGCTGGCGTTCGGCGACGGTCCGTCCGTGCTGCGCGCCATCGAGGCCATCGCGCTTCGCCGCGGCGTCGGCGATCTCCTTGCCGAAGGGAGCCTCCGCGCGGCGCAGACGCTCGGCCCGGCGGCGGTCGATTTGACGGTGACCGTCAAGGGCCAGGAGCTGCCGGCGCACATGCCGCAGCACAAGCGCTCGCTCGGCCTGATCTACGCGGTGAACGCGTTCGGCGCCGATCACCAGTCGTCCGAGCACGACTCGATGCTGAAGACCAAGCCCGACAGCCTGCACCGAAAGCGGCTCGGCGAGCTGGGCGACTTTCCGGCGCTCGATCTGCGCGATCTGTCCGACGAGAAGGTGCGCTTCGCGTATCGCACCCAGTGCTTCTACTCGGCCCTCGACACGCTCGGCCTGTGCCAGTTCGTGTGGGGACCGACGTGGCAGCTGTACGGGCCATCGGAGACGGTGGAGCTGGTGCGCGCGGCCACCGGCTGGGACGCGACGCTGGAGGAGCTGCTCGAAGCCGGCGAGCGGAAGATCGTGCTGATGCGTGCGTTCAACGCGCGCGAGGGCATCGGGAAGTCCGCCGACACGCTGCCGAAGAAGCTCTTCGCGCCGCTCAGCGGTCAGGGCCCGACGGCCGGCGTGGCGCTGACGCCCGATGAGCTCGCGCACGCGCGAGACACGTACTACCGGATGGCCGGCTTCGATCCCGACACCGGGCATCCCACACCGGCGAAGCTGGACGCGCTGGGTCTCGCGTGGGCGGCGGCGCGATGAACAAGATCCTGTTCATCGGCGCCGGCGCCATCGGCAGCTATCTCGGCGCGTTCCTCTCGCGCGCCGGCCACGACGTGACGCTCGTCGACCCCTGGGCCGAGCAGGTCGAGACCATCCGGCAGAAGGGCATCGCCGTCACCGGCCCGCACGACCCGTTCGAGGCACGCCCCACCGCCGTGCACCTGCATGAGGCGCAGCGGCTGCCCCGCGACTTCGAGATCGCCTTCGTCGCGATGAAGGTGTACGACACCGCGTGGGCAACCCAGCTCGCCGTCCGCCACCTGCGGCCGGAGGGCTACGTGGTCGCGTCCGAGAACTGCTGGCCGGATCCGATCGTCGCCTCGGTGGTCGGCGCCGAGCGCGCGGTCGGTCTCGTCATGTCGAAGATCGGCGTGGCGCTGTGGAAGCCGGGACAGGTCGAGCGCGGCATGGAGAAGGGCGCCGGCCGTGGCCACGACGTCTTCCGCGCCGGCGAGCACGACGGACGCGTCACGCCGCGCACGACCTCGCTCGCCGAGATGCTCTCGGTCATCGACGGTGCGCTCGCCACCGACAACCTGTGGGGCGAGCGCTGGGCGAAGCTGTGCGCCAACGCCATGGGCAACCCCGTGCAGGCGATGTCGGGCCTCGGCTCGCTCGAGATCATGTCGAGCGAGGTCGGACGAACGATCACGATCCATCTCGCCGCGGAGTCGGCGCGGGTCGGGCTGGCGGCCGGCTATCGCGTGCCGAAGGTCAATGGCGCGGCCGCGGAGCAATGGGCCGACGCCGGCCGACGTGAGACGTGGGACGCGCTGGATCGCATGCTGACACCGCAGTCGGCGAGCGGGCGCAACTGGCGCGCCTCGATGGCGCAGGACGTCGTCAAGGGACGGCCGACGGAGATCGAGCACATGAACGGTCACGTGGTCGCCGAGGGTCGCCGGCTCGGGATCCCGACGCCGGTGTCGACGGCGGTCGTGCAGACCGTCCACGAGATCGAGCGGCGCGAGCGCAAGCCCGCCGCCGAGAACATCGCGCTCACCCTCGACCGCGCCCGCGTCTAGCCACCGCGGGCGGCGCCGGGAACTCGCCCGAACCAAGGGCGCCCCTCCGGGCATTGTGACCGACGCCCGGCGCCGGGCCCCGCGATTTCCCGCGATTTGCCGCATCTTCGGGCGATTCACGTCTGGCATCGCCCTTGCCATTGACTGCTCCACAGATCGGGATGCTGCAGTGAACGTGGAGCAGCAGCAAGGAGAACTCTGATGATGAAGCGACTGTCGACGATTCTCGCGATCGTCTCCCTCACCGCTTCCGGACCCATCGCCGGCCGCGTCCTGTGCGCCGAGCACCGCGCGTGGACCGCGGTGGCAGGCGCCGACCTCGGCTCCGTGAACGCCGGGGACATCGTGCGCATCGAGCGGGGCGAGGGCCGTGCACACCTCACCGTGGTGCGCGCCGCCGCCGACGAGATCGCCAGCCCCGCCAACTGACCCCGGTCCGCCGGCCGCCGGCCCGTGCAACGCGGCCGGCGGCCGCACGTCGTCCCCGTTTACGGCCCCGCGCGCACGGCCGGCCGGCGGCGGTATACTCCCACCTTGCCGATACCACCCGGGATCGAAACGCCCCGGGTACCGCTGCATACCGCGTGAAGGAGACGACGACATGGCTCAGCTGAGGATTCCGCTCGACGCGACCCGGTTCTCCAAGGGCATGACCTGGAAGGAATACATGGGCCAGATGGGCGACACCCAGGCCCGCACCCAGGAGAACTACAACAAGGCCACGCTCACCGACGACGAGCGGAAGTTCTTCTCCGGCGTCACCGACGTCAAGTACATCCTGATGCTCGCCGAGAACTGGTGCGGCGACGTCCACCGCAACTCGCCGCTCGTCGCGCGCATCGCGGAGGCGATGCCGGGCGCCGAGCTGCGCGTGTTCTTCCGCGACCAGAATCTCGACCTCACCGACTGCTTCCTCAACAACGGCTACCGCTCCATTCCGGTCGTCGTCTTCTTCGACAAGGACTGGAACGAGATCGGCCGCTGGATCGAGCGCTCGCATCCCGCCACGAACAAGGCGGCCCTGATTCGCTCCAAGACGCTCGAGGTGGCGCCCAAGGACGACAAGGCGAAGCAGGACGCGGCCATGAACGAGTTCCGCGCGCAGGTGAACGCGGAGTACGCGGTGGCCGGCGCACCGCTGTGGCGCGCGGCGGTGAACGAGATCAAGACCCTGTTCGAAACGCGGCTCGTCAAGAAGTAGCGTCGGGCCCGGCGGGCGCGATGGGTCTCCTCGACGGCAAGGTCGCGGTCGTCACCGGCGGCGGCACCGGGATCGGGCGAGCAGTGTCGCTCGGCCTGGCCGCCGCCGGCGCCAGCGTCGTGGTCAACGACTACGGCGTCAGCGTCGACGGCCGCGACCCGTCGAGCGAGCCCGCCGACCAGGTGGTCAGCGAGATCCGCGGGCGCGGCGGCAAGGCCGTGGCGAGCCCGGAGAGCGTGGCCACCATGGCGGGCGGCCGCGCGGTCGTCGACCTCGCGCTGAAGGAGTTCGGCGACATCAGCATCCTGGTCTGCTGCGCGGGCATCCTGCGCGAGCGGATGATCTTCAACATGACGGAAGACGAGTGGGACGCCGTGATCGCGGTTCACCTCAAAGGTCATTTCACCGTGATGCAGCCGACCACCGCGCACATGCGGCAGAAGAAGGCCGGCTCCATCATCACCTTCACCTCCACCGCCGGTCTCGAAGGCAGCCCCGGGCAGCCGAACTACTCGGCGGCCAAGGAGGGCATCGTCGGACTCACGCGCTCCACGGCGCTGTCGATGGCGCGCTACGGCGTGCGCTGCAACGCGATCTCGCCCACCGCCGACACGCGGATGACGCAGCGGCTGCCCGGCGATCGACGCGCGCTGGCGACGGCCACGCCGCCCGAGGCGATCGCGCCGGTGGTCGCGTTCCTGGCGAGCGACCGCGCCGCGCACATCACCGGCCAGGTCGTCGGCGTGCGCGGCTCCGAAGTCACGGTGTACTCGCACCCCGCGCCGCTGCGCACGGTGACGAGCCCCACGCCGTGGACGCCGGAGGCGCTCGCCGACACGTGGGACCGCACGCTCGGGCAAGATCGGCTGCGGCGCTTCGATGCCATGAAGATCGCGTGGCCGCCGGCGCCGGCCGGGGAGCGGCCATGACGTACAAGTGCCTGCTCTCCGAGGTCAAGGACGGCGTGGCCACGCTCACGCTCAACCGTCCCGAACGGATGAACGCCCTCGGCGACACGCTTCGCGAGGACTTCCTGGACGCCATCACGCGCAGCGCGGCCGATCCCGACGTGCGCGTCATCGTGGTGACCGGCGCGGGCCGCGCCTTCTGTGCGGGCGGCGACGTGAAGGCGATGAACGAGGCCAAGGAGAGCGGTCGCGAGCGGCCGCTCCTGGACAAGATCGCGCCGTCGCGCGACCGGACGCTGCTCGCCATGCGCGATGCCCCGCAGCCCATCATCGCGGCCATCAATGGCGCCGCGGCCGGGGCCGGGATGAACCTCGCCCTCGGCTGCGACCTGCGGCTGGCGTCGACGGCGGCGAAGTTCTCCCAGGCCTTCGTCAAGCGCGGTCTGCATCCCGACTGGGGCGGCACCTACTTCCTGCCGCGCGCGGTCGGGACCGCCACCGCGGCCGAGCTGATCTTCACCGGCGACGTGATCGACGCGGCCGAGGCGCTGCGGATCGGTCTCGTGAGCCGCGTCGTCGCGCCCGAGGAGCTCATGCCGGCGGCGCTGGAGCTGGCGCGGAAGATCGCGGCCGGCCCGCCGATCGCGATCCGCCTCGCGAAGCGCGCGATCTACCGCAACGCCGAGAGCGACCTGCGCTCGGCCCTCGAGTTCGAAACCTTCGCCCAGAACGCCTGCTTCGAGACGGAGGATGCGCGGGAAGGCATCCGCGCCTTCGTCGACAAGCGGACGCCCAACTTCAGAGGACGATGACACCGACAGGACTACCGCTCGGACGCTTCACGGTGATCGATCTGACCCGCGCCCGCTCGGGCCCCACGGCCGTCCGCCAGCTCGCCGAGATGGGCGCCAACGTCATCCAGGTCGCCGCGCGCAGCGACGATGGCAACGACTTCGCCCACGACGGGTTCGACTACCAGAACCTGCACCGCAACAAGCGCGCGATGAGCCTGGACCTCAAGAAGCCCAGGGGCGTCGAGATCCTCAAGAAGCTCGTGGCGAAGGCGGACGTGCTCGTCGAGAACTTCCGCCCCGACGTGAAGCACCGCCTCGGCATCGACTACGAGGCGCTCAGCGCCATCAATCCGCGTCTCGTCTACGCGAGCATCTCGGGCTTCGGGCAGAGCGGCCCCTATCGCGACCGCCCGGGCTACGACCAGATCGCGCAGGGCATGGGCGGGCTCATGTCGATCACGGGGCTGCCCGGCCAGGGTCCGGTGCGCGTCGGCATTCCGGTCGCCGACCTGACGGCCGGGCTCTTCCTCTCCCACGGCATCCTGGTGGCGCTGCTCGAGCGCGAGCAGTCCGGACGCGGTCAGTGGGTCCACACCTCGCTGCTCGAGGCGATGATCCGCATGCTCGACTTCCAGGCCTCCCGCTGGACGATCGGCAAGGAGATCCCGCCGCAGGCCGGCAACGATCACCCGACCGGCATCCCGACCGGCGTCTTCCGGACGTCGGACGGTCACATGAACATCGCCGCCTCCGGGCAACAGATGTACCGGCGCCTCTGCGAGGCGCTCGGCACGCCGGAGCTGATCGACGACCCGCGCTTCAAGACGCCGCCCGATCGCTCGAAGAACCGCGCGGCGCTGACGGAGGAGCTGGAGAAGGCCACGCGCACGAAGCCGAGCGAGCACTGGGTCGAGGTGCTCAACAAGGCCGGCGTCCCGTGCGGGCCGATCTTCAACGTGAAGGAGGTCTTCGACGACCCGCACGTGAAGCATCTCAAGCTCGCCACGAAGGTCCGGCATCCGCGGCTCGGCGAGCTCGAGGTCCAGAACCTGCCGGTCACGCTCTCCCGCACGCCGGGGGCGGTCCGCACGCCGGCGCCGGACGTCGGCCAGCACACCGACGAGATCCTGGGCGAGCTCGGCTACTCCCGGGACGACATCGCGGCCCTGCACCGGGACGGCGTCGTCTGAGCGTGGAGCTCCAGCGGCCGCTGCCGTCCCCGATCACGCCGGAGGCGAAGCCCTACTGGGACGGCGCGCGCGAAGGTCGGCTGATGATCCCGAAGTGCCGCGCGTGCGGCAAGGCCTTCATGCACCCCCGCGTGCTGTGTCCCTTCTGCGCCTCGCGCGACATCGAGTGGATCCGCGCCAGCGGCCGCGGGCGCCTGCACTCCTTCGAGATCGCACACCAGATCCTGAACAAGGCGTTCAAGGTGAAGACGCCGGTGGTGCTGGCGATGGTCGAGCTCGACGAAGGCCCGCGCATCCTCACCAACCTCGTCAACGTCGCGCCCGATCCCGCCAAGATCCGCTGCGACATACCCGTCGAGGTCGTCTTCGAGAAGCAGACCGACGACATCACGCTGCCCATGTTCCAGCCGGTCGCGCCATGAAGAAGGTCGCGCATCTCGTTCAGGCCACCCACGGCTCGCGCCGCACGGCCGCTGCCGATGTTCCAGCCGGTCGCGCCACGAAGAAGCTCCCGCATCTCGTTCAGGCCACCCACGGCTCGCGCCGCACGGCCAGCCGTCGCTACAAATGACCGCGCTCGCCGCGCTGTCGAACGCGGCCTGCATCGTGGGCGTCGACGAGAGCGACGAGATCGGCGTACTGCCCGGCAAGAGTCAGCTCACGCTGCACGTGGAGGCGATCCACAACGCCGTGCGCGACGCCGGCCTGAAGGTCTCCGACATCGACGGCGTCTTCACCGCGGGCCAGCACTCCCCCGCCACCATCGCGGAGGCGATCGGCGTCCGACCGCGCTTCGTCGACGGCACCACCGTCGGCGGCTGCTCCTTCATCATCATGGTCGGCCACGCGATGCTCGCCCTGCACCACGGCCTGTGCGACGTCGCCGTCATCTCGCACGGGGAGTCGGGGCGCTCCGGCGTCGGTGTCTCGCCCCGCCGTGACACCGCCATCCCCGGGCAGTTCGAGGCGCCGTACGGCTTCGGCGGAGCGCCGACGTACTTCGGCCTCATCACGACACGGCACATGCACGAGTACGGCACCACGCTCGAGCAGTGGGCGCAGGTTGCCGTCTCCACGCGCAGGTGGGCCGCCCTCAATCCCAAGGCGAAGAACCGCGAGCCGCTCACCGTCCAGGACGTGCTCAGCTCGCGTCCGGTCGTCTGGCCGTTCAACATCCTGAACATCTGCCTCGTCACCGACGCCGGCGGCGCGGTGGTGCTGACGCGGCCCGACCGCGCCCGCGACTGCGCGAAGACGCCGGTGTGGGTCCGCGGCGCCGGGGAAGGCGCCGAGCACGTCTCGCTCACCCAGATGCGCGACCTGACCTTCAGCGAGGCCACGCGCCTGTCCGGCGACAAGGCGTTCGCCATGGCCGGCGTGCGCGGCAGCGACTTCGACCACATCATGCTCTATGACGCGTTCACCTCGGGGCCACCGATCATGCTCGAATCGCTCGGCATCGCCAAGCGCGGCGAGGGCGTGCATTTCTTCGAGGACGGGCGCTCGACGCCCGGCGGCCGGCTGCCCATCAATACCAACGGCGGCGGGCTCTCCTACACCCACAGCGGCATGTACGGCATCTTCCCGATCATCGAGTCGGTGCGACAGCTACGCGGCGAGTGCGGACCACGCCAGGTCCCGAGCGCGCGGCTGTCCCTCGTGAACGGCATGGGCGGAATGCTCTCGGCGGCCGGCACGCTGGTGTTGGCCAACGCCAGGTGAGACGGAGGCGGTGATGGAGCTCCAGGGACAGGTCGCGATCGTGACCGGTGGCGGCCGCGGCATCGGCCGCGCCACTGCGCTCGAGCTGGCGCGTCTCGGTGCCGACGTGGTGGTGGCCGAGCTCGACAAGGCCGGCGCCGAGCGCGTGGCGGGCGAAGTCGCCGCGCTCGGCCGCAGATCGCTCGCCGTCGCCACCGACGTCACGCGGCGCGGCGACCTCGCGGCCATGGTGCAGCGCGCGAAGGCCGAGCTCGGGCGGATCGATATCCTCGTGAACAACGCCGGCATCTATCGCGCCGCCGCCACCCTCGACGTGACCGAGGAGCACTGGGACGCGATCATGACGATCAACGCGAAGGCCGTGTTCTTCGCCACCCAGGCAGTGCTGCCCGTCATGATCGCGCAGAAGCGGGGCGCCATCGTGAGCCTGGCGTCGATGGCCGGCAAGATCGGCAGCAAGACCAACCTGCCCTACAACGCCAGCAAGGCGGCCGTCATCAGCATGACCAAGAGCCTGGCGCTCGCCCACGCCGCCGACGGCATCCGCGTCAATTGCGTGTGCCCTGGCTTCGTCGAGACCGACATGTGGAGCATGGTGGCGCGCGACCAGGGCGCGCTGCTCGGGATGAGCGCCGAGGAGTTCACGCGACAGCGCCGATCCCAGGTGCCGCTCGGCCGCATGGAGACACCCGACGACGTGGCATCCGTCATCGGCTTCCTCGCCTCCCCGCGCGCGGGCTACATGACCGGCCAGGCGCTGAGCGTGGACGGCGGCCTGGTGATGCACTGAGATGCGCCGCACGGCCGTGCTCGGCGCGCTGGCGCTGCTCTGGATCCTGACGCCGGCGCCGGCCACCGCACAGCGCGGTGAGCTCGAGCGCATCGCCAAGGCGATGGGCGCCAGCAATCTGACGTCGCTCGAGATCACCGGCAGCGGCATGAACTATGCCGTCGGCCAGAGCGCCGTGCCGGGCGCACCGTGGCCGCGCTTCAACGTCAAGAGCTGGACGCGCGGCGTCGACTACCAGGCGGGCGCGCTCCGCGACGAGTACGTCCGGACGCAGGCCGAGGAGCCGCCGCGCGGCGGCGGGGTGCAGCCGATCCGCGGCGAGCAGCGCCAGCTCTTCCTGCTCGCGGGCGACTACGCGTGGAACGTCGTGAACGAGACGCCGGTCCCGGTGCCGATCACCCTGGCCGAGCGCCGCCTGCAGCTGTGGACGAGCCCGCACGGCGTCATCAAGGCGGCGCTCGCCAACAAGGCGACCGTGAAGGATCGCGTCATCACGTTCACCATCCCCGGACACATGAGCGTCCGCGCCACGGTGGATGCCAAGCGCCTGGTCGAGCACGTGCACGCGACCATCGCGAATGCGGTCGTGGGCGACATGCCGTTCGAGATCCGCTACTCCGACTATCGCGACTTCGGCGGTGTCAAATTTCCGATGAAGATCGAGCAGTCGGCCGGCGGCTTCCCGTCGCTCGACGCGACCATCACCGGCGTGCGCCCGAACGTGGCCGTGGAGGCCACGGTGCCCGAGCCCGTGCGGCAGGCGGCGTCGCCCTATGCGAAGGTCACCAGCGAAAAAGTCGCCGACGGCGTGTGGTACCTCACCGGCGGCACGCATCACAGCGCCGTCATCGAGCTGGCCGACCAGACGATCCTCGTCGAGGCGCCGCTCAACGACGAGCGAGCGCTGGCCGTGCTCGCGGAGGTGCGGACGCTGTCGACGAAGCCGATCAAGTACGTGATCAACAGCCACCATCACTACGACCACGCCGGTGGCGTGCGGGCGGCGGTGGGCGAGGGGCTGACCATCCTGACCCACGAGGTCAACCGGCCGTTTCTCACGCGCGCGGTCGCGGCGCCGGCCACCATCGACCCCGACCATCTCGCCAAGTCATCGAAGCGGGGCACCGTCGAGGGCGTGCGGGACAAGCACGTCATCACCGACGGCACGCGCGAGGTGGAGATCCACCACATCGCCGGCAACCCGCACCACGACGGCCTCCTCATGGTGTACCTGCCGAAGGAGCGGCTGCTCATCCAGGCCGACGCCTTCACGCCGGGGCCGGCCGGCACCGTCCCGCCGATGCCGCCCAGCCCGTTCAGCGTGAGCCTCGCGGACAACATCACGCGGCTCGGGCTGAGCGTCGACCAGCTGCTGCCGCTCCACGGCCGCATCGTCCCCATGGAAGAGCTGACGAAGGCGATCGGGCGATGACCGTGCACCTCGGGATGTTCAGCATGCCGTTCCACCACCCGAGCCGTGATTACACGACCATCCTCCAGGAAGACCAGGAGGCGGTGATCCTCGCCGACCGGCTGGGCTTCACCGAGGCGTACATCGGCGAGCACTTCTCCTCGTGGAGCGAGCGGATCACCTCGCCGCTCATCTTCCTCGCGAGCGTCATCGACCGGACCACGAACATCAAGTTCGGCACCGGCGTGCTGAACCTGCCGCAGGCGCATCCGGCGGCCGTGGCCGCCTCCGCCGCCATGTTCGATCATCTCTGCCGCGGCCGCTTCATCATGGGCATCGGCCCCGGCGGCCTCATCAGCGACTTCGAGCTCTTCGACGTGGGCCAGGCGGAGCTGCGGCCGCAGATGATGCTGGAGTCGATCGACACGATCCTGGCGCTGTGGGCGCAGGACCCGCCGTACCGCATCGACGGCCGGTTTTGGAAGATCTCGCTCGAGAAAGCCGTGTGGCCGCAGTTCAAGGTCGGCTACGTCCCCCGACCGCTGCAGCAGCCGCACCCGCCGATCGCCATCTCGATCCTCACGCCGAGCTCGAGCAGCGCGCGGCTCGCGGGCGAGCGCGGCTTCATCCCCGTCTCCGGGAACTTCTTCCATCGGCGCTACCTGCGCACGCAGTGGGAGAAGTACGTCGAGGGCTGCGAGGCCGCCGGGCGGCGCCCGGATCCGCGCGTCTGGCGCGTGTCGCGCAGCGTGCTCGTGACCGAGAGCGACGCCGAGGCCGAGGACTATCTCGCGCGACCGGACAGCGGGCTGTCGTTCTACTACTCGTTCTTCATCCACAGCTTCAGCAAGGCGCGCCAGGCCCTGTACATGTTGAAGCCCGACCTGAGCGCGCCGGACGATGCGGTCACGGTGGACGACGTCAAGCGCGCGCTGATCATCGCCGGCAGCCCGCGCCGGGTCGCCGAGCAGCTCGCGGCGCTGCGCGACGAGATCGGCGCATTCGGCACGCTGCTCATGGCCGGTCACGACTGGGACCAGCCGAAGCTCTGGCGGCGCTCGATGGAGCTGCTCGCCACGAAGGTGATGCCCGCCCTGTCCTGGTAGGTCGCACCGCCGGCCACGGCCGCGCCGCGCACCCGCGCGTTCGCGCGCGCGGTTCGCGGACTCGCCCCGCGTGCGCTGACGCTCAGACGTCCCGCTCGTAGCGGAGCTCGCGCGAGGCGTTGATGTCGCCCTCGACCGTGCGCTCGCCGCGCTGCTCGAAGCCGAGGCGCCGGTACAGGCGATGCGAGGTCTCGAAGCGCGTGTCCGACCACAGCACCAGCCGCGGGATCCCCTGCTCGCGGGCCCAGTCGAGCACGGTCTCGACGAGCACGCGTCCGATGCCGCGGCCGCGCGCGCTGGCATCGACGTACAGCCGATGCAGCTCCGCGGTGTGCGCATCCACGCGATCGACGCCGACCGAGCCGACGACGCGGCTGTCGTCGCGGACGATCCAGAACGCCCCCCGTGGCGGCGTGTAGTGCTCGTCGAAGCGCAGGAGGTCCGGCACCTCGAAGGCCGGCATGAGGAGCAGGCCGTACTCGGCGAACACGCGGCCGATGAGCAGCATGACGGCCGGCACGTCGGCCATCGTCGCCGGCGTCGGAACCATCAGGCGGCCATCGGCTCCCGGGCCGGCGCCACGATGACGGCCAGGCCCGTGAAGACGAGCGCCATGCCGAGCAGGCGCATCGCGCCGAAGCGCTCGCCGAAGACGAGCGCCGAGGACGCGGCGGCCACGAACGGCACCAGCAGCGCGAACGGCGTCACCACCGCGGTGGGATACCGGCGCAGCAGGTCGCCCCAGATCGCGTAGGCGAGCACCGTCGCCACCGCGCCGAGGTACAGCGCCGCCGCGGCCCCCCGCCACGACAGCGACGCGAGCCCGCTCGTGAGCCCGCGCGGCCCCGGGAAGGCGAGCGCGACCAGCAGCGCCGGCACCGGTGGCACCAGGCTGAGCCATGCCACCAGGGCGACCGGCTCCAGCGGCGGCAGCCGCTTGTAGAGCAGGTTGCCCACGGCGAAGGAGATCGGCGAGACGAGGGTGAGCGTGAGGGCCGCCGCGGTGAGATCGGCGCCCACGGTGAGCGCGATGACGGCCAGCCCCGCAACGCCGAGCGCCAGACCGGCGCGCTGCCGCGCGGTGGGCCGCTCGCGCAGCAGCAGCGCCGCCAGCGCGATGGTGAACAGCGCCTGGCTCTGCACGACGATCGCCGCCAGCCCGGGCGGCATCCCGGCCGCGATCCCGAAGAACTGGAACAGGAACTGGCCCGCGAAAAGCGTCAGCCCGACCGCCACCAGCGCCGTCCACGGCGCCCGTGGCCGTGGCATCCAGAGCACGGGAACCGCGGCCACCAGGAAGCGCGCCGCGAGCAGCTGGGGCGGCGACAGCTCGTCGAGGCCGAGGCGCGTGGCCACGAACGCGAGGCCCCAGAGCACGGCCACCAGCACGGCGAGCGCGACGTCGCGAGCGCTCACGTGGCGGACGTCAGCCCGCGCAACGCCTCAACGCGGACGCGGCCGTCCGCGCGCCTCGCGGCGCACCTCGTCGTCGTGCTCGCCGAGCGTCGGGGGTGGCCGGCGAATGGCCGGGCGCGCACCGTCGAACGACAGCGGCAGCCCGATGAGCGTGTAATCCGCGCCCGGCACCTTCTGCACGATCCCGAGCGCGTCGGCCTGCGGCGTGCTCGCCGCGTCCGGCAGCGTGTTGATGACCGCGCACGGCACGCCGGCGGCCTCGAGCCGGTCGATCCACTCTCCCTTGCTCGCCGTGCGGAAGATCTGCGCGATCTCCGCGAGCAGCCCCGGCTTGTTGGCGACACGCGCGGCGTTGGTCACGTAACGGGGATCGGCCGCCCACTCCGCGTGCCCGAGGACCTTCGCCAGCTTCGCGAACAGACGGTCGTTGCCGGCGGCGATGATGATCGGGCCCGTGGACGTCTCGAAGCTCTCGAACGGCACCACGCGGTGACTGCCGGTCCGATGGCGCTCGGGGATGATGCCGGACGTGCTGTACGACGCGTAGTGACCCTTGAGCCAGGCGAGCCCCGTCTCGTACAGCGACGCGTCGACGACACAGCCGCGCCCGGTCTCCGCGCGGCGCACCAGCGCGGCCAGCACCCCGAGCGCGGCCCACAGCCCGGTGCCGTAGTCGAGGATCGAGGTGCCGACCCGCGTCGGCGGACCGCCCTCGTCGCCATTCATCATCATGAGACCGGAGAACGCCTGCAGCATCGGCTCGTAGCCGGGCTTCAGGCGCAGCGGCCCGGTGGCGCCGAACGCCCACACCGAGCAGTAGACGAGGCGCGGGAACCGCGCGGTCAGCGCGGCGGCGCCGAGCCCGACCTCGTCGATCGAGCCCGGCCGCAGGTTCTGCACGAGCACGTCGGCGTCGCCGATGAGCGTCGTGAGCCAGCGGACGGCCTCCGCATCCTTCAGGTCGACGGTGATCGAGCGCTTGTTGGCGTTCACGGCGAGGAAGCCCGGCGACGTGTCCCGCCAGAACGGCGGCCCCCAGCGGCGCGCGTCGTCGCCCTCGGGCCGCTCGACCTTCACGACGTCGGCGCCGAGGTGCGCGAGGATCTCGCCCGCCATCGGGCCGGCCAGCGCCTGCGCCACCTCCACCACCCGGATGCTCTCGAGCATCATCGGAACAGCGACCGCGCGATGACCATGCGATGCACCTCAGACGGGCCCTCGCCGATGCGCCGCACGCGTGCCTCGCGGTACCAGCGCTCGAGGGGAAATTCCTTCGACACCCCATAGCCCCCGTGGATCTGGACGGCCGCGTCGATCACGCGTCCCAGCACCTCGCTCGAGTAGAGCTTGGCGATCGAGGCCTCCACGCGCGCGTCCTCGCCGCGATCGGCCTTCCACGCGCCTTCCCAGATGAGCCAGCGGCACGCGCGGATCTCCACCTCGGCGTCGGCCAGCAGCCACTGGATGGCCTGGCGCTGGCTGAGGGGCGCGCCGAACGTCGAGCGCTGCTTGGCATGCGCGACGGCCATGCGGTGCGCGGCCACCGCGACGCCGAGATTGGTGGCGGAATACGGGAAGCGGTTCTTCACGAGCAGGTCGAAGGCAAGATCGAGCCCCTGGCCATCCTGGCCGATCAGCGCGTCCGCGGGCAACACGCAGTCCTCGAACACGACGTCGTTCGGGATCGCCGCCGTGCGAATCGTCCGGATGGGCTTCCACGAGAAGCCGGGCGTGCCCGGCTCGACGATGAAGCACGAGATGCCGCCGCGGCCCTTTTCCTTGCTGCTGCGCGCGAACACGATGCCCCACCGGGCGCCGTCGATGTTCGAGATGAAGACCTTGCGACCGTTCAGCACCCATGTGTCGCCGCGCCGCTCCGCGCGCGTCTGGATGGCGCCGGCCGGATCGGAGCCTCCCGACGGCTCGGTGATGGCGAAGAACGTGCGCCAGCCCTCGCGGATCGTCGGCACCGCGTATTTCGCGATCTGCTCCCTGGTGCCGGCCCAGATCGCCGGCGGCGGATAGCGACCGAAGACGCCGCCGCCGATGTTGTAGAGGCCCATGCGGTGCTGCGCCATCTCCTCGTACAGCACGCACATGCTGAAGGTGTCGAGGCCGCCACCGCCGTGCTCCTCCGGCGCGGCCAGCGCCCACAGTCCCGCCGCTCTCGTCTTGGACGCGAGACGCTCCCACTCGTCCGGCGGCAGTCCGGGCGCATCGGGATCGAGCCGCTGCTCGAGCGGCACGATCTCCTCGCGGATGAAGCGGCGCACCTGCTCGCGGAGGATCCGCAGCTCGTCCGGCAGCGTGAAGCCGGCGAATCCGGTCATCGGCCGGGATGATACCATCGGCGCCATGTCGGACGAGATCCTCACCGCCGTCGCCGACGGCATCGCGACGCTGACGCTGAACCGCCCCGACAAGCGGAACGCGATGAACGCGCCCATGCTGATCGGACTGCGCGCCGCCTTCGACGAGCTCGACGACCGGCGCGACGTGCGCGTGGTGGTCGTGCGCGGCGCCGGCGCCGCGTTCTGCGCCGGCATGGACCTGCGCGAGATGGAAGCGCAGCGCGGCGCCATCGGCGATCCGGACCAGAGCGTGGTGGCCATCCTCCAGCGCGTCGAGGCCTCGCGCCACCCCACGGTGGCGCTCGTGCACGGCGACGCGATCGCGGGCGGCTGCGAGCTGGCGCTGCACTGCGACCTGCGGGTCGCCGCCCACGGCGCGCGCCTCGGCATGCCGCTGGCGCGAATCGGACTCGTGGTCCCGTTCCCGCTCGGCCAGAAGCTCGTCGAGATCGTCGGCCCCGCGGCCGCGCGCGAGCTGCTCTTCACCGGCCGGCTCGTCGACGCCGCGCGCGCGCGGGAGATCGGCATGGTCCACGACGTCGTGCCCCCGGCAGAGGTCGAGAAGGCGACCTACGCGCTCGCGCGAGCCATCGCCGACAACGCGCCGCGGTCACTGGCGGGGATGAAGGCCACCATCCAGCGGACCCTCGCCGCGCGCCGCACGATCGAGCACGCCGACCTCGACGCCCAGGCGCTGGCCGCGCGGCAGAGCGCGGACGCCAGCGAGGGCCGGCGCGCCATGCTCGAGAAGCGCAAGCCGAGCTTCCGGGGAGAGTGACGATGCGAGTGCTGGTGACGGGAGCCGCGAGCGGCATCGGACGGGCGACGTGCCTGCGGCTGGCGCGCGACGCGGCCGCGGGCGGCGGCGCGAAGGTGGCCGCCGTCGACGTGGCGAGCGCGCCGGGCCTCGACACGCTCCACGGCGAGCTGCAGAAGCTGGGCGCCGGCGTGCTGGTGATCCATGCCGACATGGGAACCGCCGACGGCCCCGAGCGTGCGGTCGACGAGGCGACCGATCGCTTCGGCGGCCTCGATGGGCTCGTGAGCAACGCCGGCGTCAATCGCCCCGGCGCGCTGCTCGACTACGCCATCGAGGACTGGGACCGGCTCTTCGCCGTGAACACGCGCGCGACGTGGCTGCTCGCCAGGGCGGCGTTTCCGGCGCTCCGGGCCTCGCGCGGCGCCATCGTCTCGGTGTGCTCCATGTCCGGCAGCTTCGCGCACGCCGGGCTCGGCGCCTACGGCCCGAGCAAGGCGGCCGCCATCATGCTCGTGAAGGTCCTCGCGCAGGAGCTCGGCCGCGAGGGCATCCGCGTCAACGGTGTCTCGCCCGGCATGGTCCGCACCGGCATGACCGAGCGCGTGTACCAGGATGCCGCCATCGCCGCCGAGCGCGACGCGCTCGTCCCCCTCGGCCGCGTCGCCACGCCGGACGACGTCGCCGACGCCATCGCCTTCCTGCTGAGCCCCGACGCCCGCTACATCACCGGCCACGATCTCGTCGTCGACGGCGGTGTCAGCGGCAACTACCTGGGTCGCCTCCCCGGCCTCAAGCAAGTCACGCGCGGGTAGCGCGTCCGGCGGCAAGCCGCGGGGACTCGCGGCACCCGATCAGAACATGGTGTTGTTGTTCTGCGAGGCGGCGGGAACGGGCTGGACGACGTCCCAGTGCTCGACGATCTTGCCGTTCGCCACGCGGAAGATGTCGACGATGGCGCGTCCGCGATCATGGGCATTCGTTCGCGAGTGCACGTGGAGCACGACCAGATCGTCCTCCGCGATGACGCGCTTGATGTCGGCGATCGAGTCCTTCGTCACCCGCGGCGTGAGCAGCTTCACGGCGGCTTCGCGGCCCGTGGGCACCAGTGGATTGTGCTGGATGTAGTCCGGAGTGACGTAGCGCTCGAAGCCCTCACGCACCTGCTTGTCGATGAACGTGATGCGATAGAAATCGACGACGAGCTTCTTGTTGGCGACCGCCGTCGCCGCCGCGGCCGCGGTCGCCGGCGATGGTGGTGTCTCGCTCCGCGCGCTCGCGCAGCCGGCCAGCAGCATCGCCGCCGCCACCAGAGCCCCGACTCTCATGACGCACCTCCCCGTGGGATGACGCCCGCGACTATAATGCGCCGTGCAAGGAGGCGCCATGCGCTACACGAGGATCTCGGCCGATTGCCATCTCGACCTCCCCTGGATGCCGCCGGACCTGTTCACCTCGAACGCCACGCCCGCGCTGAAGGACCGCATGCCGTACGTGGCCGAGGGCCCGGACGGACCATACTGGACCTGCAAGAACGGGACGTCGTTCGGGCTGGTGAACGGCGTCGGGCCGGCCGGGCAGAAGTTCGTCCCCGGCACGCACCATCGGGTCGACATCATGGCGTCGACGGGACTCTACGCCGACGGACAGAAGGGCATCCGGCGCGTTTCCGATCCCGTGCTACGCGCCAGGGACATGGACCGCGACGGCGTGCAGGCCGAGGTCATCTACGGCATCCTCGGGGCCGCCACGCGTCTGAACGATCACGAGGCGGCCACCGAGATGTTCCGGATCTATAACGACTGGCTCGTGGACTTCTGCCGCCACGATCCGGGACGCTTCATCGGCCTCGCCTGCCTGCCGTACGGCGACATCGACGCCGCCGTGAAGGAAGTCTATCGGGTTGCGAAGCTCGGGCTGCGCGGGATGGAGCTCTCGTGCTCGTGGGACATGGAGCCGATGTGGCATCCGGTGTGGGAGCCGCTGTGGAAGGCCGTCAACGACGTGAGCCTGCCGCTGCACTTCCACACGTTCCCCGCGCTGCCGGTGAGCGTGATGGAGCGGCAGAAGGGCCTCACCCGCCGCGCGGCCTTCTTCACGATCGTGTCGGCGTTCCAGATGAATCTCGTCAACATCGTGGCCGCCATCATCGGCGCCGCCGTGCTCGAGCGCTACCCCAACATCCGCATCGCGCTCGGCGAGAGCGGCATCGGCTGGCTGCCGTACGCGCTCGATCGCATGGATTTCGAGTGGGAGGATCGCTTCCGCGACCTCGGGCTCACGATGAAGCCGAGCGATTACTGGCGGCGGCAGTGCAAGGCCACGTTTCAGTTCGATCGCATCGGCACCAAGCTGATCGACGACATGGGTGTCGAGACGCTGATGTGGGGCTCCGACTATCCGCACGGCGACGGCGTGTGGCCGGAGTCGTCGAAGTACATCGCGGAGCAGTTCGGCCACTTGCCGGCCGACGTCACGCACAAGATCACGTGCGAGAACGCCGGCCGGTTCTACGGGCTGATGAGCTAGCGCGGCTTCTCCGGGCGGCCGGCATCGTCCGCCCGGCCGCGAGGCGCGGCGCGGCCGTCTTCGCTCGGCTTGCGCGCGGCGGCGCCGCGGACGGCGGGCGTCGCCGGCGCGGCGCCCGTAGGCCCGCGACGCGGCTCGACCTGCTGCTCGCGGCGCCCGGGGAAGAGACGGTTCGCCGGCTCGCCGGGCAGCTTGCGCGGCTCCCCCGCCGGCTCGCGCTCGACGCGTGCCGGCGGCTCGCCGCGACGCGCATCCGGCGCCGACGGCACCGGCGCGCGCGGCTCGGGCGTCACGCGCGGCCGCTGCGCGCTGTCCTGCGCGCTCGGCGGCGTCTGTCGCGGCGGCACCGCGGCGCGCGGCGCCGGCTGATTGTCCCGTCCAGCCGGCGCGTTGTCCCGCGCCGCCGGCGCATTCTCGCGCGGCGGCGGCACGTCGGCGCGCGGCGTCTGCGTGTCGCGACGCCGCTCGAGCGGGCTGGTGCCGAACGGCGCGCGCGGCGGCACGGTGGCCGACCGGCCACTCGCCGGAACGGGCGCGATGCGCGGAGCAGGTGCGGCGTCTCGCGCGTCCTCGCGTGAGGCCGGCTCGTGACGCGGCGCCGGCCGCGTGGCGACGACGGAGCGCTTGAGCGCGGCGTCCGGTGGCCGCGCGGCGG
>DATAOC010000116.1:0-1998 GCA_036265915.1 Candidatus Methylomirabilota bacterium | reverse complement strand
ATAAGCCTCCGAGGTCCAGACCGAATCAAAGCCTAGTCGCTCGGCTTCCAGCACCCGGTCGATAGGCAATGACATATCGGCACCGGAATAGGGGAGCACGATACCGAGTTTCATGATGTTATCCGTTTGATCTTGGCTCCGGCTCCGAGCCGCCGTCGTAGTGGACCTCTGCCGGCATCGCCGTGATGATACACTCCCGGCCCATGAAAGCTCGGCATCTGTCTGCCGCACTACGGCCGTCCGATCGAAGTCCCCCGGATGCTGGAGGTCGCGCAGCGCGCCGAGGAGCGCGGTCTCGACTTCGGACATGACGATCAAGGGCAAGGCCTACATCGCTGGCATCTTTGAGCATCCCACGCGCAAGGCCGACGACAAATCGCTCGCGCAACTGCACGCCGAGGCCGCCGCCGGCGCGCTCGGGGACGCCGGGCTCACACGCGCCGACGTGGACGGCTACTTTTGCGCGGGCGACGCGCCCGGGCTCGGTGGCCTCTCGATGGCCGACTACATGGGGCTCAAGGTCCGCCACATCGACACGACGGAGAGCGGCGGCTCGTCCTACGTGATCCACGTCGCCCACGCCGCCGAGGCGATCGTCACCGGCAAGTGCAACGTCGCGCTGATCACGCTGGCGGGGCGGCCGCGCGCCGAGGGCATGGCGACGGGCACGGCGCCGCGCAGCTACGGGCCGGCGGCGCCCGACGTCGCGTTCGAGTTTCCTTTCGGGCCGACGGTGGTGAACCAGTACGCGATGGTGGCGATGCGCCACATGCATCAGTACGGCACGACGAGCGCCCAACTCGCCTGGATCAAAGTGGCGGCCTCGCAGCACGCCCAGCACAATCCCCACGCGCTCCTGCGCGAGGTCGTGACAGTCGAGGAGGTCGTATCCTCGCCCATCATCGCCGACCCGCTGCATCGCCTCGATTGCTGTGTCATCACCGACGGCGGCGGCGCCATCGTGGTGACGAAGCCAGAGGTGGCGAAGAGCCTCAAGCGCCCGCTCGTCCGCGTGCTCGGCGCTGGCGAGGCGGTCAAGCACCAGATGGGTGGCAAGGTCGATCTGACCTACACGGGTGCGGTCTGGTCGGGGCCGGCCGCCTTCGCCGAGGCCGGCGTGACGCCGTCCGACGTGAAGTACGTGTCCATCTACGACAGCTTCACGATCACGGTGCTGATCACGCTCGAGGATCTCGGCTTCTGTCCGAAGGGGCAGGGCGGCAAGCTCGTCGCCGACGGCAACCTCATCTCCGGTGTCGGCCGGCTGCCCTTCAACACCGATGGCGGCGGCCTCTGCAACAACCACCCGGGCAACCGCGGCGGGCTCACCAAGGTGGTCGAGGCGGTGCGCCAACTCCGGGGCGAGGCGCATCCAAAAGTACAGGTGAGGAACTGCGACGTCGCCCTCGCTCACGGTACCGGCGGCTCGCTCGCGACCCGCCACGGCAGCGCCACGCTGATCATGGGGAGAGAGTGAGATGGCCGGCAGCGCGCGCACGATCCCTCCACCGCCGGTCAACCCGGAGACGAAGCCGTTCTGGGATGCCGCCGCCCAGGGAAGGCTCCTGATCAAGCGCTGCACGGCGTGCGACGAGCCACACTGGTATCCCCGAGCGATCTGCCCGTTCTGCGGCAGCGAGCGCACCGAGTGGATGGAGGCCTCGGGCCACGGGACGATCTATTCTTATAGCGTCTTCCGTCGCGCGCCGATCCCCTACGCGATCGCCTACGTCACGCTCGCCGAGGGACCCACGATGATGACCAACATCGTCGACTGCGATCTGGACGCGATCCGGATCGGCCAGGCAGTCCGCGTGGCGTTCAAGCCCACGGACGGCGGGCCGCCGGTGCCGATGTTCGCGCCGGCTTAGCCCGCGGCGCGCTTCTGAATATTCGCGCGCGCCACGAGCGGCCACGCAGCCGCCGCGCTGCCGAGCAGCGTGATGAACTCGCGCCGCCTTCTTAGAAACTGGATTCGGTGCTTCATGCGGCAGCTCT
>DATAOC010000115.1:0-19136 GCA_036265915.1 Candidatus Methylomirabilota bacterium | reverse complement strand
CGCCTTGAGCAGCGCGTTGCCCGCGTACGTCTCGGCGGTCTCTTCGGGAAGGGTCGCGCCCGGGATGTCGCACAGCGGGACGATGGTGTACGGAACGTCGCCGAGCAGCGCCACGAGCTCGCGCGCCTTGGCGCGGTTCAGCGTGGCGAGCATCAGGCGCCGATCAAACGGTGAAGGCGCGGTCGCCTCGCGCGTCGAGCGCGCGCCGCTGAAGCGCGACAAGGTGCCTGATGCCGCCTTCGGCGAGTCGCAGCAGCTGGTCCAGGTGCGTCCGTCCGAACGGGGCCTGCTCGGCCGTGCCCTGCACCTCGACGAACTCACCAGCGCCGGTCATGACGACGTTCATGTCCACTTCCGCCGTGGAGTCCTCGACGTAGTTCAGGTCGAGCACCGGCGTGCCCTTCACGATGCCGACGCTGATGGCCGCCACACAGTCGCGCAGCGCGGCCTTGACCTGCGCACCGGCGACCTTGGTCAGCGCGTCGGCCAGCGCCACGAAGCTCCCCGTGATCGCGGCTGTGCGCGTGCCGCCATCGGCCTGGATGACGTCGCAGTCGAGCCACACCGTTCGCTCACCGATCTTCGACCGGTCCACCACCGCCCGCAGCGCACGCCCGACGAGCCGCTGGATCTCCTGTGACCGTCCGCTCGGCCCGCGATTCTCACGCGTGGACCGTGTGTTCGTCGAGCGGGGAAGCATCGCGTACTCCGCGGTGACCCAGCCGAGCCCCTGCCCTTTCAGGAATGGCGGTACCTTGTCCTCGACGGACGCGGTGCAGATGACCTTGGTGGCGCCGAACTCCACCAGCACCGATCCCTCGGGGTGCAACAGATAATCGCGGGTGAGGACGACGGGGCGCAGCTGATCCGGCGCGCGGCCGTCGCTTCGCGGCATCTCAGCGCTCCCGCGGCGCGCGGGCGTTGGGCGCCAGCTCGCGCGCCCGCGCATCGTAGCGCTTCTTGTATTCGCCGAGCCCGGCCACGATGGCGCGCGCGATCTCGTCACGGTACTTGGCGTCCTTCAACCGTCGCTCTTCCTTCGGGTTCGTCAAGAATCCGATTTCGATGAGGATGGCCGGCATGGCCGCGCCCCCGAGCACGTAGAACCCGGCCTGCTTCACGCCGCGGTTCGGCAACCGGAGCGCCTGCGTCATCGAGTCCTGGACCACCTCGGCCAGGCGCGACGACTCCTGCTGGAACTCCGACTGCGCGAGGTCCCACAGGATCGCCTTGACGACGTCCAGGCGGCCGGCCGGCCGAGCGGCTGTTTTCTCGAGCTGGACCACGCTGTTCTCGAGGGCCGCCACCTGTCGGGCCGCGCCGTCCGTCGCCTCCGACGAGAGGAAGTACGTCTCCAGGCCGGTCGACGCGGATTCGCGATGAGCGTTGGCGTGGATGGAGACGAACAGGTCGCCGCGCTCGCGATTGGCGAAGGTCGTCCGGTCGCGCAGGGTGACGAACTGATCCGCGTCGCGCGACAGCAGCACCTTCACGTCGAGCTTGTCCTCCATCAGCCGCGCCACGCGACGCGTGACATCGAGCACGACGTCCTTTTCCTGAAGGCCTCCGGGACCGATCGCGCCCGTGTCGTGCCCACCGTGGCCGGCGTCGAGGACGATCAGGCGCAGCGGCGTGACCGCTTCACGCCGGTCACGCGGCGCCGGCTCCGTCGGACGGCTGAAATCGAGGACGAGCCGCGGCGGATCGGACAACGTCGACCCCCGGACTTCGCCGGGCGCGCCCTCGAAGATCACCCGAAGCAACGCGTCGTCACCCGCACGCTCGAGGCGCGCCTCGGCGATGAATCCGTCGGCGACCTCCTGGACGCGGGGGAAGCCGGCGAGCATCAACAGACGAACCCGCGCCTCCCTCGTCCCCGAGGCCTCGACGCGATACGCGAGAGGGCCCGACGTCTCGATGACGATTCGCGTGAACGACGGATACGAGCGGGAGCGCAGCTCCTCGAGCGCAACCGGCATTCGCATCCCAGGCGCCGGCGCCGGCGCGGCCGCCGGCGCGGCCGATGGTGCTGCGGTGCTGACGCCGACCACTCGAGGGCTCAACTGCTCGGCGAGCGTGTCCGGAACCAGCCACACGCCGTTGCGGACACGCACCGGCGCGTCGAGCCTCAGCGGCGATCCGTTGACGGTGATGCGCGACCAGTTTCGCGTGAGCACGACGACGCGGCCCGGCATCGTGAGTCGCGCCTGGGTGCTGTCGGGGCGCGCCTCGAGCCGAGCCTTGAGAAGCGTTGCGAGGCGCGTGAGGCTCACGTACTCCGGCTCGGCGGCCCACGCCGTGCTTGCAAGCAATGCCACGACTACCGCCAGAAGGCACGCGCGCCTCATGAATGGCGCCATTCTAACAACACGCGCGGCGGCGTGTTTACATTGCGTGATTCGCGCGCCTATCATACCGGCCATGCCAGCCAGCCAGACCGACAAGGCGACACGATTTCGCGCCCTGCACGCGGGCGCGCCCTTCGTCATTGCCAACGCCTGGGACGCCGGATCGGCGCGAGTCCTCGCCGGCCTCGGATTTCAGGCGCTGGCGACCTCCAGCGGCGCGTCGGCCGGCATCCTCGGCAAGCGCGACGGGCAGGTCACACGTGACGAGGCGCTCGCCCACGCACGGGCGATCGTGGGCGCCACCGAACTCCCCGTCTCGGCCGACCTCGAAAAGGGCTTCGGCGACGCTCCCTCGGCTGCCGCCGACACCATTCGCCTGGCCGGCGAGGCCGGCCTCGTTGGTGGTTCGATCGAAGACGCCAGCGGCAATCGCGACAAGCCGCTGTTCGACTTCACGCTCGCGGTCGACCGCGTGGCGGCTGCGGTGGCGGCCGCGCGCGCGATGGCCTTTCCGTTCACGCTGACCGCACGGAGCGAAAACTTCCTGCGCGGCAATCCCGACCTGGACGACACCATCCGCCGGCTGCAGGCGTTCGAGCGGGCGGGCGCGGACGTGCTGATGGCCCCCGGTCTTCCCGACCTCGCCGCCGTCCGCGCCGTGTGCTCGGCGCTGACGAAGCCGTTCAACTTCATGGTCGGCATCAAGGGCAAGTCGTTCTCGGTCGCCGAGCTCGAGGCGGCTGGCGTCCAGCGGATCAGCCTCGCGACGTCGCTCTACCGCGCCGCGATGAGCGGCCTGGTGAACGCCGCTCGCGAGGTGCAGGACAAGGGAACGTTCGGCTATCTCGACGCGGCGATCAGCACGCCCGACCTGAACGCCTTCATGCGCGGATAAGGGATTGGTGGAGGCGGTGGGAATCGAACCCACGTCCGGAAATCCTCAGCCTCAGGCGTCTACGTCGATAGCCGGTTTATCTTCCTGCTGTCTCGCCCTTCGGCCCTCCATCCGGCAGGAGGACCGCGAGGCCAGCCTCGTAAGTCTCGCTCCGCCCCCGAGGCCAAGGTTGGAGCCAGCCGTCAGAGTATGATGCCGGTTCCCAGGCCCTGATGGCTCGACCTGGCCGACACTAGCGGTTGTTAAGCCGCCAGAGCTAGCTGTGTGTTGGCAGCTAGAAGGTTCTCACTTATTAACGAGGGGTGAGAAACCTCGAGACGCAGCCTGGACCTCAATGACCCCCGTCGAAACCTGTCGCCCCCTTTTGAATCGCTACCATTCGTCTCGATCTCGCCGGGACCGACGACCACCGCCGGTCTTCATGGCGAGGCTGGCATCCTGGTCCATCTCCCGCTTCACGTCGCGCTCACGGAGCGCCGACCGCTTGTCATGAAGCTTCTTGCCGCGTCCCAGGCCCAGCTCGATCTTGGCGCGGCCGTCTTTAAAGTATAGACGAAGGGGAACGAGGGTCAATCCGCGCTCCGCGATGCGGCCGCTGAGCCGCGCGATTTCCCGCCGGTGGAGCAACAGCTTGCGGTCCCGTTCGGGATCGTGATTGGCGTCGGTGCCGTGGCTGTACGGGTTGATGTGACAGCCGAGGAGCCACCCCTCGCCGTTCCGGATGGTGGCGTACGAGTCCTTGAAGGTCACGCCCGCCGCGCGCAAGGATTTCACCTCGGTGCCGCGCAGCACCAGCCCGGCTTCGATCGTCTCGAGGATCTCGTACTCGTGGCGGGCGCGGCGGTTCGTCGAGATCGTGCGATCGCCGCCCCCGTCGACTTGACTGGTCATGCTCTGAGGGTATTATGAACGCCGCTCTTCGCGCCGAAGTGGCGGAATTGGCAGACGCGCATGATTCAGGGTCATGTGCCCTAACGGGTGTGGGGGTTCGAGTCCCCCCTTCGGCACCAGCTCACACGCTTCCGGTCAGCGCGTCAGATATCGCGCGGCCGCGATGCCCGCCATGCAGAGCCCGATGCAGCCCGCCGTCGTGACGACGATGTTGAGCCAGGCGGCCCACCACGCGTGCGTCTGCATCAGCCGCGCGCTCTCGTAGCTGAACGCCGAGTACGTCGTCAACCCGCCCATGAGTCCCGTGGCGAGGAACAGCCGCGCAGCGGGCGAGAGAACGAGCGCCTCGACGGCAAGCTGCTGGACGGCGCCCATCAGGAACGAGCCGACCAGGTTCACCGCGAGCGTTCCCCAGGGGAAGTCCGCGCCGAGCCAGCGAATGGCGAGCACCGTGGTGAGGTAGCGGAGCACGGAGCCGATGGCCCCGCCGACCGCGACGAGCACGAGCGGCTGCACGGCGGCGACGTGACGCGCGGCGCTCAGCCGGCGCGGAGCTGGGTGAGTGACACGGCGCGATCGAGGCGCGCGGCGCGCGCGGCGGCCTCGACGATCTCCACGGCGTGCAGACCCGCGCGGGCGTCGACCGGCGACGGCCCGCCGGTTCGGCACGCGGCCAGGAACGCAGCCAGCTCCGCTCGGAGCGGCTCCTCGCGCGTGATGTGAAGCTCTTGCTTGCCCGTGTCGACTGCTTCCCACGTATCCCCGCGGCGCACGTGCTCGCCGGCATGGATCCTCGCCGTCGAGCTCCCGTAATCCGCCACGATCGCGCCGCGCTCGGCCACGATGACGCATTGGCGCTCGGTGTCCGGAACGAAATAGCTCGCCTCGACGATCACGGGGATGTCGCCGTACCGCACCGTGGTGACGGACATGTCATCGAGGCCGCGTCCGAGGAAGTCACGCTGCACCGCCAGCACAGAGGTGGCCTCGCGGCCCAGCAGCTCTGCGAAGAGATCGAAGAAGTGGATGGCGTCGGTATGCGTGACGCCCACGTCTGTCCGGGGTCGCTTGAACCCCGCGAAGCGCGCCGTCGCATACCGAACGGCCCCGAGCCGTCCATCGCCGAGCGCAGCGCGCACGGCGACCGTCACCGGATGAAAGCGAAAAATGTGTCCGACCTGGACGACCGTGCGTGCGGCATCGGCGGCTACGACGAGGCGGCGGCCCTCCTCGACGCTGGTGGCGAGCGGCTTCTCGATGAAGCAGTGACGGCCCGCGGCCAGGCTCGTGGCCGCGATCTCGAGGTGGCTGTCGGCCGGCGTCACGATGTCGACGGCGTCGACGGCATCGAGGACGCGGCGATAGTCCGCGACGGCGCGCGCCGGCGCGACGCCCTGGCCGATCGCCCACGCGCGCCGCGCCGCGGAAAGGTCCGCGACCCAGATGTCGACGCCGAGCCCGGTCAGCACGCGCAGATGCTTCTCGCCCCAGCGACCGAGTCCGACGAGCAAGACGTTCACGGCGTCAGTCGCGGACGAGATCGCCGCCGAGATCCTCGGTCACCTCGTAGCGCAGCAGTCGCGCCTTCATCCAGCGGACGACGAGCAGATCCACCGAGGCCACGAACACGCGATTCAGGATGCCATACTTCGACTGGCCGAACCGGCGGGGGCGGTTCCGCACGGGCACCTCGAGCACCCGATAGCCGCGCATGCGGAGCAGCGTCGGGATGAAGCGATGAAAGCCGCGGTAGAGCACCAGCCCGCGAAGGCATTCGCGCCGGAAGGCGCGGAAGGTGCAGCCGCTGTCCTGGATCGACTCTTCGCTCACCCAGTTTCGCGCCCGGTTCGCCAGTCGCGACGACGTTCGCCGCACGAACGAATCTCCGTCCCCACGGTTCACTCGCCAGCCGGTGACGGCATCCCACTGCTCGAGGTGCCGCAGCATCGTGGGGATGTCCTGCGGATCGTTCTGGAGATCCGCGTCCATGGTGACGACGTAGCGCCCCCGCGCGGCCTTGAAGCCGGCGTCGGTGGCCGCCGTCTCGCCGGCGTTGGCCTTCAGGCGCACGAGGCGGACGCGCGCGTCGGCCTCCCGCATTCCGCGAATGACCTCCGCGCTGCGGTCGCGGCTGCCGTCGTCGACGAACACGACCTCGAACGTGAGCTTCAGCGTCTCCAGCACCGAGCGCAACTCGGGCCACAGCAGCGGCAGATTCTGTTCTTCGTTGTAGACCGGAATGACGACCGAGACATCAACCATTGGTCCCGCGCCACTCCTGCACCAGGCTCTGCGCCACGTTGAGACGGTCGAGCACGCGCGCGATGGTGTGATTCACGATGTCGTCGAGGCCGGTGGGACGGTTGTAGAACGCGGGCATGGGCGGCATCACGATGGCACCCATCTCGGCCAGCGCCACGAGCACGCGCAGGTGGCCGAGGTGCAGCGGCGTCTCGCGCACGACGAGGATCAGCGGCCGGCCTTCCTTCAGCGTGACGTCGGCCGCCCGCGACACGAGCGTGTCGCTGTGGCAGGCCGCGATGGCGGCCGCGGTGCGGATCGAGCACGGCGCGATGACCATGCCGGCCGTGCGAAACGATCCCGACGCGATCGACGCACCGATGTCCTTCACGTCATACCGGTGGTGCGCCAGCGCCTCGACGTCCGCCACGGCGTAGTCGGTCTCCTCGACGATGGTGCGCTTGCCGGCCGCCGAGATCACGAGATGCGTCTGCACCTCGGCGCTACCGCGAAGGACCTCGAGGAGCCGGATGCCATAGATCGACCCGCTGGCGCCGGTGATGCCGACCACGAGGCGGGTCACAGCCGAAACCTCTTGCGATAGACCTCTTCGCGGGTCTTGTTGTAGAGGACCTCCCACTCGTGGCTGCCCTCCGGCATGGGCCGCGAATAGGACGCCAGCGTCTTGCGGACCTCGCTGTCGATCGACTCCTCGAGCTTCGACTCATCGGTGAGCACGCGGATGATCTCGGGCCGGACCTCGTCGGGCGCCTTGACGTGAACACCGGGCAGCCCGCCGAGCTCCTTCATGATCAGATCCGCCAGGTAGAAGATCCGCTCCCGGCTCATCCGCATCAGAGAACGAACCCTCGATCCTTGGCGAGCTTCTCCTTGACCTTGCCGAGCAGCGCGCGATAGTCGGCCGCGGAGTCCTTGATCATCTTGGCGTGCTCGAGCAGCAGCTTGCGCGCGTCGGCGTCGAGCGCGTCCTCGGCCGCCAGGTTGCCCATGACGACGTGGCGAATGGCGGCGCGGGCGGCGGGCTCGTCGCGGATGTCGACGACCTTGCGGGTGGTGAGGCGCTTGACGACGGCGTCGGCCATTCGTTCAGCGATCTCGTCCCGACGAGGCATAGGCAACTGAGAGTAAAGTCCGGCGCGCGGGGTGTCAAGAAAGAGCCGGAATTACAAACGTCATTCGCGTCCCGTGTCCGCCCGCGCACTGCGCGGTGATCGTGCCACCGTGCGCTTCCACCAGCGACTTGACGACCGCGAGTCCCAGTCCCGTCCCGCGCTCGAGCTTGGCCGTCGACGGCGCGCGATAGTACGGCTCGAAGATACGCGCCAGCTCGGCCGCGGCCACGCCAGGCCCCTCGTCTTCGACGTCCACGGCGACCGCGCCCGGCTCCGGCCGCGCGCGGACACGAACACAGCTGCCGGCCGGCGAAAACTTGAGTGCGTTCGCGATGAGATTCTTGAGCACCCGGTCGAGCGCGTCGGCGTCGGCATCGATGCGCGGAAGCGCCCCGTCGACGTGCAGCTCGAGCCGGTGCGTCGTCCGCGTGCGACGGAAGACCTCCACCGCCTCGCTGATCAGCGGCGCCGGATCGAGCGGCGTGCAGCGCAGCGCCAGGGGCAGGCCGCGCTCGAGGCGCGCGATGTCGAGGAAGTCCGCCACGATCCGTCCGAGGCGCTCCGCCTCGGCCCGCATGATGTCGGCGAGCCGACGCACCTCGGCCGCGGCGAAGGGCCGCGTCGCCAGGAGCTCGCTGAACCCCTGGATGGCGGTGAGCGGCGTCCGCAGCTCGTGCGATGCCAGGGCTACCAGCTCGGACTTCAGCCGATCCATCTCCGCCAGGCGTTTCGTCGCTTCGGTCACTTTTCGCTCCAGCTCCTCGGCGAACGTCCGCTGGCGCGCGGCGAGCCGCGCGTTTTCCAGCGCGAGCCCGAGGGCGGCCCCGAGGCCGGTCAGCGCGTCACGCTCCTCGCGCGCGATGTCGCCGTGGCGCTCGATCGCAACCGCGCCGACGGTCACCCCGTTGGCGGCAAGCGGCACCACCAACGTGCGGCGGGGACGTCGACCGCCGCCCGCGTCGGCAACGTACAGGGCCTCGCCCGAGCGCACGACGGAGGCGGCCATCGACGATGGCTGAAGGTGGTCGGCACCGCACACCTCAGGCCCGGCCGGGCCGAGGACAACGACACCGAGCGCCTGCGCGTTCAGCCGATACGCCAGGACCGCGCGAAGGCGTCCCAGCGCGCCCGCGAGCGGGCTCGCCTCGGCCACCGCGCGCTGCGCGGCCAGCAGCGCCTCGTAGCGACGACGCTGACGACGCGCCTGGCTGGCGAGCGCACCGACCAGCGCCCCCGCGAGCAGCAGGAGCGCGAACGTCACGAACCCTTCCGTCACGGCCCGCCTCGCGCCCGCGCGCTCGATGTCGCGCAGGACGACGGGCCCGAAGAGGAGGATGGCGCCAAGCGCGGCGAGCACGCCGGCGCCAGTGCCGTGACGAATCGCCGTCATGACCACTGGCAGGAAGTAGACGTGGCGCCACGGAGTCGCCGCCGCCGGCTCGAGGAGCGCGATCACGGCGGTGAGGCCGACGAGAGCAAGGACCGCGACCATGTCAGCGGACGACGTGCAGCAGCCGGTACATCGCGAAGAAGACCAGGCCGGCGCAGAGGCCGGGGACGATGCTGCCGGTGCGCCAGTACAGCCAGCAATTTCCGAGACTCAGCAGTCCCACGTAGAAGGCGGCGCCCGCCGCCATCTCGAGCGTTCGTGGGAGCAACGGATCGACGAAGTAGCGAGCAAGGCACGCCGCGGTGGCGACAGCCGCGGCGGCGCCGAACGACCATCGCCGTTGCGCGCGGTCGAAGAGCGCGCCCCGAAAGAAGCACTCGGCCGCGAGGACGTTGGCGCCGGCGTCGTAGGCGAGCCACGGCGCGAGCACGCTGACCGCGGGCCGGCCAACACGATAGCCCAGCGTCAACGACGCTGTGATGGCGAGGTGTACGCCGAGCACGGCACCGAGCGCTACTCCGAGCACGGTGAAGCGCGCAGCGTGCGGGGCGTCGAGGCAGAGACCGCCCAGGCGCGCGCGGCGGCGCCAGAGCCACAGCGGAGCGAGCAGGTATGCGGCGGCACCGAACGGAATCATCGAAGCGGCGACGGCGCCGCCGCACGCGACCGTCGCGATGCCGAAGGGCAGGAACGCCGCCCTCGCATCCGGCCGGCTGACGGCCCACGCGACGGCGGTTCCCAGCAACGCGCCCTGCGCACCGCCGGCCGTCACGCCGCGGGCCAGTCGCTCGGGGACGACCCCCGCCGCGGCAAGCGTCCAGGCGACGACGACGATCGCGCCGAGGACGAGCAGGAGGACCAGCGGCGTGTCGGCAAGCAGGGCCGCGGTGCGACGCCGGTGGGGCGCGCCGAGCGCGTACATCAGCAGGCGACGCCGGCGAGCGCGCGCGGGAGCTCCGCGACCAGCGTGGCGTCGAGCGTACGACCCGCGGCGATCGCCAGACAGCCGAGCGCCTCGTGCCGCGTGAGCGCTCGTCGATACGCGCGCGGGGACAACAGCGCGTCATAGACGTCGGCAACGGCCACGATCCGCGCGCCGAGCGGAATCGACTGGCCCGCAAGACCGTCGGGATAGCCCGAGCCGTCCCAGCGCTCGTGGTGATGGCGAATGACGGGCGCGACGTCGGCGAAGAACTCGAACGGTGCCACGATCTGCGCGCCGGCAATCGAATGGCGTCGCATCTGCTCCCACTCCGTTTCGTCGAGCGCGCCGGTCTTGCGAAGCGTGCGCTCCGGCACGGCGATCGTGCCGACGTCGTGTAGCAGCGCCGCCTGCTCGACCACAGCCACGGCGTCGGGGTCGAGGCCGCGGTGCTGGGCGATGCGGCGGCTCAGCGCGGCAACCCGATCCGAATGGCCGCGGCTGAAGACGTCGCGCGTGTCGAGCGCCGCGGCCAGGCCGAGCAGCGATCGAGATACCGACCGCTGCAGCTGCGTGTACAGGCGACGGGCCTCGTCGGCGTGACGGAGCGAGCGACGGTACGCCGCCTCGAGGCGCTGATAGTCGACGGTGGCCGACGGCGCTACGCGGGCGGCCATGCACGCCTCGGCAACAGTCGCTCGACGAGCGTGAGCAGCCGCACCGGCGAGAACGGCTTGGTCAGATAGCCAGTGGCGCCGGCCGAGAAGCCGCGTGCGATGTCGTCACGCTGCGCGGACGCCGTGAGCATGACGATCCTCGTCGACGCCAGGCGCGGGTGCCTGCGCAGGACGCGGCACACGTCGAGGCCGCTTCGATCGGGCAGCTGAACGTCGAGCAGGATGAGGTCGGGCTCAATGGCTTCCGCCTGCGCGACGGCGCCCCGCGCGTCGGCGGCATCGACGACACGCACGCGCTCGTCTTCGAGGGTGACGCGCACGAGCTCGACCACGTGCGGTTCGTCGTCGGCGACCAGGACGGTGAGCACGCGCCAGGAACGGGCAAGCGCCGTACCACGCCGAGCGAGCAGGAACGACGGTTGTTTCGCCGCGCCCCGCCGGTGCGACTGCCCTGGGCGACGGGCGGGCTGCCCGCTCCGCTGGGCAGCGGGCTCAGCGCGCCGGCGGAATGCTAGCGGCCGCGGCCGGCGACTTGAAGACGGGCGAGCGCCCGCGCCAGCGCGGCCGCGGCGCGCGTGTAGTCCACTTCTTCTTGCGTGCGGCCGGACAGCCGCTGCTCGGCGCGCTCGCGCGCACGCTCGGCCCGCGCGCGATCGATATCTTGCGGCGTCTCGGCGCTATCGGCGAGCACGATGACCTTGTCGTTGCGCACCTCCGCGAAGCCGCCGCTGACGGCCACGTGGCGTTCCTCGCGTCCGCTGCGGTACGTCAGCTCGCCGATGCCGAGCGTGGCCAGCAGCGGCGCGTGCCCGGGCAACACGCCGAAGTAGCCCTCGCTGCCCGGCACGACGACCTCGTCGACCGTCTCGGCGACGACCATCCGCGTTGGCGTCGCCAGCTCGAGCGTCAGCCGCTCGGCCATGTCTAGCCCTCGCCGCGCAGCTTCTTCGCCTTGTCCATCGCCTCGCCGACGTCACCCACGAGATAGAACGCCTGCTCCGGCAACTCGTCATGCTTGCCGTCGACGATCTCGCGGAAGCTCTTCACGGTGTCCGCGATCTTGACGTAGCGACCCGGCGCGCCCGTGAACTGCTCGGCCACGAAGAACGGTTGCGACAGGAACCGCTGGATCTTCCGCGCCCGGGCCACCGTGATCTTGTCGTCGTCGGAAAGCTCTTCCATGCCGAGGATGGCGATGATGTCCTGCAGATCCTTGTAGCGCTGGAGGATCGACTGCACGGCGCGAGCGACCTGGTAGTGCTCCTGGCCGATGATGTTGGGGTCCAGGATCCGCGAGGTGGACGACAGCGGATCGACGGCCGGATAGATGCCGAGCTCGGCGATCTGCCGGGACAGCACCGTGGTCGCGTCGAGATGCGCGAAAGCGGTCGCCGGCGCCGGGTCGGTGATGTCGTCAGCGGGCACGTAGATGGCCTGCACCGACGTGATGGATCCCTTGGTCGTCGACGTGATGCGCTCCTGAAGTGCACCCATCTCCGTCGCGAGCGTCGGTTGATAGCCGACGGCCGACGGCATGCGACCGAGCAGCGCAGAGACTTCCGAGCCCGCCTGCGTGAAGCGGAAGATGTTGTCGATGAAGAGCAGCACGTCCTGCCCTTCCTCGTCGCGGAAGTACTCGGCGGCGGTGAGCGCGGTCAACGCCACGCGCAGCCGCGAGCCCGGCGGCTCCGTCATCTGACCGAAGATCAGCGCCGTCTTCTCGATGACGCCGGACTCCTTCATCTCGTGATAGAGATCATTGCCCTCGCGCGTGCGCTCGCCGACGCCGGCGAACACCGAGATGCCGCCGTGCTGCTTGGCGATGTTGTTGATGAGCTCCTGGATGAGCACGGTCTTGCCGACGCCTGCGCCGCCGAAGAGACCGGTCTTGCCGCCTTTCGTGTACGGCTCGAGCAGGTCCACGACCTTGATCCCCGTCTCGAACATCTCGACCTTGGTCGACTGCTGGTCGAACGGCGGCGCCGGCCGATGGATCGGGTACGTCTTCTTGGCATTGATGGGGGCGCCCTTGTCGACCGGCTCACCGACGATGTTCAGGATGCGGCCGAGCGTCTCCTTGCCGACCGGCACCGAGATCGGCGCGCCGGTGTCCTGAACGGTCATGCCGCGCGACAGACCATCGGTGGCCGCCATGGCGATCGCGCGAACGTGGCTTTCGCCGAGATGCTGCGCGACTTCGAGCGTGAGCTTCTGGGAGTACGCGAAGACGTCCTTGTTCTCGACACCCTGCACCAGCAGCGCGTTGTAGATCGGCGGCAGCTTGCCCGTCTCGAACTCGACGTCGACGACGGGACCGATGACCTGAACGATCTTCCCCTGGCTCATGCTTCCGCTCCTTGGCTGAGCGCCTCGGCGCCGCCGACGATGTCGAGCAGCTCCTTGGTGATCTTTTCCTGCCGCGCCTTGTTGTACTGGATCGTGAGAATGTCGATCATTTCCTTCGCGTTCTTGGTCGCCGCTTCCATGGCCGTCATGCGCGCGCCGTACTCGCCTGCCAGCGACTCCATCAACGCCCGGAACACTTGCATGCGGACGTGCCGCGGCAGCAGATCGCCCAGGATGGTGGCGGGATCCGGCTCATAGATGTAGTCGACCGTCTCCGCCGCCCCCTGCCCGTCCGTCTCGGTACGCGGAATGGGCAACAGCTGCTGGCGCACGGGCCGTTGCACGGCCACCGAGCGGAACTCGTTGTAGATCAGGTAAACCTCGTCGACCTCGTTGTCGAGGTACTGCGCCATGAACTGATCCGCCAGCTCGCACGCGTGGTTGTACGCGAGCCGATCCCAGAACCCGATCATGTCGCGCTTCACCGTCCACTGCCGGCGGCGATAGAAATCACGCGCCTTGCGGCCGACGACCACCAGCGTGACCTCGGTCACGTTCGAGGCGCGGATGAACGCCAGCGAATTTCGCAGCACGTTGGAGTTGAACGCGCCGGCGAGCCCACGGTCGGCCGTGATGATGACGATCTGACGCCGCGGTCCTTCCCGTCGCTCCAGCAGCGGGTGGCCCTCGCCGTCACCGGCCGACGCCGCGCCGACGAGGTTGCCGAGCAGCTCGGCCATCTTGCTGGCGTAAGGGCGCGCGGCGAGAATTCGCTCCTGCGCGCGCCGCAGCTTCGCCGCGGCGACGAGCTTCATCGCCCGCGTGATCTTCTGCGTGGACTGGACGGAGCGGATCCGTCGCTGGATGTCGCGGAGCGTCGCCACCGATCAGGCCGCCTTGATCCCCTTGGCGGCCATGAACTCCGTCTTCGCCTCCGTGACGGACTTCGTCAGCGTCTCGCGCAGGGTGTCGGAGATTTCCTTCTTGTCACGGATCTCGCCGAGGATCGGCGACTGCTTGCGCTCGAGCCAGCCGTAGAAGAACGTCTCGAATTCGCGCACGGAATCGACGGGCACGTCGTCCAGCAGACCTTGCGTCCCGGCGAAGATGATGGCGACCTGCTTCTCCATCGGCAGCGGCTGGTACTGCCCCTGCTTCAGCAGCTCGACCATGCGCTGTCCGCGCGCCAGCTGCGACTGGGTCGCCTTGTCGAGATCCGAGCCGAACTGCGCGAACGCGGCCAGCTCGCGATACTGCGCGAGGTCGAGCCGCAGCTTGCCGGCGACCTGTCGCATCGCCTTCACCTGGGCGGAGCCGCCCACGCGCGACACGGAGAGGCCGACGTTGACCGCCGGCCGGATGCCGCCGTAGAAGAGGTCGGACTCCAGATAGATCTGGCCGTCGGTGATCGAGATGACGTTGGTCGGAATGTAGGCCGACACGTCGCCGAGCTGCGTCTCGATGATGGGCAACGCGGTGAGCGAGCCGCCGCCCAGCTGGTCGTTGAGCTTGGCCGCGCGCTCGAGCAGCCGCGAGTGGAGATAGAAGACGTCACCCGGGTACGCCTCACGGCCGGGCGGCCGCCGCAGCAGCAGCGAAAGCTGCCGGTAG
Organism: Candidatus Methylomirabilota bacterium; assembly: GCA_036265915.1. GTDB lineage: Bacteria > Methylomirabilota > Methylomirabilia > Rokubacteriales > CSP1-6 > AR12. The sequence continues at coordinate 4,682 of DATAOC010000115.1, read as the reverse complement.
GCAACGGCGTGCTTCGACAGATCGTCGTAGATGCACAGCGCGTGGCGCTTGCTGTCGCGGAAATACTCGCCCATCGTGACGCCCGCGTACGGCGCGATGTATTGCAGCGGAGCGGACTCCGAGGCCGAGGCGACGACGACGGTGGTGTACTTCATCGCGCCCGAATCCGCGAGCACCTTCACGACCTGCGCGACCGTCGACCGCTTCTGGCCGATGGCCACGTAGAAGCAATACACGTCCTGACCCCGCTGATTGATGATGGTGTCGACGCCGATGGCCGTCTTGCCGGTGCCCCGGTCGCCGATGATCAGCTCGCGCTGCCCGCGCCCGATCGGGATCATCGCGTCGATCGCCTTGAGACCGGTCTGCAGCGGCTCCTTGACAGACCGCCGGTCGACGACGCCCGGCGCATAGCGCTCGATGGGGCGGAACTCCTTGGCATTGACGGGCCCTTTACCGTCCACCGGCTGGCCGAGCGCGTTCACGACGCGGCCGATCAGCGCCTCGCCGACCGGCACCTGCGCGATGCGCGTCGTGCGCTTGACTGCGTCGCCTTCCTTGATGTTCGTGAAGTCGCCGAGGAGCACCGCGCCGACGTTGTCCTCCTCGAGGTTCAGCACCATGCCGACCACGTCCCCGGGAAACTCCAGGAGCTCCCCGGCCATCGCCTTCTCGAGCCCATAGACACGCGCAATGCCGTCACCCGCCTCGATGACGCGCCCGACCTCCTGCAGATCGACCTGGGCGTCGTATCCGGCGAGCTGGCGCTTGATGATCTCGGTGATCTCTGCGGCCTTGATCATTCCTGTCTCCTGGAGGATTGGGGCCTATCCACGCTCGAGGCGTTCCTTGATCCTCGCCAGCTGACCATCGAGACTGCCGTCCGCGACGAGCCCGCCCACCTCGGCCACGAACCCGCCGAGCAGGCTCGGATCAACGCGCTCGTCGATGACGACCGTCTTGCCGACGGCCGCGCCCAGTCGGGCTGCCAGTGCGGCACGGTCCTGATCGCCCAGGGCGACGGCCGTGCGCACCCGCGCACGTACACGACCCGCGTCGGCGTCGACGAGCCCGCCAAACACCTGCGCGATGTCCGGAAGCTGATCTCCCCGTCCGTGCTCCGACACGAGCGAGACGAAATCGCGGATGAGCGGCGCCACGCGCAGGCGCTCGGCAATCTCGCTCGCGACGGCGCGCTTGGCGGCCGCCGCCACGCCGGGCTGGCCCAGAAACTGCCGCAGCTCCGCGTCGCCTTCGAGCACCTCCACCATCGAGCCGAGCTCGCGTGCGGTCGTCTGCACCTGTCCGCGCTCCCTGGCGAGCTCGAACAGTGCCCGGGCGTACGACCGCGCCGCGTGCTGTGACTTCACCGGCCGATCCGCGCGATGGTGTCGGCGACAATGCGCCGATGGTCATCGTCGTGCAGGCTCTTGCGAATGAGCTTCTCGGCGACGGCGATTGCGAGATCGCTCACTTCACGACGCAGTTCTTCGCGAGCGCGACGGATGTCGGCCTCTGTCTGCGCCTTCGCAGTCTCGACCAGCTGCTGCGCTTCGCGCCGCGCATTGTCGACGAGCTTCCGCTGCTCCTCCCCCGCTTCCTTCAGCGCCGCCGTGCGGATCGCCTGCGCTTCAGCGTAGGCGGCGCGCAGCCGAGCGGCGTTCTCTTCTTGCTGCCGCGCGGCTTCCGCGCGGGCTGCCTCCGCGGCCTCCAGCGAGCGCTTGATGGCCGCCGTTCGCTCTTCCATCTTCGCGAGCAGCGGCTTGTAGAGGAACCGATGGAGGATGAGCAGCAGGAAGATGAAGTTGACCATCTGCACGGCGAGCGACCAGTCGACGCTGATGAGTCCGCCGCCTCCCTCGCCATGCTCGGCCGCCGCGGCGGCGCGGGCCACGCTCGGGACAACCGCCAGCAGCGCGCAGACGACGCAGACGAGCCATATCGTTCGACGCTGATGCATTGGGCAGATTCCCCCGGTCTCGTGATGCGGCTGAAGGTTTGTGAAAACTATCACCCGATTCCGGGTGATGTCAACTCAGCGGGCGATGATCCCGCCCCCGACGACGAGATCGCCACGGTACCACACCACGGATTGCCCGGGTGTGATGGCTCGCTGCGGCTCGTCGAACAGCACCTCCGCGCCGCCGACGCCCGTCGCTCGCACCGTCGCCCGCGCGGGGCGATGACTGTGGCGGATGCGCGCCTCCACCGGCATCGGATCGCGCGGCGGATCGCAGGCGATGAAGTTCGTGCTGGTTGCGAGGAGCCGGTCGCGCTCCAGATCGGCGACATCACCGACGCGGACGCGGTTCGCACGCGCATCGATGTCGACGACATATCTCGCCGAACCGCCCGTCGATCCGAGCCCCTTCCGCTGTCCGATCGTGTACGCCGCGACGCCGGCATGCGTACCGACGACAGCACCGGCCTTGTCGACCAGCGGTCCCGGCTCGAACAGCGATGGATCGCGGCGCCTCAAGAAGCCTCGATAGTCGTTATCCGGAATGAAGCAGATCTCCTGGCTCTCGGGCTTTTCTGCGGTCACCAGGCCCACGCGGCGCGCATAGTCACGAACGCTGCTCTTTTCCATATCCCCGATCGGGAAGTGCGCAGCGGCCAGCTGGCGCTGGCTCAGCGGCCACAGGAAATCCGACTGATCCTTTCCCGCGTCCTTGCCGCGCCACAGCAGGTAGCGGCCGGTTGTCTCGTCGCGCGTCACACGCGCGTAGTGTCCGGTGGCGACCCCCGAAGCGCCCCATGCGTGGGCGCGGGCGAGCAGCGAGCCGAACTTGAGATCCACGTTGCAAGCGACGCACGGGACTGGCGTGCGGCCGCCGCGATACGCCTCTGCAAAGCGATCGATGACCGCTCGCTCGAACTCGTGTTCCATATTGAGAACGTAGTACGGAATGCCGAGCGCGCGCGCGACCCGGCGCGCGTCGTCTACGGCCTCGCTGCCACAGCAGGCACCAAAACGGGCAGGGGCGTCGGCGTTGCCCCATACACGCATGGTGACGCCGATGACCTCGTGACCACGCTCCACCAGCAGCGCCGCGGCCACCGACGAATCAACGCCCCCCGACATGCCGACGACGATTCGCGATCCCACGACGCTCATCATACGGTCAATGCGTGCGAGCACCCATGAGCTCGGCCAGACGCTCGAGATCCTCGGCGTTCGCATAGGCGATCTGAATGGTGCCTGCACGCTCGGTTCCCGCGATCCGGACGCGCGTCATCAGTGCTCGCTGCAGCGCCTCTTCGACGGCAACCAGCTCGGCCGATCGCCGCCGAACGGCTTTGAGGCGGCGCGGCGCGCCTGCCGCGGCCTCGACCACGCGCGCGGTTTGCTCGGCGGCACGCACCGACCACGAGTGCGTGAGGATCTCGTCCCTCAGGCGAAGCTGATCGGCCTCGCTCGTGAGCGACAACAGCGCCAGAGCGTGCCCCATCGTGAGGCGCCCACCACGGAGGTCGGCCTGGATGGAGTCAGGCAGACGCAGCAGCCGCAGCGTGTTCGCGATGGAGGACCGGTCGCGGCCCACACGCTGAGCGAGCGCTTCCTGCGTCCATCCGAACTGCGCGAGCAGCTTCTGATACGCCTCCGCCTCCTCGATAGGGTTCAGGTCCTCTCGCAGGAGGTTCTCGACCAGAGCGATCTCGAGACTCTCCGCGTCGGTGACATCACGCACCACTGCGGGGATGCGGGTGAGACCCGCCTCGCGCGCTGCGCGCCACCGCCGCTCGCCGGCGACGAGCTGATATGCGCCCCCGACCCTGCGCACGACGATCGGCTGGATGACGCCGGACGCCTTGATCGAGGCCGACAGCTCTTGTAAGGCCTTGGGATCGAAGATCTTTCTCGGCTGATACGGGTTAACCGAGATGTCGCTGATCGGGATCTCCGTCAGCGAATCCTTGTCCGCTACCGCCGATATGTCGTCAGGTGTTGATGATAATAACGCGCCTAGACCTCGCCCGAGCCCACGCTGCTTATTCATGCTTCAGGACCTCCCGAGTCAGTTCGAGATACGCCAGGGCCCCGCTCGAACGCAGGTCGTGGAGCATGACCGGTTTGCCATGGCTCGGCGCCTCGGTCAGCCGGACATTGCGCGGGATCACCGTCTCGAAGATCTCGCCAGGAAAGTATCGATGCACTTCGTCTCGGATCTGGAGCGCAACACTCGTCCGTCCATCGAACATCGTGAGAACGATGCCACCGACGCTGAGTCGCGGGTTGAGGCGCTCTCGAACAAGCTTCACGGTCCGGAGCAGATGGGTGAGTCCCTCGAGCGCATAGAACTCACACTGCAGCGGCACGAGGACGCTGTCCGCGGCGGCGAGCGCGTTGATAGTCAGAAGTCCGAGCGACGGCGGGCAGTCGATGAGGACGTACCGGTACGTCTCGGCCACCACGGCCAGCGCGCCGGCGAGCCGATGCTCGCGTCGTTCGATGGTGACGAGCTCAACCTCGGCGCCGACCAGGTCGATATCCGAGGGAAGGAGGTCCAGGTCGGGCAGCGCCGTATGGAGGATCGCCTTTTCGGTCGGCTCAGCGCCGAGGAGGGCATGGTAGACGGTCGGGTGCAGCCCTTCCTTTTGAACTCCGAGCCCGGTCGTGGCATTGCCCTGAGGATCGAGGTCGACCAGTAATGTTGCTCTACCGGAGAGCGCGAGACCTG
>DATAOC010000114.1:0-64569 GCA_036265915.1 Candidatus Methylomirabilota bacterium | reverse complement strand
CGGGCTCGGCCGAGCAGCGCCACGCGCTCGTCCGGATCGAGCAGCTTCGCAAGCGCGTCCGGGAGACCGTGCTTGATCAACTTCCTGACGGCCTTGGCCACGTCCGCCGGCAGCGGCTGGTTGGCGAACTCCCAGATGACGGTGCGGAGCTTCGGCTCGACGTTGAAGCAGAGGCCGTTGTCGATGGCGTAAATTTGCGCGTCCGGTCCGAGCAGGCAGTGGCCGCTCTTGCGATCGGCGTTGTTGGCGATGACGTCGAACGCGCACAGCCGGTGCAGCCGTGCCCGATGCGCGGCGTCCTCGGCGAGGGTGAAGTAGTGGTGCGCGAAATCCGCGTGCACGAACTCCTGCAGCGAGCCCTCGCCGTACGGGCCGTCGCGGCGCACGGTGAGCGGCACGAGCCCCCAGCCGAGCGCCTCCGACAGCTCGTACGCCGCCACCTCGCGCTTGTAGAGGCCGGGCGGAAAGTCCCAGAGCGGGCGCTCGCCGCGCTCGGGCTTGTAGACGGCGAGCGCGCGCGCGTCACCGAGCGAGGCCTCGGCGAGGAACGTCGCGTTGCTCGAGCGAGGCAGCCGGCCCTTCAGCGTGAGGCTGCCGCGGGCGAGGAGCGCCCGGGCGTCACGAGCGGACGACGTGACCATTGCTCCGCGGACACACGTGTCCGCCCGGGTCCTTCGGCTGACTGCACATGGGACAGATGGCGCGGCCGCCCTTCATCAGGTCGGCGGCGCGGCTCGCGAAGGCAGCGGCCTGCTCGCGGGTCACGGCAAAGCGCGCCGTCGGCGCCTCGCGGCCTTCCTCTTCCTCGACGGCGGTGGCGACGACGATGATCCGCTTGGTGTCGTCGTCGTAGCCGAGGCCGATGGAGGCGATCGGCCACGCCGGATCGACCGGCTCGAGCAGCGCCGCATCGGCGGGCTTCACGCCCGTCCCGGCCGGCAGCTTGTCGAGCAGCTCGGACAGGTACTGGCCGAGCGCGCGCACCTGCTCCTTCTCGCTCTTCAGCGTCACCAGCCGCCGGCCTTGCCGCGCCTGGATGTAGAAGACGCGCTCGCCCGGCATCCCCACGGTGCCGCAGGTGAAGTGATCGGGCCTGAGCAGCTCGAACGACTCGGGCGGCGTCATCGCGGAATCATCGCCGCCAGGCCGCCGTCCATAGAGTTCACGGTAAGGACCGTGGCGCCGTCGCGGCGGAAGGCAACCGCGGACACCGAGGCGGGCGCGATCACCAGTCGCTGGAACAGATCGAGCGGTGTGCCGAGCACGTGCGCGAGCAATGCCTTGATCGGGTCGGCGTGGGACACGGCGACGATGGCACGGCCGGGATGGCGCTCGACGAGTCGCCGCATGGCATCCGCGATCCGCGACTGCATCTCCACGAAGGACTCACCCGCCGGGAACCGGAAGCCGCTGGGATGCCGCTGCACGATCAGCCACTCGCGCGTCCGCGCCAGGCGCCTCAGTGACATGCCCGTCCACGCGCCGAAATCGCACTCGAGCAGCCCGCGCTCGAGGCGCACGGCCAGCCCTCGCGCGCGCGCGATGGGGGCCGCTGTCTCGCGCGCGCGCTCGAGCGGTGAGGAGTACACGGCCGCGATCCGGGGCAGCGCGGCCAGGCGCCTGGCGGCCGACTCGGCCTGCCGGCGTCCCTCGTCCGAAAGATGCAGGCCGCGCGCCCGTCCGGGCAGCACCTTGCCCGTCGTCGGCGTGACCGCGTGACGCACCAGCAGGACGAGCGTGGAGGCGGCGCGACGAGTGGCCGGCATCGCCGCAGCATAGTCAGCGGGCGCCGGCCTCCGCAAGCCACTGGCTGGCAGCCCGCTTGCTCAGCCTCGCCCCGGAGGTGCCGCATGCCGACCTCACTCTCGGACTCCGTCGTCGTCATCACCGGCGCGTCGAGCGGCATCGGCCGCGCGACGGCGCTCGCCTTCGCGCGCGAGGGCGCCGCCGTCGTGGTGGCCGCCCGCCGCAAGGCACCGCTGGACAGCCTGGTCGAGGAGTGCCGCGCGCAGGGCGCATCAGCGGTGGCGGTGCCCACCGATGTGACCGACGAGCGCGCCGTCCGCGATCTCGCGCGGCGGCCGCTGGAGACGTTTGGCCGACTCGACGTATGGGTCAACAACGCCGGCGTCGGCGCCCTCGGCGACTTCGAGGCGCTGCCGGCTCACGTCTTCCGCCACGTGGTCGAGACCGATTTCTTCGGCTACGTGCACGGCGCGCGCGCGGCGGTGGCACACTTCCGAACGCAGGGCGGCGGCGTTCTCGTGAACGTCGCGTCGATGGTCGGCAAGATGGCCATGCCGTACTACACGCCGTACGTGGCCTCGAAGTTCGCGGTGGTCGGCTTCTCGGAGACGCTGCGCGAGGAGCTGATCGGCAGCGGGATCGACGTCGTCACCATCATGCCGGCGGCGATCGACACGCCGTTCTTCCAGCACAGCGCCAACTACACCGGCCGCGCGTTGAAGCCGCCCCGCCCGGTCTACGATCCCGAGGACGTCGCGGACGCGATCGTCCGGGCCGCGCAGCGGCCCCGGCGCGAGCGCTTCGTGGGTACGGCGGCCCGCGCCATGCACCTGCTGCACACGCTGGCGCCCGGCCTGTACGAGCGCGCGGCGCGGATCATGACGGATCGCGACCACTTCCAGACGGTGCCGGCGCTGCCGACGCCCGGCGCCGTGCTGACGCCGATGTCGGAGGGTACCGAGATCCGCGGCGGCTGGCGCGCGACGCCGGCCGCCCGGCGACGGCGGCGTGTCGCCATCGGCGCCGCACTGCTCGTCCCCGCGGTGCTCGCCTGGCGCGCGACGCGCCGCGCCGCCTGATCAGTCGACGAGCTCGCGCACCTTCGCGACGATCGCCGCCCGTCCGATGCCGTACCGCTCGAGCAGCTTCTTCGGCGGGCCGCTGCGCGGGATCTCGCGGACGGCGAGCCGGTGCACCGCGATCCCGCTCTCGCCGACCGCCTCCAGCACGGCCGCGCCGATGCCGCCCTCGGCATAGTGGTCCTCGACGGTGAGCAAGCCGTGGGCGCAGGCGCGGCCGGCCTCCAGCAGGGCAGCGGCGTCGATCGGCTTGACACAGTAGAGGTCGATGACGCGCACGGCGATGCCGGCCGTCGCCAGCTCGTCGTGCGCCGCAAGCGCTTCGTGCAGCGTGATACCAGCGGCGACGATCGCTACACGATCGGCGTCACTGCGCCGCAGCACTTTCAGACCGCCCACGGTGAAGGCGGTGTCGTCGCGGTACAGCGCCGCCGTCTTGCCGCGCGTGGTCCGGATGTAGACGACGCCGCTCCGCTGCGCGGCGAGCTGCACGGCGGCATCGGTGGCCGCGCCGTCGCCCGGATAGAACACGACCGCCTCCGGGATCGCGCGGAACAACGCGAGGTCCTCGAGCGCCATCTGCGACGGGCCGTCCTCGCCGATCGACACGCCGGCGTGCGAGCCGCACAGCTTCACGTTCGCTCGCGAGATGCCGGCCATCCGGATCTGGTCGGCGGCGCGCTCCAGGAAGCACGCGAACGACGACGCGAAGGGCACGAAGCCCTGGGCGGCGAGGCCGGCGGCGACGCTGACCATGTTCTGCTCCGCGATGAAGCACTCGACGAAGCGCTCGGGGAACTTCTGCTTGAAGCGCTCGGCGAACGTGGAGTTCTTCACGTCGCCGTCGAGGGCGACCACCCGCGGATCGGCAGCGCCCAGGCGGACGAGCGCGTCGCCGTAGGCCTCGCGGGTGGCGATCTCCCCGCCGGGTGGAGTGCCGCTGACGGTCCCGACGGCCGGCTTCCCCGGCGGCCGGCGGCGCGGCCTGCGGATCGGCGGCGCCGGCAGATGATGCTTGCGCTGCTCGAGCTCGGCCACCACCCGCTCGGCCATGTCGGCGGGCAGCGGCTTGCCGTGCCATCCCTCGAGGCCCTCCACGCCGGTGAGCCCCTTGCCCTTCACCGTGCGCGCCACGATCATGCTGGGCGCGCCGCGTCCGCGCATCGCCCGCCGCAGGGCGGTGGTGATCTGCCGCATGTCGTGGCCGTCGATGACCTGCACGCGCCAGCCGAAGCCCGCGAAGCGGCGCTGATACGCGCGCATGTCGTGGTCCAGCATGGTCGGTCCCGACTGGCCAAGGCCGTTGACGTCGACGATGCCGACCAGCGTGTCGACGCGGTCGCGGGCCGCGAGCTGCACCGCCTCCCACACCGATCCCTCCGCGATCTCGCCGTCACCCATGAGCACGAATGTCCGCGCATCGGTGCCGGCAAACCGCGCGCCGAGGGCCAGACCGAGCCCGACCCCGAGGCCCTGGCCGAGCGAGCCGGTCGCGACGTCGACGAACGGCAGCCGCGGTGTGGGATGTCCCTCGAGGTCGCTGTCCATCTGCCGCAGCTGCGTGAGCTCATTGCGGTCCACCAGGCCCACCGCCGTCCACGCCGCGTACAGCAGCGGCGCGGCGTGGCCCTTGCTCAGCACGAAGCGATCTGAGGTCGGCGCGCGCGGAAAGTCCGGGTCGATCCGCATGGCGTCGAAGAACACGGCCGCCACCAGATCTGCGGCCGAGGCGCACGAGGTCGGATGGCCGCTCCCGGCGGCCGTCGTGGCGCGGACGCTGTCGATGCGGAGCTGCGTGGCGACGTCGTCGAGCGCGAGAAGGCGGGCGTCGGTCGGACTGCTGATAGCCATGACCATTATGGGGGTGCAATGCAACCGCCACGCACTCGCTGGCACTTGCGCTGCATGATTCGGATGGCATGGAGCCCATCGAGCGCCGCTACTACGGAAACGAGCGATACCGCGAGCGGGAGCGCGAGCGCCGCACGCGCCACCCCGGCCGCGATCTCGGCTTCCAGATCGGCCCGGGTCCCGGCGGCGACCTCACGCTGAGACCGGGTCCCCACGTGGGCCGCGGCCCGCGCGATTACCGCCGGTCGGACGACCGGATCCAGGAGGACGTCTGCCAGTGGCTCGCCGACGACGCGCGCATCGACGCGCGCGAGATCGTCGTGCAGGTGCGCGACGCCGACGTGGTCCTGGAGGGCCGGGTGAGCGACCGCCGCGCCCGGCGCCTCGCCGAGGACATCGCGGCGAACGTCCCGGGCGTCCGCGACGTCTTCAACCGCCTGCGAACGAGCGAGCGGCGCTCCGCCTGATCAGCGGCGCGCGTGCGCTTGCAGCACGTGGGCGACGCACGCGGTCACCCGCACACCGGTCGGCACGTGGAGGAACTCGTTCGGACCGTGCGCGTTCGAGCCCGGGCCGAGGACGCCGGTGATCATGAACTGCGCGCGGGGAAACCGCTCGCCGAGCATCGCCATGAACGGGATCGAGCCACCGGTTCCCTGGAACATCGCCGGCGCGCCGAAATACGTCTGCGATCCCTGGTGCATGGCGTCCAGCAGCCAGCGCTCGGTGGCCGGCGCGTCCCAGCCGTCACCCGGCGCCTCGACCTCGAACCGCACGCGGGCACCGTACGGCGGGTCGGATTCGAGCGTCTGCTTCACCCGCTGCGCGGCGTGTGCCGATTTCACCGTCGGCGGCAGCCGCAGCGAGAGCTTGGCGACGGTCTGCGGGCGCAGCACGTTGCCGCCGTCCGCGGGGGCCGGCATGCCACCGGCGCCGGTGATCGACAGGGCCGGCCGCCAGGTGCCCGCGAGCACGCGCTCGAGCGCGTCCTCGTGCGCCAGCCGCATGCCGGGCACGAGGGGATAGATCTCGGCGGCCTTCTTGCCGGTCACCTGCGCCACCGCGCGCGCCTGCTCCAGCCGCTCGCCCGGAATGTCGACGTGCAGGTCGCGCAGGCGGATCTCGCCGGTCCGCTCGTCCTCGATGCGTGACAGCAGCGAGCGCAGGATGCGGAACGACGAGGGCACGATGCCGCTGGCGCCCGAGTGGATGCCTTCCGTCAACACCTCGACCGTCAGCACGCCGTTGACGATCCCGCGCAGCGAGGTGGTGCACCACAGGTGCTCGTAGTCGGCGCAGCCGGAGTCCAGGCACACGATGAGCGACGGCGTGCCGATGCGCGGGGCGAGCGCCTCGACGTACGCGGGCAGGTCGAACGAGCCACTCTCCTCGCACGCCTCGATCAGCACGACGCACCGCGCGTGCGGCAGGTTCTGGCGCTGCAGCGTCTCGATCGCGGTCAGCGCGGCGAACGCCGCGTAGCCGTCGTCGGCCGCGCCCCGGCCGAACAGCTTGTCGCCGCGCCGCGCCGGCGTCCACGGCCCGAGGCCCTCCGCCCAGCCGACCATCTCGGGCTGCTTGTCGAGATGGCCGTAGAGCATCACCGTGTCGCCGCGGCCGGGCACCTCCATGAAGATCAGCGGCGTGCGGTCACCGAGGCGCACCACCTCGACGCGCAGTCCGGCGATCGCCCGGGCCCGGCACCACTGCTCGATCAGCGCCACCGCGCGATCGAGATGACCGTGCGCCCGCCAGTCGGGGTCGAAGTGCGGCGACTTGGCCGGGATCTTCACGTATTCGGTGAGCGTGGGGAGAATATCGGCATCCCACGCGCGCTGCACGAAGGCCTGCGCGGCCTGGGCGTCCATCACTTCTTGCCCTGCTGCAGCGCCTGCCAGACGCGCTCGGCCTTGAGCGGCATGTCGAGATGGCGCACGCCGAACGGCTTGAGCGCGTCGACGACGGCGTTCACGACGGCCGGCGTCGAGCCGATGGTGGCCGCCTCGCCGATTCCCTTGGCGCCCATCGGATTGAACGGGGTGGGTGTGACCGTCTGATCGGTCGTGAACAGCGGCAAGTCCTCGGCGTGCGGGACGGCGTAATCCATGAGCGAGCCCGTGATGAGCTGGCCGTCCGGCCCGTAGACGACTTCTTCCATCAGGGCCTGCGCGATGCCCTGCGCGAGGCCGCCGTGCACCTGCCCGGCCACCAGGAGCGGGCTGATGCGGACACCGCAGTCGTCGACGGACACGAAATCTCGCACACGCGTGTGCCCGGTGTCGCGGTCGATCTCGACCACCGCGACGTGCGCGCCGAAGGGATACACGAGCTGGGGCGGCCGGAAGAAGTCGGTTGCCTCCAGCCCCGACTCCACGCCGTCGGGCAGGCCCTCGCCATACGCCTTGGGCGCGATCTGCGCGATCGTGAGCGCCTTGGCCGGGGAGCCCTTCACCTGGTAGCGGCCGGCCTCGAAGACCACGTCGTCCGGCGCCGCCTCCAGCATGTGAGCGGCCAGCCGCCGCGCCTTCTGCTGAACCTTCAGCGTGGCGCCGAGGATGGCCGAGCCGCCGACGGCGAGACTGCGGCTGCCGCCGGTGCCATTGCCCATCGGCGTGTTGAGCGTGTCGCCGTGACGGACGGCGATCTTGTCGAACGGCACGCCGAGGTGGTCGGAGATGATCTGCGCGAACGTCGTCTCGTGCCCCTGGCCGTGCGCGGAGGTTCCGGTGAACGCGGTGACGCCGCCGCCAGGCTCCACGCGCACCACCGCGCTCTCGAACGGTCCGAACCCGCACATCTCCACGTACACCGCCATGCCGATGCCCAGCAGCCGCCGGTCGTTGCGCGCCAGCCGTTCCTTCTGCTCGCTGCGGAGCTTCTCGTAGTGCGCGATGTCCAGCGCCTTGCTGAGCGCGCGGTTGTACTCACCGCTGTCGTACTTCTGCCCGGTCGGCGTCGTGTACGGAAACGCGCTCGGCGGAATGAAATTCCGGCGCCGGATCTCCTCGGGCGGCTTGCCGAGCTCGTGCGCGATCACGTCGACCAGCCGCTCGAGGTAGTACGCCGCCTCGGGACGGCCGGCGCCCCGGTACGCGGCCACCGGCGTGGAGTTGGTGAAGACGCACGTGGATTTGAGATCCACGTTGGTGACCTTGTACACGCCGACGCCCATCAGCAGCGTGAGGTCCGGGATGAACGTGAAGATCGGATAGGCGCCGATGTCGGCGATCACGTGCATGCGCAGCGCCGTGATGGTGCCGTCCGCGTCCACGGCTGCCTCGAGGTCCGTGATCTGCGCGCGACCGTGCGTGGTGGAGGTCATGTGCTCGATGCGCGTCTCCGTCCACCGCACCGGCACCCGATAGCGCCGCGCGATGACGGCCAGCGTGGCGTCCTCGGGATAGATGCCGAACTTCACGCCGAAGCCGCCGCCGACCTCGGGCGCGATGACGCGCACCTGGCTCTGCTCCACCTCGAGCAGCGTCGCGATGTCGTTGCGCAGGTTGTGCGGCGCCTGGTGGGTCGACCAGAGCGTCACGCCGCCCAGCAGCGGATCGGGCGTCGCCAGTGCCGCGCGCGGCTCCATCGGGACCCCGCAGAGGCGCTGGCTCACCATGCGCTGCTTGACGACCTTGTTCGCGCGCGCGAACGCGGCGTCCGGCTCGCCCACCTTGATGTTCGTCTCGTGCTCGACGTTCCTGGCCGCGTCGCCGTGCAGCTGCGGGGCGCCGTCCCGCATGGCGCTCAGCTGATCGCCGACGGCGGGCAGCGGGCGCCAGTCGACGGCCACCTCGGCCGCGCCATCGACGGCGGCCGCCTCGGAGGTCGCGATCACCGCCGCCACCGGCTCGCCGACGTAGCGGACGGTCCCGATGGAGAGCGGATAGTGTTTGCGACCCTCCCCCGCCGCCGCCGCGCCACCGCCCCCCTCGGCGCTCGGACCGCCGAGCGGAATCGGCTGGCAGTGCGCCTTGATGTCGGCGCCCGTCACCACGCGAAGAACGCCCGGCCGCGCCGACGCGCGCGACACGTCGATGGCACCCACGGTCGCGTGCGCGTGCGGACTGCGCACGAACGCGACGTAGTGCATGCCGGGAACCGACAGGTCGCCGACGTAGGCGGACGTGCCGGTCACCAGCCGGGGATCTTCCTTGCGCTTCACTTCGGCGCCCATGAGCCGCGGAGTGGCGGTGGCCATCGATTCGTCCTTTCGTGGGAGTTGCCGGAGCATAGACATCCCGCCGCGCTCAACGCAAGCGAGCGGCGTGCCCGCGTCGCGGCCGCGCACGCCACAGGAGTCCGCCGCGCACGCCACAGGAGTAAGATGCGCGCCGGAGGAGACGACCGATGGCCGACGAGCGTCGCACCCAGTTCGATGCCGAGGTCCGCGCCGCCGCGCTCTCGCTGAGCGAGCGGGACGCCGACCTGCTCTACGAGATGTGGCTCGAGTGGCTCCCGCAGCGCGACCGCCTGCGCGCGACCGTGCCTGCCCTGGAGGACGAGCCATGGCGCTGAGCGTGGGCGACCTCGACCTGCGCACCGTGAGCGAGGCCATCGGCCGGCGGGATCTGACGTCCGTCGAGGCCACCGAGGGCTATCTCGCACGGATCGCGCAGCATGACCGGGTGCTGCAGTCCTACATCACCGTGATGACCGACCAGGCGCTGGCGCGCGCGAAGGCGGCCGACGCGGAGATGGAGCGCGGCCGCCGGCGGGGGCCGCTGCACGGGGTCCCGATCGCGCTGAAGGATCTCATCGCCGTCGCCGGCGTGCGGATGACCAGCGGCTCGCAGCTCATGGCCGATCACGTGCCTTCCCGGGACGCCTTCGTCACCGAGCGCCTGCACGACGCGGGCGCCGTCATCCTCGGCAAGGTGGCCATGCACGAGTGGGCGTTCGGCCGTCCCGCGACCGAGGGACCGTTTCCGACCGGACGCAACCCGTGGGACGTGAGCCGCGCGCCGGCGGGCTCGTCGTCCGGGTCGGCGGTGGCGGCGGCCGCCGGCCTCTGCGCCGGCGCCCTCGGCTCCGACACCGGCGGCTCGATCCGCGGCCCCGCCTCCATGTGCGGCCTCGTCGGTCACAAGCCGACCTATGGTCTCGTCAGCCGCCGCGGTGTGCTCGCCATGTCGTGGTCGCTCGATCACGTAGGGCCGATGACCCGCGGTGTGTGGGACAGCGCGGCGCTGCTGCAGGCCATCGCGGGACGCGATCCCGAGGACACGTCGACGCGCGGCGCCGTGACCCAGGACTATCTCGGCGCGCTGGAGGGCGGCGCGCGGGGGTTGCGGCTCGGCGTGCTGCGGCGCTTCTACGTCGAGTGGTCGGGCCTCGACCCGGAGGTGGCCAGCGCGGCACGACAGGCGTTCGACGTGCTGCGCGCCGACGGCGCCAGCCTCGAGGATGTCGACGCGCCGTCGCTCGACGTGTCGATGGCGGCGTGGGCACCGTTCCTCGCCGAGACGTTCGAGTACCACAAGGAGCATCTGCGCACGCGTCCCGAGGGTTTTCGGGAGAGCCTGCGTCCGCGCCTGTACATGGGCGCGCTGTTCACGGCCGCCGATTATCTGCGGGCTCAGCGCCTGCGCGAGCGCTTCCGCCGCGAGGTGGAGACGCTGTTCGGGCGCGTCGACCTGCTGGTGTTCCCCGGCCAGGCCGCGCCGGCGCTGCGCTTCGACGAGTTCCCGATGAAGGGCCTGGCGACGCCGGCCATGCGCTACACGGCGCCGTGGAACCTGCTCGGGCTGCCGGCCGTCGTCGTGCCGTGCGGCTTCACACGGGCTGGACTGCCCGTGTCCATCCAGATCGTGGGCCGCGCCTTCGACGACGCGACCGCGCTTCGCCTGGCGCGCGCGTACGAGCGCGCCACCGACTGGCACACACGCCGACCGGATCCCGCGCGCTGGCGCCTCTGATGCGCTGACGGCCGGCGTGTCGGCCTGATCCCTGCGCGCGGCACGGCGCAACGCTCCGTGCCGCGCGTGGCGGTTGCATGCACTCGCAGGCGCTGAAATTGCAGCCGCACCCGCGCGGAGGTACCTGTCATGGCCAAGCGCTCGGGAAGCAGAGGCGGCAAGCAGACCCGTGGCAAGCGCTCGACGCGGTCCAGCAGCACGGGTCGATCCTCGACGAACAACAACGGCCGCTCGAAGAGCGGCGCGCGGCGCCGGCGGCGCACCGGCTCGGCCTCGCGCTCCGGATCGCGCGCGGGCGGTCGGCGCAAGACGGGCGGGCGCAGCCGATGATGACCATCGTGACGCGCGTGACGCTGAAGGAAGGTCGTGAGCCGCAGTGGGACGCCGCGATGACGCAGCGGCTCGAGTCGGCGAAGCGTCAGCGCGGCTGGATCGGCGGGCAGCTCGTGATCCCGCTCGACGGTCCCAACTCCCGCGTCATCATCGGCACGTGGGAGTCACGCGCGGACTGGGAGGCCTGGCACACCGATCCCGCGTTCCGGGACACGCGCGAGCAGATGCAGGGCCTCGAGGCGAAGGCGAGCGAAGAATGGTGGCACGAGGTCGTCGCGGACGTCCGTCGCGCCGCCTGACCGGACGCTGAGGCTCAGCTCGCGGCGCGCATGCCGGAGCGCATCTCGAATTCCTCCTGCAGAAGCAGCGAGGCGTTCGCGATGCGGGCCATCTTGCCGCAGTAGTAACAGTGGATGAAGGCGGGCTCGCGACCGATGAACGTGCTGTGACACTTCACGCACCGATCGATCGGCTGCGGCAGGAACCGCCGCGCGGCGCGCTCGAGCACGAGGTCGGGATCGAGCAGCGACACCACGCGCGCGGAGTGTTTCGCGGGCGATACGGGCGCCGGCGATGACAGCGGCTTCGCGACCGCCTTCTTGTTGACTCCCGCCCGCTTCATGGCGGACGCATTGTACATGAAGGCCCCCGTGCGCAAGTAGCTTGCCGAGCGCCGTTCGCTGCGCCATCATCGGGACCCAATCCGTCCGCAGCGAGGAGACCCATGACGCCACCTGTCGATCCCAACGACGTCCTCATGACCGGCGAGAACTCGTTCATCCGTCTGAGTCCGGACGGCGGCACCACGCTGTCCGACCGCTTCAGCCACTGGCGCGTGCTGTGGTGTCCCGACGGCGCCGGTCACGCGCTGTTCGTCGACTCCACCGTGACCGGGGGTCAGACGCGGATCTATTCCGACAATCCGGCCGTCGCGCGATGGCTGCAGAAGACGATCGAGAGCATCCTGTACCAGAAGTTCGCGGACACGAGCCTGCCCATCGTGGCCGCGCAGTTCACCCGCGCCGGAGCGCCGCCGCAGCCGGTGACGGAGACGATCGTCGGCGGCGGCGACCGCATCGTGATGACGTGGTCGGACACCATCACGCCGTTCATCCTCAACGCGCCGCCGGGCTTCCAGAACCGCCCGATCGGGGTGTTCAGCACGTTCTTCCCCGCACGCGCCGCGCGCGTGGAGTTCAACGGCAAGGTGCCCGATGGCAAGGTGTGGGCCGAGATGCGCGGCGACCGGCAGTCGTCCAGCGCGTGTCTGGCGTGGTCGGAGAGCTGGGTGAAGCCGCGCACGTAGCGCGTCCGCGGCGCGTCGCCTGCGCGCCCCGTTTGGTACGATGAGGGGACGATGAGCGACGCGCCGCGGTCCAACTTCATCCGGGAGATCGTCGAGGAGCACAATCGCTCGGGGCGCTTCGGTGGCCGCGTCGTCACCCGGTTCCCGCCGGAGCCGAACGGCTATCTCCACATCGGCCACGCCAAGGCCATCCACATCGACTTTGGCCTCGCGCGCGACTACGGCGGCCGCTGCCACCTGCGCTTCGACGACACCAACCCGACGAAGGAGAGCCAGGAGTACGTCGACGCCATCATGCGCGACGTGCGATGGCTCGGCTTCGACTGGGGCTCACACCTGTATTACGCCAGCGATTACTTCGAGCAGCTCTACCGCTGGACCGAGCAGTTGATCGTCGCCGGCAAGGCGTACGTCGACGACCTGAGCGCGGACGAGATCCGCGAGCACCGCGGCACCCTGACCGAGCCCGGTCGCCCCTCGCCCTATCGCGACCGAACGGTCGACGAGAACCTCGATCTCTTCCGCCGCATGCGGGCCGGCGAGTTCCCCGACGGCAGCAAGACGGTGCGCGCCAGGATCGACATGGCGAGCGGCAACATCAACCTGCGCGACCCCGTCATGTACCGGATTCGCAACGCGCCGCACCAGCGCACGGGCGACGCGTGGTGCATCTATCCGATGTACGACTGGGCGCACGGCCAGAGCGACTCCATCGAGGGCGTCACCCACTCGATCTGCACGCTCGAGTACGCCGACCATCGCCCGCTGTACGACTGGTACCTCGACGCGCTCGGCATCCACCACCCACAGCAGATCGAGTTCGCGCGCCTCAACGTGACGCACATGATGATGTCCAAGCGCCGTCTGCTGCAGCTCGTGGAGGACGGCGTCGTCGACGGCTGGGACGATCCGCGCATGCCGACCATTGCCGGGCTCCGACGCCGCGGGTACACGCCGCAGGCCATCGCCGACTTCTGCGAGCGCATCGGCGTGGCGAAGTCGGACAACGTCGTGGAGCTGGCGCTCCTGGAGCATTGCGTGCGCGAGCATCTAAACAAGACGGCCGAGCGCCGCCTGGCCGTGCTCCGTCCCCTGAAGCTGATCATCGAGAGCTATCCCGAGGGTCAGGTCGAATGGATGGAGGCCGTCAACAATCCCGAGCATCCCGCGGCCGGGACGCGGAAGATCCCGTTCGCCCGAGAGCTCTGGATCGAGCAGGACGACTTCCGCGATCCGGCGCCGCCGAAGTACTTCCGGCTCTCGCCCGGTGCCGAGGTCCGCCTACGTTACGCGTACGTGATCACCTGCACGGGCGTCGATCGCGACCCCGCCGGCCGCGTCGTGGCCGTGCGCGCGACCCACGACCCCGCGACCCGGGGCGGCGAGGCCGGGCGCAAGATCAAGGGCACGATCCACTGGGTGTCGGCCGCGCACGCCGGAGAGGCCGAGCTGCGTCTCTACGACACGCTCTTCTCGGCCCCCCGGCCCGACGACGCTGACGACTGGCGGGCCGCCCTGAACCCCGCGTCGCTGGAGGCGCTCACCGGCTGCCGGGTGGAACCCGCCCTCGCCGACGCCGCCGCCGGCGCGCGCTTCCAGTTCGAGCGGACCGGCTACTTCTGCGTCGATACGCGCGACTCGCGTCCCGGCCGACCGGTGTTCAACCGGACGGTCGGCCTCCGGGATACCTGGGCCAAGATCGAGACCAGCTCGCCGCGCTAGAGCCCGGCCGGGGGCCGCCGCAAACTTGACGTTGCGGCCCCGGTTGACTAGGGTTGGCGGCGTGTACGCCGCGTATTTCGGCCTGACCGAACGGCCGTTTTCGCTCGCCCCCGACCCCCGGTACCTGTTCCTGAGCGAAGGTCATCGGGAGGCGCTGGCCCATCTCGTGTACGGGCTGCAGGGCGGCGGCTTCGTGCAGCTCACCGGCGAGATCGGCACCGGCAAGACGACCGTCTGCCGCGCGCTGCTCGATCAGCTGCCCCCCGAGGTGGACGTGGCGATGATCTTCACGCCCCGGCTCACGGCGGTGGAGCTGCTGGCCGCGGTGAGCCAGGAGCTGCACGTCGATATCCCCGCCGGCACCACCAGCGTCAAGGCCCTGATCGACGCGCTCTCGAAGAAGCTGCTCGAGACTCACGCGCAGGGCCGACGCACCGTCGTGATCATCGACGAGGCGCAGAACCTGAGCCCGGAAGTCCTCGAGGAGCTGCGCCTGCTGACGAACATCGAGACGACGCGCGAGAAGCTGCTGCAAGTCATCCTGATCGGACAGCCAGAGCTGGCCGACCTGCTGAAGCGCGCCGACCTGCGGCAGCTCGGACAGCGAATCACCGCCCGCTACCATCTGCGCCCGTTCCGATTCGCGGAGACGAAGGCCTACGTCCGTCACCGTCTCGAGGTCGCCGGGCAGCACGAGATGATGTTCTCGCGCGCCGCCCTCTGGCTCGTGCACCGGCGCTCCGGCGGCGTGGCCCGATTGATCAACAGCATCTGCGATCGCGCGCTCCTGGGCGGGTTCGCCAAGGGCAAGCGGCGCCTGTCGGCGAGGATCGTCCACCGCGCGGCGGCAGAAGTGCTGGGACCCGGGGCAGCGCAGTACTGCCTCGAGGCGGGCATCGCGGCCGCCATCATCGCCGCCACCCTGTTCGGCGTCACCATGCTGCGCCCGAACGCGATCGAGTACGTGACGCAATGGTGGGCAAAGCGGATCCTCGTGCCCGGCGTCGCCGCGCCACGCACCGCGGAATCGATCGCGACGCCGGCCGCCGCCGCCGCCGCACCCGCCATGCCCGCCGGCGCACCGGTTGTCCCGACTGCGTCGGTGGCCGCCCCCACGGCAGACGGCGAGAAGCCGACGCTCGTATCGCTGCTCGGCTCGCGCACGCAGGACCGCGACGCGGCGTTCGCGACGCTCCTGGCGCTCTGGGGCCAGGACTACTCGGGACCCCGCGCCGAGTCGGGCTGCGACCACGCTCGCCGCGTCGGCCTGCGATGCCTCGCCCGGAGCGGGACGTGGAACGTGCTGCGACGCCTCGATCTTCCCGTCGTGCTGACGCTGCGCACACCGGCCGGCGACGCTCACTATGGGACGGTCACGGGCCTGACGGGCGAGAGCGCGATCCTGGATCTGGCGGGCACGACGGCGACGTTCTCCCTGGGCGAGATCGAACAGCTGTGGGACGGCGATTTCGTCGCGGTGTGGAAGACGCAGGGGCCGGCCACCACCGATCTCCGGCCCGGCATGAGCAGCCGCGACGTGGTGTGGCTCCGCCGGCAACTCACGGGCGACGGCGGCGGCGATCGCACGCTCTACGACGACGAGCTCAAACAGCGCGTCGTGGCATTCCAGCGCGAGAACGGTCTCACCCCCGACGGCATCGTCGGTGAGGAGACGCTCGTCCGGATCTCTGCCATGGCACCGGACGCGCGAATGCCGTCACTCTCGAAGGCGAGGCCCTGACGTGTCCTACATCCTCGACGCGCTCAAGAAGGCCGCGGAGCAACGCGACGCCCACGCGCCCGCCATGCGCCGGCTTCTCTCGCCCGCGCCGGACGGAGATGACGGATCGCGCTGGCGCATGGCCATGATCGGCGGCGGCGCTGCGTTCGCCGGCGGTGTCCTCGCGGTCTGGCTGCTGTGGCCGGCGGCACCGGTGGCCACCGTCACGCCGCTCACGACGATGTCGCCGAGCGCGGCCGAGGAGCCGGCCGCCGTCCAGCAGCCGCCCGCGCCGCCGCCACCGCCGCTCGTGCGGACGACGCCACCGGGATCGTCGCCTGCCGCCGCTGCCACGCCGGCGCCGAAGCCGCCCCGCGCCGTAGCGGACAAGCGATCACAACCGCACACGCCGGCGCCCGATCTCCCTCGAGCGGCGGAGCCGAGCGCGCCGCCGCCGCGCATCGCGACCGCGGCGCCCTCGGCCGGCGCCGCGCCGACTACGGCGCCATCGCCGCTGCCCGCACCGGTGCGGCCGGCGCCGCCAGCGGCGGCACCGCTCGCCCCTGCACCACCCGCGGCGGCCGCTCCGACGGTGAGTCCGCCGCCGGCACCGCCGGCCTCGACGGCGCCGCCCGCGAAAGGGCAGCTCAGCGCGCCGGTACGGCTCGAGGTGATCGTCTATGCCGAGGACAAGAGCCGCCGACTCGCGTTCATCAACGGTCGCAAGTATGTCGAGGGCGACACCATCCTCGACAGTGCGAAGATCCAGGAGATCCAGCCGAACGCCGTCGTGATCGTGGAGGACGGCCGGCGCGTCGTCCTTCGACCCTAGTCCCGAGGAGGCCTCGATGCCGCTCACCCGCCGCACGTTCCTCAAGACCTCGGCCGCGGCATCGCTTCTTGCCGGAGGGCCCGCCTTCGCGCAGGGCACGCGGCTTCACGTGCTGCAGTGGTCGCACTTCGTGCCGGCCGCCGACCACGTCTTCGACGAGCAGGCGAGGGAGTTCGGAAAGCAGGCCGGCGTCGAGATTGCCGTCGAGCGCATCAATCAGAACGATCTCCAGGCACGCATCACGGCCGCCATCCAGAGCGGCGCCGGCGCCGACCTCGTGACCGTGCCCAACAACTATCCGCAGCTCTACGAGAACGCGCTCGTCGACGTGAGCGACGTGGCCGACGAGATCGGGCGCAAGCAGGGCGGCTGGTGGGACTACGTGAAGACCAACGTCACCACGCCGAAGGGCCAGTGGATCGGCGTGCCGTACTTCGTCATCTCGTGGGCCATCACGTACCGCGAGGACTGGTTCAAGGAGGCGGGCTTCGACTACCCGCAGACCTGGGACGACTTCCGGCGCATCGGCAAGGCGATGAAGGCCAAGGGCAAGCCGTTCGGCCAGGCCTTCGGCCACACGGTGAACGACCCCAATGCCTGGGCCTATCCCGTGGTCTGGATGTGGGGCGGGCAGGAAGTGCAGCGCGACGGCAAGACGGTCGTCCTCGACAGCAAGGCGACGGTCGACGCGGTGAAGTTCACCGTCGCGCTGTGGAAGGACGTGTTCGACGAGGGGGGCCTCGCGTGGGACGACAGCAACAACAACCGCGCGTTCCTCTCCCAGGAGATCTCGCTCACGGGCAACGCGCCGTCGATCTACGTGGCCGCGCGCCAGAAGTTTCCCGACGTCTACAAGGGAACGAACCACGGCCACTATCCGCCGGGCCCGGCCGGGCGGTTCTACTGGCTGCCCTGCTACAACTCGTGCGTCATGAAGTACAGCAAGAACCCGAAGGTCGCGAAGGACTTCATCCGGTTCTACATGGACCGCGCACGGTTCGACCGCTACTTCGAGACCATGGACACGTTCGGCATCCCGGGCACGAAGGTGTACGCCGACCATCCGCTCTGGAAGAAGGATCCCAAGACGGCGGTCTTCCCGGAGACGTTGCGGAGCGCGCGGCAGGTCGGCTACGCGGGCCCGTCCGGCCGCGCCGCCACCGAGGCGCTGAGCAAGTTCATCATGGTCGACATGTACGCCAAGGCCATCCAGGGCATGGCGGCGGACGACGCCGTGAAGTGGGCGGCCGCGGAGCTCAGAAAGATCTACGGCAGCTGAGCGCGACCCGCGCGTCGCAGCCGCCTCACGCTCATCACCGACACGATGCCGGTGAAGAGCCACAGCAGGACGGCGCCGGCGCCGAACGCGATCCGGCCGCTGATCTCGCTGACCGGTCCACGGCCGAACGTCCCGGTGGCGCTGAAATGCCGCGGTCCCGGCCCGAAGGCCACCCAGGTGGCGATCACCGCGAGCAGGACCGCCACGCCGACGCCCAGCACGTACTGCACGGCGCGGATCGGCCACGGCGTGCCGGGCGCCACGTCCCCGTCCGGGCCAACACCATTGGCCACGCCGTAGCCGACGATGACGGCGAGGCCGCCCAGGATGAACGCGAAGCCGGCGCACACGATGACCCACGGTGGTGCGTCGCCCGGCTTCGGTTGCCCGACGACGCCGAGGCCGAGCAGCACGATGAGGGTTCCCATGCCGCCAAATGCGAGCCCCATGATGATCACCGTTCGAATGGACGGCGGACTCGTGGACGGCACACCTCAGGACATCGCGGTCGCCACGCCGCTGTCAAGAAATTGGCTGCGGCATCTGGTATAGAGGACCGCATGCGTTACTGGTTGATCCTGCTGCTCGTCGGCCTGACGACGGGCTGTAGCTCGGGGCGCGCGCTGTCCACGATGAGCAGCGGGCAGACGGGCCGGCTCGAGATCCCGACGCTGACGCTGGCCGCGAACGGCGACGAGCGGCCCGCGGTGGTGAGCGGTGATCTGTCACTCCCGGCGGGCGCCTCCGCGCCTGTGCCCGCGGTCATCGTCCTTCACTCGTGCGCGGGCGTCACGCCGAACCTCGCCGACTGGGCGCGCGAGCTGAATCGCATGGGATTTGCCGCCTTCGTGCTCGACAGCTTCGGCGGGCGGGGCGTCAGCGAGGTGTGCACCGGTCGCACGCCCGTCAGCATCGGCAGCCGCCTCACCGACACCTATCGGGCGCTGGCCCTCCTCGCCGCCCACCCCCGGCTGGATCCGCGCCGCATCGCGGCCCTCGGCTTCTCGCACGGCGGCTGGGTGGCCCTGTGGGCCAGCCAGGCGCAGTTCGAGCGCCGGTTCCTGCGCGCCGACGTGGAGTTCGCCGCGTTCGCCGCCCTCTATCCCGCCGGCTGCAACGCGCGTCTGCTGAACGAGACCGACATGGCGCCAGGACCCGTACGGATCTTCCAGGGGACCGCCGACGACTGGACACCGATCGGTCCCTGCCGGGACTGGGTCGCCCGGCGGCAGGCGGCCGGCCGCGCCGTCTCGCTGGTGGCCTACGCAGGCGCGATGCACGCCTTCGACGTCCCGTTCTTCATGCCGGCGCGGCGACTCGACGACGTCGTCAACCCGGCCGCGTGCACCGTGATCCAGCAGCGCGACGGCAGCTTCGTCGACAACGACGGTCGGCCCTTCAGCGGACTCTCGGCCTGCATGAGCCGCGGCGCGACGCTGGGCTACGACGCCGACGCGCATCGACGCGCCATCGCCGACGTGAAGACGTTTCTCGACCAGTCGTTCGGCCGGCGCTGACCATGGCCCGCGCAAGCCGCGCGCCCCGACCGCCGCGGCGCGTGCTGTCGATTCACGCGCATCCCGACGACCAGGAGTTCACCGTGGCCGGCACGCTGGCCGCGTGGGCGCGGGCGGGCGCGCAGATCGTCACCGTCTGCCTGACGCGCGGGGACGCCGGGTCGAACCAGTTCACACCCGCCGACATGACGCGCCCGCGGCTGGCGAAGATTCGCGAAGAGGAGCAGCGCGCGGCCGCGCGCGTGCTCGGCATCAACGACGTCGTCTTTCTCGACTACGAGGACGGCGTGCTGACGGCGAGCATCGACATGCGCCGCGATCTGACGCGCCTGATCCGCCGCTACACCCCGGACACGGTGGTGTGCGGCGATCCGACGATGCGATTCTACGGCAACCGCTACATGAACCATCCCGATCACCGGGTGGCGGCGGACGTGACACTGGACGCGGTGTTTCCATCCGCGGAGACGCGCTTCATCTTTCCCGAGCTCCTCGCCGAGGGACTGGCGCCACATCACGTGCGCGAGGTCTGGCTGCACGGCTCCTCGCGAAGTGACACGTTCGTCGACATCACGGCCACGCTCGCGCTGAAGATCCAGGCGCTGCGCGAGCACAAGAGCCAGATGGGAACGTGGGATCCGGCGCCGATGATCAAGACGTGGGCCCGCGAGCAGGGCAAGCGCAAGCGGTTGCGCGCCGCCGAGGCGTTCCGTCGCATGGTGCTCGACGACTTCGAGGAAGGCTGAGGCCGCGCGCCGTCCAGCACGGCGCGCGGCGCGTCTGATCCGCGTCTACTTCAGGAGATTGGTCACCGGCGTCAGGACGGGCTGAACCACCGGTTGAACGACCGGCTGCACGATCGGCGGAACGAGGCTGGTCGTCTTGGGCACCACGGTCGTGAGCGGCGCCAGCGTCGTCGTGGGCAGCGCCGAGGTCACCGGCGTGAGCGTGGTCGTCGTCGGCAGGGCGGACGTCACGGGCGCCAGCGTCGTGGTGGTGGTCGTGAGCGTCGATGTCGTGAGGGCTGGCGCGGTGCCGAGCGTCGCCTTGGTGCTGTCCGCGGCCGGCGTCGGCTTCGTGTCGGTCCCGATCCGCGTGCCGCTGGTCGCGCCCGGATTGCTCGCCGGCACCAGCGTGTCCAGCAGCGTGGTGGCGCGAGCAACCTCGTCCTGCACCGGCATGACGGCCGTGGAGTCGACGGGCTGGATCGGCGCCGAGAACTCCTTCGACAGGCGTTGCGACCGCTCCGGCGTGATGGCCTGCGCCCGCGGTGGCAGCACGTTGTTCTTCACGGCCACCGTCTGCTGCGCACCGACCGGCGTGACGGGACCGGTGGGACGACCGGTCTTCGGATCGACGCGCACGACGTCGACGAGACCGCGCAGCACCGTCACCGTCGACGTGCCGCCGACTGCCTCGACGATCAACACCGTGCCGCGCACGCCGGCGATGGCGTTCGGCGTCCGGATGTCCACTCGCTCGCCGGGCTTCATCCGCGTCTTGTCGACGGCCACCGCGATGCGGCCGTTGGTGAGGTCGACCGTCGAGAGACCGGGAACCTCCGTGATGGTGAGCGTCGAGCGCTCGCGCGCGGTGACGATGACCTTACCACCCAGCAGGATACGCGTCATCGCGTCGTCACCGGTCGTAACCCGGTCGTGCCGGTAGATATCATCCTTGAACTTCAGCGGGGCGGGCGGCGCCGCGGTTCGCGCGACCGTCACCGGCCCGACCGAGGTGGTCACCACCCCGAGCTTGTCCTGCGCCGCGGCGGGAGCCGCCGTCACTGCCGCCACCGCAAGAGTGAGGGAGCACACGCCGGTCGTCCACATCCTCATGACGAGCACCTCGGGCGAAGCATTCGACAGCCGGGCAGCGGTAGTGCAGCGGCGGTGCCACGGCGTCTGGCATCCGAAACGGCGCGCGCGATTCGCTGGTTGCGGTTCGGCGTCACCGCCGTGACGCAGCGCGGTGGTCAGGCGCTCACCAGCACGTGACAGCCTGGCTTGACAGCACGCGACGCCTGACTTACCGTCCCGGCCACAGCCAGGACGTTCGGCCGCTCATCCGTGATGCCAGGAGGACGTTCCGATGACGACCCGCCGTGAGTTCTTGACCGTCTCGCTGGCCGCGACCAGCGCAGCCCTTGCACCCCGTCTCGCCGGTGCGGCCCCGAAGGCCATCGGCACCGTCCGCGAGAGCTCGTTCATCAAGGGATTCGACGACTTCTTCGTCAAGACGCTCGCCCCCGAGTACGAGAAGCACACGGGCATCAAGGTCACCTATGAGCCGGTGAGCGTGGGCGGAATGCTGACGCGCCTCACCACGATGGCCGAGACGAAGTCGGGGCCCGACATCGCGGGCACCGGCCTGAACTGGCCTCACCTGTTCGACAAGGCCCTGGTGGATGTCAGCGACGTCGCCGGTGAAGTGGGCAAGAAGCTCGGCGGCTGGCACGACCTCGTCCAGGACGTCGTCGTCGTGAACAAGAAGTGGAAGGCGCTGCCGTGGGGCAACATCGGCCAGCTCGAGGTCTACCGCACCGACTGGTTCAAGGAAGCCGGCATCAACAAGTTCCCCGAGACCTGGGAGGATCTGCTCGCGGCCGGCCGCATCCTCAAGAAGAACGGTCATCCGTTCGGGTTCGAGATCGGCCACGGCTTCGGCGACAACCACGGCTGGATGTATCCGCTCCTGTGGTCCTATGGCGGCCGCGAGGTCGACCGCGACGGCAAGACGGTGCTCATCGACTCCGACGAGACGGCCAAGGCCGTCGACTTCTGCCGGCGCTTCTACAAGGAGACCATGATCGAGGACGTCCTCGGCTGGACGGACGTCAGCAACAACAAGGCGTATCTCGGCGAGCAGATCTCGTGCACGAACAACGCGTCGTCGATCCTCGTCGTGGCCAAGCGCGACTTCCCGGAGATCGCGAAGGTCACCGATCACGCGCTGAATCCGCATGGGCCGAAGGGTCAGTACCACGTCCTCAACGCGCAGAGCCTGGCCCTGATGTCGTACACGCCCGACCAGGCGGCGAGCAAGGCGTTCCTCCGCTGGCTCTACGACGACAAGCAGCTGTCGCGGTGGTTGACGGCCGGCGAGGCATACTACGCGCCGTTCCTCGGCGCCTACGACAACCATCCGATGTGGAATGCCGAGCCGCGGTACCTGCCCTTCAAGGAGTCGCTGAAGACGTCACGGCCGCACGCGTGGCCGGGACCGATCGGGCAGGCCGCCTCCGAGAACGTCGCCAAGTACGTGCTCGTCGACATGTTCGCCAAGGCCTGCCGCGGCGACTCGACGAAGGACGTCATCGCCACCGCGGCCGCGCAGCTCAAGCAGATCTACAAAGCGAAATAGGCATGGCGGTACGCCCGGCGGAGCTCGCGCGGCCGGCGCCGGTAGCGGGCAGACCGTTCACGCTCAAGCGCGCCCTCGAGCGCGAGGGCGTGTTCAGCTGGCTCATGCTGGCGCCGGGCGTGCTGTTCCTGCTGGCGTTCGTCGCCTATCCGTTCTTCTACGGGATGTACCTCAGTCTCGAAGACCGCCGGGTGGCACAGCCGGGCGTCTTCGTCGGTTTCGCGAACTTCGCGGCGCTCGCCCAGGACGCCGTCTTCTGGCAGGTCACGCGCAACACGTTCGTCTACACGGCGGTGGCCACGCTGCTGAAGATGGTCGGCGGGCTGGCGCTCGCGCTCGTGATGAACCAGCAGTTCCGCGGCAAGAACCTGGCGCGCGCGTTCCTGCTGCTGCCGTTCATCGTTCCCACCGTGCTGTCGACGGTGGCCTGGATGTGGATCCTGGACCCCACCTTCAGCATCATCAACTGGACGCTGCTGCACACCGGGCTCGTGAAGGAAACGTTCTCCTGGCTCGGCAACGCGACGCTGGCCATGGTGTCGATCATCGGGGTGAACACGTGGCGCGGCCTGCCGTTCTACGGCATCACTCTGCTGGCGGGCCTCCAGACCATCTCACCCGATCTCTACGAGGCGGCCGCCATCGACGGCGCCAGCATGACCCAGCGCTTCTGGCACATCACGATGCCGCTCATCAAGCCGGTGCTGATCATCGTGACGATGTTCTCGATCATCTTCACGTTCTCCGACTTCCAGCTGCCGTACATCTTGACTCACGGCGGACCGGCGAACGCCACGCACCTGTTCGCCACCTACGCGTTCGAGATCGGCACGACGGCCGGCCAGCTCGGGATGGGGGCCGCGGTGGCGCTGGCCATGCTGCCCGCGCTCGGCGCGCTCATCGTGGCCTTGACCGTGTATCTGAGGCGGGAGTGATGGTCGGCGCGCGGAACGTCGGCGCGCGAACGCTGCGACTGTACCTGCCGCTCGGGTTCTTCCTCGTGACGATGCTGTTTCCGTTCTACTGGATGGCCATCACGTCGATCAAGCCGAACCGCGAGCTCTACAACGCCCGCATCATGCCGCTCATCGTGCATCAGCCGGTCCTGAAGCACTACGTCGACCTGCTGAGCCAGACGAACTTCCTGACGTGGACCTACAACACCCTGCTGGTGGCCGTGGTCACCACCGTGGTGTCGCTCGTGCTCGGGACGATGATCGCCTACCCGCTCGCTCGCCTGAACTTCCCCGGCGCGGCCGTGGTCGCCATCGGCGTCGCCGCCACGTATCTCGTCCCGCAGCCCCTGCTGTTCATCCCGATGTCCGACATCATCAACTGGCTCGATCTCGGCAACACGCTGACCGCGGTGATGCTGACCTATCCGACGCTGCTCATCCCGTTCTCCGCGTGGCTGCTCATGGGCTACTTCAAGAGCGTGCCGCGCGAGCTCGAGGAGGCCGCCCGCATCGACGGCGCCAGCCGGTTCCAGGCCATGACCCGAGTGATCCTGCCGCTCTGCACCCCGGGCCTGCTCTCGGCCGGCATCTTCGCGTTCACGCTGGCGCAGAACGAGTTTCTCTACGCGCTGATCTTCCTGACCACGAGCGAGGTGCGGACGGTGCCGGTCGGGGCGATCACCGAGCTCATCCGGGGAGACGT
The DNA here is from genome assembly GCA_036265915.1 of Candidatus Methylomirabilota bacterium. Taxonomy (GTDB): domain Bacteria; phylum Methylomirabilota; class Methylomirabilia; order Rokubacteriales; family CSP1-6; genus AR12. The sequence goes on along the minus strand of DATAOC010000114.1, from coordinate 40,247 downwards.
CTTCTACTGGGGGCAGCTGATGGCGGCGGCGCTGCTCGGCTCGATCCCGGTGGCGCTGATCTACTCCTTCTTCGTCGACCACTACGTCGCCGGCCTCACCGCCGGCGCCGTGAAGAACTAGCGGCGCGTTCCTTCCTCGATGCCCGCCGCCGCGACGTCGGTCGCCGGCGCGCGAGCGACCGTCACCGCTTCGTTCGATCCGACCGGGATCGGCAGCCGGGCAACGCCGCCGGTCACCGGATCCAGCGCGAAGACGTCGACCTTGGCGCCGAGCGCCGTGAACGTGGAGGCGTCGCCGTCGACGTCGGCCACCAGTGTCTCCGCCGGCACGCCGACCACGGCGTGCGGCGTCAGGATCTCGACCAGGTCTTCCGGGTGCAGGTTCTCGCGATCCACAGTGACCGCGACGCGCCCGCTGCTGACGCGAATGGTGGCGGCTCCCGGGACCTCGGTGATGGTCAGGACGGCGGAGTCCCGGGCAAGGAGCAGCACCCGTCCACCGAGCAGCAGCCGCGCGAAGGTCCGATCACCGGTCGTGATGTGGTCGGCGACACCCACATCGCGAGGCGCCGGCGGCTCGGCGTCGCCCACGCGGGCAAGCGCCAGGACGCTCGGCTCGGTCGGGAGATCGGCGGCGGAGGCGAGCGGCACGGACAGCATGGTGGCAGCGAGCGCAATTCCGGCCAGCGGCTTCACAGACGCAGCCCCGTGCACGCGAAATGCCAGGAGGCCGGCGCGCGATTAGCGAGCTATCGACGACGTGCGCCGCGGACCGCGTGCGCGGTCGGCACGACGCTGGCCGGCACGCGTGTCACGCTGACCTACAGATAGACACCCTTCATCAGGGGCTCGGGATACCGCAGACCGGCGACCGCGCCGGCGGGCACCGCATCAGCCAGACGGACGACATCGTCCGGCGTGAGCGACACGTCGGCCGCGGCCACGTTCTCTTCGAGTCGCTCGCGACGCTTGGTGCCGGGGATCGGGACAATGTCTCGGCCGCGCGCGAGCAGCCAGGCAAGGACCAGCTGCCCCGGCGTGCAGCCCTTCTCGCGGGCGAACTGCTCGACCTTCTTCACGAACTCGACGTTGCGCTGCAGGTTCTTTTCCTCGAACCGCGGATGGGCACGCCGGCGGTCGTCGTCCGGGATGTCGGCCACCTTGTGCACCTGCCCGGTCAGCAGGCTTCGTCCGAGCGGCGAGTACGCGACGAGTGAGATCCCGAGCTCGCGCAGCGTCGGCAGAATCTCCTCGGCCTCGACGCGATACAGCAGCGAGTACTCGAGCTGCAGTGCGGCGATGGGATGCACGCGGTGGGCGCGCCGGACGGTCGCCGGCCCCGCCTCCGACAGGCCGAGGAAGCGCACCTTGCCGAGCTCCACCAGCCGGGCCATGGCACCGACGGTGTCCTCGATCGGAACAGACGGATCGACGCGGTGCTGATAATAGAGGTCGATGACGTCGACGCCGAGTCGCTTCAGGCTCGCGTCGCAGGCCTGCGGCACGTAGTCCGGCCGGCCGTTCACGCCCGGTGTCCCATCCGGCTTGCGGAGGTTGCCGAACTTCGTCGCCAGCACGACCTTGTCGCGCTTGCCGCGCAGCGCCTTGCCCAGCAGCTCCTCGTTGTGACCCCAGCCGTACATGTCGGAGGAATCGATGAAGTCGACCCCGAGATCGAGCGCCCGGTGCACCACGGCGATGGACTGCGCGTCGTCGCCAGGCCCGTAGGCGCCGGACATCGACATGCAACCCAGACCGATGGCGCTCACACCGAGCGTGCTATTGCCGAGCCGTCGTCGTTCCACTGCGCGACCTCCTCGCGTCGAGTGCCGGGATGGTAGCATGGCCGCCGTGCTTCACCTGAGACCCGGCTGCGCGCCGCGCGACGGCGGCGGCCCGGCCGCGAACGCCTGATGGCGCACGGACGACACGGCAACCCGTCGGACGTGACGCGCATGGTGCGCCGGCAGCTCCAGCGCGGCCGCGCGGCGTGGCAGAAGCCGGAGCGCGTGCTTCGCGCGCTGCAGCTCGGGCGCGGCTCCGTCGTCGCCGACGTCGGCGCGGGACCGGGTTTCTGGACGCTGCCGCTGGCGCGGCGAGTCGGGGCTCGGGGCCGCGTGTTCGCGCTCGATCCGGAGCCGCTCGCGCTGCAGACGCTCCGCCGGCGTCTGGCCCAGGCGCGCATCCGGAACGTCACGCCCGTGCTGAACGACGACGGCAGCCCCATGCTGCCCGAGGCCGCCTGCGACCTGGCCGTGATGGTGAACGTCTATCATCACTTCGCCTCACCGGCGGAGTTCCTGCGACGCGTCGCGCGATGCCTGAAGCCCGGCGGCCGGCTGGCGAACATCGACTGGGTCGACCGAGACACACCGAAGGGGCCGCCCGCGCATCGCCGCATCTCCCCGAAGGTCTTTCTGCGCGACGCGCGGCGCGCCGGCCTGGCGCTCGTCGAGGAGCACCGGTTCCTGCCGTACCAGTACTTCGTCGTACTTCGCCGCGCCCGCTGAGAATCCCTGCCCCGCTTGCTACAATCCAAACGATATGCAAGGGCATCTTTGTGGCATGACCGATCTACAGCTCGCGCCCGGCGTGGCGAGCAAGGCATTCCCGTTCCGGACCGAGGTGAGCTTCAAGCCGCTGATCGACTTCTGGACGCGGGCCGCCGACGGCGGCAGCGCCAAGAGCGCGCTGGCGCGCATCGTCGCCGACGAGATCAAGAACGCGCCGGAGCTCATGGAGCCGATCACGAGCTGCGCGACCATTGCGCGCCACAAGGACCTCATCGACGTCCTGATGACAGCGGTCATTCCCCCCGCGTCATGGCAGCAGTCGTACGCCGCCGTCATGGCGCCCTTCCAGCTGCGCGGCATCTACGCGACGCCGCTCATGCGGCAGCTCCTGATGAGCGAGACGGGCGAGCTGCGCGGCCGGCTCAACATGGACGAGCAGCTACTCGGCTCCATGCGTCGGGCGTATGCCTACGCGCTCATCCTGAAGCGCGTGTACGGCATCGACTTCGAGGTCGACTATCCGATCGTCGTGACCGCCGCCGACCCCGACACCGGGCTCGACCGTCACTTCCGCATCTTCTTCGACAAGCAGTTCGTCGACGTCGAGGTGGTCGGCACCGTGCCGCAGCTGCCGGACGACATCGAGCACCGCGTGCACGCCAACGCGCTGGAGGCCTCCGGCCTCGACGATCTGCTGCCGCCGGACCGCTTCGTCTTCCGCGGCATCACCGTCTTCAAGGCCGTCGACGTCACCGACCAGGAAGTGCTCTCCGCGCTGAAGCGGGACCTGATCGATCGCGAGTCGATCGTCTCGCAGGCGCGCTTCATGGGGCTACAGCAGCGGCTGCGGACACTGTTCCGCCGGCCGGATCTGCGCCTGGGCCTGGGCGCCATGGACGGCGAGCGGGTGCTGATTCTGAACTACGACGCCACGCACGAGCACGCGTGCATCTTCGCGGACTCCAAGCACCACAAGAAGTCGGACTTCGCGGGAACGGTGTTCGAGCGGGCCGTGAAGACCGGCCGGCCGGTGATCGTGTCCGACCTCACGGCCGTACGTCATCGCACCCCCGTCGAGGACCAGGTGGCGGCCAGCGGCGTGCGCGGGATGCTGGTGGCGCCGCTGCACTATCAGGACAAGGTCATCGGCACGCTGACGCTCGAATCGCCGAACGTCTGCGATCTCGACGCGACGCATCTGCCGAAGCTCAACGAGGTGCTGCCGCTCTTCTCCATGGCCGTGCAGCGCAGCATGGACGAGCTGAACAGCCGCATCCAGACCGAGATCAAGGAGCGGTTCACCGCCATCCATCCGGTGGTCGAGTGGCGCTTCCGCAAGGCCGTGCTCGACGAGCTCGAGCGCGACGACACGGTCAGCGGCGTGGAGCTGCAGCCGATCGTCTTCGAGCACGTGCAGCCGCTCTACGCGCTCTCGGACATCCGCGGCTCCTCGGTGCAGCGCGGTCTCGCCATCCAGAGCGACCTCCTCGCCCAGCTGCGGCTGGCGCGCGACGTGATCGAGGCCGCCTACGCCGCGCGCCGGCTGCCGGCGCTCGATCACCTGCGCTACCGGATCGACGAGCACCTCGCGCAGATCTCCCGCGACCTGGCCGCCGGCGACGAGGTCGGGGTGATCGGGTTCCTCCGGAGCGAGGTGGAGTCGCTGTTCGATCACGTCGCGGAGTACGGTGAGACGGTCGAGCGCAGAATCGACACCTATCGCGCCGCGCTCGATCCGCGCCTCGGCACCGTCTACCGCCAGCGTCGGCTCTTCGAGGAGAGCGTCACCCGCATCGCCGAGGTCATCTCCTCGTATCTCGACCTGGAGGAAGAGGCGGCCCAGTCGATGATGCCGCACTACTTCGAGAAGCAGACGACCGACGGCGTCGACCACCAGATCTACGTCGGTGCCGCGCTGCTCGAGGACGGCCGCTCGGATCCGCTGTCGCTGAAGTCGCTCCGGCTGTGGCAGCTCATGGTCGTGTGCGGTATCGCCGCCCGCGCCGAGCGGCTCACCGCCCAGCTGCCGCTGCCGCTCGAGGTCACGCATCTCGTCCTCGTGCAGCACGCGCCGCTGTCGATCCGGTTCCGCGCGGACGAGAAGCGCTTCGACGTCGACGGCGCCTACGACATCCGTTACGAGATCGTGAAGAAGCGCATCGACAAGGCGGTCATCAAGGGCACCGGTGAGCGGGTCACCCAGCCGGGTCGGCTTGCCATCGTCTACTCGCAGCCGTCCGAGGCGGTCGAGTATCGCGGTTACCTCGACTACCTCCGCCACCTCGGCTACGTCGGCGGCGTCGTCGAGGATCTCGAGCTCGAGGAGCTGCAAGGCGTGCACGGCCTGCGCGCGCTGCGCGTGGAGGTCACGCTGCGCGAGGCGCCCGACCGCCCGGTCGCCGTCGACGCCGCGCGCACCGCGACCCGCTGAGTCGATGGCCGCGATCGCGGCCGTCGTGTTCGACATCGGCGGCGTCGTCCAGGACTCGCCGCTGCACGCCATCGCCCGCTACGAGCGGGATCACGGGCTGCCGCCCAACGCCATCAATCACGCCGTGGTGGGCAGTGGCGAGGCGGGCGCGTGGTCGCGGCTGGAACGGGGCGAGCTCACGCTGCAAGCGTGGTGCGAGCCCTTCGAGCGCGACTGCCGGGCCCACGGGGTGACGGTGAGCGCGGCGCGGCTCATGGCGTACATCGCCGAGGCGGGGCGGCCGCGTCCCGAGATGCTGCGTGCCGTCGCGCGGCTGCGCGAGCACGGTGTCCGTGTCGGCGCGCTCACGAACAACTGGAAGACGGACGAGCCGGTGAGTGACCCGCCGCCGCTGTCGCGACACTTCGACGCGTTCGTCGAGTCGCGCGTGGTCGGCATGCGGAAGCCCGATCCGCGCATCTACCACCTGATCTGTCGCGAGCTCGGGGTGGCGCCACCGCAGGCCGCGTTCCTGGACGACATCGGGACGAACCTCAAAGCCGCCCGAGCCCTCGGGATGCACACCATCAAGGTGAGCGAGCCCGCGCAGGCCCTGCGGGAGCTGGGCGCGCTCGTCGGCATCGACCTGCTGGCCTAGAAGCTGGTTCGTGTCACCTTCGCGGCCACCAGGACCTCCACCTCGCTCTCACTGAATCCGGCGCGCAGCAGCAGGCTGCGCGCCTCGCTGCCGAAGGGCGGCGTGGCGGCGCCCGGCCGGAAGCCGTCCCCGTCCATCTTCACGGGCGGAGCCAGCACGCGAACGGGTCCGAGCGCCGGGTGCGGCAGGTCGTACAGAAAGCCGTTGGCGCGAGTCTGCGGGTCGTCGAACATCTCGACCGCGAATCGCACGGCCGCCGCCGGCAGCCCGCGCGCGTCGAAGATCTTCTTCCACTCGGCACTCGTGCGCGACCCGAGCAGCGCCTCCACGCGCTTGCCGAGCGCGGCGTAATGCGTTTCCAGCGCCTCGCGGTCCGTGATCGCGCCCCCGTGCGCGTCGTCGGTGAGGCCGAGCGTGTCCATGAGCGTTCGCTGCAGGCTCGGGCTCACACAGGCGATGCCGATGACCTCGTCCTTCGTCGGGTACGTGCGGAAGTAGACGTTCAGCATGCCGGCTGTGCGCGCGGACGGAATGATGGCCGCCTGCTGCTCGAACGACGCACCGGACGCGCGCAGCTCCCTCAGCCGCTCGAGAGCCTCGGCCTGCACCGGTCCGTCGACCGACGTGACCCGGACGAGGGAGTTGTTCTGGGCGAGCAGGGCGGCCATGAAGAGGGCGACGTCGACCTCGCCGCCGCGCCCCGTCCGCTCGCGGCGCAGCAGCGCCGCCGTCACGCCGAAGGCCAGCGAGAGCGCGCAGATGTAGTCGGCCACCGGCGCCTCGCCGGTGGCCGGGACGCCGTCGCGAACTTTTCCCAGCGAGGCCATGAGCCCGCTGCGTGCCTGCACGACCAGATCCATGCCGGCCAGCGCGGCGTCCGGGCCGTGGCGGCCGAACGCGCTGACGTTGCCGACGATCAGCCGCGGAAAGCGCGGCGCCAGCGTGGCGGCGTCGAGGCCCATGTCCTCCGCCAGCCCGGGGCGGAAGTTCGTGAGCACGACGTCGGCCCGGGCGAGCAGGCGGTCGACGACCTCGCGCGCCCGCGGATGCCGGAGATCGAGCGGCAGCGAGTGCTTGCCGCGGTTGCGCGAGATGAAGTGGCGCGTCTCGCCCGGCGCCAGCGGTGACAGCTGGCGCACGGGGTCCCCGTCGAGCGACTCGATCTTCGTCACGTGCGCGCCGCCGTCGGCGAGCAGCTGCGCACAGAACGGGACCGCGATGAACTGACCGAACTCCACCACTTCGACACCGACGAACGGGCGGGCGGCCTCCATGGCGGTAGAGCCTAGCACGTCGCCGCTTCTGCTATCCTCAGCGCCATGAGCTCCGGCCTCGAGGACCGGTTCCAGACACTGCACGAGATCGTCCGCGCCGCCCGCAACCGGCTGCCCGCCGGCGAATGGGACTATCTGACCGGCGGCACCGAGACCGAGACGACGCTGCGCCGGAACCGCCTGGCCCTCGACGCGATCGCGTTTCGTCCGCGCGTGCTGCGCGACGTGTCGAAGGTCGACTCGACGTCGACCTTCCTCGGCCGCCCCGTGCGCATGCCGGTCATGTTCGCGCCGATCGGCTCCATCGAATCGTTCACGCCGGGCGGCGGCGCCACCGCGGCCCAGGCCTCGGCCGAGTTCGGGGTGCCGCAGATGCTGTCCAACGTGTGCAACCCGGGACTCGAGGCGGTGGCCAAGGCGGCCGACAACTTCCGGATCTTCCAGCTGTACGTCCGCGGCGACGACGCCTTCGTGGACGATCACGTCCGCCGCGCGCTCGAGCACGGCTACGCCGCGTTCTGCCTCACCGTGGACACCGCGTGGTACAGCCGGCGCGAGCGCGACATCGCACGGCGGTTCGTGAAGCCCTGGCGGCTGCGGGCGACCGGTCACGACTTCCAGGCCGCGCTGTCCTGGGACAACGTCAAGCGATTCAAGGACACCCATAGCGTGCCCCTGATCCTCAAGGGTATCGCCACCGGCGAGGACGCGGCCCTCGCCTGCGAGCACGGCGTCGACGCGGTGTACGTTTCCAACCACGGCGGTCGCCAGCTCGACCACGGCCGCGGCTCGACCGATGTCCTGCCCGAGGTCGTGAAGGCGGTGGAGGGGCGCGCGAAGATCATCGTCGATGGCGGCTTTCAGCGCGGCAGCGACGTCGTGAAAGCCATCGCGCTCGGCGCCGACCTCGTCGGTATGGGGCGACTGCCGTGCCTCGGGCTCGCGGCGGCGGGCGCGGCGGGCGCCGTGCGGGCGATGGAGCTGGTGGAGGACGAGATCCGTATCTGTCTCGGTCTGCTCGGCGTCACGCGCTACACCGAGCTCACACCCACGCACCTGCACCTCGGCGCGCCGCCCGTCGCGCCGCCGCACATCTTCAGTGCGTTTCCCCTGCTCGGCCAGGAAGGATACTAGCCATGAGCCACCGCGCCGTCGTCGTTCAGCCGCACGAGGGTCCATCGTACTGGCAGCCGGTTCCGGCCAACGGCCATGCCGACCCGAAGCTGACGCCCGACCGCACCGGCTATGCCGGCCTCTCGATGGGCTTCCAGACGATCGCGCCTGGCGGGCGCGTGCGCGAGCACTCGCACGGCGACCAGGTGGAGCTGCAGATCTGCTTCCGCGGCCGCGGCTTCGTGATGGTGGACGGCGAGCGCCACACGCTGGTGCCGGGCACCGCGTGCTTCCTCGGTCACGACGCCAAGCACGAGATCGTCAACGACAGCGCCGAGGAGCTCGTCATGCTGTGGGTCATCTCGCCCCACGGCCTGGAGGAGTTCTTCAAGGTGATCGGGCGGCCACGCACGGCGGGCGAGCCGGCTCCGACGCCGTTCGCACGGCCGCACGACGTGATCGGCATCGAGCGAGCGCTCGGCATGAACGACACGCGGCCGTGAACCCCGCAGCGAGCGTGCCCGCGCCGCACGGGCTGGCGCGGGGGCTGACGAACTACGGCGACGCCGACTTCTCGCTCTACCTGCGTCGCTCGTTCGCCAAGTCCATGGGCTACTCCCCGGAGATGCTGGCGCGCCCCGTGGTCGGCATCGCCCAGTCCGCCTCCGGCTTCAACAACTGCCATCGGCACTTCCCGGAGCTGGTGGACGCAATCAAGCGCGGCGTGGTCGCCGCCGGCGGCCTGCCGATCGACTTTCCGACCATCTCGCTGGGCGAGGTGTTTCTCAGTCCGACCAGCATGATGTTCCGCAACCTCATGTCGATCGACGTCGAAGAGATGATCCGCGCCCAGCCCATGGACGCCGTGGTCCTGCTCGGCGGCTGCGACAAGACCGTTCCCGCGCAGCTGATGGGCGCCGCCTCGGCCGACGTCCCGGCCATCCAGCTCGTCGCCGGGCCGATGCTGCCCATGCCCTTCGAGGGCGAACGCCTCGGCGCGTGCACCGACTGCCGACGGTTCTGGGCGAAGTACCGCGCGGGCGGGCTCACGCCCGAGCAGATCGAGAACATCGAGGGCAACCTGGCCACGACGGCGGGAACATGCGCGGTCATGGGCACTGCCTCGACCATGGCATCCATCGCGGAGACGCTCGGAATGACACTGCCGGGAACGGCGGCGATCCCGGCCGTGCACGCCGACCGTCTGCGCGCGGCGGAGGCGAGCGGTCGCCGCGCGGTTGCCATGGCGGCGGCGGGGCCGCGGCCCAGCGCCATCATCACGCCGCAAGCGATCGAGAACGCGCTGCGCGTCCTGCTCGCCATCGGCGGGTCGACGAACGCGCTCATCCACCTGACCGCGATCGCCGGCCGCGTGGGCGTGCCGGTGTCGCTCACGCGGCTGAACGAGCTGAGCGACACCACGCCCGTGCTCGTGGATCTCAAGCCCACCGGCCAGCACTACATGTCGGACCTTCACGCGGCGGGCGGAGTCGGCGCGGTGCTGCGCGAGCTGTCCCCGCTGCTGCACCTCGACTGCCTCACGGTGACCGGCGAGAGCCTCGGTGACCGGCTCGCCGCCACCCCCGGCTGGGTCGACCGCGCGGTCGTACGGCGGCTCGACGATCCGTATCAGAAGCAGGGCGGGCTGGCCGCGCTGTTCGGCACGCTCGCGCCCAGCGGCGCCATCATCAAGCGCTCGGCCGCCGATCCCCGGCTGTTCGAGCGCGAGGGACGCGCGGTCGTCTTCTCCTCGCTCGACGACCTCGCCCGCCGCATCGATGCCGCCGACCTCGACGTCACGGCCGACGACTTCCTGGTGCTGCAGAACGCCGGACCGAAGAGCGGCTATGCGATGCCGGAGGCCGGGTACTTGCCGATTCCGGCCAAGCTCGCCCGCGCGGGAGTCAAGGACATGGTTCGCATCTCGGACGCGCGCATGAGCGGGACGGCATACGGCACGATCGTGCTCCACGTCTCGCCGGAGGCGGCAGTCGGCGGACCGCTGGCGCTCGTGCGCAGCGGCGATCGCATCCGCCTGAGCGTCGCGCAGCGTCGGCTGGACCTGCTCGTCGACGAGGCGGACCTGGCCCGTCGGCGCGCGGCGTGGAAACCGCCGGCCACGCCGCCCGCTCGCGGCTACGGAAAGCTGTACATGGATACCGTCACGCAGGCCGAGCACGGCTGCGATTTCGACTTCCTCAGAAAGGAGCGCGCATCGTGAGCACCAAGCGCATCACTGGCGTGCTGTCGCCCGTCGTCACGCCGTTCAAGGCGGACCTGTCGCCCAACGCCGCGCAGTTCGTGCGGCAGTGCCGCTGGCTGCTCTCCCAGAACGTCGGCCTGGCCGTGTTCGGCACGAATTCCGAGGCGAACTCGCTCAGCACCGAGGAGAAGATCGAGCTGCTCGACGCCCTGATCGCGGCCGGGATCGATCCGGCGCGGATGATGCCGGGAACGGGATGCTGTGCGCTGACCGATTCGGTGCGACTCACCCGCCACGCCGTCAAGCTCGGCTGCGGCGGGGTGCTCATGCTGCCGCCCTTCTACTACAAGGGCGTGAGTGACGACGGCCTCTTCCGCAGCTTCGCCGAGATCGTCGAGCGCGTGGCCGACGCAGCGCTGCGCGTCTACCTGTATCACATCCCCCCCGTGTCGAACGTGCCGATCAGCCTTGGCCTCATCGAGCGGCTGCTCAAGGCGTACCCCGGCGTGATCGCGGGCGCCAAGGACTCCGGTGGCGACTGGACGCACACGAAGGCGATGCTCGATCGCTTCGCGTCCACCGGGTTCGACGTGTTTCCCGGTGCCGAGACGTTCCTGCTGGCCGGCATGCGCAACGGCGGCGCCGGGTGCATCAGCGCCACCGCCAACGTCAATCCGGCCGCCATCGCCCGGCTCTACGACACGTGGCGCGACGCCGACGCCGATGCGCAGCAAGGGCGGCTCGACGTCATCCGCGGGACGTTCGCCAGGTATCCGATGATCCCCGCGCTCAAGGCAGCTGTCGCCCACTGGTCCGGCATGCCGGAGTGGGCGACCGTGCGACCGCCGCTGGTCGCGCTCACGACGCAGCAGACGGTCTCGCTCGTGGGCGACCTGACCCAGCACGGCTTCGACATGCCGGGTCTGCGTCCCTGACGGTACGGTAGACTTTCGACATGGCCCTCGAGCATCCGTGGAGTCAGCCGCCGGACGCCGCACAGACGATCGAGGTGGCGCCCGGCATCCGGTGGCTTCGGATGCCGCTGCCGTTTCAGCTCGATCACATCAACCTGTGGCTGCTGGCCGACGGCGACGGCTGGACGGCGGTCGATACCGGCGTGGCGCTGCCGCCAACGCGCGAGCGCTGGGAGCAGCTGTTCGTCCACGGTCTCGACGGCAAGCCGATCCGTCGGGTGCTCGTGACACACTTCCATCCCGATCACATCGGGAACGCGTCGTGGCTCACCGAGCGCTGGTCCGCCGACCTCTGGTGCACGCAAACCGAGTGGCTGGCGGCTGAATATGCCTTGCGCAGCCGGGACGACGCCGACCTCGACCGCCGCGTCGTGCACTATCGCAAGCACGGCATCGGAGAGGACCATCTCGTCAAGATCCGCGCCCGCGGCAATCACTATCCCGGTCTCGTCGGCGGCCTGCCCTTTCATTTCATGCCGATCGCCGACGGCGAGACGGTCAGCGTCGGCGGTCGGCGCTGGCGCGTCATCACGGCGCGCGGGCACTCGCCGGAGCACGCGTGCCTGTTCTCGGACGAGGCCCGCGTGCTCATCGCTGGCGATCAGGTCTTGCCGCGCATCACCACCAACGTGAGCGTGTGGCCGGAGCGGCCGCGCGAGAATCCGCTGCGCTACTACCTCGACTCGCTCGCACGCTTTCTCACGCTGCCGGCCGACACGCTGATCCTGCCCTCCCACGGGCTGCCGTTCCGCGGACTGCACCACCGCCTGTCGACGCTGGTGCAGCATCACGACGCGCGGCTGGCAGAAGCGGCGGACGCGCTGATCGAGCCCAAGAGCGGCGCCGAGCTCATTCCCGTGCTGTTCCGGCGGGAGCTCGACACCCACCAGCTCGGCTTCGCCATCGGCGAGACGCTGGCGCACCTGAACTTCCTCGAGGCCGAGGGACGGGCCGTCCGCGAGCTCGGCCGCGACGGCGTGGAGCGCTTCCACAAGCCCTGATGGCTGGCATCGGGCCTGCAATACGTGATGGTCGACGGTACGAGGAACGTGGGTACCGCCGGTCCGAGGATCTCAACCCTCCACGGAACGACGGCTGACGTGACGAGTGCTGTTACAGCGGGCGGGGCCTCAGCCCTTCGATTCGCCGGAGCGCAAGCTCCGAAGCGTCGAGGGCGGACGCCCCGCCCGTTGGTTTTTCTGTTGCCGCGCTAGGCGATTCCGAGCTCGGCCAGCTTTGCCGCGCTCGGCCGGCCGGTCTGTGGATCCCAGCCGGCCATCTCGTAATAGGTCCGGCGCGCGGCGAAGAACTCGTCCGGGTCGACTTTCTCGCCCTTCAGCGCCCCGTTCCCGAGGCCCTCGTGCAGCCGCTGCGGCAGGACGTCGTCCTCGGGTGTAAATCCTTCGCGCACATTGAAGATTCTGGCCAGCGTGTTGTTCCGCTCGCCGACCTTCATGAGCTCGTAGAGGCTCATGTTCCAGCCGGTCACGGCGTTGACGTAGTCGATCATCGGCTGCAGCTGCATGGCGTTGAGCGGGGCGCCGACGAAGTCGCACATTCCCACCGAGTTGTACGCGCTCCAGACCTGCTGCGTGACGTAGAACGCGCGGACCTTCCGCGCGTCGAGCGTCAGCGGATCGAGCGGCTCGATCAGTCCGAGCACGCCGAGCGGATGTCCTTGCGGGTGGAAGCCCGCGTAGAGCGGATCGTGCGGCGCCTCCATGTGGTCGGCGCCCGTCGGCGAGATCGCGTACGCGAGCGAGAGACCCTTCTTGCCACGCGGATCGTGCATGGGGAGCTCCTGCCCCTTCACGTGGAGCGCGAACCGCTCCGAGCCCTTTCCGAGCTGTCTGGCCGCGCGCTTGACGCCCTCGCCGAGCAGCGTGCCCAGCTGGCCTTCCCGCTTGCCGATCTGGTGGATCAGCTCGATCACCGCGTCGACGTTGCCCCAGGTGAGATCGAGTCCGCCCGCCATGTCCCGGGTGACGATGCCGTGCTCGTAGCACTCCATCGCGAACGCGATGGCGGCGCCGCAGGAGATGGAGTCCAGCACGTACTGGGCGTAGAGCTGGTTGATCAGCGCCAGCTTGTTGAGGTCTCGCACGCCGAGCAGCGAGCCCGAGGCGGCCAGCGTCTCGTACTCCGGGCCGCCGTACTTCGGCGTCACGCCGAGCTCCTTGACCTCGACCTCGCGCTTGCACGCCACCGCGCACGCATAGCAGGTGCCGCGGTTGACGAGGATCGTGTCCCGCATCTTCTGACCGCTGATGTCCTTGGCGCCCTCGAACGAGCCATCGCGGAAGTTACGCGTCGGCAGGATGCCGCTCGCCTCGAGCGCCAGCACGCCGCCGGAGGAGCCGAGCTGGTGGAAGCGGTCGGTGGCGCGATCGTAGTGATCCTTGAAGAACACGAGCTGCTTCTTGGCGCCGTCCTTGTCGGCCGCCGCCGGCGGCTTGCTGCCCCGCACGACGATGGCCTTCAGCTTCTTGCTGCCCATGACGGCGCCGAGCCCGCCTCGGCCGTGGAAGTGCTTCAACTGGTTGACGATGGCGGCGAATCGCACGCCGCGCTCGCCGGCCACACCGCACTGCAGCGTCCGCACGCGCTTGTCGCCGAGCTCGGCCTCGATCCCGTCCTGCACCTCGCCCGTGAGCTTGCCCCAGTACCGGCTCGCGTCCCGGAACTCGACCTTGTCGTCCTTGATCCACAGCCACACCGGCGTGGGCGACGCGCCGTGGACGACGACGCCGTCCCAGCCGGCGGCGCGGAGCTCCGGCGCCCACCAGCCGCCGGCCTCGGACTCGCCGTAGCCGCCGGTGAGGGGCGACTTGGCGGCGGCCGTGTAGCGGTTCGTGCCCGACAGCGACATGCCGTTGATCACGCTCGTGGTGAAGACCAGCACGTTGTCGGGACCGAGCGGGTCGGCGTTGGGCGGAAGGTCGCGCAGCAGGATGTGCGCGGCCAGCGCGCCGCCGCCGAGGTACTTGCGGAGCAGCGGCTCGGCGATCTCCTCCGTGCGCGTCTCGCGATTCGTCAGATCCACGTGCAGCAGCCTGGCAGTCACGGCCATGTCGCGCCTCCTCGGTGGGTGCGGCGATGGTACACGACAAGAGCCGGTCGATACAGTTGACTTTGGCAACTTAATTGATTGATCATCGGCAATCAGCCATGGCAGGAGAGAGCACGAGCAGCGCGGAGCTCGAGCGCCGGGTGGCGACCGTGCGCCAGTTCAACCGCTTCTACACCTCGCGGATCGGCGTGCTGCACTACCTCGGCGGCGACTTCTCGCTCGCCGAAGTGCGCGTGCTGTACGAGCTCGCCCACCGGCCCGCGCCGCCCACGGCGTCCGAGCTGGGCAGGGAGCTGAGGCTCGACGCGGGGTACCTGAGCCGCCTGCTGCGCGGCTTCGAGCGGCGCGGGCTCATCGCCCGGACACGTTCGGATTCGGACGGCCGACGCAGTCACGTGGCCCTCACGGCGGCCGGGCGGGCGGCCTTCGCGCCCCTCGGCGCCCGGTCGCACCAGGAGATGGTCGCGCTGCTGGCCCCGCTGTCGGACGCGGACCAGGAGCGCGTCGTCGAGGCCATGCGGCTCATCGAGACCGTTCTCGGCGGTGCCGCGGCGGCGCCGCCCTTCAGCCTGCGGCTTCACCGGCCGGGCGACATAGGCTGGGTCGTGCAGCGCCACGGCGCGCTCTACGCCGAGGAGTACGGGTGGGACGAGCACTTCGAGGCGCTGGTCGCCGCGATCGCGGCACGCTTCATCGAGCGCTACGATCCCGCCCGCGAGCGCTGCTGGATCGCCGAGAAGGACGGCGAGCGCGTCGGCTCGGTGTTCCTCGTGAAGCGCTCGAAGACCGTCGCACAGCTGCGCTTGCTGCTGGTCGAGCCCCGCGCGCGCGGCCTCGGCATCGGCGCGCGCCTGGTGGCCGAGTGCGAGCGCTTCGCGCGCGACGCCGGGTACCGCAAGATCGTGCTCTGGACGAACAGCGTGCTCACGTCCGCACGGCGCATCTACGAGGGCGGCGGCTATCGTCTGATCGACAGCGAGCGACATCGCAGCTTCGGACACGACCTCGTGGGCGAGACGTGGGAGAAGACGCTCTGACTCGGCGGGCGCTGGCGACGGCGGCCGCCGCCGCTACCGGCATCCAGGTCGGCTCGGCCATGGTGGCCACGCGCTTCGTCGTCGACCAGACGGGTCCGGCGTCGCTGGCACTGCTGCGCTACGCGATCGGGTTCCTCTGCTTGCTGCCCGTCGTGCTGGCGGCGCCGCGGCCGCGGTTCTCGGCCCGCGACGTCGCGCCCATCGCGCTGCTCGGCATCACGCAATTCGGGATCCTGATCGCCCTGCTGAACGTCGGGCTGCGGTTCATCCCGTCCGCGCGCGCCGCGCTGATCTTCGCGACCTTCCCGCTGCTCACCATGCTGCTGGCGGCGGCGCTGGGCCACGAGCGTCTGAGCGCCGCCAAGACGGCCGGCGTGGCGCTCACACTGGTCGGCGTCGGCGTGGCACTCGGCGAGAAGGCCCTGCAGCGTGGCGGCGGCACGAGCCAGTGGATCGGCGAGGCCGCGGTTCTGGCGAGCGCGCTGTGCGGCGCCGTCTGCAGCGTCCTGTACCGTCCCTACGTCCGCGCGTACCCGACCGTGTCGGTGAGCGCGTTCGCCATGCTGGCCTCCGTCGCGTTCCTGGCGTTGCTCGCGGCCGGCGAGGGGTTCTTCGCGCGCTGGCCGCACCTGACCGCTGCCGGGTGGGGCGCCGTCATGTTCATCGGCGTCGGCAGCGGCGTCGGCTACGTGCTGTGGCTGTGGGCGCTCGGTCACGCGCCGGCCACCGACGTGACGGTTTTTCTCGCGCTCAGCCCGTTCACGGCGGCCGGCCTCGGTGCGCTGCTGCTGGGCGAGCGCGTCACCGCCGCGGCCGCGGGCGGCCTTCTCTGTGTGGGCGCCGGATTGTGGCTGGCGCACCGGAGCGGCGACTCGCGATAGGATCGGGGCGGCATGGAGCCGCTCCTCGCCTACCTGCACTACCTCTCCATCATCGTCCTCGGCGCCTTTCTCACGGCCGAGCTCCTGGTGTGCCGGCCGGGCCTCGGACCCGAGCAGGTGCGGCTGCTGCCCCGCCTCGACATCGTCTTCTTCGCCGGCGCCCTCGGCGCGCTGGCGACCGGACTGCTGCGGCTCTTCTTCTACGCCAAGGGATTCGACTTCTACCGGACCAACCCCGCCTTCCACGCGAAGATGGCGCTCTATGTCGTCATCGCGGTCGTCTCGATCGTACCGACCATGCGCTTCATCCGCTGGCGCCGCGCGATGGAAACCGGCGGCGCGCTGCCCGACAACGGCGCGGTGCTCGGTGTCCGCCGGCTGATCCACCTGGAGCTGGCGCTGCTCGCGCTGATGCCGCTCATGGCCGTGCTCATGGCGCGCGGCATCGGCCGCTGAGAGGGCGGGCCGCCGACGGCGGCCGCGATGATGATCGCGCTTGCCAGCGTCACCAAGGCCTTCGGCGGCCGCGTGGCGCTCGACGACGTGTCGCTGACGGTGGAGTCCGGCCACACCCACGTCCTGCTCGGCTCAACGGGCTCCGGCAAGTCGACGATCCTGAAGCTCATCCTCGGCCTGCTGAAGCCGGACTCCGGCACCGTGCGCGTCGACGCCGTCGGCCGCATGGGCTACGTGGTGCAGGAAGGCGCGCTCTACCCGCACCTGAGCGTCGCCCGGAACGTCACGCTGCCCGCACGCGCCGCCGGGTGGAGCGCCGCCGCGCAGGAGGCGCGACTGCGGACGCTGGCGGAGCTCGTCGGGCTGGAGCCGGCGCTACTGCGCGTCTACCCGCACGAGCTCAGCGGCGGACAGCGTCAGCGCGCCAGCCTCCTCCGCGCGCTGATCCTCGATCCACCGGTGCTGCTGCTCGACGAGCCGCTCGGCGCGCTCGACCCCATCGCGCGCGCAGAGCTGCAGCGGCATCTCGTGCGCGTGATCGCCGAGGTCCGCAAGACGGTCGTCGTCGTGACCCACGACATCCGGGAAGCGTTCGTGTTCGGCACCACCATCACGCTCCTGCGACACGGACGCGTGGTGCAGACGGGAGCGTTCGCCGATCTCGCCCGCCGCCCGGCCGAGCCGTTCGTCGCCGAGTTCCTGCGGGCCCAGCTGCCGCCGTCCGACATGACGCGGGAGCTCTGAGATGCGGCGGCCGCGCGTCACGACGCTGTTCGCGAGCGGTCTGCTCGCGGTCGCGGCGTGCGGGACCGCGAACGCCGAGGCGCCGACGATCCGGGTCGGCTCGAAGTCGTTCACCGAGAGCTACATCCTGGCCGAGATCGCCGCACAGATCATCGAGCAGACCGGCGAGGCGCGCGCCGAGCGGCGATTCGGGCTCGGCGGCACCGGCATCGTCTACGGCGCTCTCGCGAGCGGGGACATCGACGTCTATCCCGAGTACACGGGAACCATCGCGGTGGCGATCCTCAAGGAGCCGGCCGTGACGGCGATCGACGCCCTCCGCGAGCGGCTCGGGCCGCGCGGGCTGACCCTCGGCGGACCGATCGGGTTCGACAACACCTACGCGCTCGCGGTGCGCCGCGATGCCGCCGCGCGTCTCGGCGTGACGACGATCAGCGATCTCCGGCGACATCCCGGGCTCACCGCCGCCTTCGATCCTGGGTTTCTCGATCGGGACGACGGCTGGCCGGGGCTGCGCCGCTACTACGATCTGCGACTCGCCGACGTGCGGGTCATGGAGCACGCGCTGACGTACGCCGCACTGGCGGGCGGCCGCGTCGACCTGATCGACGTGTTCTCCACCGACGGTCAGCTCGCGCGCCTGGACCTCACGCTGCTCGTCGACGACCGGCGGTTTTTTCCCGACTACCGCGCGGTCCTGCTCGCGCGTCGCTCCCTCGCGGAGCGGTTTCCGCGCACGTGGTCGGCGCTCGAGCGAGGTCTGGCCGGTCGGATCGATACGGCGACCATGGCGCGGCTGAACGCGCTGGCCGACCTGGAGCGCCGCCCGTTCGGCGAGGTGGCGGCCGTCTTCCTCGGCCGCGCGCCGGACGCGACGCGGAGCCCGCGTTCGGAGCTGGGACAGCTCACCGGCGAGCATCTGACGCTGGTGGTCGTCTCGCTCACGATCGCGGTGCTGCTGGGATTGCCCCTCGGCATCCTCGCCGCACGACGGCCGCGGCTGGCGCAGCTCGAGCTGGCCGGCGTCGGCATCCTGCAGACGATCCCCGCGCTGGCGCTGCTGGCGTTCATGATCCCGCTGTTCGGGATCGGCCGCGTGCCGGCGCTCGTCGCGCTGTGCCTCTACGCGCTGCTCCCGATCGTGCGGAACACGCTGGCCGGGATCAGCAGCCTCGACGCGCGCCTCGTGGAGATGACGACCGCGCTCGGCATCGCCGGCTGGCGCCGCCTCGCCTGGATCGAGCTGCCGATGGCATCGATCACGATCATGGCCGGGATCAAGACCTCCGCCGTGCTGACGGTCGGCACGGCGACGCTCGCAGCGTTCATCGGTGGCGGCGGATACGGGACGCTCATCGTCACCGGCCTCGCCCTGAACGACGTCCGGACCATCCTGATGGGCGCCGTCCCGTCGGCCGTGATGGCGCTGGCCATCCATGCCGCGTTCGAAGCGCTCGACCGGCTCGTCGTTCCCCGCGCGCTGCGCGCGCCGACGGCCGCGACGGACTGACGCGGCTCAGCGGTTCAGGGCGGCGACGATGGCGTCGACGTCGTAGACGCAGCCGCCCCACGTGCCGCCGCCGGCTTGCTGCAGTGCCGCCCACAGCCGCGTGTCCGCGGGGAGGTCCGGATCCGGCGACAGGTCCGGGCGCGGCGCTCGTCCCGCCAGCACACGCGCGCCCTCGTCGGCGCCGGCGTCGGCGCCGTGCTCGCCGACGAGGTCGATCGAGCCCTCGAGGCGGTTGCGGTCGACCACGATGCGGATGGTGTCGCCGTCGCGGACCTTGCCGATGGGCCCACCGGCGAGCGCCTCGGGCCCGACGTGGCCGATGCAGGCGCCGGTCGACACACCGGAGAACCGCGCGTCGGTGATGACGGCCACGTGCTTGCCCCACGACAGGTGCTTCAGGGCGGCGGTGATCTGGTAGATCTCCTCCATGCCGGCGCCCATCGGGCCACGGCAGATCAGCACCAGCACATCGCCCGCCTTGAGGCCGTCGGCGCCACGGTTCTTGATGGCCGCGATGGCGTCCTTCTCGCGGACGAAGACGCGCGCCGGACCCGTCTTGCGGTAGACGCCGTCGGCATCGACGACCGACGGATCGATGGCGGTGGACTTGATCACGGAGCCGTCCGGCGCCAGGTTGCCGCGCGGAAAGGTCACCGTGCTGGTGAGCCCGCGTGCGCGCGCGCGCGCGGCGTCCATGATCACGTCGTCGGGATCCACGCCGTCGGCGCGCCGCAGGCGATCGCGGAGCACGCGCCGGCGGTCGGAGCCCTCCCACCAGTCGAGCACGCGGCCCAGCGTGTCGCCGGACACCGTGAGCACCGTCTCGTCGAGGAGTCGCAGACGGCGGAGATGCAGCATCACTTCCGGCACGCCGCCGGCCAGGAAGGCGCGAACGGTGGGATGCGGGCCGTTCGGCAGCGTGTCGGCCAGACGCGGCACGCGGCGATTCACGTCCATCCACTCCTCCACGCCGGGTCGCCGCAATCCGGCCGCGTGCGCGATGGCCGGCAGATGCAGCAGCAGGTTCGTCGAGCCGCCGACGGCGGCGTGGACGACCATGGCGTTGCGCACGGCGGCGTCGGTGACGATGTCGCGCACGGTGAGCCCGCGGCGCGAGAGCGCCACCAGCGCGCGCGCCGAGCGGCGCGCCATGTCGGTCCAGATCGGCTGGCCGGAAGGCGCCAGGGCGGCGTGCGGCAGGGACAGCCCGAGCGCCTCGCCGATGACCTGCGACGTGGCGGCGGTGCCGAGGAACTGACAGCCGCCGCCCGGTGAGCCGCATGCGCGACAGCCGAGCTCGGCCGCCTGATCGAGCGTGAGCTCGCCGTGCGCGAAGCGCGCGCCAATCGACTGCACCTTGCCCGCGTCCTCGCCGTCCCGCGGCGGCAGGGTCACGCCGCCGGGCACGAGCACGCACGGGAGGTCGCGCATCGCGGTCAGCGCCAGCATCATCGCGGGCAGTCCCTTGTCGCACGTCGCGACGCCGAGCACGCCACGCCGTGTCGGCAGCGAGCGGATGAGCCGGCGGAACACCTGCGCCGCGTCGTTGCGATAGGCGAGGCTGTCCATCATGCCGACCGTGCCCTGCGTCCGACCGTCGCACGGATCCGAGCAGTACGCGGCGAATGGCAGGCACTCGAGCGCCCGGAGCTCCTCGGCCGCCGCCTGCATCAGCAGACCGATCTCCCAGTGTCCAGTGTGATAGCCGAGCGCGATCGGCGTGCCGTCCGCCGCGCGGATGCCGCCATTGGTCCCGAGCATGAGGAACTGCGGACGCCCGAGCTCGCGCGGGTCCCAGCCCATGCCCGCGTTCTGCGTGAGGCCGAAGACGTCTCCGCTTGGCCGCTCCAGCAACATCTCGGCCGTCAGCGGCAGCCGCCCTGACGGCCCGGCGCCCGCGGTTTGCACGTCCCAGAGCCCGTGCTCGGAATCGACGATGTGCTCGAAGGTGATGGCGTCCGGCACTGAAACCTCCTCGGCGTTCGGTCGCGGCGGATTGCGCGCGATGATAGCATGCGCATTGTCACCGCCTTCTGCCGGTGGCGCCGGGCTTGCAGCCAGGACCGCACATGAACACCGATCAGCTGCTGGAGCAGTACGTGGGCGTCCGCCGCCTCACGGAGCGCCTGTGCGAGCCGCTTGCGGTCGAGGATTACGTCGTGCAGGCGATGCCCGACGTCAGCCCCACCAAGTGGCACCTCGCACATGTCTCGTGGTTCTTCGAGACGTTCCTGCTGCGCCCGCACCTGCCGGGCTACCGCAGCCTCGACGATCGATATGCAATCCTCTTCAACTCCTACTACAACGGCGTCGGGCCCCAGTTCTCGCGGCCGGCCCGCGGTCACCTATCGCGGCCCACTGTCCAGGAGGTCTACGCCTATCGCGCGCACGTCGACAAGGCGGTGGTCGCGCTGCTCGAGCAGACCCGCCGTCCGGACGCGGTCGCCTCGGTCCTCGAGCTCGGTCTGCACCACGAGCAGCAGCACCAGGAGCTGCTGGTCACCGATCTCAAGTACAACCTCGCGGTGAACCCGCTGAGACCGCCGTACGGCGCGACTGCCGCGCGCGAGACGGCCACCGCGCCCGCCGCCGCCCGGCTGACGTTCGACGGCGGTGTCGTCGAGATCGGTGACGCCGGCGGCGGCTTCGCGTTCGACAACGAGCGCCCGCGGCATCGCGTGCTCCTGGCGCCGTTCGCGCTCGGCTCCCGCGCCGTCACGAACGCCGAGTACCGGGAGTTCGTGGAGGACCGCGGATACGCGCGCCACGAGCTCTGGCTGTCGGAGGGCTGGCGCACGGTACAGGAGCGCGGCTGGCGGGCGCCGCTCTACTGGGAACGCGTCGACGGCGCCTGGCACGCGTACACGCTGGCCGGATTCCTTCCGCTGGCCGGGGACGCGCCGGTCGCGCACGTGAGCTACTACGAGGCCGACGCCTATGCGCGCTGGCGCGGCGCGCGGCTTCCCACCGAGTTCGAGTGGGAGCACGCGGCAGCGAGCCAGACCGCGACCGGCTCGCTGCTCGACGACGCCCCCGCCGAGCCGGCGCCGGCGCCCGCGACACGCGGACTCGTGCAGATGACCGGCGACGTGTGGGAGTGGACGGCCAGCGCGTATCTGCCGTACCCCGGCTTCCGCACGCTGGACGGCGCGCTCGGCGAGTACAACGGCAAGTTCATGGTGAGCCAGATGGTGCTCCGCGGCGGCTCGTGCGCGACGCCGCACGCGCACATCCGGCGCACGTACCGGAATTTCTTTCCGCCCGACGCGCGCTGGCAGTTCTCGGGCATCCGCCTCGCCTACGAGCCGGCGTGATGGGCTACCGCGCCGACGTCCACGTCGACGGGGCGACGCGGCACGACGCGCTGGCGGAGGACGTCCGTCGCGGCCTCGGCGACCGGCCGAAGTCGCTGCCACCGAAGTACTTCTATGATTCCGTCGGCTCCGCGCTCTTCGAGCGGATCACCCGGCTGCCGGAGTACTACCTCACGCGGGCCGAGCACGCACTGCTCGACGCGCACGCTCCCGGAATTCTGAAGGAGGCCCGCCCGGACGAGATCGTCGAGCTCGGTGCCGGCTCGCCCGCGAAGTTCCGCCGCCTGCTGGCGGCCATGAACGGCGCACGCGCGCGTCGCTACGTGCCCATCGACGTGGACGGTCAGCTTCTCGCCGCCTCCGCGCGCGCGCTGCTGCACGACCATCCCGATCTCGACATCCACGCCGTCGTCGGCGATTTCGAGCGGCACCTCGCCCGGGTGCCGCCGGCCGTCGGCCGCCGCCTGATCGCGTTCCTCGGCAGCACGATTGGCAACCTGGATCCGGAGGCGCGCCGGCGGCTTCTGAGCGAGGTGCGCCGGCTGCTCGGCGACGGGGACCGGCTGCTGCTCGGCATGGACCTCGTCAAGGACACGGCGGCCTTGCACGCCGCCTATGACGACGCCGAGGGAGTCACCGCCGAGTTCAATCGCAACATCCTCCGCGTCGTGAACCGCGAGCTGCGCGCGAACTTCAACGCCGAGGCCTTCCGCCACGAGGCGCGCTGGAACGACGACGCCTCGCGCATCGAGATGCACCTCACCGCCGACGAGCGCCAGACCGCGTCGGTCGACGACCTCGCCATGACGGTCGCCGTCGAGCCCGGCGAGACCATCTGGACGGAGAGCTGCCACAAGTTCACGCGAGCCTCCGCGACGGCGCTGCTGGCCGAGTCCGGCCTCGAGCTCGTCTCGTGGCACACCGACGGTGCCTACGCGCTCGCCGTCGGCGCCGGACGATGACGCCGACACCGCGCATCCTGTACGTCCACGACGATCTCACCGACGACATCCGCCAGCGCCACGGCGCCGGGTCCGACGCTGCCCGCGCCGCCCGCGAGCTCCTCGCATGCATCGCGCGCGACGCACGCCGCATCCGCATCCTCACGCTCGAGGAGCAGCTCGCCGGGCTTGCCGCGCACCGCCACGCGCCGTTCGCGGTGGCCGTCGGCATCGGACGGGCCGGCGAGCGCGTCGCCCGCCAGGTTCACGCACGGACCGGCTGGTTTCCCGCGATCGAGCGCGTGGAGCTCACGCGCGAGGAGGACGGCGACGCCTACGTGCTGTCGACGCTGGGCCGGCCACCGCTCGAGGCGCAGCTCGCACCCTTCACGGCGGCCGCCTCCATCGCGGTCGTCGACGACACGGTGTTCTCGGGCCTGACCATGACCGCCACGCTGAAGGCGCTGGGCGCCGCGCTGGCGCGCGCGCACGTCTTCTGCCTCCGCGCGGTGGCCGAGAGCCTGGCCAGCGTGGAGACGCTGTGTCCGGCGTCGGCGGGATTCGTCGCGCACGGCCGACTGCTCGACGACGTGAGCTTCATCAACGCCAGCGGTCTCGTGCGCCGGGGCGCGATCCGGCGTGTCGGGCAGACGCCGCTGGCGTTCCACGAGCGGCCGGAGTGGATGCGCGCGTGGTTCCTGGACGACGC
The DNA here is from genome assembly GCA_036265915.1 of Candidatus Methylomirabilota bacterium. Taxonomy (GTDB): domain Bacteria; phylum Methylomirabilota; class Methylomirabilia; order Rokubacteriales; family CSP1-6; genus AR12. The sequence continues at coordinate 16,440 of DATAOC010000114.1, read as the reverse complement.
CGACGACATCGTGGCGCGCTGCGGCGCGCTCGCACGCCTGCTCGGGGAGCGCTGAGGGGCGCGCCCCTACCGGTCGAGAAACCCCTTGCCCTGGTCGGCCAGCCGGTTCAGCAGCGGCGCCGGCGTCCAGAACGCGTCGTTCGTCGCTTTCTGGAACTGCAGCATGCGGTCGCGGACCGCCTTCAGCCCGATCTGGTCGGCCCAGAACATCGGACCCCCGCGGTACACGGGCCAGCCGTAGCCATAGACCCAGATCACGTCGATGTCGCTGGCGCGGATGGCGATCTTCTCCTCGAGGATCTTGGCGCCCTCGTTCACCATCGGATAGAGCAGCCGCTGCAGGATCTCCTCGTCGCCGATGTGCCGCCGCGTGATGCCCATCTCGGTGGCGACGTCGACGATGATCTTCTCTACCTCGGAGTCGGGAGAGGGGTTGCGCTTGTCGTCGTACTTGTAGTAGCCGGCGCCGGTCTTCTGGCCGAAGCGCCCCAGCTCACAGATGCGATCGGCGACCTCCGAGCGGACGCCGCGCCCCTTGCGAATGCGCCAGCCGACGTCGAGACCGGCGAGGTCGCCCATCGCGAACGGTCCCATCGGGAAGCCGAAGTCGTAGAGGACCTTGTCGACCTGATGGGGCAGCGCGCCCTCGAGGATGAGCTTCTCGGCCTGGATGCCGCGCTGGTGGAGCATGCGGTTGCCGACGAAGCCGTAGCAGACGCCGACGAGGACGGGGACCTTGTTGATGCGCCGGCCGACGGCCATGGCGGTGGCGACAGTCGTCTTCGACGACTTGGTGCCGCGCACGTTCTCCAGCAGCCGCATGACGTTGGCAGGGCTGAAGAAGTGCATGCCGATCACGCTTTCCGGGCGCCTGGTGGCGGAGGCGATCTCGTTCACGTCGAGCGTCGACGTGTTGGTGGCCAGCACCGCCTCGGGCTTCGCGATCGCGTCGAGCTTCGCGAACACTTCCTTCTTGACCGGCATCTCCTCGAACACCGCCTCGATGACGATGTCGGCGTCCCTGATCGCATCGAAGTCGGTGGTGCCGGTGAGCAGCCCCATCCGCTTCTCCACGTCCTGCATCGTCATGCGGCCCTTCGACGCGGTGTTCTCGTAGTTCTTCCGCACGACGCTGAGCCCACGATCGAGCGCTTCCCGCTTCACCTCGACCACCGTGACCGGGATGCCGACGTTCGCGAAGTTCATGGCGATGCCGCCGCCCATGGTGCCGGCGCCGATCACGGCCGCCTTGCGGATCTCCTTGACCGGCGTGTCGGCGGGGACATCGGGGATCTTGGCCGCCTCCCGCTCCGCGAAGAAGAAGTAGCGCTGCGCCTTCGACTCCGGCGAGTGCAGGAGCTCGGCGAACAGCTCGCGCTCGCGCTTGAGACCCTGATCGAACGGCAGGCTCACCGCCGCCTCCACCGCCTTCACGATGTTCTCGGGCGCGCGGAAGCCGCGCGTCTGCCGCGCGACCGATTTGCGGAAGTCCGCGAAGACCGCCGGCTTGTCCCGCACCGCGGCCAGCTTGTCGTCGAGGTCCCGGATCTTGCGCAGCGGTCGCCGCTCGTCGAGCACCTTCTCCGCGAACGCCACACCGGCCGCGGTCAGATCGCCATCGACGATCTCGTCGATGAGCCCGTGCTTCAGCGCCTCGTCGGCGCGGATCGGATCGCCGCTCACCATCATCGACAGCGCCTTCTCGACCCCGACCACGCGAGGCAGCCGCTGGGTGCCGCCCGCCCCGGGCAGCAGCCCGAGCTTGACCTCCGGCAGGCCGAAGCGCGCGTCCCTGGTGCCGACCCGGTAGTGACACGCCAGCGTGACCTCGAGGCCGCCGCCGAGCGCGGTGCCGTGGATGGCGGCGATCACCGGCTTGGCGCTGCTCTCGATCATGTCGAGCACGGTGTGCAGGCTCGGATCGGCGGGCGGCTTGCCGAACTCCGTGATGTCGGCGCCGGCGATGAAGGTCCGCCCGGCGCACACGATCACGATGGCGTTCGCGGCGGAGTCGGCGATCGCCTGCTTCAGACCCTGGTGCAGGCCCTGGCGAACGTGCTGGCTCAGCGCGTTCACGGGCGGATTGTTGACGGTGAGGACCGCGACGCGACCGCGGCGGTCGAGGTCGACGGACTGAGTGATGGCTGTCATGGCATCCCTCCGGAACTGAGTGCGAAGGACTATACTCCTGAACCATGACACCGACCACGGTCGACCGCCCGAGCGTCTGCCCGCTGGATTGTCCCGACACCTGCAGCCTCACGGTCACCGTCGAGGCCGATCGCATCGTGAAGATTCGCGGCTCGCACGCGAATCCGTACACCGCCGGCGTGCTGTGCGCGAAAGTCCCCGCGATGTACCCGGAGTTCGTGCACGGTCCCGGCCGGCTGACGACGCCCCTGCGCCGGGTCGGCGCCAAGGGTGAGGGACGCTTCGAGCGCATCTCGTGGGCTACCGCGCTCGACATCATCCACGACCGCTTCACGGCGATCATCGCGGAGCACGGGCCACAGGCCATCATGCCGCTCAATTACGGCGGACCGCACGGCATGCTCGCCGGCGGCTCGATGGACCTGCGGTTCTTTCACCGCCTCGGCGCCACGCTGCTCGATCGCGGCCCGCTCTGCGGCGGCATCCGGACCGAGGCGTGGAACGCGACCTTCGGCGCCGCCGCCGCCGGCCTCCCGCCCGAGCAGATCGAGCACGCGCGACTGATCGTCGCCTGGGGCAACAACGTCACGTGGTCCAATCTGCACCTCACGCCGCTCATCGATCGCGCCCGACGCAGCGGCGCCAAGCTGGTGGTCGTCGACCCGAAGCGCACGAAGATCGCCGAGCGCGCCGACCTGCACCTGCCGGTGCGGCCGGGCACCGACGTCGTGCTGGCGTGGGCCATCGCCGCCGAGCTCGAGCGCAGCGGCCGGCTCGATCACGCGTTCATCGCGCGACACGTGGCCGGCTTCGACGAGTACATGCGGCTGGCGCGTCAGTGGACGCCGGCGGCCGCGGCGCGGGAGTGCGGGCTGGCCGAGGCCGACGTTCGGCGCTTCGCGGAGTGGTTCGGCACCATCTCGCCAGCGGCCATCAGCGTGGGCAACGGGCTCGAGCGCAATCAGAACGGCGGCAGTGGTATCCGCGCGATCTTCGCCCTGCCGGCGCTGGCGGGCAAGTTCGGCGTGCGCGGCGGCGGGCTCGTCAACGGCGCGCGCGGCGCCTTCCCGAAGACGCCGGCGCGGCTCGCGCGGCCGGACCTCGTGCCGAAGGGAACGCGGCTGCTCAACATCGTCGACGTCGGCCGGCACCTCACCGACCCTTCGCTGAGCCCGCCGCTGAAGGCGCTGTTCGTCTACAACCACAATCCGCTCGTGGTCCATCCCGACCAGAACCGGATGCGGCGCGGTCTCGGCCGCGAGGATCTCTTCGTCGTCGGCTGCGACATCGTCATGACGGACAGCCTGGCCTACGCCGACGTGGTGCTGCCGGCCTGCAGCCACTTCGAGCACGCCGATATCTTCGCGGCGTACGGGCAGCACTGGCTGCAGCGCGCGGAGCCGGTGATCCCGCCGCAAGGTGAAGCGCTGCCGAACACGGAGATCTTCCGGCGGCTGGCCGCGCGCTTCGGCTTCGCGGAGCCCGCGTTCACCGCCTCCGACGCCGAGCTCATGGACGACGCGCTCGACCCCGCCGATCCGCGCCTCGGGGGCGTGCGACCGAGCGCGCTGCCGATCGATTCCGCGCTCCCGATGCGATTCGACGGCGCCGAGGCGAACCTGTTCCTCAACGTCTTCCCGCGGACGGCCTCCGGCAAGGTGGAGCTGGCCTCCAGCTACCTCGAAGAGCGTTTCGGGGCGCGGCTGCCAAGCTATCGGCCGTACCGCTCGTCGTATCCGCTGATCCTGATCACGCCGGCCTCGGACAAGCGGACGACGTCGACGTTCGGCGGCGTGCGCGGCAACGAGGAGACGCCGCCGCTCGAGATTCACCCCGACGATGCGCGGGCGCGCGGCCTGCGCGACGGCATGCGCGTGCGCGTGTTCAACGATCTCGGCGAGGTGCACCTGCCGCTGCGCGTGAGCGACGCGGTGCCGCCCGGCGTCGTGTGCTCGCTCAAGGGCGCGTGGATGCGCACCAGCGACAACGGGCAGACGGTGTCCGCGCTGGCGCCGACGCACCACGCCGACATCGCGGGCGGCGCCTGCTACAACGACACGCGCGTCGAGGTTCAGCCCGCCTGAGCGGCGGTCCCCCGCTCGTCGGCGGCGTCGAGACCGGCGGCAGCAAGGTGGTCTGCTGCGTCGGCACCGGCCCCGATGACATCCGCGCCGAGATGCTCGTTCCGACGGCCGCGCCCCCGGAGACGCTGGCCCGTGCCGTCGCGTTCTTCCGGGAGCAGCCGGCACGCGTGGCGGCGGTCGGCATCGCGTCGTTCGGTCCAGTCGATCTGCGGCGCGACTCGCCGACCTTCGGGTACATCACCACGACGCCGAAGCCCGGCTGGGCCCACACGGACGTCGCCCGACCGTTCCGCGCCGGCCTGGGAGTGCCGGTCGCCTTCGACACCGACGTCAACGGCGCTGCCCTGGCCGAGCACCACTGGGGTGCCGGCCGCGCGGCGGATCCGCTCGTGTACGTGACGGTCGGAACCGGCATCGGCGGCGGTGCCGTCGTGAACGGGCGACTGCTCCACGGCCTGATGCATCCGGAGATGGGCCACATGCGGCTGCCGCACGACCGCAGCACGGATGCGTTCACCGGCTCCTGTCCGTATCATGGCGACTGTCTGGACGGCCTCGCGTCGGGGCGCGCGCTCGGCGAGCGCTGGGGGATGTCCGCCGACGTGCTGCCACCCGGCCACGCGGGATGGGTGCTCGAGGCGGAGTACCTGGCGCTCGGATTGACCGCCATCATCGGTGTGCTGTCGCCGCAGCGGATCGTGCTCGGCGGCGGCGTGATGCGGCAGCCGGGGCTGCTCGAGGCCGTGCGGCACCGGGTGCGCGCGCTGCTCAACGGCTACGTGCCTCCGCTCGACGGCGCGCTCGACCGCTACATCGTGGCGCCTGCGCTCGGCGACCGCGCGGGCGTGCTCGGTGCGCTGGCACTCGCGCAGGCCACGCTCGCGCGCGCGGAGTAGAATTGCCGCATGCGAGTCCTCCTCGTTCACCCGAGCCCGTTGATGTATTCCGAGATCTTCCTGCGCCTCGAGCCGATCGGACTCGAGCGCGTCGCCACCGCCGTCCGCGCCGCCGGCCATGACGTCCGTCTCCTGGATCTGCAGATCTTCCGCCACACCGACTTCGTGCGCGAGCTGGACGACTTTGCGCCGCAGGCGGTGGGCTTCTCGCTGAACTACCTCGCGAACATCCCGGAAGTCGTGGATCTCGCCCGGCTGACGAAGAGGCGGCGGCCGGGGACGTTCGTGTTTGCCGGCGGCCACAGCGGCTCCTTCGTGGCCGAGGAGGTGCTGGAGCACGCCGACGGCGCCATCGACTGCATGGTCCGCGGCGAAGGCGAGCTCATCGCACCGCGGCTGCTGGAGGCGATCGGCGATGCCCGCCTGGCCACGCTACCCGGCATCGTGACCCGCGACGGCGCCGGCCCGGCGCCGACGATGCTCGACGATCTCGATCGCTTCCCGCCGGCGCGCGACCTGGCGCGGCGTCGCCGGAAGTATTTCATCGGCGTGCTCGATCCCTGCGCCTCGGCGGAGCTGACGCGAGGCTGCCCGTGGGACTGCTCCTTCTGCAGCGCGTGGACGTTCTACGGCCGCTCGTATCGGAAGGTGTCGGCCGAGGCCGCCGCCGACGATATCGCGTCCATCGCGGAGCCGAACGTGTTCCTCGTCGACGACGTCGCCTTCATCCATCCGGAGCACGGCTTCGCCATCGGCCAGGCGCTGGAGCGCCGCGGCGTGCGCAAGCAGTACTACCTCGAGACGCGCTGCGACGTCCTGCTGCGCAACCGCGAGGTCTTCGCATACTGGCGACGCCTGGGCCTGCTCTACATGTTCCTCGGCGTGGAGGCGCTCGACGAGGAGGCCCTGCGATTGCATCGCAAGCGTGTGACGCCGGGAGACAACTTCAAGGCGCTCGAGGTGGCGCGCGAGCTCGGCTTCACCGTCGCCGTCAACATCATCGCCGACCCCGACTGGGACGAGCGGCGCTTCGCCATCGTCCGCGAGTGGGCGCTGACCGTGCCCGAGATCGTGCACCTGACAGTGGCCACGCCGTACCCCGGCACGGAGATCTGGCACACGGAGTCGCGTCGGCTCACCACGCTCGACTACCGGCTGTTCGACGTCCAGCACGCGGTGCTGCCCACCCGGCTGCCGCTCGCACGGTTCTACGAGGAGCTGGTCAAGACGCAGGCCGTGCTCAACCGCAAGCATCTCGGCGTCGCGGCGCTGCGCGACACGGCGTCGATCGCGCTCGGGCTGGCCCTGCGAGGACAGACGAACTTCCTCCGGATGCTGTGGAAGTTCAGCCAGGTATACAACACCGGGCGGCAGCTGGCCGATCACCAGCGCCCGGTGACCTACGCCATGCGGCCGCCGGCGCCCCCGATCGCGCGCCCGCGGGCGCGGGATCTGTTCATCCACGCGCCCGCGCCCGCCCCCGCTCGCGCGGGATCGCCCTAGCGGACGGCGGCCCCCATCGGCTTGTAGACCGGCGTCCGCCACTCGGAGTGCCGCTTGTCGACGCCGCGGACGAGGTCGAGATACGCCTTCGACAGGCGCCGCGTGATCGGGCCCACCTCGCCGTTGCCGAGCGGGAACTTGTCGATCGACGTGATCGGCGTGATCTCGTAGCCGCTGCCGCAGAAGAACGCCTCGTCGGCCACGTACAGCTCCGTGCGGGCGATGTCGCGCTCCACCACCTCGAGACCGATGTCCGGGATGACGTCCTGCACCAGGGTGGTCCGCGTGATCGACTCGAGAATGTCCGCCGTCAGCGGCGGCGTCAGCAGCGTCCCGCGGCGGACCATGAAGAACGTGGCGCCGGTACCCTCGGCCACGGTGCCGCCGCGATTCAGGAGTATGGGCGCGTCGTAGCCGTCGGCCTTCGCCTGCAGCGTGGCCAGGCGGCCGTTCTGGTAGTTGGACCCCGACTTCAGCCGGATCGGGATGGCGTTGTCGGAGGTACGCGTCCACGACGACACGCAGGCTCGCAGACCACCTTCCGGCGCGCGCGGGCGACGCCGCGGATTGATGTAGAGGCCGGTCGGCGTGGTGGCGTCCAGGCCGGTGCCCAGCACGTAGGCCACGAGGTGCATGTGGACGTCCTCGCGGACCTCGTTGCCCTTGAGCACCTCGCGCACGGCCTCGTAGAGGTCGACGTCGCTGTAGGGCACCGTGAAGCGCATCATCTTCATCGACTCCCGCAGCCGCGCGAAGTGCTCCGAGAGCCGAAAGCCGTAGAGCTCGCCGTCGTCGGCGTTCCAGTAGGCGCGCAACCCCTCGAACACGTTGGTGGCGTAGAAGACGGCGGCGCTGTTCACGGGCAGGACGGCCTGGTCGCCGGGGACCAGTCGACCGTTCATCCAGATCTTGAAGTCGGCCATGTCACGCTCCTCGTTGAGTTCGCGCGGGGGTGCGCTGAGGGGATTCTACTACCGGACGGGGCGGCGGCGAGCGCTGACGTAGTCGACCACGAGGTACTCGCCCAGGCGGTCCGGCGTGGCGTAGAACGCGCGCCCGCGATTGATCTGCGTCATCTGCTCCACGAAGGCCATGAGCCAGGAGCTGCGCTCGAGCATGAACGTGTTGATGGTGATGCGCTCGCGCGTGCAGCGCTGGACTTCCTTCAGCGTCTCCTCCACCGTGCGCCGCGTGGGCGGATAGGAGAAATCGGCCTCGTCGCCCTCCATGTGCGCGGTCGGCTCGCCGTCCGTGACCATGAGGATCTGCTTGTTGCCGCCGGTGTGGCGCGCCAGCAGCTTGCGTGACAGCATGAACCCCGCGTGCATGTTGGTGCCCATGTTCCATTCGCTCCACGACAGCGTCGGCAGCTGCGCGGCCGTGAACTCGCGCGCGTAGAGCGAGAAGCCGACGATGTACAGCGCGTCGCGCGGAAACTGCCCCCGGATCAGCGCGGAGAGCGCCAGCGCGACCTTCTTGGCGGGCAGGACGTAGCCGTTGTTGAGCATCGAGCGGCTCATGTCGAGCATGACCACCGTTGCCGCCTGCGTGCGCAGCTCCGTGCGCACGACGGCGAAGTCGTCGGGCGTCAGCCGCACCGGCGTGCCCGGGCCCGCGCGCTCCACGGCGTTCATCACCGTCTCGCGCAGATCCAGGAGAAACGGGTCGCCGAACTCATAGGGCTTGCTCTCGTCCGTCTGGTCGCCGCCGGCGCCACGCCGGTTCAACGCGTGACCGCCGAAGCGGTCGCGCTTCAGGCGCGCGAAGATGTCGCGCAGCGCCTTGTCGGCGATCTTGCGGATGGCGCGAGCGGTCAGCGTGAGATCGTCGCCGTCGCGCTCGAGGTAGCCGGCCTCCTCGAGCTTCCGGGCGATCTCCTGGAGGCGCTCGAGATCGCGCCGGGCCTGCTCGCCGGCGAGCGCCTCGACCTGCGCCGGATCGACGTTCTCGAGGTCCTCGAGCCTGCGCACGCCCTTCAGCTCGCGCTCGAGCGCGTCCAGCTTCTGCATTTCCTCCATGAGGCGCATCGCCTCCTGGAGCGTCGTCTCCTGGTCGCCCTGGAACGGATAGCGCTGCGCCAGCTCGTCGATCGGCAGCAGGTCGGAGAGATGCATGCCGAGCTGCCGCATGGCCGCTTCCAGCCGCTCGTCCTTCATGAACAGCGAGCGCATCATCTCGTCGAGCTGCTGCCGCTGACCGGGCGACAGGCTCTGCATCAGCGATTGCATGGCCGCCATGCGCTGCCCGAGCTGCTCGAGCAGGTCGTCCAGCGAGTCGGCGCCGGGAAACTGGTCACCCCACTTCTGCTTGAACGGCTCGAAGTCGGGCTCCTCGCCGTTCGCCCGCTGCGCCAGCATGCGATTGAGGTCCTGGATCATCTCCCGCATCCGCCGCAGATCGTCGGGCGTCATGCTCGACAGCGCGTTCTGCATGCCTTGCATGAACGGCTGCATCATCTGCTGGCGCAGCGAGTTGAGGAGGTCCTCGAACTGCTGACGCGCGTCCGCGTCGAAGAAATCGTAATCCTGCAGCTCGCGCAGCCGCGCCGCCGCCTCCGGCGGAATCTGCTCGAGCTTCTGCTGCCGGCGCCCGCGCTCGGCGCCCTGCAGCCGGTCCTCGATCGCCTTCTTCTCCGTCTGCACCACCTGCTCGAGCTTTTTTTCGATGTCCTGGACGGCCGAGCCGAGGTCGTGCTGCTGGAGGCGCTGCTGCTTGCGCTGCCGCAGCTTCTCGAGCAGGTCACGCAGCCCGGGCGTGCGGGCGCCCTCGGGCGGCTTGAGCCCCTGGTTCATCAGCCGCTGCAACGCTGTCTTGAGATCGCCGTAGCCGAGGATGTCGTCCGCGATGTCGTCGAGGACATCGTCGGCGCTGAAGTCCGGGACGCTCTGCGAGCCGTCCCAGCGCGAGTAGCGGAACCGCACGCTCAGCTCCGGTACCGCGTGTGGCCGGCCTGGACGTCCTTGTTCAGCTTGCGGCTGAGGTGCAGGCCCTCCAGCACGAACTCCACCGCCGACGCGAGGCCGGCCGGCTCCGCGCCGCCGAGCTTCTCGGCGGCCGCGCGCAGCGCGGGCGCCTGCGAGATCTGCCTGGCGTACTCGGCGGACGGCATCATGTCGCCGACCTGAACGGCGAAGCCGCCCTGGAAGCCGGCGGCGAGCGGGTCGAGCTCGGCGGCGGCGAACGCGCGGGTGAACACGTTGAGCACCGCCCGCTGCAGGAGCTTGCCCAGCACCTTCTCCTCCGACGCGTCGCCGAGCGTCTCGAGCTCGATCTTCCCGGCCGTGGACGCCACCAGCGCGCCGAGGTCGCTCACGCGGGGAGCCGCGTCCTTCTCGCCGAGGCGGATGGCGCGCTTGAGCGCGCTCGAGAGCAGGTTCTCCCAGTTGCAGATGGTCACGCGCACGGAGACGCCGGAGCGCTGGCTGATCTCGCTCGCCTTGCGCGCCAGGTGGGTCAGCTCGGCCACCACCTGCTTCATGTACTCGGGCATGACCGTCCGCACGCCGTCGGCGGGAAAGGCCGTCCGTTCCGCGTCCATGATCGCGATCTCGTGCTCGAGCCGCCGCGGATAGTGCGTGCGGATCTGCGAGCCGAACCGGTCTTTCAGCGGCGTGATGATCCGGCCGCGGTTCGTGTAGTCCTCGGGGTTCGCGCTCGCCACCACGTAGACGTCGATCGGCAGCCGCACCTTGTAGCCGCGGATCTGCACGTCGCGCTCTTCCATGATGTTGAGCAGGCCGACCTGGATGCGCTCGGCCAGGTCCGGCAGCTCGTTGAGAGCGAAGATGCCGCGATGCGAGCGCGGCAGGAGCCCGTAGTGGATCGTGAGCTCGTCGGACAGATAGCGGCCCTCGGCCACCTTGATCGGATCGACCTCGCCGATGAGGTCGGCGATCGTGATGTCGGGCGTGGCGAGCTTCTCACCGTAGCGCCGATCCCGCGGCAGCCACGCGACCTCCGCCGCGTCGCCGGCGTCGGCGAGCCGACCGCGACACGCCTGGCAGATCGGCGCCAGCGGATCGTCGTTGATCTCGCAGCCGGCCATCACGGGAATGACGTCGTCGAGGAGCCCGACGAGCAGCCGCGCGATCCGCGTCTTGGCCTGCCCGCGCTCACCGAGGAAGACGATGTCCTGACCGCTGAGGATGGCGTTCTCGATCTGTGGCACGACGGTGTCGTCGTAGCCGACGATGCCGGGCAGGAACGGCTCGCGCGCGCGGAGCCGCGCGACGAGGTTGTCGCGCAGCTCCTGCTTGACCGAGCGGGGAGTGTAGCCACTCTTTCGCAGCTCGCCGATCGTCCTCGCGCGCGTCATGCCTCGGCCATCATGCGACCGGCGCTGGAGGGTGTCAACCGCGCGCGCCCCAGCCGACGACGAGAACGAGCCCCGCCGCGAGCACGAGCGAGGCGCCGAGCGCCCAGAACACGCTCACGTACGATCCCAGCGCGAGCAGCAGCACGGAGGCGCCGACCGGTCCCACCGCGCGCGCGCCGTTGGCGCCCAGTGCGACGGCGCCGCCGATCGCGCCGTAGTTGCGCGCGCCGAAGATCTCCGCGAGCGAGGACGCGCGCGCCAGCGTCGCCATGCCGTTGGCCGCGCCCTGCAACAGGATGAACGGCAGCAGCGTGCCGACGCGGACCAGCAACGGCAGCTGTGCGATCCCGAGCGCCTGACCGAAGAAGACAGCGCCGACCATCGTGCGTGCGCCGAGCCGCGCCGAGATCGGCACGAAGAGCATGCGGCCGGGAAGCTGCATGGCGCCCGTCCACCCGATGACGGCCGCCGCCACCGCCGGCGTGTAGCCGCGGTCCACGAGGTAGGGGATGAGATGCGTCGTCACCGCGGCCGTGGCGAAGTTCCCGACGAAGAACGCCACCGAGAGCACCCAGAACACGAGCGTGCGCGCCGCCTCGCCGAGCGTCATGCTCGGCGGTCCCGGCGCCTCGCCGACCGGCACCGCGAGCGCGGCCGTCCCGCGGCGCAGCAGCAGGGCGTGGATCGGGATGGTGATGACGGCCAGGACCACGGCCAGCGTCGTCAACGATGCGCGCCAGCCCAGCCGCTCCAGCAGCCAGGCCTCGATCGGCATGAAGATGGTGCTGGCGAGGCCGGCCACGAGGGTGACGGTGAGCAGCGCACGCTCGCGACCGCGCCGGAACCACGAGACGACGGCCGTGAAGGCGGGCTCGTACAGCGTGGCGGCCATGGCGAGCCCGAGGCCGAACCACACGGCGTAGAGCGCGGGCAGCGTCTCCACGCGCGCCCACGCAAACGTCAGCACCGAGGCGAGGCAGGAGCCGGCGGTCATGATGACGCGCGGCCCGCGACGATCGATGATGCGGCCGACCGGAATGCCGGCCAGCGCCGACACGCCGAGGCCGATGGAAAACGCCGCCGTCACCGCGATGCGCGAGGCGCCGAGGTCGCGCTCCATGGGCCGCAGGAACACCGGGAAGCCGTAGTAGACGATGCCCCACGTCACCGTCTCGGTGACCGACAGCGCCGCCACGATCACCCAGCCGTAGTAGATCCGCCGGGCGCCGAGGCGGATGCTGTCGCTCAACCCGCGTTACTTCTCGACGGTGCGGATCGCGGCGGGCCCGCCGTCCACCTTGAGGCGTCCGATCTCCTTGAGCGCGCCGCCGTCCCAGGAAAACACCTGGATGTCCTTTTCGACCATGTTGCCGACGAGGATTGTCCGGCTGTCCGGCGAGAACGCCGCGCCCTGCGGCCAGTGACCGACCGGCGCCTCCGCGACCCTGGTGAGCTTGTGAGCGTTCACACGGAACATCACGAGGCTGCCGTTCTCACCGCGGAACGGCGACTCCTTCGGCTTGTTGCTGCCGTTCATCACCACCGCCGCCACGAACAGCCCGTCGGGCGACACCTTGATGCCTTCCGGTGTCTGCCCCACGCTCACCGTCTCCACGACCCGGGGCGGCCGGGCGTGGAGGTCGATCAGGCTGATGGTGTCGGTGTCGCCCTGGCCGATGCCGATGTTCGCCACGGCCGCGAAGTCGCCCTTCGGCGAGACGTCGATGCCATACGGCCGCAGTCCGGCGTTGATGTCGCGCCTGGTGTACTCGACCTTCGTCCCGTCGACCGACAGGACGGAGATCTTGTGATCGCCGTCGCGGGTGACGAGCGCCATGCTGCCGTCGGGCGTGAACACCGCGTGGCTCGTCCCGGATTTCGCGTCGCCGACGGTGACCTTCCCCGCCGGCGTTACCGTCTTGCCCTGGATGGTGAACACCGACACCGTCCCCTCGTTGCGATTCGCGACCAGCGCGAGCGTCCCGCGCCGGTTCACCGAGAGCCCCGACGCGCCCAGGCCGGTCTCCAGGGTCGCGACGACGACGGGCGGGCGCGCCTTGAGGTCGACCACCGACAGCCGATTGTCAGGCGTCGTCTTCGTGGGATCCGCGGGATCGATCTTGCTCGAGGACGTCACCAGCGCGAGCGACTCGTCCGGGGTGAGCGCCACGCTGAACGGCGGGCCCACGACGCTCCCCGGGACGGCGATCTCGGCGATCACGCGCGGCGGCGAGACGGCCAGGTCGATGAGCGAGAGGGTATCGGGAGCGGCGTTCGGGACGACCCTGGCAACGCCGTTGTCGAGCACGGCCTTGTTGTCGTTCGAGGACACCGCCAGCTGCGCGGAGGCGGTCGACGCGACGACCAGCAGTGCCAGGCTCGCTGCGAGGAGACGCGCCGTCATGGAGACCTCCTTCGGGTTCCGAGCGGCCGCTAGCAGACCAGTTTCCGCGCGGCAATGCAAGGGCGGCCACGTTGACCGGCGCGCGCTTCGCGCGGACAATGTGCACGAGGTGACGCGTATGTGGGGCTCGCAGAAGAGCACGATGCCGACGAAAGACAGCGCCCTGCCGGGGCGCTCCGAACGGATGCCGGTGCCGGCCAAGCATCACGTCAGCGGGCGGCCGCTGACGCCGCCGTTCCCGGAGGGTCTCGAGACCGCGGTGTTCGGCCTTGGATGTTTCTGGGGCGCCGAGAAAGCGTTCTGGCTCACGCCCGGCGTGTACACGACGGCCGTCGGCTACGCGGCGGGCCTGACGCCGAATCCGACGTACGAGGAAGTCTGCAGCGGGCGCACCGGTCACAACGAGGTCGTCCTCGTGGTCTTCGATCCCAAGGTCGTCACGTACGAGCAGCTGCTGAAGGTCTTCTGGGAGAGCCACGATCCGACGCAGGGCATGCGCCAGGGCAACGACGTCGGCACGCAGTATCGCTCGGGGATCTACGTCTACTCGCCGGAGCAGCGGCGTGCCGCCGAGGCCTCGCGTGACGCCTACCAGAAGATGCTCACCGCCGCCGGCTACGGGCCGATCACCACGGAGATCCTCGACGCGCCGGAGTTCTACTACGCCGAGGGCTATCATCAGCAGTACCTGTCGAAGAACCCGTGGGGATATTGCGGCCACGGCGGCACCGGCGTCGCCTGCCCGACCGGTCTGGCCGCGGCCGCCCGCTAGCGCGGTGCCGTACGTTCCGCCGGTCGGCGACTGGCAGATCCAGTCGCCGGCCGCTCTCGGACTGAGCGCGGCGCGCCTCGACGAGGCGGTCGCCTATCACGAGGCCCACGAGTCGAAGTGGCGCCGCGACTTCCTCACCGACGGCGGCCGTTACATCGGCGTCGCCGACGAGCCCGAGGGCGTCGACGACGTGCTCGGGCCCGTGCGGCCGCGCGGCGGGCCCAACGGCCTGATCCTCCGCGCCGGCGTGGTGGTCGCCGAATGGGGCGACACGACGCGGGCCGACATGACGTTCAGCGTGGCGAAGAGCTACCTGGCCGCGCTGGCCGGCGTCGCCGTCGGACGCGGTCTCATCCGCAGCCTGGACGATGCGGTCCGCACCTACGAGGTGGACACCTCGTTCGAGTCGGCGCAGAACCGAGCGATCACGTGGCGGCACCTGCTCACGCAGACGAGCGAGTGGCAGGGGGTGCTCTGGGGCAAGCCGGATTCGATCGACCACAACCGCGATCTCGGCAAGAGCGACCTCGGCGCCTCGACCAAAGGGACACCGCGCGCGATGCGGGCCCCCGGCACGCTGTGGGAGTACAACGACGTTCGCGTCAACGTCCTGAGCCTGTGCCTGCTCCGGCTGTTCCGGCGGGCGCTCGCCGACGTCTTGCGTGACAGCCTGATGGACCCGCTGGGCGCGTCGACCACGTGGGAATGGCAGCCGTATCGCAATGCCTGGGTCGAGCTCGAGGGCCACCGGCTGCCGTCGGTGCCCGGCGGCTCGCACTGGGGCGGTGGGCTCTGGATGTCGACGCGCGACCACGCGCGCTTCGGCCTCCTGTACGCGCGCGACGGCCGCTGGGACGACCGGCGCCTGCTGCCCGAGGGCTGGGTGGACGAGTGCCGGCGGCCGTGCGCGCTGAATCCGGAGTACGGCCTGCTGTGGTGGCTCAACACCGATCGGCGGCAGTTTCCGAGCGCGTCGGAGCGCTGCTTCGCCGCCCGCGGCGCCGGCAGCAATCTGATCTGGATCGATCCCGACCACGACCTGGTCGCCGTCGTGCGCTACATCGACAAGACGAGCGTCGACGGCTTCATCGCGCGCGTGCTCGCCGCCGTCGAAGCGTGAGCGAGCTCGAGACGCTCGAGGTCGAGACGGGACCGCGGCCCACCTGCGCGGTGATCTGGCTGCACGGGCTCGGCGCCGACGGCCACGACTTCGAGCCCATCGTGCCGGAGCTCGAGCTTCCCGACACGCCGGCCGTCCGCTTCGTCTTCCCGCACGCGCCGCTGCAAGCCGTCACCATCAACGGCGGCGCCGTCATGCGCGCGTGGTACGACATCTACAATCTCGACGGCGCGCGGCGCGAGGACGACGCCGGTGTTCGCGCGTCCGCACAGCGCGTGGAGGCGCTGATCGCGCGCGAGGCGGAGCGCGGCGTCCCGGCCGCCCGCGTCGTGCTGGCCGGCTTCTCGCAGGGCGGCGCCATCGCGCTCCATGCGGGTCTGCGCCACCCCGCGCGGCTGGCCGGCATCATGGCGCTCTCGACGTACCTGCCGCTCGCCTCGAGCGTCGCGGCCGAGGCCAGCGCCGCCAACCGCAACGTGCCGATCTTCATGGCCCACGGGGAGCTCGATTCCCTCATCCCGATCGAGCGCGCGCGGATGTCGCGCAACGCGCTGCAGCGGGCCGGTTACGTCGTGGACTGGCGCGAGTACCCGATGCAGCACGCCGTGTGCGCGGAGGAGATTGCCGACATCGCCGCCTGGCTGCGCGGCGTGGTCGCCTAGACGCGGTCAGCGCGCCGCTCGAGCACCAGGCCCTGCAGCGCGCGGCCGACGGTGCCGCGCACGTCGAGCACGCGCGTGTCGGCGAGGCCCAGGCCGGCGCCGTCATAGGTCGACACGGAGTCCAGGCCGACCCACTCGCCCTCGAGCGCGCGGTGCAGCGCGACGGTGAGGTCGAAGTTGATCGCGGTGTGGCGCGCGTGGTCGATGCCGGCGCTCACGCCGCTGCCGGAGTCGGCGGCGACGAGCACGCGCTCGGTCGGCGAGGGCGGCGTGTCGGGGAGCAGCGGCACGCGCTGACGCATCCAGATCGCGACGCGCCCGCGGCCGAAGTGTCCGAGCGCCAGGCGCGACTCCATCGCCGTGTGATAGCCGGACGGCTCCCGGAAGAACGGGAACTGAAACGGCGCCGCGCGGTCCGGCGGCGGCACCGGCGGATCGGCGACCACGCTCGGCACCTCCACACCGGTCGGCCGTACCAGCGTCAGTACCGCGTGCGCCAGCTCCGTGCCGCGGTGCAGGAGCGCGCCGACGAG
>DATAOC010000113.1:0-11320 GCA_036265915.1 Candidatus Methylomirabilota bacterium | reverse complement strand
CCACCAAAGGTCAGGGTGCGCGGCGCGTCTGGAGCGACAGCCACGGCCGCATCTGGGTGAGCGAATGGAACTCGGGTCAGGTGTCGTTGCACGACCCGGGTGCGCGTGGCGCAAGCCAGTGGAGGGCGTGGAAGCTGCCGGGCGACAGCCCGCGCACCTACGCGGTCTACGTCGACGACAAGGACATGGTGTGGCTGAGCGAGTGGACCGCGAACGCAGTCGTCCGGTTCGATCCCGAGCGCGAAAAGTTCGACGTCTTTCCGAGCGACAAGCGCGGCGCCAACGTCCGCCAGATCCTGGGCCGCCCCGGCGAGGTGTGGACGCCGGAGTCCGGCGCCGACCGGCTGGTCGTCTATCGCACCCGGTGATCCGCGCGCTCGTGGCGATGCTGGTGGCCGTGGGCGCCGCGGCCGCGGTGGCGCCGGCGCTGCGCGCCGACCCCGCGCGCGGCGAGCGTGTCTTTCAGCGCTGCTACGCGTGTCACTCGCTGAAGCCTGACGAGGGCAAGCTGCCGGGGCCGAGCCTTCACGGCGTCATGGGTCGCCGGGCCGGCACGCTGAAGGCCTTCGAGTTCTCGCCCGCGATGGCGGCCGCGGGCCGCGGCGGTCTCGTGTGGACGCGCGAGAGCCTCGATCGGTTCCTGGCCGACCCCGCCGCCGTCGTGCCGGAGACGGCGATGGCCATGCCGCCGCTGCGCGACGCCGAGCAGCGACGGGACGTCATCGACTACATCGAGCAGGCGGGGCGTGCGTTATAGTCGCTGCCCATGAGACCGCTCGAGACCGAGTACAAGGACTGGCGCATCGTGGTGACGACGCGCTCGACCGGACGCGCCTGGTCGGCGCTGGTCGAGGTGTGGGAGCCCGGCGCTGATCAGAAGAAGGAAGGGCAGCTGGTGCCGTACAACGCGACGTCGCAGTCAGAGCGCGCGGCGCAGGAGGCGGGACGGCAGGCGGCCGTGCGCTTCATCGACCGCCAGCCGGCGCGCTAGACGAGCTTCAGACGCTGGCGGCTTTGCAGGCCGACGACCGAGTCGGCCAGGTAGCGCACCTCCGCCGTCACCGACACCTCGTGCTTGGGCCCCATGATGATGTCCAGCCGGTAAGACGCGCCGATGTCGAGCTTTGCGACACGGCCGCTCAGCAGGACGCACAACCCCCGCTCGCTCACGTCCACGGTGCGTCCGGCGACGGCGGCGCCGTCCACCCACAGCCGGACGGGCCACGACACGGAATGGCGCGGGTGCACGCGACGCTCGATCTCGCTCATCTCGGTCGCGGAGCCCGAGGTCTCGGCCTTCTTCTTCGTCGCTGCCTTGCGCGCGGGAGCCTTGCCTCGGGCGGGTTTGCGGCGGGTCAGGTCGTCCTCCATCCCGGATCGAACGGCGATCCTGGCGTGTCGAGATCGATGACCAGCGGCGCGTGGTCCGAGGGCACGGGCTTGCCCTTCCGCGCCTCACGGTCGATCTCCGCGTCCACCACGCGCTTGGCCACCGTCGCCGTCACGAGCAGATGATCGATGCGCATCCCGAAGTTCTTGTGAAAGTTTCCCGCGCGATAATCCCACCAAGTATAGCGGCCGGGCTCGCGGTGGCGTAAGCGATAAGCGTCGGTCAGCCCCCAGCGGCACAGCCGCGCGAACGCCTCGCGCTCCGGCGGCGAGACGTGCGTTCCGCCGTGGCAGGCCGCCGCATCCCAGACGTCGGCGTCCTCCGGGGCGACGTTGAAGTCGCCGCCGAGGACGAGCGCCTCCCCCGGGTTGCGGGCCTCGCCGAACCAGCGCAGGAGCCGCTCGAACCAGCCGAGCTTGGCGTGATAGAAGGGTGAGTCGACGACCCGGCCGTTAGGCGCGTAGATGGTGACGACGCGCACGCCGTCGCACACGGCGGACATCATGCGCGCCTCCGCCATCGGCTCGTCGTCCGAGACGTCGGGCGTGGGATCGGGACTCAGCGCCTGGCCGAAGTTCGTCACCACGTCGCTGATGCCGACGCGGCTGGCGATGGCGACGCCGTTCCAGCGGCCCTGCCCGTGGTGGGCCAGCTCGTACCCGGCCGCGCGAAAGGCGTCCGCCGGCGCATCCTTGTCGGCCAGCTTGGTCTCCTGCATCAGGAGGACGTCGGGCTGGGCGCGGCCGAGCCACCAGGTGACCTTGTCGAGGCGCGCCTTGAGCGAGTTGACGTTCCAGGTCGCGATGCGCATTCCGACGACGTCTACTTCGCGTACTTGCCGCTGAGCTGGGGCGTCGTTCCTTCCTGGCCCTTCTGCTGGCGATCCAGTCGCGTCTCGCGCGACCACGTGCGCTTGAGGTCGTCGCGCACGTCGAAGCGCAGGACGCCGAGCCCCTGCGTCTCGAGCTCGACCACGTCGCCGTTCATGAACGCGCTCAGCCCCCGATGATTGGTGCCCGTGGCCAGGATGTCGCCGGGCTCCAGCGTGTGGATGGACGTGACCCACTCGATGCAGCGCGGGATCTTGTGGGCCATGTCGTCGGTGTTG
The DNA here is from genome assembly GCA_036265915.1 of Candidatus Methylomirabilota bacterium. Lineage (GTDB taxonomy): Bacteria > Methylomirabilota > Methylomirabilia > Rokubacteriales > CSP1-6 > AR12. The sequence continues at coordinate 8,822 of DATAOC010000113.1, read as the reverse complement.
AAGCTCTGCTTCACGGCGCCGTTGACCGACAGCCGGATCTGCAGATGACCCGGACCGGTCACCTCGTCGGCGGTGACCAGAGCGGGGCCGATCGGCGCAAAGGTATCGCGCGACTTCATCTGGTAGAACGTGTTGCCGGTCGGTAACAGCCCGCGCGCGGAGCCGTCGATGAAATTCGTGTAGCCGAAGACGTAGCTCATCGCTTCCGCCGCGCTCACGTGCGCGGCGCGGCGGCCGATGACGAGCGCCAGCTCCGCCTCGCCTTCGAAGATGGTGGCCGGCACGTCGGGCAGCACCATGGTGTCGCCGGGCCCGATGATCGCGCCCGGCGATTTCAGGAAGGCGTTGATGGGCGCCGGCTCGCTGCGCGTGCCGTCCTCCATGTAGTTGACGGCCATGCACACGATGTTCGTCGGCCGCGGAAGCGGTGGTCGCAGGCGCACGCGGCCGACCGGGATGCCCGCGCCGCTCCGGGCGGCCGCCTCCAGCCGCGGGCGATACTCGCCGAAGCGCGCGATGACGCCGTTGATCACGTCGTGCGCACCCGTGTGTGGGATGTCGCGGACCGCCTCGGACACGTCGACCACGCTGTCGCCCTGCAGGACACCCAGCCGAAAATCATCGAAGAACACGAGTCGCATATCGACCTCCTGGTGGGTGCGGCGAGTATACCGTGGCGCGTCGCCTAGAAGACCGCCAGCGGGTTCGCGGGCGAGCCGGTGCCGCCGATGACCTTGAGCGGCGCGATGACGAGCATGAAGTCGTCGCGCCCCTCCTCGCGGCACGCCGTCGCCAGCGGCTCCAGGAGCGCGTTGTCGAGCAGCGCCACGCCGTAGGCGAAGAGGGCGGCGTGCACCGCCCACGGAACGTCATAGCCGATCGGCAGATGGTCGAGCATGTCCCAGACGAGGACGCTCACGTCGTGATCGCGCAAGAACGGCAGGCAGGACACGTGCAGGCCGGGGCGCTCCTGGGGTCCGGGGCCGAACGGCCGGCCGTACGGCGTGTCCGGGCGCTCGGCCTGCCAGGCCTCGCGCCCGGCGTACACGCACAGCGCGTCGCCGGGCTCGAGCCGGATGCCGCGCGCGGTGAGGATGTCGTCCAGCTCCCAGCCGTGGATGGGGCTGTCGTGGGTGACGCACGCAACGCCGCGATGCCGCGGCACGTCGAGCATCACGCCGCGCGTGATGATGCCCTCCGACCAGTGCTCGATCGCCCCGAAGCGGGCGCCGTCGAACGTGATCTCGGCGCGCGGGTCGCGTCCGTTCCACATCGCCTCGTCGTCCCAGGTGTGGCACAGGGCGTCGATGTGGGTGGACGCGATGCCGTGATAGTAGATGCCGTAGAAGTCGGCCGCGAAGCCGCCGCTGCCGCGCGGGTGCGTCTTCATCCAGTGCTGGGCCGGAAACGCATTGTTGATCCCCGGCTCCTTGGGAAACGGCCGGCTCAGCGACACGCTGCGGCCGCTGCGGACCAGCCGGGTGGCGGCCACGCGCTTGGCCGGCGTGATCAGGTTGATGGCGCCGCGCTGGTCGTCGGCGCCCCAGCGTCCCCAGTTGCGGCGGCCGCGGATGTACTCCTTCACCTCCTTGTCGGTCGGCAGCGGGCGTACGGGCATCCCAGTGTCCTCCGGTCAGCGAATGCCGGCGCGCATGAAGGACTGCACGAACTGTCGCTGGAACACCACGAAGGCGACCAGCAGCGGGCCGGACGTGAGCAGCGTGGCGGCGGTGATGATCGACCAGTCGATCCCCTGGTCGGTCGACGAGAAGACTTGCAGTCCGACCGTGAGCGGCCGCGCCGTCACGGAATTGGTCACGATCAGCGGCCACAGAAAGTTGTTCCAGTGGTACGAGACCGACACGAGTGCGTAGGCGACGTACACCGGCCGCGCGAGCGGCACGTACACGCGCCACAGCGTGCCGAGGGCGCCGCTGCCCTCCACCCGTGCCGCCTCGTCGAGCTCGGTCGGAACCGTCTTGAACGTCTGGCGCAGCAGGAAGATGCCGAAGGCGGACGCCATGTACGGCAGCCCGATGCCGACGATCGTGTCGAGCAGGCCGAGACGGCTCATCGTGCGGTAGTTCTCCACGATCAGCACGTCGGGCATGATCATCAGCTGCACCAGCACGAGCAGGAATGCTGCGTCGCGCCCCGCGAAGCGGAATCGCGCGAACGCGTACGCGGCCAGCGTGCAGAGCACCAGCTGGGCGGCCAGGACGACCGTCACCAGCGCCACCGTGTTCACGAGATAGCGCGCGAACGGCGCCGCCTGCCACGCATCGACGAAGTTTTGCAGCGTCACCGGGGCCGTCAGCACGAAGCGGGCCGAATACTCGCGGGGATGGAAGGCCGTCCAGGCGGCGTAGGCCAGCGGCAGGATCCAGAGGCCACCGAGCAGCCAGGCCGCGAGCGTCTCGGGCAGGCGCTTCACCGGTAGTGGATCCGGCGCTCGAGCAGCAGGAACTGCCCGACTGCGAGCGAGGCCAGGATGACCAGCAGCACCATGGTGAGCGCCGCCGCATAGCCCGTGTCCCAGAACTTGAAGCCGACGTCGTAGATGTAATAGAGCAGCAGCGACGAGGCGTTGTCGGGCCCGCCCCGCGTCATGACCACGACGTGGTCCACCAGGCGGAAGGAGTTGATGACCGCGTTGACCAGCACGAACAGCGTGGTCGGCATCAGGAGCGGGAAGGTGACCCGTCGGAACACGTACCAGCGCCCGGCACCCTCGACCGCTGCTGCCTCGCCGAGCGCGGGCGCGATGCCCTGCAGTGCAGCCAGGTAGAAGATCATGAAAAATCCCGCTTCCTTCCACACGGTGACGACGATGAGGCAGGCGAGCGCGGTGTCACGGCTGCCCAGCCAGTTGTGGCTCGGCAGTCCCAGGCGTCCGGTGATCTGCTCCAGCAGTCCGTAGCCCGGCGTGTAGAAGAACAGCCAGATGTTGGCCACGGCGATCATCGGCAGGATGGTGGGCGTGAAGTACGCCAGGCGCATGAGCGCGCGTCCGCGCAGGCGGCCGTTGACGAGCAGGGCCATGGCGAGCGCGAGCGCCATCGAGGTCGGAATCGTCCCGAGGGCGAAGAGCGCATTGTTCCGCAGCGACTGCCAGAAGACGGCGTCGGAGGCGAGGGCCAGGTAGTGGTCCCAGCCGATCCAGACCGCGGGGCGGCCCGCCCTCGCCGTCGAGAACAGCGAGCTCCAGAGCGTCGACAGCGCCGGGTAGTGCGTGAACGCCGCCAGCAGCACGGCCGCCGGCAAGACCAGCAGCCAGCCGATGACCTGCTCCGAGAGACGGTGCCTCACGCGCTATCGCCGGTAGGGACGCAGGATCCGGTCCGCCTCCGCCTGCGCGTCCTTCATGGCCTGCGCCGGGGACTTGGCGCCGGTGAGCGCCGCCTGCAGGCCGTCGTTCAACGCCTTGGTCACGCGCTGGTTCTCGTGCGTGGACAGCTCGGCCACGGCGTACTGCAGCTGATCGCGCGCCACCGCCGCGGCGGGAAAGCCGTCGACGTACTTCTTCATCGCGGGTGTCTGCCAGGCGTCCGGACGCACGGCGACGTAGCCGGTGTCGATGCCCCACTGCGCCGCGCGCTCCGGTGAGGTCATCCACTTGGCGAACTTCACCGCCGCCTGCTGCTGCGCCGACGAAGCCTTCTTGAAGACGTAGAAGTTGCCGCCGCCCGTGGGCGAGCCGCGGCGCTTGCCCGCCGGCAGCATGGCCACGCCGAAGTCGAACTTCGCGTTGGCGCGGACGTTGGTGAGGTTGCCGGTGGTCGTCCACATCATGGCCGTCTTGCGCTCGAAGAAGTCCTTCGGCGTCGTGCCCCACTCGATCACACCGGGCGCCATGACCTTGTGCTTGCCGCTCAGGTCGACCCAGTACTGCAGCGCATCGACCACAGCCGGCTTGTCGTAGTACGTCTGGTTGCCCGCCTCGTTCATGAGCAGCACGTCGTTCTGCGTCGTGAAGCCCTGGAAGAGCCAGTAGGGGAAGCCGGACGACGGCACCTGGACGCCCCACTGCGTCACGTTGCCGCTGGCGTCGCGCCTGGTGAGCTTCTTCGCGAAGTCGACCTGCTCGGTCCACGTGGCCGGCGGCCGGCTCGGGTCGAGACCGGCCTCCTTGAACGCCTCCTTGTTCCAGTAGAGGACGATGGTCGACCGCTGGAAGGGAATGCCCCACGTGCGGCCGCCCGTCTGGCTATTTTTCATGAACGCTGGGAAGAACGATTTGACCCACGCCTGATCCTCGGCCGATTTGGCGAGCTCGTCCCACGGCACCACGGCGTCCTCGTCGATGAGCGTGAACATGTCGGTCGAGAGCAAGATGGCCGTCGTGGGCGGCTCGTTGCTCTTGTGCGCGGTCAGCGCCTTCACGATGCTTTCCTGATACGTCCCCGTGTAGACCGGCTTCACCTTGATGCCCGGATGCTCTCGCTCGAACTGCTCGGCGTACCCGTCGACGATCTTCGTGATCGGCCCGCCGACGGCGATCGGGTAGTAGAACGTGATCTCCGTGGCCGGCTGCGCCGCCGCCCCGCCGGCCAGCCCGGCCAGCATCAGCGTGAGCATTGCTGCCGTCAGTCTCGCGAATCGCATGCGTCCTCCTCCGGACGTCGGCTCAGCGGGCCAGGCGGGCGCCGCTCGCCGCATCGAACTCGTGCTGGGCCGCCACGGCCCAGGTGAGATGCGCGGTCTTGCCCTCCGCCAGCTCCACGCGTCCCGGTGCCCGCACGGCGACGGTATCGGTGGCGGTCGCGCACGTGACGATGGTGTCGGGCCCGAGATATTCGACCGCGGTCACTCTCGCCGGCATGCCGCTGTCCGCCAGCCGGATGTCCTCGGGGCGGACGCCGATGAGCCGGCCGCGGACGTCGTCGAGTCGTAGCAGGTTCATCGGTGGCGTGCCCACGAAGCGCGCGGCAAACGTCGTGGCCGGCCGCGCGTACAGCTCGGCGGGCGGCGCATCCTGCTCGACGCGCCCGTTGCGCAGCAGGATGACCTGATCGGCCATCGTCATGGCCTCGACCTGATCGTGCGTGACGTAGACCATCGTCATCCCGAGCTTCTGCTGCAGCGTGCGGATCTCGCGCCGCATGTCACCGCGCAGCTGCGCGTCGAGGTTCGACAGCGGCTCGTCCATCAGGCACACGCGCCGCTCGGCGATGATCGCGCGCCCGAGCGCGACGCGCTGCTGCTGTCCTCCCGAGAGCTGCCAGGGCTTGCGCGCCAGCAGCGCCTGCAGGCCGAGCAGTTCGGCCACACGCGCAAGACGCTCGGTCCGCTCGGCGGCGCGGACCCGCCGCACGCGGAGGCCGAATACCAGATTTTCGGCCACGGTGAGATGCGGAAACAGCGCGTAGGACTGGAACACCATCGCGATGTTGCGCTGGACCGGCGGCAGCGCGGTGACGTCGCGGCCGCCGATGAAGACCTGGCCGGCGCTCACGTGCTCGAGGCCGGCGATGAGCCGTAGCGTCGTTGATTTGCCGCAGCCCGAAGGACCGAGCAGCACCGCCAGCGTGCCTTCGGCCACCTCGAACGAGACGTCGTCCACCGCGCGAGTCGCGCCCCAGGCCTTGCCGACGTGGCGGACGGCGATGGCGGACACGGGGGCGAGGCTAGACGACGCCCGACGGGGCGTCAAGGAGCGCGACGGTTACGCGGGCGCCAGCGCCTCGAGCATCGCGCGGCTCTCGGCGGCGCGCGTGGCGGGATCGGACTCGAGATTCATGAAATTGAGGATCGGGACGCTCACGCCGTTGGCGACGTAGCGCCGCAGGCGCTCACGGCACTCGTCCGGCGTGCCGATCACGGCGAGGTCGTCGATGGCGCGCTCGGGGACGGCGGCCAGCGCGCCCTTGCGATCGCCGGCGTCCCAGCGGCGATTCATCTCCGCGAGCGCGCTGCCCCGGCCGAGCCACTCGTGAAAGCGCCGGTACACCGGCACATTCAGGTAGGCGGTGACCGCGCGGCGGAACTGCTCGCGCGCGCGCGGCTCGCGCGTCGGGCAGACGCTGATGCGACAGAGAATCGGAAACGCAGCGGGATCCTTGCCCACCTTGCGCGCTTCGTCGCGCACCACGTCGGCCACCTGCCGCACGTCATCGGCCGACAGCCAGTTCGTGATGAGCCCGTCGGCGACGCGCACGGCCTGTCGCACCATGCGCTCCTGCAGCGCGGCCACGTAGATCGGCACCCGAGATGGCGCCGGCCGCCCCAGCCTGAAACCTGACACCTTTAGTGTCCGGCCATCGACGTTGACCGGGACACCGTCCAGCGCCTGACGAACGGCCTGCACGACTTCGGTCACCCGTGTCAGCGGCCTGTCGAAGTGTCCGCCGTTCCAACGCTCGACTGTCACATTCGAGCCGGAGCCGACACCCAGGACGAATCTCCCTGGTGCGGCTTCACCCATCGCTGCCGCACCCATGGCGATGATGGCCGGTCCACGGCTGAAGACGCCGACGATGGCAGTGCCGAGCGTGGCGCTCTGTGTCCAGGCGGCGCCGAGGGCCAGGCAGATCCACGGGTCGACGTCCGACTCTGCCGACCAGAAATCGGTGTAGCCGAGCGCCTCGGCGCGCCGAAAGACAGCCTCGTGCTCGGACAGCGGGATGCCGCTCAGGGGGACGGTCAGGCCCCAGCGCGTTCGCACCGCGTCAGGATACCGGGAACGCCGCCAGGCGGGAAGCCGTTGCACCAGCAGGAGGTTGGCGCCGACGGAGATAGTTTTCGTTTCCCGGGAGTCTTGTGCGCTAGAGTTTTTTAAAGGAGATGGCGATGACGGAAGCCATCAGGGACACACCTTCGGTCGCGCGACCTTACTGCCCTTCGTGTGAGCCGGACACCGACCCGAGCTCCGAGATTCTCGACGTCCGGTGGTGCTCCGCGCACACGCCGGTGTCGGGCGGCGCCGACGACGAGGCGGTCGCGATGGAAAGCTATCCAGCCGGCAGCGGTGAGGCCGGAGGCGAGGACAACCGCCGCTGGTGCGCGCTGTTCCATCGCCAGGCGCGTCCGACGGTGAAGCGAAGACTCGAGCCGAGCCTCCGGGTTCCGCGCGCGCGTACCGCCTCCGCCTAGCGCCCCCGCGCGTCGTCGCGGCGGCCCGCTCGATGTCCGGCGCACGCCCGCGTGTCGACGCCGATCCGTCACGCCAGCTCGTTCGACGCGAATCCTCTCCGCAGCGTGTTCTCGCTCACCACGCGCGTCTCCACGAACTGCAGCAGATAGTCCGGCCCGCCCGCCTGGTAGCCGATGCCCGACAGCTGGCGGCCTCCGAACGGCTGGCGTCCGACGCGGGCGCCGGTCGTCGCGCGGTTGATATAGAGGTTACCGACGCGGAACACCTGGCGCGCCTGCGCCACGCGGACGGGGCTACGCGAGAACACCCCGCCCGTCAGCGCGAAATCGATGTCGGTCGCGATGGAAAGCGCCTGCTCGAACGACTCGGCCGCCATGCAGGAGAGCACGGGTCCGAAGATCTCCTCACGCGCCAGGCCGCAGGTGAGCGGCACGTCGGCGAAGATTGCCGGGGCGACGTAGTACCCCCCGAGCGCAGCCAGGACGGGATCGACGTCCCGCACGAGCACCGGCTGCGCGAGCCGCTTGCCGAGATCGACGTACCCGAGCACGCGCTCGCGTGACGCCTCGTCGATGAGCGGGCCGACCACAGTGCCCGGCGCCGCGGCCGGACCCATCGGCAGCGTGCGCGCGGCGTCGGCCAGGCGCTCCACCAGGCGTCGGTACACGCGGCCGACGCCGATCACGCGTGAGCACGCCGAGCACTTCTGTCCCGCGTAGCCGAAGGCCGAGGCGACGATGCCCTGCACCGCCTCGTCGAGATCGGCGTCGTCGTCCACGATGATGGCGTTCTTGCCGCCCATCTCGGCCACCACGCGCTTCAGCATCCGCGCGCCCGGCGTGGCGGCCGCCGTCGCATAGATCCGCGTGCCGACGTCCTGCGAGCCGGTGAAGACGATCAGGCTCACGTCCCGGTGGCGCACGAGCCGGTCGCCGGCGACCTCACCGCGACCGGGCAGATAGTTCACGACGCCGGGAGGCAGGCCGGCCGCCTCGAAGATGTCCATCAAGCGCGCGGCGATGACGGGCGTCTGCTCCGCCGGCTTCATCACCACCGTGTTGCCGGTGGCGAGCGCCGCCGACGTCATGCCGGTCAGGATCGCCAGCGGAAAATTCCACGGCGAAATGACGGCCACCACGCCGCGCGGCTCGCGCGTGTAGTGGTTGACCTCCCCGCGCAGGTGACCGAGCGTCACCGGGCGCTCGAGCTCCTGGGCCTGCGCGCGGTAGTACTCGACGAAGTCGATGGCCTCGGCGACGTCGCCGTCGGCCTCCGGCCATGGCTTGCCCGCCTCGTACACGATCCACGCGGCGAGCTCGGCGCGCCGCTCGCGCAGCAGCGCGGCCACGCGTCCGAGCACGGCGGCCCGCGCGTCCACCCCGGCATCGCGCCACGCGGCAAACGCCCGCGCGGCCGCCGCCACCGCCCGGTCGACCTCGGCCGGGCCGGCGGCCGCGGCGCGGCCCACGATCTCCGCGGGTCGCGAGGGGTTCACGGAGACGAGAACCTCGGCGGTCTCCACGCGCGCCCCGCCGATGACGAGCGGCACGTCGGCGCCGAGCCGCGCGTGAACCGCGGTGAGGGCGGCGGCGAAGCGCGCGCGCTCGTCCGCCCTGACGAAGTCGGCGTGCGGCTCGCTCGCGAAATTGCCGGCGCCGGGCACCGCGGGCGCTGACGCTGCCGGCGGCGGGGTCGTGACCGTGGCGGGATCGGCCAGCAGCGCCTCGAC
>DATAOC010000112.1:0-4723 GCA_036265915.1 Candidatus Methylomirabilota bacterium | reverse complement strand
ACACCAGCTCGAAGGCAACCTCTGCCGTTGCACCGGCTACCACAACATCGTGAAGGCGATCCAGTGGGCATCGGAGCAGATGGCCGGAAAGAAGTGAGGCAGCATCATGGCAACGACTGAGCAGCGCCTCTTCGGCAAGTCCATCAAGCGTCGCGAGGATCCGCGCTTCATCACGGGCCGCGGGCAGTACGTCGACGATCTCAAGCTGCCGGGGATGACGTACGCGGCGTTCGTGCGAAGCCCGTACGCGCATGCGCGGATCAAGTCCATCGACGTGGCGGCCGCGAAGGCGCAGCCGGGCGTGGTGGCCGTGTTCACCGGCAAGGACATGACCGGCGTCAACTCGCTGCCGTGCGGGTGGGATCTCCGGAAGGCGAAGAACGTGCCCGGCGTCGTGCAGGACCTGGCCATCGTGCCGCACATGCCGCTGACGAGCGACGTCGCGCGCCACGTCGGCGATCCCGTGGCCGTCGTCATCGCCGACTCGCAGGCCGCGGCCACCGACGCTGCCGAGAAGGTACACGTCGCGTGGGAGCCGCTGCCGGCGGTGACCGCCACCGACCGGGCCACCGCCGCCGGATCGCCGCAGGTGCACGCCGACGCGCCGGGAAACGTGGCCTTCAAGTGGGGGCTCGGCGACGCGGCCGCCACCGATGCCGCGTTCAAGGGCGCCGCCGTCACCGTGAAGAAGCGCATCGTCAACCAGCGGCTGGTGGCCAACGCCATGGAGCCACGCGCGTGCGTCGCCCGCTTCGACGATGCCACCGGCGATCTGACGCTGTGGGTGACGTCGCAGAACCCGCACGTGCACCGGCTGCTGATGTGCGCCTTCGTCCTCGGGATCCCGGAGCACAAGGTGCGCGTGATCGCGCCCGACGTGGGCGGCGGCTTCGGCTCCAAGATCTTCCTCTACAACGAGGAGGTCGTTTGCTCGTGGGCGTCCCGTCAGCTGAAGCGGCCGATCCGGTGGACGTCGAGCCGGCGCGAGGCCTACATGACCGACGCGCAGGGCCGTGACCACGTCACCGAAGCCGAGCTGGCGCTGTCGCGCGATGGCAAGATGCTCGGCCTGCGCGTGAAGACCACGGCCAACCTCGGCGCGTACCTGTCGACGTTCGCGCCGGCGGTGCCGACCTTCCTCTACGGCACGCTGCTCAACGGGGTCTACGCCATCGGCGCCATCCACGTCGACGTGACCGGCGTGTTCACGAACACCACGGCCGTGGACGCCTACCGGGGCGCCGGGCGGCCCGAAGCGTGCTACGTGCTCGAGCGCATGGTGGACGCGGGGGCGGCGGCCCTGAAAATGGATCCGGCCGAGCTGCGCAAGAAGAACTTCATCCCGAAGTTCTCCGGCGCCTTCCAGACGCACGTCGCCGTCGTCTACGACAGCGGCGATTACCTGGGTGCCTTCGAGAAGCTGCTCTCCGTCTTCGACTACAAGAAGTTCCGCGCGGAGCAGGAGGCTGCGCGCAAGGAGGGTCGCCTCCTCGGTGTGGGGTTCTCCACGTACATCGAGGCGTGCTCCATCGCGCCCTCGAAGGTCGTCGGCGCCCTCGGCGCCGGCGCAGGACTCTACGAGTCCGGCAAGGTGCGCGTACATCCGACCGGGATGGTGAGCGTCTACACCGGCTCTCACGCGCACGGGCAGGGGCACGAGACGACGTTTGCGCAGCTGGTCGCCGACGACCTCGGCATTCCGATCGAGCAGGTCGAGATCATCCACGGCGACACCGGCTTGGTGCCGTTCGGCATGGGAACGTACGGCAGCCGCTCGGCATCCGTCGGCGGCACGGCCATCCACATGTCGCTGAACAAGATCAAGGAGAAGGGCAAGAAGATCGCCGCCCACCTCCTCGAGGCCTCGCCGAAGGACGTCGAGTACGTGAACGGGCAGTACCAGGTGAAGGGCGTGCCGGCCAAGGCCATTCCGTTCGGCGCGGTCGCGCTCACCGCGTATGTCCCCCACAACTATCCGGAGGGCCTTGAGCCGGGGCTGGAGGAGACGTCCTTCTACGACCCCTCGAACTTCTGCTTTCCGTTCGGCGCGCATGCGTGCGTCGTGGAAGTGCAGCGCGACACGGGCGAGGTGAAGATCGTCCGCTACGTCGCCGTCGACGACGTGGGGAACGTCATCAACCCGATGATCGTGGACGGCATGGTCCACGGCGGGATCGCACAGGGCGTCGGCCAGGCGCTCTGGGAAGGCGCCGTCTACGACGACAGCTCGGGTCAGCTCGTCACCGGCACCATGATGGACTACGCGATGCCGAAGGCCGACATGCTGCCGAACTACGAGACCGCGCGCACGGTGACGCCGACGCCCGTCAACCCGCTCGGCATCAAGGGCGCCGGCGAGACAGGGACCATCGCCGCCACCCCCGCCGTCGTGAACGCCGTCGTCGACGCCCTCGCGCATCTCGGCGTGGACCACATCGAGCAGATGCCGCTCACCGCCGCGCGTGTGTGGAGCGTGATCAACAACAAGAAAGCCTGAGGGCAATCATGTACCCAGCCGCGTTCGAATACCATGCGCCCGGTAGCGTGCAGGAGGCGATCGGGCTCCTCGGGAAGCTGGACGACGCCAAGATCCTGGCGGGCGGCCACAGCCTGGTGCCGATGATGAAGCTCCGGCTCGCGCAGCCGAAGCATCTCATCGACCTCCGGAAGGTGCCCGGGCTGACCGGTATCAAGGAAGAGGGCAGCACCATCGTGATCGGCGCCATGACCACGCACTGGGACGTGGAGTCGTCGAAGATCCTCCAGGCGAAGTGCCCGGTCGTCTCGGACACCGCGAAGATCATCGGCGACCCCGCGGTGCGCAACAAGGGCACCATCGGTGGCTCGCTCGCGCATGCCGATCCCGCCGCCGACATGCCGGCCACCGTCATCGCGCTCGGCGCCGAGCTCGTGTGCCAGGGCCCGACGAGCCGCCGGACGGTGAAGGTCGACGACTGGTTCCAGGGCCTCATGTCGACCGCCCTCGGGGAGAACGAGCTGCTCGTGGAGATTCGCGTGCCGGCGCTCGCGGCGGGCACGGGCTCGGCCTACATGAAGTTCGCGCATCCCGCCTCGCGCTTCGCGATCGTGGGCGCCGCGGCCGTGATCACCGTCGACAAGCAGGGCACGTGCACGAAGGCCGGGGTCGGGATCACCGGCGCCGGCACGAAGGCGGTGCGCGCCAAGGGCGTGGAGGCCGGGCTGGTCGGCAAGCGGCTCGACGCCCCCACCATCGAGGCGGCGGCGGCGAAGGCGGCCGACGGCGTCGACGTCCAGGCCGACCTGCAGGGCTCGGTCGAGTACAAGTCGCATCTCTGCCGCGTGTTCGCGCGGCGGGCCATCGAAGCCGCGCTGAAGAACGCGCAGAAGTGACCGCGGGCGGCGCGGCGGGACCGAGTGGTCCCGTTGCGCCGCGCGTTGCCCTCCGGTGATCGCCGCCGTCGTGCTCGCCGCCGGCTTTGCCCGGCGCATGGGCCGGCAGAAGCTCCTGCTCGACCTCACCGGCAAGCCGGTCGTGCGCTGGACCGTCGAGGCGGTGTTGCCCCACGTCGGCGAGTGCGTGATCGTGACCGGCGCCGACGACGCGGGCGTGCGGGCGGCGCTGGCCGGTCTCGCTGTGCGCTTCGTCGTCAACGCCCGGCCGCAGGACGGGCAGGGCTCCTCGCTCGCGGTCGGCGTGAAGGCGCTCAAGCCGTGGACGGCGGCCGCGCTCGTCGTGCTCGGCGACCAGCCCCGCACGCCGCCCGACGTGATCCCTGCGCTGCTGGCCGCACAGCGCCGGAGCGGCAAGGCGATCGTGACGCCCTCCTATCGCGGGACGCACGGCACGCCGGTGCTGTTCACCGCCGAGGTCTTTCCCGAGCTGACCGCGCTGCGCGGCGACGTCGGCGCCCGTGCGATCGTGGCCGCGCGCGCCGAGCGCGTGGAGACGGTCGCCATCGACGCCGCCATGCCGGCCGACGTCGACACGCCGGAGGACTTCGCGCGCCTTCATGTACAATCCTGAGTCATGCGCGAGGAAATTCGCAAGATTCAGGCGCTGATGGAAGCCGCGGAGTACGTGACCGACGCGCCGGTCGCGACCTCCGTGCACCTCGCGATGCAGCTGCGCAAGCCGCTCCTGATCGAAGGCCACGCCGGCGTCGGCAAGACCGAGGTGGCGAAGGTCATGGCGCGGATGCTGGGGACCAATCTCATCCGCCTGCAGTGCTACGAAGGCCTCGATGCGGGCACCTCGCTGTACGAGTGGAACTACCAGAAGCAGCTGCTGCACATCAAGCTGCACGAGAGCAGCGGCCACTCGGCGACGGAAGAGGAGCGCGAGATCTTCTCCGAGGCGTTCCTGCTGCGGCGTCCGCTGCTGCAGGCGATCACGCAGGAGCAGTCGCCCGTGCTCCTGGTGGACGAGGTCGACCGCGCGGACGAGGAGTTCGAGGCGTTCATGCTCGAGGTCTTCTCCGACTGGCAGGTCACCATTCCGGAGATCGGCACCATCAAGGCCACGCACCCGCCGTACGTCATCCTGACGTCGAACCGCACGCGGGAGCTCTCCGACGCGCTTCGCCGACGCTGCCTCTACCTGTGGATCGACTATCCGCCGTACGACAAGGAGCTGCGCATCATCGAGCGCAAGGTCCCCGGGATCAATCATCGTCTTGCCGGCGACCTGGCCCGGTTCATGGAGGCTCTGCGGCGGATGCGGCTTGCCAAGGTGCCCGGGGTC
>DATAOC010000111.1:0-4612 GCA_036265915.1 Candidatus Methylomirabilota bacterium | reverse complement strand
GGCCTGATGACGCGAGAGTACCTCACCAACGAGCGACGCCACTCGCTCGCCCGGCTGCTCGGAGTTCACACGCCCAATCACCAGCGGCTTCTCATCCTCCCGGCCGACTTCTCGAGCCGGACCCAACGAGTCATCTGGAAGGAGCGGAGTTCCTTCCCGCGGCGGCCGGTGCACTATCACCATCTGCCGCCCGCGGTTCCGCCTGCCGTCGCGGCTGCGCATATCGCCGCGATCAAGCCGCGCCTCGTCCTGTCGTTCGGCTCGTGGGCCGAGCACTTCTTCCGATTCCTCGAGGCATCCGGAACGACGATTCCCATGCCGCGCCTCTGGATGTACATCAGCGACCGATTGTCTCCGGAGGGGCGTGCGATCGCCGAGCGACGCGGCTCGATTGTCTACTCGGTCTACGGCGCCATGGAGGCCGGTACGATCGGGTTTCAGTGCGAGCAGCGAGACGGCTTTCATCTCAACATCGATCTATGCGCGGTTCGGCTGATCGATGCGGGAGGCCAGGACGTTCCCGCGGGAGAGCCGGGTGACATCGTGATCTCGGCGCTCGATAATCGTGCAATGGCGCTGCTCAACTATTCGCTGGGCGACCGCGCCGTCATGTCGGTCGACCCGTGTCCATGCGGACGCTCGCTGCCCCTGCTCGCGCGGTTGGAAGGCCGCCGCTCCGAGACGGTACGTCTGGCCGACGGACGCGAGCTGTCGTCCCTGACGCTCGAGGCACTCTTCGGAGCCGAGCTGCGACGAACCATCAAGGCGCAGATCGGTCAACAAGCCCCGGGATGCCTGCACTGGCGGATCGTTCCGTTTCCCGACGCCGACCGCGATGCGCTACGCGCAGCCCTCCTCGCTCGAGGCCGCCGCGTGCTCGGGGTCGATACGGCCCTCACAGTGGAATTCGTCGACAACATTCCGCGAACAGCCGCCGGCAAGTTCGTCCGCGGAGTGGTCGCGTCCGACATGCCGTCCTCGCAGGTCGCCGATGCCACCCGCTAGCGAGTCCTCCGCCCGCGAGATGCGCCGGTACTGGGATGGCGTCGGCGAGGCGTGGACGGAGCACCACCTCGACCCGGTGTGGCGCGCGCACAGCGACGCCGTCTACAGCGAGCTGCTCGCGCGCTGGCTTCCGGCGGGAACGTGCGAGCGAATCCTCAAGACCGATTTGTTCGACGAAGCGGTCGCGGAAGGCGTCTATCCCGCTCTCGAGGCACGCGCGGCAGGTGTCGTGGGCCTCGACGTGGCGCCGCGGGTCGCGGCCGCGGCCTGTCACCGGTTTCCGAGGCTTCACGGCATCGTGGCAGACGCGCGTCAGCTGCCGTTCGACGATGGCGCATTCGACGTCGTCGTCTCGCTGTCGACGCTCGATCACTTCCCTCACCGCGACGACATCCGGCGCGCACTGAGCGAGCTCCATCGGGTTCTCGTTCCCGGCGGTACGCTGCTGATCACGCTGGACAACGCTTCGAATCCGCTGGTGGCGCTGAGGAACTGGCTGCCTCACGGGGTGCTCCAAATGCTGCGCCTCGTCCCGTACCGCATGGGAGCCACGTGCACGGCGGGCGGCCTCCTGGATCTCCTTCGGGCGTGCAACTTCGACGTGCACGACACGTCGTTCATCGTCCACTGTCCACGCCTGATCGCGGTGGTCGCCGCCCGCCTCATCGAGCGGACGCTGAGCCGGAGCGCGCGCCGGCATTTCCTGCGCGCGCTGAGGAGCTGCGAGGCACTCGATCGGTGGCCGACGCGGCGGATCACCGGATACTACGCCGCTGCGCTGGCGAGGCGACGATGAAGCGCGTCGCTCGACTTGCGCTGGTCTCGGGGGCCATCGCCATGGCCGGCGCCGGCGCTCTCGCGCGGCTGCTGGCACGGACGTCCGCCCGCATCACTGCAGACGGTCAGTCACAGCCGCTGCAGAAAGCCGATGCCATCCTGGTGTTCGGCGCCGCCGTGTGGCCCGAAGGCCCGAGTCTGTCGCTTCGCGTTCGGGTCGCGCGCGCCGCGGAGGTCTATGTCGAGGGCTGGGCACCGGTGATCATTTGCTCCGGCGGGTTCAGCAGTGGCGTCTCGGAAGCCGCAGCCATGCGCGATCTGCTGCTCGAGCGCGGTATACCGTCGGCCGCACTGATACCCGACGACGGCGGCGTCACGACGCGTGACGCCCTTTACTCGGCCCGCGCATTCGGCCGGGGACGCTGGCGGCGAATCATCGCCGTCAGCTCACCGTACCACCTCCATCGGATTCGCCAGGAGGCAGAGCGCCAGGGACTCGACGTCGTGCTGTGCGCGGCCACGCGCTCCGGTCCGCTCACCGATGAGCTGCGCGCGTTCGATCGTCGCCAGCACCGCCGGGAGACGCTCGCGGTGCTCGCCTATGCCTGGCGGCCGCGCGTGGAGAGGATGCTCGGGTCGGCCTTGCTACGCCTGCCGCGCTCGGCCGGCCGTCAGCTCATCGGGCGGATACGGTCGTTCGCCGGCGACGTCGACGCCGTGGCCGACGCGATCGACGAGGTGAGCGACATCATCAAGTCCGCCGGTCAGGAGCCGTCCGACGCCGAGGCGACGTTGACGCCGGCCGCCGCCGGCTTGGCGTGGCCGGTGGAAGGGGCGATCACCAGCCCGTTTGGCCTTCGATATCGGCGTCTACATTCGGGAGTCGACGTCCGAGCGGCGTATGGTCATCCGATCCGTGCGTCCGGAGCCGGCGTAGTCATCGCCGCGCGTCCGCTCGGCGCGTACGGCAACGTCGTCATCGTCGATCATGGCAGCGGTCTGTCGACCGTCTACGCGCACCAGTCCGCAATCATGGTGAGCCAAGGAGCGAAGGTATCGCGTGGTCAGTTGCTCGGCTATGCGGGCACCACCGGACGCGCCAAGGCACCGCACCTTCACTTCGAAGTGCGCGTTCACGGTAGTCCTGTGGACCCGGTGGCATATCTGAGCCAGCCAAGCTGAGCAAGGTCCGGGTTACGCAATCGGCTCGCGGAGACATCGATCGGGCTCGCGATCGTGCTGACGCTGGGATGCTCGCCGACGACATGCCGCTTCACGAGACTCACTCAGCCGGGAGCCTGCAGCTTCTGGCTGAAGATCCGGGACGTCCTCCGCACGTGCCGTCAACCTGTGCAGGCCACGACTTTCGCCCTCGAGCCGTGATGTGTGGGCCGCGCGGACCACGCGCAACGCTACGCGCGCGCCGAAAAGAGCCGATCTCGATCTCTCGGGCCATTGCATCGTCAGATCGGTCGAGTAGTATCGGCGCCCGTGAGCCACGTGCGAGCGATCGAATGCTGCCAGGAGATCGGCCCATGCGTCGTTCGCGTGTCATCGCGCTAACGGCGGCGGCCGCCGGCCTCGCGCTAGCGGTGGCGGTTGTGCACAAGCGCGGCGGAGTCGCGTACCTCAACATCGACAGCGCCCTGACCGACGCGCGGGTGTTCTACCTGCTCGTGATGGCGCCTCTCGGGATCGCGGCCGCATCTCTGATTGCGACTCTTCCTCGAATCGTCGCGCTGAACGTCGCCGCGACCGTCGCCGGCTTGCTCGTCCTCGAGGTGGGTGTACGGCTCTTCGTAGCCGCACCTCCCGTGGTGGACGGAGAGCCCCAGGTCCAGGGCGGAGGAGCGTTCTACGTACCCGACGAGCACCTTGGCTATACCATAGCGCGGGCGGCGACGGTCGATCACCGCCGCACGATTGGTGGAACCGAGATCTACCACGTGACGTATCGTACCGACTCGGTCGGCCGCCGGGAGACGCCGGCGAGTGAGCGAGGTCCGCGCCGCGGGTTCGTGGCGTTCTTCGGCGACTCCAACGTCTTCGGCGAGGGACTGCCGCAGACCGAAACGTTGCCGTACTTCACCGGCCAGGTGACGCCTGCCTACCGGGTGTACAACTACGGCGTCCCCGGGTACGGTCCCCCGCAATTCCTGGCGCTCGCCAATCACGGTGACCTCCGAGCGCAGATCGGGGAGCAGGAAGGATATGTCGTGTTCCTCCTCATCCCGGCCCATGTGAGCCGCGTGGTCGGCTCGAGCCGGGTCAGTGTGAGCTGGGGTCGCCACTTCCCGTACTATGTCGAAGACGATGGTGCACCCGCCAGACGCGGCGACTTCGCCCACGGGCGCGCCTTGACGACGCTCGCCTACTTCTTGTGGACGCGCTCCGCGTTTGCCGAGCGTCTCGGCATCGAGCTGCCTCTCTGGTACACCGAGCGGGACTACCGGCTCACCGCCCGCGTGTTGAAGGAGGCCGACCGACAGCTCAAGCAGCGCCTGCCGGTGCGTCGCTCGGTCGTCGTCCTGGCGCAGGTCTATGACGACGTCCAGCGTCGCACGATGGACGGCATCCGGGACGCGCTGCGGCGCGAGCGCGTGGACTATCTCGACTACACCGGGCTCATGGACGCCCGCGATCCCAGGTTCCGGGTCGCCGAGCAGGACTACCACTACTCCGGTGCAGCGAACGAGATCATCGCGCGCCGCCTGGCGGCGGACCTCCTGCAGGCGGCGTCTCCTGCGCCCTCACCGCACCGGGTAGCGGAACGAACGCCGCCATCTCCCGGCTCCCGCATTCGTCAGGCGTCCGTGTCGACCGATGGCCA
>DATAOC010000110.1:0-8481 GCA_036265915.1 Candidatus Methylomirabilota bacterium | reverse complement strand
CGCCGCGCTGGGCCGGCTCTCCGCGCTGCTCCAGATTCCGTTCCAGGAGCTGATCGAGGCCGTCGCCAAGACGTCGCCCGACTCGTTCCTGCCCGTGCGGCTTCGCCGCAATCTCAGCATGGAGGAGATGCAGAAGGTCGAAGAGTGGAAGCTCGAGCTGCCCGGCGTGATCGTCGAGGTGGAGCCGCAGCGCGTCTACCCGAACAGCCGGTTTGCCGCGCACCTGCTCGGCTACGTCCGTGAGGCCAGTGACGATCAACTGAAGCAGGGCCGCTACCGTCGGGGCGACATGGTGGGGCAGAGCGGTCTCGAGCGGCTGCTCGACGAGTTCCTGCGTGGCAAGGATGGCGGCGAGCGCATCGAGGTCGACGCCATGGGGCGGCCGATGCGGCTCATCCAGTCGACGGAGCCGCATCCGGGGGCGCAGGTGGTGACGACCATCGACCGCCGCATCCAGGAAGCGTCCGAGAAGGCGATGGAGGGCCACGCCGGCGCCGTCGTCGTGATGGATCCACGCAACGGCGACGTGCTGGCCATGGTGTCGACGCCGGCCTTCGAGATCGATCGCTTCACCGGCTCCATCGATCGCGACTCGTGGCTGCGCGTGATGAAGGACCCCGAGTTTCCGATGCTGAACCGCACGATCCAGAGCCAGTACGCGCCGGGCTCGGTGTTCAAGATCGTGGTCGCGGCGGCCGGGCTGCAGGAAAAGACGCTCACGCCGGCCGACCGGACGTACTGCAACGGCGAGTTCCAGCTGGGCACGTGGACCTTCAAGGACTGGAAGCGCGAAGGGCACGGCACCGTCGACACGCTCGACGCGATCCGCCACTCGTGCAACATCTTCTTCTACCAGGCCGGCCTGAAGATCGGCGGCGCGGCCATCACGAAGTATGCGTCGGCCTTCGGCTTGGGTCAGCCGACGGGCATCGACCTCGGCACCGAGAAGTTCGGGTTGATCCCGCAGCCGAAGAGCCGGCTGCGCCGCGCGCCCGCGTTCCAGGCCGGTGACATCGTCAACATGTCGATCGGCCAGGGCCAGGTTCTCGTCACGCCGATGCAGGTCGCACGGTTCATGGCCGCCGTCGCCAACGGCGGTGTCCTCTGGAAGCCGCGGCTGGTGCAGCGCATCGAGCGGCCCGAGCGCGGCGTCGTGTGGAGCGACAGCGGGACGGTCACGGGCCACGTCGATCTCAATCCCGCCGTGTGGGCGTTTCTCCGGCAGAGCCTGTGGGCGGTGGTGAATGACGGCGGCACCGGCGCCGGCGCGCGCATCCCGGGACTCGACATCGCGGGCAAGACGGGCACGGCCCAGATGATCGCGAACTCGAAGGCCGAAAAGGGGCAGGACCACGCGTGGTTCGCCTCGTTCGCGCCGGTGAAGGATCCCGAAGTCGTCGTCATCGTGCTCGTGGAACGCGGCGGCAAGGGTGGGCAGGTGGCGGCGCCGATCGCCCGCAAGATCCTGAACGCCATCTTCTTCGAAAAGGTCGCCTCCGCCGGACTCGAGGGGTGACGTCGGCATGACGGTTCTCGGCGGCATCGACCGCCGGCTGCTGCAGAACGTGGACTGGCCGTTGCTGGGCGCGATGGGCGGCCTCGTGATCCTCAGCGCCACCACGCTGGCCAGCCTGCACATCGGACGTGCCGGGGGCAACGTGGCGCTGCGGCAGCTCGCCTGGTTCGCGCTCGGGCTGCTCGCCTTGCTGCTCGTCGCCTCCATCGACTATCGGCGGCTCGTGCGGCTGGCGCCGATGTTCTACGTCGTCGGCCTCGTCGGTCTCGCCACCGTCTTCGCCATGGGCCGAACAGTCTCCGGCGCGCGGCGCTGGATCCTGCTCGGCCCCATGTCGGTGCAGCCGTCGGAGGTCTTCAAGATCTGCTTCGTCCTCATGGCCACCTGGGTGCTGACGTCCCGCTGGGCACAGCCGATCGGCAAGACCACCCTGGCGCTGACCGCGCCGGTGCTGGCCGTGCCCGTGGCGCTCATCATCAAGCAGCCGGACCTCGGCACCGCGCTCCTTCTCGTTCCCGTGCTCACCGCGCTGCTTGTCGGCGCCGGCATCAGGCTGCGCCTGCTCGGCGGCCTCGCGCTGGCGGGGCTGGCCGCGCTGCCGGTCGTCTGGTTCCTCGCGCTGCGCGAGTACCAGCGGGAACGCATACTCGTGTTCCTGGATCCGTTTCGCGATCCGCTCGGGAGCGCGTACAACGTCATCCAGGCCAAGATCGCGATCGGTTCGGGACAGCTCCTGGGCAAGGGCGTTGCCGGCGCCACGCAGAGCCGGCTCGCGTTCCTCCCGGAGCGTCACACGGATTTTATTTTCGCCGTATTCGCCGAGACGTGGGGATTCGTCGGGTGCCTCGTGCTGCTCACCTGCTACGCGCTGCTGGTGCTCCGCGGATTTGACATCGCGGCCACGGCGCGCGAGCCGGTGGGACGGCTCATCGCGCTCGGCGTCACTGCCCTCTTCGCGACACAGGTTCTCGTGAACGTGGGGATGGTCACCGGTCTCCTGCCCGTGGTCGGCGTGCCGCTGCCGTTGATGAGCTACGGCGGCACCTCGATGCTGGTCTCGCTGACAGCCCTCGGGCTGCTTCTCTCCGTGCGAATGCGGCAGTTCCAATGAGACGCGGGCCCGTTCCGCTCGGGTCGGGAGTCGCGTCGGGGGAGTGCCGCCGTGAGCAAACGGATCGTCGTCAATGCCGGTCTCATCGAGACCCGCGTCGCCGTCCAGGAAGGTAACCTACTCACCGAGCTGTACCTCGAGCGGCGTCGCCACCGCTCGATCGTGGGCAGCGTGTACAAGGGCACCGTCACCAACGTCCTGCCCGGGATGCAGGCCGCCTTCGTGGACATCGGTCTGGTGAAGGACGCGTTCCTCTACGCCGGCGACTACACCGCCACCCTGCTGCCGACCCTCGAAGGCGATGCCGAGATCGACGTGGAGGAAGGCGAGACGCCGCGTCGGGAGGCGACCGGCCCCATCGAGCAGATGCTCGCGCGTGGCCAGCACGTCCTCGTCCAGGTCTCCAAAGAGTCGCTCGGCACCAAGGGCGCGCGCATCACCTCGTTCATCTCGCTGCCGGGGCGGTATCTGGTCTACATGCCACAGGCCAGGCACATCGGCGTGTCGCGACGGATCCGCGACGAGCGTGAGCGCGATCGCCTGCGCGCGGCCCTGCGATCGCTGGAGCTGCCGCCGGGCGGCTTCATCTTGCGGACGAACGCGGAGGGCAAGGGCGAGGCCGAGTTCGCGGCCGACGTGCAGTTCCTGGCCCGGCTGTGGGCGCAGATCCAGAGCCGCTACGAAGCGGCCACGCCGCCGGCCGCCCTGCACGAGGAGGCCGATCTCACGTTCCGCGTCGTGCGCGACCTGTTCTCGCCGGAGGTGGACGAGTTCATCGTCGACGACGTGGAGGTGCACGACCGCGTGCTCGGCTACGTGCGGGCGCTGGTGCCCGCCCTGGAGGAGCGCGTCAAGTTCTACGGCGAGCGGACGGCGATCTTCGAGAAGTTCGGAATCGAGAAGGACATCGACAAGGCGCTGCGGCGGCGGGTGTGGCTCAAGTCCGGCGGCTACATCGTCATCGACCACACCGAGGCGCTCGTCTCCATCGACGTGAACACGGGGAAGTACGTCGGCAAGCGCGACTTCGAGCAAACCGTGCTCAAGATCAACCTGGAGGCGGCGACGGAAGTCGTCCGGCAGATCCGGCTGCGCGATCTGGGCGGCATCATCATCATCGATTTCATCGACATGGAGGTTCCCGAGCATCGCGAGCAGGTCGAGAAGGCGCTCAAGCGCGCGCTCGCCGACGACAAGGCGCGCACCAACGTGTTGCAGATCTCCGAGCTGGGCCTGGTGGAGATGACGCGCAAGCGGGTCCGCCAGGATCTGCGGGCGCTCCTCAGCGTGTCGTGTCCCACGTGCCGCGGCAGCGGCGTCACCAAATCGGACGAGACGCTCGCCGCCGAGGTATTCCGTGCGATCCGCGCCAAGGTCGGCACGGACGGCGAGGCCGTGGCCCGACGCGAGGTCGTCGCGCGCGTGCATCCCGACGTCGCCGCCTATCTCGCCGGCGAGGCGCGCGACGACCTGGCGCGGCTCGAGGCCTCGCTCGACGCCAAGGTGGTGGTGCAGCCGGTCGAGACGCAGGCGCATCGCGAGGAGTTCGAGATCCGACCGCGCTGACGGGCACGGCGGCCGTGGTAGCATCCCGGCGATGGCGAAGCTGACGCCGTCGCGGATCAGCGCGCAGAAGATCCTGGGCGAGTTGCGCCTGGCGTCGCGCAAGGGTGACCGCGCGGCGCTGTCGCTGGCCCTCGACCAGATGCGCACGCTCGCCCATTCGCCGAAGTACTGGGAGCGCTACCTGATGCTGCTGCGCAATCCGCTCGCCCGACTGGTCGACATGGTCGTGATCAAGCAAGGCGAGCGGATCGCGCACCAGAAGGGCTGGACGCGTCCCAAGCCGGCGCCGCCTGCGCCGGAGAAGCCGCGCAAGACGCGGAAGCCGCGGGCCCGCCCCCCGGCCCCCGTCGCCCAGATCTCGCTCTTCGAGTGAGTCGCGCCCTCGTCGTCGTCAACCCGGCGGCGGGCGGCGGACGCACGGAGCGGGCGTGGCCAAAGGTTCGCGAGGCGCTCTGGCGCACCGGTCTCGATTTCGAGTGCGCCACCACCGTCGCCGCGGGCGACGCCATCGGCGTGGCGCGCGATGCCGTCCGCGCGGGGCACCAGCTCGTGGTCGCGGTTGGCGGCGACGGGACCCTCAACGAGGTGGTCAACGGCGCGACCGGGGCCGACGGGCGGCCGCTGGCGACCATCGGCGCGGTGCTCACCGGTCGCGGCCGCGACGCGTGCCGGAACTTCGGCGTGCCGCACCGCCTCGCCGATGCGGCCACCGCGCTCGTCGGCGGCCACGACGCCGTGTTCGATCTCGGCCTCGCCGCGTGGGCGGACGGTCGCCGGCGATACTTCCTCGGCGCCGCCGGGGCGGGCTTCGACGCGGCCGTGGCGGCCCGGGCCGCGTCCGTCCGCGCGCGCGGAACGCTGCCCTACCTCGTCGCGGTGCTCGCCACCGTGCGCGCCTGGCGGGCGGTCGCGGCCACCGTCGACGCGGACGGCGCCGCGGCCTGGCGCGCGCCGCTCACGGCGGCCGTCGTCGCCAACGGCCGTTACTTCGGCGGCGGCATGAAGATCGCGCCGGATGCAGATGCCCGCGACGGTCGACTCGACCTGGTCATCCTCGGCGGCCTCGGGCGTCTGGAGATGATCCGCTGGCTGCCGACGATCTACAGCGGGCGCCATCTCGCTCACCCGCGGGTGGCGACGCGACGGGCGTCGTGCGTGGTGATCGACGGGCCGACCCCGCTACCGACCGAGCTCGACGGCGAGCTCGCCGCGGCCAGCCCGGTCACGATGAGCGTGGCCGCCGGCGCGCTGAGGCTGCGCGTCCCCGCCGGCACCGGCCGCGCGCGCGGTTGACACGGTCGCGCGGCGGCGGCATAGTACCCCGTGGGGGTATATGGCCATGCTGCGTGCCGAGACCAAGGCGAAGGCCCGCGGACGCCTGCGCCGGATCGAGGGGCAGGTGCAGGGGCTGCAGCGCATGCTGGAGAACGACGCCTACTGCGTCGACATCCTGCTGCAGATCTCCGCCGTCCAGGGCGCGCTCGAGCAGGTGCAGAAGCTGCTGCTCGGCCGTCACATCGAGTCCTGCGTGAGCGACGCGCTGCGCTCGGGCAGCAAGAGCGATCGCCAGCAGAAGATCGACGAGCTGCTCGACGTCTTTGCGCGGTTCGGAGCCCGCTGATGGCCCGGCTCACGCTGGCCGTGCGCGGAATGCACTGCGCCGCCTGTGTCGGCAAGGTGGAGCACGCGCTGAAATCGGTGCCGGGTGTGGAAGAGGCCACGGTGAATCTCGCCACCGAGCGCGCCACCGTCGCCTTCGATCCGGCGCGTGGCGATGTCGCGGCGCTCCGTGACGCCGTGGCGCGCGCCGGCTACGAGCTCGGCGACGCGCCGCCGGCCGGCGCGCCGGCGCCCGATCCTGCGCAGGCGGCGCGGGCGGCCGAGCAGCGGGAGCTTCGCACGCGCGTCCTGGTGGGCGCGCTGCTGTCGATCCCGATCGTCCTCGGCAGCATGCCGGAGGTCTTTCCCTGGGTGCCGGCGTGGCTGCGTGACCCCGGCGTGCTGCTGTTGCTGACGACCCCGGTGCAGTTCTGGGTCGGCGCGCAGTTCCACCGGGGATTCCTGCATGACCTCCGCTATCGCACGGCGAGCATGGCGACGCTCGTGTCCCTCGGCACCAACGCCGCATACTTCTTCTCGCTCGCGGTCACCCTGTGGCCGCATGCGTTCATGGCGCTGGGGGCGATGACGTACTACGAGACCGCGGCCGTCGTCATCACGCTGGTCGTGCTCGGCCGCTGGCTCGAAGCGCGCGCGCGTGGGCGCACCTCCGACGCCATCCGGCGTCTCGTCGCTCTTGCTCCGCGCCGCGCCCGCGTCGTCCGCGGCGGCGGCGAGGTCGACATCCCGGTCGACGAGGTCGCGGTGGGCGACCGGGTCCGCATCCGGCCGGGTGAGCGTATTGCCGTCGACGGCGAGGTGGTCGAGGGCGCCTCGTCGGTCGACGAATCCATGCTGACCGGCGAGAGCATGCCCGTGGACAAGGCGGTCGGCTCCGCGGTCTTCGCCGGCACGATGAACATCGCCGGCGGCTTCGTGTTCCGCGCAACCCGCGTCGGCTCGGACACCACGCTGGCACGCATCATCCGTCTGGTCGAGGATGCACAGGGCTCGCGGGCGCCTATCCAGCGTCTGGCCGACCGGGTCGCCGCCGTGTTCGTGCCGATCGTCCTCGCGGTGGCGGCGGCCACGTTCGTCGGGTGGTGGCTGCTCGGTCCCGCGCCCTCCGCGCTCTATGCGCTGACGAACGCGGTGGCGGTGCTCGTCATCGCGTGCCCGTGCGCGATGGGGCTCGCGACGCCGACCGCCATCATGGTCGGCACCGGTCGTGGCGCCGAGCAGGGCGTGCTGATCAAGAGCGCGGGCGCGCTGGAGACACTGCACCGGGTCGACACCATGGTCTTCGACAAGACCGGCACGTTGACGGTGGGCCGCCTCGCCGTCACGGACGTCATCAGCCTGCCGCCGGCCACGGACGACGATCTCCTCGCGCTCGCGGCGGCGGTCGAGCAGGCGTCGGAGCATCCGATCGGCGCCGCCATCGTGGCGCGCGCCAAGGACCGCGGCCTGGCGCTGCCCCCGGTGACGGAATTTGCGGCCGTCCCCGGCCAGGGCGTCGACGCCATGTCCGGCGAGGGGCGCGTGCTGCTGGGCAATCGCACATTGATGGACGCGCGCGGCGTCGATGTCTCCATGCTGGGCCCGCAAGCGGACACGCTTGCCGGCGAGGGCAAGACGGTCGTGTTCCTCGCCCTCGCATTGCGCTCGGTCGGCGCCCTGGCGGTCGCCGACGCGCTGAAGCCCGAGGCGCCGGCCACGATCGCCGCGCTACGGGCCGCCGGCGTGGCGCCCGTGATGCTGACCGGGGACGACGCGCGGACGGCGGCCGCGGTGGCGCGGCGCGCCGGGATCGAGCGCGTGCTGGCCGAGGTTCTCCCGGAGGACAAGGCGCGCGAGATCGAGCGGCTGCGCGCGGAGGGGCACCGCGTGGCAATGGTCGGCGACGGCATCAACGACGCGCCGGCACTGGCGCGCGCGGACGTCGGCATTGCGATGGGCTCGGGCACCGACGTCGCCATCGAGGCGGCCGACGTGACGCTCATGCGCGGCGACCTGCGCGGCGTGCTCGTCGCGCTGGCGCTGTCGCGGCAGACGCTGCGCATCATCAAGGAGAATCTCGCGTGGGCGTTCGGCTACAACGTGTTGCTGATCCCGGTGGCCGCCGGCCTGCTCTATCCGCTGTGGGGGGTGCTGCTGTCGCCGATCCTCGCCGGCGCCGCGATGGCATTCTCCTCGGTTTCCGTGGTGACGAACAGTCTGCGGCTGAGGACATGGAGGTTCGAGCATGGCCACTGACCCGGTGTGCAAGATGACGGTCGATCCACCCCGCGCCGCCGCCCAGTCCGTCTACAAGGGGCAGACGTATTACTTCTGCGCCGTCGGCTGCAAGCAGAAGTTCGATCGCGAGCCCGAGAAGTACCTCGCGGGCGGCGCCAGTCCCATGCGGTGATGCTGACGCCGCCGCTGCTCCGCGGCCGCGACGCGTACGAGCGCGTGATGGAGGGCTGGGCCGACAACACGCACGACGACGCCTTCACGCACACCGTCCGCATCGCCGATCCCACGCGCGTCGTCGAGATCGAGATGGTCGTCACGCCGTCGCCGGACTACGCGATCCTCGCCGCGCGCGCCGGGAGATGTGCGGGCGACGTCGATCCCGCCGCCACCGCCGGCGTGGCGTCGCTGGCGGGCACCGCCATGGTGGCCGGGCTCACCCGCCGCGCGGCGG
>DATAOC010000109.1:0-12620 GCA_036265915.1 Candidatus Methylomirabilota bacterium | reverse complement strand
GCCGACCTCGGAGGCCATCACGACGAGGTCGTCCTTGGTGACGTAGTACCGCGACGGCCGCAGCCCGTTGCGATCGAGGACGGCGCCGATGACGGTGCCGTCGGTGAACGCGATGGAGGCCGGCCCGTCCCACGGCTCCATGAGCGAGGAGTGATACTCGTAGAACGCCCGGCGCTCCGGGCTCATGGACTCGTGGTGCTGCCACGGCTCGGGGATCATCATGAGGATCGCGTGCGGCAGCGAGCGGCCGTTCATGACGAGGAACTCGAGCACGTTGTCGAAGGTCGCGGAGTCGGAGAGTCCCTCGCGGGTGACCGGCAGGACCTTCGCCAGGTCGTCGCCGAGCGCGTCCGACGTGCACAGCGCCTCGCGCGCGCGCATCCAGTTGATGTTGCCGCGCAGCGTGTTGATCTCGCCGTTGTGCGCCACGTAGCGGTACGGATGCGCCAGCGGCCACGACGGAAACGTGTTCGTGCTGAAGCGCTGGTGGACGAGAGCCAGGGCCGACTCCATGTCGGGGTCGAGCAGGTCCGGGAACATCGACTCGATCTGGTCCGCCGACAGCATGCCCTTGTAGATCAAGGTGTTGCTGCTCAGGCTCGGAATGTACGTGCGCGTCTTCTCGGCGAAGTCGAGCCGGTCGACGGCGTGCTCCACGCGCTTGCGGATCACGTAGAGCTTGCGCTCGAACTGCACGTGCGTGCGCGTGGCGTCGCCCCGCCCGATGAACACCTGCTTGAAGTGCGGCTCCACGCCGACGGCGCTGGCGCCGAGATGGCGGTCGTCAATGGGAAGCTCCCGCCACCCGAGCAGGCGCTGGCCTTCCTCGGCCACGATGGTGGCGATGACGCCCTGGACCTTCTCCCGCTGGACGGGATCGCGCGGCAGGAACACGAGCCCGGCGCCGTAGTCCTTCGGGCCGGGCAGGGGAATGCCGAGTCGCCCGCACTGCTTGCGCAGGAACTTGTCGGGCATCTGGAGCAGGATGCCGGCGCCGTCGCCGGTGTTCACCTCGCAGCCGCACGCCCCGCGGTGGAGGAGGTTGATCAGCACCTGCAGCGCCTGGCGGACGATGGCGTGGGAGCGGAGCCCCTTGATGTTCACCACGAAGCCGACGCCGCACGCGTCGTGCTCGTGCGCGGGGTCGTACAGGCCCTGCGCGGGAGGCTGGCCGGCGATCGCTGGCGGCGCCTGCTCCTTCATGCTCCTACCCCTTTGTGAAGAGTTGCACGATACTACTCGCTCGCCCAGTATTAGTCATCAGGGAAAAGACGCATGATAGGTATCAGATTCACTAATGGTGTAGAGTGGGCTGGTGCATCTCGAAACTCTCCGTCTTTATTGCGACGTCGTCCGGCTCCGGTCCTTCTCGAAGGGCGCCGACCTCAACTTCGTCTCGCAATCCGCGGCCAGCCAGGCGGTCCAGCAGCTGGAAGCCCAGCTGGGAGCCGTGCTCATCGATCGCACCAAGCGCCCGTTCGTGGTGACGGCGGAAGGCCGGGCGCTCCACGAGGCGTGCCGCTCGATGCTCGAGGCCTGGGAGAAGGTGAAGTCGGAGGTGGCTGCGGTGAAGGCGCATGTCGACGGCACCGTGCGGGTGGCCGCGATCTACTCCGTCGGCCTGCACGACGTGAGCCGGCCGATGCAGCAGTTCTCCTCGCTCTATCCGGCGGCGCGCGTCCAGCTCGAATGCCTGCATCCGCACAAGGTCGTGGAAGCGGTGATGAGCGGCGAGGCCGACATCGGGATCATGTCGTATCCGCCATCGGACCGCGCCCTCAGCGTCGTCCCGCTTCGCGTCGAGCCCATGGCCGTCGTCTGCCACCCCAACCATCGCTTCGCGCGGCGCCGTCTGCTCATGCCGGAGGATCTGAACGGCATTCCGTACGTCGGTTTCGACCGCGCGCTCCCGATCCGCAAGGCGATCGACCGCGCGCTCCGGCAGCACGGCGCGCGGCCGAACATCGTCATGGAGTTCGACAACATCGAGACGATCAAGCAGGCGATCATCATCGACGCCGGCGTCAGCATCCTGCCGCGGCACACGGTGCAGAAGGAAGCCGGCGTGCGAACGCTTGCCGCCGTGGCCTTCGGCGTGCCGGATCTGGCGCGGCCGGTCGGCATCATTCATCGCCGCCAGAAGCCGCTGACGCCGACGGCCAGCCGCTTCATCGAGCTGCTGAAAGAGTCGAGCACCGCGCCGGCGGCCGCTGTCGCCGCCGAGCGCTGACGCAGGAGGTCGCATGATCAGCCACTCCGACGACGATGCGGACGACCACGGGCTCGACGAGCACTTCGACGAGATCCGCGGGACGTTCCTGAACGACACGATCGCCAGCCTCGAGCCCGCCGCGCCGATCTGCCTGCGGGAGACGGCCACGGCGCAGGAGGCCATCGCCCGGATGCTCGAGCGTCGACAGGCCGGTGTCCTCATCGTCGACGACAAGGGCCGGCTGACCGGGATCTTCACCGAGCGTGACGTGCTCACGCGGGTGGCCGGCGCCGGCCGCGACGCGGCGCGCACGGCGCTGCGCGACGTCATGACCCCGAATCCCGAAGCGCTGGCCGTCGACGATCGCATCGCGTATGCCGTGCACTCCATGAGCATTGCCGGCTACCGCACCGTGCCGCTGGTCGACCGCGACCGTCGGCCCGTCGGCGTGGCAACGGTGAGCGACGTGATCCGCTGGCTGGCGCACCTGTTTCCGGAGGCGGTGCTGAACCTGCCGCCGGGGGACAGACTGAAGAACCCGCACGCGATCGATGCGGGCTGACATGCAGAGGTCTAACCACTCATTAACCTTGCCGAAACCGGAGGGCTTGGTTAACATGAACCACGCCCGGTTGAAGCGGGCGGCCTCGGCGTGAAACCCCGGTCCGGCGCGATGACGAGCGGCGTCTGCGCTCGGCCTGGGGAACGCCGAGCAATGACAGAGGAGAGGATGGCTCGATGAGCGAGACGGCGGCGCCGGTGAATGGGGTCAAGACACGCCGGGAGCTCGATCGCGCTGTGATCCGGTTCGCCGGCGACTCCGGCGACGGGATGCAGCTGACGGGTGAGCAGTTCACGACCGAGTCCGCGTGGGCGGGCAACGACCTGGCGACGCTCCCGAACTTCCCGGCGGAGATTCGAGCCCCTGCCGGCACGCTGTTCGGCGTGTCGAGCTTCCAGCTGCAGTTCGGCAGCCATCGCGTCTACACGCCGGGCGACCGACTGGACTGTCTCGTCGCGATGAACCCGGCCGCGCTGAAGGTGCATCTGCGCGATCTCAAGACGGGCGGGCTGCTCATCGTGAACACGGCGGCGTACGACAAGCGCAACCTGGACAAGGCCGGCTACGCGTCGAACCCGCTGGACGAACCCGCGCTCGGTGAGCGCTACCGCCTGCACAAGGTCGACATGACCGGCCTCACGCACGAGGCCATCAAGGACCTGCCGCTGAACGCCAAGGAGAAGGACCGGACGAAGAACTTCTTCGCCCTCGGTCTCGTCTCCTGGATCTACACGCGTCCGCTGGAGCCCACCCTCGACTGGATCGGCAAGCGGTTCGCGAAGAACCCGCAGTTCGCCGAGGCGAACACGCGCGTGCTCAAGGCGGGCCACGCCTTCGGCGAGACGGCGGAGATCTTCTCCGAGCATTACGACATCGAGCCGGCCGAGATGCCGGCCGGCGTCTATCGCGCCATGACGGGCAATCGTGCGCTGGCGTGGGGCCTGCTGGCGGCGGCGGAGCGGTGCAAGGTGCCGATCGTCTATGGCGCGTATCCGATCACGCCGGCGTCGAGCATTCTCGAAGAGCTGGCGATGCACAAGCGATTCCGCATCCGGACCATCCAGGCGGAGGACGAGATTGCCGCCGCGACGGCGGCCATCGGCGCCTCGTTCGGCGGCGCCATCGGTGTCACCGGCTCGAGCGGCCCGGGCATTGCGCTGAAGGGCGAAGCCATCGGGCTGGCAGTCACGGCCGAGCTGCCGCTGGTCATCTTTGACATCCAGCGCGGGGGACCGTCGACAGGGTTGCCGACGAAGACCGAGCAGGCCGACCTCATGCAAGCGCTGTACGGCCGCAACAGCGAGTCGCCCGTCGTGGTGCTGGCGCCGGCGACGCCGGGCGACTGCTTCTACGTCGCCTACGAGGCGATCCGCATCGCCGCCAAGTACATGTGCCCGGTGTTCGTGCTGAGCGACGGCTTCCTGGCCAATGGCTCGGAGCCGTGGCTGATCCCGGACCCGGACACGCTGCCGCCGATCGACATCCAGTTCCGCACGGAGAAGGAAGGGTTCTTCCCGTACCTTCGCGATCCCGCGACGCTGTCGCGTCCGTGGGTGCGTCCGGGCACGCCGGGTCTCGAGCATCGCATCGGCGGTATCGAGAAGCAGGACGTCACCGGCAACATCTCCTACGATCCGGACAATCACGACCACATGGTCCGCACGCGCGCCGAGAAAGTGCGGCGCGTCGCCCAGGAGATTCCGCCGACGACCATCAACGGCCCGGCCACCGGCGATCTTCTCGTCGTCGGCTGGGGCGGGACGTACGGCTCGATCACGGCGGCGGTGGAGCGCGCGCAGGCGGCCGGACACGCCGTCGCGTCGGTCCATCTGCGGCATCTCAATCCGTTGCCGCCCGACCTCGGCCACATCCTGCGCGAGTACCGGAAGGTTCTCGTGCCGGAGATCAACAGTGGCCAGCTCGTGCGCGTGCTGCGCGCGGAGTACCTCGTCGACGCGGTCGGCTTCAACCGGGTTCGCGGCCTGCCGCTGGCGAGCGAGGAGATCCTCGAGGCGATCAACCAACTCATCGGGAGCAACGCATGAGCGCGCAGGGAGCAGGAGCGGCCGCGACACCGGCGCCGAAGTACACGAAGAAGGATTTCGAGTCGGACCAGGACGTCCGCTGGTGTCCGGGCTGTGGTGACTACGCCATCCTGAGCGCCGTGCAGAAGTCGATGCCCGACCTGGGGATCCCGCGCGAGAACATCGTGTTCATCTCCGGCATCGGCTGCTCGAGCCGGTTCCCGTACTACATGAACACGTACGGGTTCCACACCATCCACGGTCGGGCGCCCGCCATCGCGACCGGTCTGCGCGTGGCCCGCCCCGACCTCAAGGTGTTCCTGGTCACCGGCGACGGCGACGGGCTGTCGATCGGCGGCAACCACATGCTGCACGTGCTGCGCCGCAACGTGAACATCACGATCTTGCTGTTCAACAACCGGATCTACGGTCTCACCAAGGGTCAGTACTCGCCGACCAGCGAGCTCGGCAAGGTCACCAAGTCGACGCCCCTCGGCTCCGCCGATCGCCCGGTCAATCCGCTGGCGTTCGCGCTGGGCTGCGGCGCCACCTTCGTGGCGCGCACGGTCGACCGCAACATCGCGCACATGGACGAGATGCTCAAGCGTGCGGCCCGCCACAAGGGCACCGGGTTCCTCGAGATCCTGCAGAACTGCAACGTGTACAACGATCTCGCGTGGAACGTGATGTACGACAAGGAGTCCAAGATCCAGCACGAGCTGCGCCTCGAGCACGGCAAGCCGCTGCTGTTCGGGCCGGCGGACGCGCGCCGCGCGGTCATCATGGACGGCGTGATCCCGAAGGTCGTCGACGCCAAGAGCGTGCCTGAGAGCGCGCTCTGGGTGCACGACGAGCGCAACGTCAACGCCGCCAAG
Source organism: Candidatus Methylomirabilota bacterium (assembly GCA_036265915.1). Taxonomy (GTDB): domain Bacteria; phylum Methylomirabilota; class Methylomirabilia; order Rokubacteriales; family CSP1-6; genus AR12. Next base: position 6,947 of record DATAOC010000109.1, on the reverse strand, counting down.
CTGCTGGCCGACCTCTTCGCGCCGAGCTTTCCCGTGCCCATCGGCGTCCTGCAGGAGATCGAGGCGCCGATCTACGAGGACATGATCCTCGACCAGGAGCAGCGCGCGATCTCGGAGCGCGGGCCGGGCAGCATCGCGAAGCTGCTGACGTCGGGAGACACCTGGAAGATCGGCTGAGCCACCGCGGACGGGCCATGTCCCCACTTGCCGGTCGCCGCGTCGGGACCGGCAAGTTGTTTTTTGGCGACGCGAGGATCGGGTGATGCCACTCAGCGCGCGGATGGTCGGCGACCTGCAGCGCATCGTGGGCGCGGATGGCCTGTTCACGTCTCACGAAGCGCGGCTGGCCTACGAGGCCGACATGCACACGCTCTACAAGGGCGAGCCCGACGCCGTCGTCCTGCCGCGCTCCACGGAGCAGGTGCGGGACATCGTCGCGGCGTGTCGGCGCGAGCGTGTGCCGGTCGTCCCGCGCGGCTCGGGCACCGGGCTCATCGGCGGCGCCATGGCCGCGCGGGGCGGCGTCATGATCTCCCTGACGCGCATGACGGCCATCCTCGACATCGACGTGCCGAACCGCGCGGCCACCGTGCAGCCCGGTCTGATCAATCTCTGGCTGACCAACGCCGTCCGCGAGCGCGGCTATTTTTTTGCGCCCGACCCCTCGAGCCAGATGGTGTCGTCGATCGGCGGCAACGTGTCGACGAACGCCGGCGGCCCCCACTGTCTGAAGTACGGCATCACGACCAATCACGTGCTCGGTCTCGAGTTCGTGCTCGGGACGGGCCACGTGGTCCGCGTCGGCGGCAAGGCAGTCGACCGGCCGGGCTACGATCTTCCCGGCGCCATGGTCGGCGCCGAAGGCACGTTCGGCCTGGTGACCGCGATCACCGTGCGCCTGCTCCACATCCCCGAGGCGGTGAAGACGATCCTCGCCACGTTTGCGACCGTCGTCGACGCCTCCGAGGTCGTGTCGGCCATCATCGCCGCCGGCATCGTGCCGGCCGCGCTCGAGATGCTCGACGAGGCGATGATCGGCGCCATCAACGCCGCCGTCGGCAAGGTCTATCCCGACGGCGCCGGCGCCGTGCTCCTCATCGAGCTCGACGGTCCCGCCGCCGAGGTCGAGGCGCAGGCCGAGCGCATTGCCGCCATCTGCCGCGACCGCCAGGCGCTCTTCGTGACGGTCGCGCGCGACGAGCTCGAGCGAGCGCTCCTGTGGAAGGGGCGCAAGGAGGCGGCGGGCGCCATCGGCCGGATCGCGTCCGCCTACTTGCTGCAGGACGCCGTGGTGCCGCGCTCGAAGCTGCCGCAGATCATGCGGGAGATGGTGGCGCTCAGCCGTCGCTACAACCTCGTCATCGCCAACGTGTTTCACGCCGGCGACGGCAATCTGCACCCGATGATCTGCTACGACGATCGCCGGCCCGAGGAGTTTGCCCGTGCCCAGGAAGTCAACGAGGCACTGCTGCGTGCGTGCATCGACCTTGGCGGCAGCGTGACGGGCGAGCACGGCGTCGGGCTCGACAAGGCGAAGAACCTGCCGCTGCAGTATGCCGACGCGGACCTGAACTTCATGTACCGGCTCCGCCGCGTGTTCGATCCCGACGGCCTCATGAATCCGGCGAAGCTCCTGCCGTCGCATCCGGCTTGCGGCGAGGGGTTCCGGCCGTCTCGGCCGACGCTGCCGGCCGGCACGTGGGTCTAGCGGCGTGAGCGTCGCCGCCCGCTCGCTGCCCGGCGCGCTCGCCGCCGTCGTCGGCCGCGACGGCTGGCGGGACGATGCCGCCGGTCTCTTTGCCATGGCCATCGACGGCATTCCCCCGCGCTGGGTCGCCGCCCCCGCGACGCTGGAGGAGCTGGCGCAGCTGCTGGCGGTCGCGCACGACGAGCGCCTCGCGGTCGTGCCGCGCGGCAGCGGCTCGGCGCAAGAGCAGGGGGTGCCGCCGGCGCGCGTCGACCTCGTCATCGACCTGAGGCGTCTGGCCGGCGTCGTGGAGCACAGTCCCGACGACCTCACCATCACCGTGCGCGCCGGTATCACCGCCGGTGCGCTGGCGGCGCACCTGGCGCCGCATCGCCAGGCGCTGCCCGTCGACCCGCCCGGCTGGCACGCACGCACGCTGGGCGGCATCGCCGCCACCCAGGCGAGCGGTCCGCTGCGCGCGCGGTACGGCACCATGCGCGATCTCCTGCTCGGCGCTCGGTTCGTGCAGGCCGATGGCGTGGTGACGTGGGGCGGCGCGCGCGTCGTCAAGTCAGTGACGGGATACGACGTGCCGAAGCTCCTGGTCGGCTCGCTCGGTACGCTCGGCGTCCTGGGCGAGCTCACGCTGCGCCTGCATCCGCTGCCCGACGCCGAGGCCACGTGGCTGGCGAGCTTCCGGTCGACGGCGCACGCGCAGGAGTGCGTGGCCGGCATCCTGGACTCGACGCTGCAGCCCAATCGCGTGGAGATGCTCGACGACCGGGCGCTGACCGAGTGCGGGCTGCCGGTCGCGGCCGCGGCTCTCGCGGTATCGATCGCGACCGTGGAGCCCGCGGTCCGGGCCCAGGGCGCGCAGCTGGCCGAGCAGGTTGCCCGCGCGCGCGGCCGCTTCGACACCCTCGGCACCAGCTTCTGGCGTGTGTACGATCGCGCGCTCGGCCGTCCCGGCGGGACGATCCTCCGCATCGGCACCGTGCCCGACCGCCTGGCGGCGACGTTCTCGCAGGCGCGGGCGGCGCTCGGCGGCGTCGCCGTGGCGGGCTGCGCGGCGCTCGGCGCGCTGCGGGCGCGCGTCGAGACGACGGACCCCGAGACGGTGGCGGCGGCGGTGGAAGGCCTTCGCGCGCTCGTGGCCGACGTCGACGGCGGCGTCGTCGTGGAGCGGGCGCCGCGCGCGCTGCGCGAGAAGGTCGACCCGTGGGGGCCGATCGCCGCTCCGGTGTTTGCCGTGATGGAAGCGATCAAGCGCGAGTTCGATCCCGACGGCGTGCTGAACCCCGGCCGGTTCGTGGGCGGACTGTGACGACGTCCGGCACGTCGGTCGAGCATCTGGACGCGCCGTCCACCATGACGGCCATCCGGTCCTGCGTGCACTGCGGCATCTGCCTGCCCCAGTGCCCGACGTACCGGGTGCTGGGCGAGGAGATGGACTCCCCGCGCGGGCGCGTGTACCTGATGCGCGCGGTGGCCGAGAAGCGTCTCGGCGTGACGGAGGGCTTCCGCCGCCATCTCGACCTGTGCCTCGGCTGCCGCGCGTGCGAGACGGCGTGTCCGGCCGGCGTCCCGTTCGGCTCGCTGCTCGAGACGGCACGGGCGGAGATCACGCGCCGCGGGCGACCGCTCCGCGAGCGGCTGCTGCCGGCGATGCTCTATGCGGTGCTGCCGCATCCGGGTCGGCTGCGCGCGCTGTTCTTCGCGGCCCGACTCTATCGTCGCTCGGGCCTTCAGCACGTGGTCCGCAGCAGCGGCCTCCTGCGGCGGGCCCCGCGGCTGGCGGCGATGGACGGGCTGCTCCAGAGCGTGCCGGCGCCGCGGGCGCTGCGCGAGCACGTGCCGGCGCGCGGCACGTCGCGCGGCCGCGTGGCGTTGCTCACGGGCTGCATCCAGCGCCACGTCTTTCCGGACGTGAACCGCGACACCGCGCTGCTGCTGAGCCTCGCCGGCTGGGACGTGTTCGTGCCGCGCGCGCAGGGCTGCTGTGGCGCGCTCGACCTCCACGCGGGCCGCGTGGACGCGCTGCGCGCGCGGGCGGCGGCGCTCGGCGGTGCGTTCCCGGCCGACGCCGACTGGATCGTCACGAACGCGGCCGGCTGCGGATCGGCGATGCGCGAGTACGGTCACTGGACGACGGACGAGGCAGCCGTGCGCGTCGCCCAGCGGACGCGCGACGTCAGCGAGCTGCTGGCCGAGGCCGATCTGCCGCTCCGGCCACTGCCCATCACGGTGACGTACCATGACGCCTGTCATCTGGTACACGGCCAGAAGGTGCGGGCGGCCCCGCGGGCGCTGCTCGCGAAGATTCCGGAGCTCACGGTCGTTCCGCTCGCCGACAGCGAGCTGTGCTGCGGGAGCGCCGGCGTGTACAACATCCTCGAGCCGGCGATGGCCGAGCACCTGCTGGAGGCGAAGATCGCGCGCATCGTCGAGTCCGGCGCCCGGACCGTCGTCACCGGCAATCCGGGCTGCCTGCTGCAGATCGCCGCCGGCTGCCGGCGTCGCGGCCTCGACATCGAGGTCATCCATCCGGTGACGCTCGTGGCGCGGGCGGCGCGGGGAGAGGCGCCATGAAGATCCGTCTGGCCGAGCACGCGAAGTTCCAGTCCGACAAGATGGCGAAGATCGCGCTGGCGAGCACGCCGCGCGCGCAGCTCGATCTCTACTGTCTCGAGCCGGGCCAGAGTCAGAAGGTCCACAGCCACGACGGGCAGGACAAGGTCTACGTGGTGCTGGAGGGGCGCGGGCGGTTCACGCTCGGCGCCGAGCAGCACGCGCTGGCGCCGGGCGAGGCGCTCGTGGCCGCCGCCGGCGTGCCGCACGGCGTCACCAACGACTCGGCCGCCCGGCTGGTGCTGCTCGTGTTCGTCAGCCCGCCGCCGCCGCACGCATGAGTGCCGAGCGTCGCGTCGCGCTCATGATCACGTGCCTGGCCGACATGTTCTATCCGGAGGTCGGCGAGGCGATCGTGGCAGTGCTGGAGCGGCTCGGTGTTGCCGTCGACGTGCCGGCCGGGCAAACGTGCTGCGCGCTGCCGCTCTTCAATTCCGGCTATCACGCCGACGCGGCGGGTGTCGCCCGACGCACCGTTGAGCTGTTCGCGCACGCCGACACCGTCGTCGTGCCGTCCGGCTCGTGCGCGTGGATGGTGAAGCACGAGTATCCCGGGCTGCTGGCGGGAACGCCGGCCGGCGAGGCGGCGAGCCGCCTGGCGGGGCGGACGTGGGAGTTCTCGCAGTACCTGGTGCGCGCCCTCGGCCGCACGCGCTTTCAGACCGACACGGGCGGGAAGGTGACGTACCACGACTCCTGCCACCTGCTGCGCGGGCTGCACGAGGCCGAGGCGCCGCGCACGCTGCTGCGGAATCTCCGCGGCGTGGAGCTCGTCGAGCTTGCCGGCAGTGACGAGTGCTGCGGCTTTGGCGGCTCGTTCTCCGTCCGGCTGCCCGAGGTGTCGACGGCGATCCTCGACCGCAAGCTCGCCAACGTCGAGGCCACCGGCGCGTCGTGCGTGGTGGCGTGCGATGCCGGCTGCCTCATGCAGATGCGCGGCGGCCTCGGACGCCGCCGCTCCCCCGTGCGCGCCGCCCACCTGGCCGAGCTGCTGGCGCACGCGCGTCCGGAGGCGCCCGCGTGAGCGAGCCGATCGTCACCACGCCGCTGCGGGACCGCGCCCACGACGCGCTCGGCGACCGCTTCCTGCACGAAGCGCTCGACATCGCGACCACGAAGTTCATCGGGCTGCGGCGCGAGGCGTTCGAGGCCTTTCCCGAGGGCGAGGCGCTCCGCGATCGCGCGCGCGCCATCAAGGAAGCGACGCTCCAGCGACTCGATCACTACCTCGAGCAGCTCATCGACAACGTCGAGCGCCTGGGCGGCCGGGTGCACTTCGCGACCACCGCCGACGAGGCGCGCGACATCATCCTGGACATCGCGCGGCGGACGGGCGCACGCATGGCGGTGAAATCCAAGTCGATGGCGACAGAGGAGATTCACCTCAACGACGCCCTCGCCGCCGCCGGCGTGACACCGGTCGAGACCGATCTCGGGGAGTACATCATCCAGCTCGCGCACGAACGCCCCTCGCACATCATCGCGCCGGCCATCCACAAGACGAAGGGCCAGGTGGCCGAGCTGTTCTCGCGCGAGCTGGGTCGCACGGTCGCGGCCGATCCCGAGGAGCTGACCCGCATCGCGCGCGCCGAGCTGCGCGAGAAGTTCCTGCAGGCCGACCTCGGAATCACCGGCGCGAACTTCGCGGTGGCCGAGACCGGCACCGTCGTGCTGGTGACCAACGAGGGCAACGGCCGCATGGTCACGTCGCTGCCGCGGGTCCACGTGGCGGTGATGGGCGTCGAGAAGGTGGTGCCCTCGCTCACCGACCTCATGGTGTTTCTCGCCGTGCTGGCCAAGAGCGCGACGGGCCAGAAGCTGTCCGTCTACACCACGCTGGTGCAGGGGCCGCGGCGCGCGGGGGAGCTCGAGGGTCCCGACGAGTTCCACCTGGTGCTGCTCGACAACGGCCGCATCGCGCAGATCGGCGGCACGCTGCGCGAGGCGCTGTACTGCCTGCGCTGTGGCGCGTGCCTCAACGTGTGCCCGGTCTACCGCCAGATCGGTGGCCACGCGTACGGCTACACGTACCCCGGCCCGATCGGCATCCTGCTCACGGCCATGCTGAACGGCCCGCGCTCGGTGAAGGACCTCGCGCACGCCTCGTCGCTCTGCGGCGCCTGCGCCGATGCCTGTCCGGTCCGCATCGACATTCCCCGCATGCTGATCGAGCTGCGCAAGGAGGTCGACACCAAGCGGATCGCCCCGTGGCCCGAGCGCGCGGTGTTCACGGCGCTCGCGTGGCTTCTGCGCCGGCCGAGACTCTACCGGCTCGGCGGGCCGCTCGGGCGCCTGCTCCAGCGGCCGTTCGTGCGCGGCGGCCGGATCCGCTCGCTGCCGCTCTTCTTCGGGGAGTGGACGGCCACACGAGACCTGCCGCCGGTGGCGGCGCGGACGTTCCAGGAGCGGTGGGCGGCGCGGGGCCGCCGCGCGCCGTGAGCACGCGCGCCGACTTCCTGGCCCGTATCCGCAGCGAGATGGCCAGGACACGCGGGGCATTCGCGGCGGCGCCGTCCCCGCGGCCGGCGCGTCCGCGCGAGCGCCTGGACCTGCTGCGACGCGAGCTGGCGGAGCGCTGGCCGCAGACGCTCGAGCGGTTCCGCAGCGAGTTCGAGCGCGTCGCCGGCGTGTT
>DATAOC010000108.1:0-20987 GCA_036265915.1 Candidatus Methylomirabilota bacterium | reverse complement strand
CCGGCGCCGGTGGCGGTGGTGCCGTAGAAGGTCATGAAGTCCGGCCACGGCTCCTTCAGGCGGAAGCGCACCTGTCGTGCGTCGACCGTCTCCACGCGCGCGACACGGTCGTGGAGAATCTTGGCACCCGAGCCGCGATAGCGCTCGAACGAGAACCGCACGTCCTCCGGTGTGATCGGCGCGCCGTTGTGGAAGGTGATGCCCTGGCGCAGCTTGAAGTCGTACGCAAGACCGTCCTTGCTCACCGTCCACGACTCCGCCAGGCTCGGCGTGTTGATGCCGCCCGGCATCGGCTTCACGAGCGCGTCGTGGAGCGCGTACTGGATCATGTACGGCGTGATCAGGCCGTCGTTCTCCGCGGGATCGAGAAAGCGCGAGGCGATGGTGACGTGCAGCGCCCAGGTCAGCTGGCCGGCCGGCGTGGCGGCGGCGGCGACGGCCGCCCACGTGAGCGCGATGAGGGCGACCGCGAGTCGGGTCATGCCGTGGCTACCGTCCCTTCAGCGTGATGTCTTCGTACGGCGCGGAGTATGGATGGTTCGCGATGGCGCCGAGGCCGCCGTCCTGCGCGGCGCGCGGGCCCACCCCGTTGAGCAGCGCCGGCTCGATGACGGGCCCGAACACGACGCGCTCGTGGATCAGCCGCTGTAGCCGCTCGAGAAGCTGCCGCCGCGCGCGGGGATTCGTCTCCACCGCCTGCTCGGCGAAGAGGCCATCGACGTCGGGGTAGCCGCCGTACACGTAGCGCCCACCGGTCACCGCGTAGGCTTCGAGCCGCGTGGCCGCGTTGCCCGGCGCGCCGCTGCCGGTGGCCACGACCCAGCGCAGCTTCTTGTCGCCGAACTCCTGGAAGAACGCCGCGCGCTCCATCGGGCGCAGCTTCAGCCGGATGCCGACCGCCTGGAGGTCGTTGACCACCGGCTCTCCGATCGAGGCGCCGTACACGGTGTCGCCCGAGAGCTCGCCGGCGGTGAAGCCGTTCGGGTAGCCGGCCTCGGCGAGCAGCTGTCGCGCGCGCATCGGATCGTGCGGGTACGGTGGCGGCGCCCAGAAGTAGTCGAGGCCGCGCGGGATGAAGCTGTGCGCCGGCGTGGCGAGGCCGAGGTACAGCGCCTGGTTGATGGCGTCGCGGTCCATGGCGAGGTTCGCGGCCAGCCGCACCCGCCGATCGTGCCACGGCGACTTCGGGTCCCACTGCTCGGTGAAGACCAGCCACACCGTGAAAGGGAACGACGTCGACTTGAGTCCCAGCCCGGGCGTGCGCTTGAGCTCCTCCGCGAGCGGGCCGGTGATGCTGTAGGCCACGTCGACTTCGCCGCGCTTGAGCGCCGCCAGCCGCGTCGACTCGTCCTGGATGACGCGGAAGGCGAGCGTCTTCACGCGCGGCGGCTTGCGCCAGTAGCCGTCGAACGCTTCCACCACGAGCTCGACGCCGGGCGTGAACGACACGAAGCGGTAGGGGCCGGCGCCCACGGGCGCCTTCTTGAAGCCGTCCTCGCCGACCTTCTCGACGTACTTCCTGGGCACGATCCAGGCCGCGCCCGTGGCCGGTGTGGCATAGAACGTCATGAAATCCGGCCACGGCTGCTTGAGCACGAACCGTACGCGCAGCGGGTCCACCACCTCGACCCGCGCCACCTTGCTCTTGAGCGCGGCAGCGGCGGCGCCGCGATAGCGCTCGAACGAGAACTTCACGTCCTCGCCGGAGAGCGGATCGCCGTTGTGGAAGCGCACGTTCTTGCGCAGCACGAAATCGTAGACGAGCCCGTCCTTCGACACCGTCCACGACTCCGCGAGGCTCGGCGCCATCGGCTGGCCCGGCATCGGCTTCACCAGTGCGTCGTGGAGCGCGTAGAGGATCATGAATGGCGTCACGATGCCGGGCGTCTCGGCGGGATCGAACCACGTGGGCGCGATGGTCACATGGATTGCCCAGGTCAGCTGGCCCTCCGCGGCACGCGCGTCGAGCGGCGCGCACAGGACTGCCAGCAGGAGCCCTGCCATGCCCGGGATTCGCAACGCTGCGCGTCGTGGTCCAGCCATCGGGGGTACCGGAGTATAAACGCGGCGCACCGGCCCGCAAAGGCCGGGGTCCCCGCGGTATACACTACCGGCCATGATCGGTGCCTCGCCGCGCAACCGGGACGCGCGCCGCCTCGTGACCGGGGCCGGGCGTTACGTCGACGACATCCAGCCGCAGCAGTGCCTCGCTCTCGGCGTCGTGCGCAGCGTGCATGCGCACGCGCGCATCCGCGGCGTCGACGCCGCCGCCGCCCGCGCGCTGCCGGGCGTGCTGGCCGTGTGGACGGCGGCCGACCTGCCGGAGACCGCGCGCGCGCTGACGGCGGCCTCGAGCGGCGTCCACGAGCCGCGGCCGTTCGTCACGCCCATTCTCGTGCGCGACCGTGCCCGCTACGTCGGTGAGCCGGTGGCCGCGGTGATCGCCGAGACGCCGTACGTGCTCGCGGACGCGCTGGCGCTGGTCACCGTCGACTACGAGGTGTTGCCGTCGCTCATCGGGGCGGAGGCCGCGCGTACCGCCTCCACGCGCGTGCACGAGGCGTGGCCGGACAACATCGGCGTGACCGTGCGCGGCGCCGTCGGCGACGTCGACCGCGCGCTCTCGCAGCCCGACCTCATCGTGGTGCGCGAGCGCTTTCGCCACCAGCGACTGGCCGCGGTGCCCATCGAGACGCGCGGCGCGGTCGCCGACTACGACGGCGCGGCGGGCGTGCTGACGGTGTGGGGCTCGATCCAGAGCCCGTACAGCCAGCGGGACGTCATCGCGCGAGTGCTCGACGTTCCGGTCGAGCAGGTGCGTGTGCTGGTGCCGGACGTGGGCGGCGCCTTCGGACCGAAGGGACAGGTGTACGCCGACGAGGTGCTGGTGGCCCTGGCCGCGCGGCGTCTCGGGCGACCGGTGAAGTGGATCGAGGGCCGGCGTGAGGACTTCGAGAGCGCCGGCCACGATCGCGCGCAGTCGCACGAGGCGACGCTCGCCCTCGCGGCCGACGGCACCATCGTGGCGCTGGAGAGCGCGTTCCTGGCCGACGTCGGCGCCTACCCGATGGCCGGCAACGGGCTCACCGCCAACACCGTGAATCACATGCCGGGGCCCTATCGCGTGCCGCACTACCGATCGCGGGGCGAGAGCGTGGTGACGACGACGATGTTCAACGCGGCCTACCGCGCGGCCGGGCGCCCGGAGGCGAACTTCGTCATGGAGCGGCTGATGGACCTCGGCGCGCGGCGCCTGGGGCTCGATCCGGCCGACCTTCGCCGGCGCAATCTCGTGCGGCCCGCCGAGATGCCGTATCGTCCGGGCCTCACCTACAAGGACGGCGTGCCCGTCGCCTACGATCCCGGCGACTTCGTCGCCGGCTTCGAGCGTCTGCTCGATCTGTTCGGCTACGCCGACTGGCGCAAGCGCCAGCAGGGGACGGCGAGATCGCCGCGACCCGTCGGCGTCGGCATCGCCTGCTACGCCCAGGGCACGGGCCTCGGGCCGTTCGAGGGCGCGACGGTGCGTGTCGACCCGCGCGGCACGGTCTTCGTACTCGTCGGTGTGGCGGCGCAGGGGCAGGGACACTCGACGACGCTCGCGCAGATCGCCTCCGACGCGCTCGGCGCGAGCCTGGAGGATGTCGTCGTCATGGCCGGGGACACGACGCTCATGCCCTACGGCATGGGCACCGGCGGCAGTCGCGTCATCGTGAACACCGGACCCGCGGTGATGCGGGCGGCGGCGGAGGTGCGGCAGCGCGCGGCGATCGTCGCCGCGGAGATCTTCGAGTGCGCGCCGACCGACGTGCGGATCGAGGGTAGCCGCGCGTTCGTGGCCGGCGTGCCGGACCGCACGCTGCCGCTCGGCCGGCTGGCGCAGGCGGCGGTGCGCTCGAAGGCGCTGGCGCCGAAGGGCGAGCCGGGATTGAACGCATGCACGTGGTTCTACCCGGACACGGTGACGTGGGCGTTCGGCGGCCAGGCGTGCGCCGTCGAGGTCGACGTCGACACCTGCCGCGTCCGCCTGCTGCGCCACGTCGTCCTCCACGATCCGGGCCGCGCCATCAACCCCGCGATCGTCGAGGGACAGCTGCAGGGTGGGGCCGCGCAGGCCATCGGCACCGCACTCATGGAAGAGGTCGTGTACGACGGACAGGGGCAGCTCCTGTCCGGGAGCCTGATGGACTATGCGATCCCCAAGGCCGGCGACCTGCCGTGGCTCGACGTCGCCCTGGACGAGCATCGCTCCGTGGTGAATCCGCTCGGGGCCAAGGGGGTGGGCGAGAGCGGCTGCATCGCCGGCGCCAGCGCGGTGGCGAACGCGGTCGAGGACGCGCTGGCCGATCGCGGCGTGATCGTCCGCGAGCTGCCCATCACGCCGGCGCGGCTCTTCGGCTGGCTCGCACGCCACTGACCGCGTCGCGCGCACCTTCCGTCGTCTTCGTGGCGGTCAGCGCCGGCCGGCGCTCAGTGCCTCGAAGAGATAGGCGCTCGTGATCGGGACCCGGTCGATGCGCACGCCGCGGTCGGCGAGTGCGTCCTCGACCGCGTTCGCGATGGCCGCTGCGGGCGCGATCACACCGCTCTCGCCGACACCCTTGATGCCGAGCTCGTTCACGGCCGAGGCAAAATCGAGGTGGGCGACGTCGAGGCGTGGAAGGTCGTCGGCGCGCGGCAGAAAATAGTCCATCAGGGAGCCGGTCAGCAGCTGCCCGGCCTCGTCGTGAACGAGAGCCTCGCCGAGCGCGCTGCCGATGCCCTGCGCGATCCCGCCGTGGACCTGGCCCTCGACCACCATGGGATTGATCGGCCGTCCACAGTCGTGCACCGCCGCGTAGCGCAGCACGCGCACGGCGCACGTCTCGACGTCGACCTCCACGACCGCCGCGTGGGCGCCGAACGCCCAGGTCACGCTGCCCGGATAGAAGAACGCGCACGCCGAGAGGCCGGGACTGCCGGTCGGCATCAGCGCGCGGCTGCGCACCGCCGCGCGCGCGAGATCGCCCAGGCGCAGCGCGCGCTCGGGCACGCCGCGCACCGAGGCGCGGCCGTCGGCGATGACGACGTCGTCGGCGGCGCACTCGAACTGCTCGGCCGCCACGACCCGCGCGCGTCGCGCGACCTCGGCGGCGCTGCGGGCGACCGCGGGTCCGGCCACGGCGGCCACGCGGCTGGCGATCGTGCCCATCCCGAAGCCCACCAGGCTGGTGTCACCGCCGACCACGACGACGTCGGCGATCGGCACCCCCAGGTGGTCCGCGCAGATCTGCGCGAGGGTCGTCTCGTGCGCCTGGCCCTGCGCCGACACCCCGACGTACACGTACACGGTGCCGCTCGGATCGACGCGCACGTCGGCGCCCTCGAACGGTCCGAGACCGGTGCCTTCGACGTAGGCGGACAGGCCGACGCCGACCGGATGGCGGCTGCCGCGCCGTGCCGTCGTCTCCTTGCGCCAGCGCTCGTATTCCGCGAGCTCGAGCAGGCGGTCGAACCCGGCGACGTAGTCGGCCGGGTCGTAGGCGATCGCGGCGCCGTCGCGGTAGGCGAGGCCGGTGCGGTACGGCATCTCGTCCGCGCGGACCAGGTTCGTCCGACGCAGCGCGGCGGGGTCGATGTCGAGCCGACGGGCGGCGCGGTCGAGCAGGCGGTCGACGACGAATGCCGCCTCCGGCCGGCCGGCGCCCCGATAGGCGGCGATGAACGTCTTGTGGGTGACCACGTTCTCCGCCTCGCCGCGGTAGTGCGGCACGCGGTACGGCCCGGGAAGATGATTGATGGTGTTGAGCGCGATCGCCTCGCCGAGCGTGGGGTAGGCGCCGTGATCGCGGGTGAAGCGCGTTTGCAGCGCGACGACCGTCCCGTCGCGGCGCACGCCGAGTCTCGCGTGGTGCGCCTGGTCACGGTCGCCGGCGGCGGTGAGCGCGTGCTCGTGGCGCGTCTCCACCCACTTCACGGGCCGCCCGAGCCGCTGCGCGACGGCGGGCACGAGAACGTCCTCGGGATAGACGTGACCCTTCACGCCGAAACCGCCGCCGACGTCCGGCGTGCGCACGCGCACGCGCTCCTCCGGCACGCTGAGGATCATGGCGATCGCGGCGCGCACCGCGAACGGTACCTGCGTCGAACACCAGACCTCGAGGCCACCAGTGGCCGGGTCTGGCCACGCGAGCACGCCGCGAGTCTCGATCGGCATGCCGGCCATCCGCGGATATGCGAAGTCGCCCTCGACGACGACATCGGCCTCGGTCAGCGCGCGCGCGGCGTCGCCGGTGGCGCCGCCGCACACGCCGGCGAGATTGTCGGGCCAGTCCGCGTGCACGCGCGGCGCGCCGGGCGCCAGCGCGGTCTGCACGGTGGTCGCCGCGGCGAGCGGCTCGTAGTCGACGCGCACGCGCTCGACGCCGTCGGCGGCGCGGTACGCGCTGTCCGCGATGACGACCGCGACCGCCTCGCCCACGTGCCGGACGCGATCGCCGGCCAGCACCGGGTGGACGTAGGCGTGCATGCCGGCCGCCGGCACGAGCGGAGGCACCGAGCCCGCGCATTCCGGCAGGTCCGCCAGCGTCAGGACGGCGCTGACGCCCTCGAGCGCCAGCGCGGCGTCGCGGGCGACGCCGCGGACGCGGGCGTGGGCGTGCGGGCTCCGCACGACGGCCAGGTGGAGCATGCCGGGCACGGCGATGTCGTCCAGATACCGCGCGCGTCCGGCCACGAGCCGGCCGTCCTCGCGACGCTTGACCGAGGTACCGACGAGCCGGTGCGCGGCCGGCGGGACGGCCGGCGCGCTCATCGAGGCGCCGACAGGTGCGCGTCGCGCTGCGACTGCAGGCGCTCGTCGACGTACGTCATCAGATCGGGCTGCGCCTTGCCCAGCATCACTTGTAGGTAAGCGGGCTCGAGGCCGACGTTCTCGAAGCCGTGGATGACGTGCGCCGGCGCCGAGACGCAATCCCACTCGCCGAGGACGGCCTCCACGCGCTCGCCCCGGCCGTCCTCGAAGAACACGCGGACCTTGCCGCGCAAGATGAAGAACACCTCCTCGACCTCGTGCGTGTGGGCGGCGTTGCCCTGGCCCGGCGGCACGAACATGATGCTCAGCGTGAAGTGCTGAGCCGGGATGACGCTCGCATCCTTCTTGCCGGAGGCGCCGGAGCCGATGAACCGGTGCTGAGCGCGCCGATACCCTTCCACGCGGGCGTCGGCGAACGCGTCCCAGTCGGCCTGCCGGTCCACGAATCGCGCGACCTGGCGGTTGAAGAGCTCTCGCAGCGCACTGTCGGCCATTGCTCGCCCTCCTGTGAGGGGTAGTCTACTGCGCGGGGCGGGCGGGCTGGCGCTCGGCGGCCCCCCGCGGTACAACTCCGCCAGGAGGCGGCCGATCATGGACAGAGCGGGCGGTCTCTACGGCAAGCTCGAAGAGCGGATCCTCGCACGCGATCAGATCGGCGCCAGCACGGTGTTCTACGATCTCGTGCGCGCCGGGCGGCCGCGCACGGAGATCATCCAGGAAGCGGTCCGCATCCACGCGCCCTACACACACGTGCCGTACCACCAGCGCATCGACGACGGCTTCGTGCGGTTCGTGAACAACGATCACTGCCTCCTCAGCGCGCGCACCAGCGTCCATCTCGACGCCTATCTGCCGGAGGCACTCGCCGCGCTGCCGCTCGCGCAGACGATCTGGTACATCCCCACCGGCCTGGATCCGTGGAACCAGCTCCTCGGCAAGATGCCGGGCCACTACGGCGGCCGCGGACAGAAGCGCGACCCCAACAAGCCCGTGGCTCCACCGGAGCGTCACTGGCCCGACGCGGAGCCGCTCGCGCTCGACGCGCCGCTCGGCGAGGCGCTGGACCAGTGGCTCACGCTGGTTCAGCGCGGCGACGTGCTGCCGGCCTATCGCGTGTTTCTCGGGCTCGTTCGCGAGCCCGCCCACCGGCACGAGGTCCTGAGCCAGCTCGTGTTCGCGGGACTCATCGACGTCCAGGATCGGATGTTCCTGAACCGCTCGTTCACGACGGGCCACAAGGCCTATCGGGCGCGCGCCACGGTGGAGCTGGGCGGCGCCGTCGGCTGGGATCACGCGCACGACGTGCTCTACGCCGGCGTCCTCGACATGGCGGTCGGCCCGCGCTGGCATTCCGTGTACGAGATGGCGTGCCAGGTGAGCTGGCTGTTCCTCGCCGAGGACGACGCCAGGCCCAAGTCGTCGCTCGATCCCTCGCCGCGCGGCGCGTCCGAGCGCCGTCTGCTCGCGAACAGCGCGCCATTGACGCCAGCGGAGGCGGAGACGCTCATCCAGGCCATCCTCACCGAGCGCGAGCCCGCGTACATCGACGCGATCACCGCGCTGCTGCTCGCCGGGAAGGATCCGCGCCGCATCGTCGACACGATCCAGATCGCCGCCGCGCGCGTGATCCTCTCCGTCGGCAGCGCCGCGAACTTCTCGATGCCGCATCACGGCTACGAGTACACGAACACGCTGCGCTGGTTCTACGACAGCTTCGAGCATCCCCACCGGCTGAAGCTGCTCTACGTCGCCGGCTCGTTCATCAACCAGGCGGCGCACTGGGCACGTCACACGCCTGGCGAGGCCGCGCCGCCGCCGCGGGCGCCGGCCGGCGCCGCGTCACTGTCGCAGGCGGCGCTGCTGGAACGAATCGACGCCGCGCAGCTCGCGCTCAGCTCGCCGGAGAGCACGGCGTGGGTGCGCGCGTATCTCGACGCCGGATACGATCGCGCGCCGCTCGTGCAGACGCTCGCCCTCGCGGCCGTCCGCGAAGGGAACGACCCACACAACCAGGAGATCGGGCTGTGTCTCCTCGAGGATTACGAGCACAGCACGGCGGCCGACCGCGAGACGCTGTTGCTGGCGTGCGCCCACCACACGGCCGGCCACCAGAAGTTCGGCGACCGGCTCGAGCCCTACCGACGGTTTCGCGAAGCGCTGCGAGTGTGATCGGAAAGAAGGCGCCAGAGAAGGTCTGTAAGCCGGGTCCTGTGCCCCGAGCGGTTGGCCCAGGGCGACGGTCATTTCTCTAGGACGCCGGTTGCCCGGCGTCTCAAGCGGCCTAACCCGAGAGCAAGGACGGGCCGTCCTATCGCTCTCCTATTCGGCCTTGCTCCGGGTGGGGTTTGCCTAGCCGACGCGGTCACCCGCGCCGCTGGTGAGCTCTTACCTCACCGTTTCACCCTTACCGCCTTGCGGCGGCGGTATGTTTCTGTGGCACTGTCCGTGGGGTCGCCCCCCCTGGCCGTTAGCCAGCACCCTGCCCTGCGGAGCCCGGACTTTCCTCCCGCCGCGTTGCCGCGACCGGCGACCGTCCGACCTTCTCTGGCGCCAGACCAGTATACCGTCCGCCCGCGGCGGCCGGACCCTCACTCGCGAAGGACGCGGCTCCCGTCCCAGCGCCACATGCGGCCGCCGGGTCTGAGATGAACGCCCCCCAGCCACCGGTCGATGGCCCGCGGCGCGAGGCCGTCGAGGCGCTCGCCCAGGACATCGTCACCGGTGGCGGTGAGTGACAGTCGCCAGTCGGCGAACGGTCGCGACGCGTCGTCGATAGCGACCAGCGGCTCGAGGTCGCGCAGGGCCGCGGCGTACTGCACGTCGCCCATCCCGTACTGTGCGAGATCACGGCGCACCACGGTGGCGAACAGCTCGCCGAACGTTCGAGGGCCGATGCCGAGCGCGTGCAGCGTGGACAGCTCGGTGTCGTCGAGCCCGTGGGTGGTCGAGGGAAAACGGCCGAGGTGCAGCCGCACCGCGGTGCGGGTGAAGGGCAGCTGCCCGGTGGCGCGGGGGAAGCCGGTCGGCTCGGACGCCGCATAGGCCTGCCACAGCGCGCGCGCCTCGGCGCGGGCCCGCGCCTCGAGCCGCGTGCGCTGCTCGAACAGCGGTCCGAACGCGTCGGGTGCGAGCGTGCCGAGCCCGGCGAAATCGGGTCCGAGCGCCGGGAACACGAGGGAGATCGCCGTGGCAGCGGGCAGACGCTCCAGGACGAACCAGAGGTTGACGGCGCAGAACAGATCCTGCTCGAACCAGAGGATGACTTCATCGTGGACGCTCGCGCGCGCCAGCGTCGCCTCTCCCTCGCGCCAGCGCGCCTCGTACGTCGCCGGTGTCACGCCGAGCCGGGGCGCGAGCCACGCCGCGCGTACGGCGCCATCTGCGACGGCGGGGCCTTCGACCATGATGTCGCGCCAGACGTCACGCTCGCCGGGCAGCGAGGCGGGAAAGACGACGGCGGTGGCGTCACCGTTCAGCAGATGCAGCACCCCGTCGTTCTACCACGGGGCCTGTTGCGGGGGCGGGAAGCGCTAGAAGCCGAGGTCCTTGAAGAACTTCCGGACGGGGCCGGGCTGCTCCACCACGGTGACGGCGGCCGCGCGCACGATCCGCGGGACCGGTCGCGGCATCAGCGCGACCCGGACCTGGGACTGCTGGCCCGCATGCACCTCGACGGTGCGGGTCTCGGTCACGAGGCTTGGATGCGTGATGCGGAGACGGTAGCGGCCTTCCTTCAGCTTGCGCGTCACACGGCCATCAGGCTCGGGGTTCATCGTGGTGACGATCGCGTCCTGCGGGGTCAGAATCTCCACCGTCGCGTCGGTCAGCGGCTTGTGTGTCCGGCTGAGCTGCACGAAGGCGACGAGCTCACCCTGCACGGGCGCGGGCGGTTTCGTGAGTCCCGTGTACGAGACCAGCGTGCCGACGATGGTCAGGCAACCCGCGAGCACCCCGACCACCGCCTGGACGCGCGAGAGGGGCGCGCTCAGCACGAGCGTCATCCATGACGGCGCGGAATCACCGGCCTGGGCGGAGGCATCGACGGGTCCGGACAGCGTCGTTTGGGTGCTCTCGTCGGTAGTCATCGGCGGGGGACTTCGCAAGCTTCTTGCCACGGCTAACTACGTGAAACTTCACTTCTCCAGCGAGGGAGTGGTGTCACCGTGGTCAGCCAGAACGGCAACAAATGATCAGCCGCTGACCAGCCGCGAAATTGCTGCGCGCGCAAGCGCGTCGACGCGCTCGTTGAGCGGATCGCCACTGTGGCCCTTGACCTTGTGCCAGGCCACATCGTGGCGGCGACACTCGGCGATCAAGCGCTCCCACAGGTCGCGGTTCACCACCGACTGCCTGGTCGCGCCGAGCCAGCCGTTGGCCTCCCAGCGGACCCACCAGCGGTCGCGGAAGCAGTTCATGACGTACGAGCTGTCGGTGTAGAGCTGGACGCGCCGCCGGCCGGTGATGGTAGCCAGGGCCTCGAGCGCAGCCGTGAGCTCCATCCGCTGATTCGTCGTCTGCGGCACCGCACCGCTGACGACGCGCTCGTCCCCGGCCTCGATGATGAGGGCGGCCCATCCGCCGGGACCGGGATTGCCCGAGCAAGCGCCGTCGGTGTAGACGGTGACCTCGACGCTCGCGGTCAGCTCACTCCTGCCAGTAGAGGTAGCGGCCGCAGCTCTCGCACAGCATGAGCGCGCCGCCGGTGCGCAGCTCCTGCATGGCTTGCGGCCGGATGCTGACGCGGCAGCCTCCGCACACGGCGGCCGCGGTCACGGCGGCCACGGCCACGCCACCGCGCGCCTTGCTGATGCGATCGTAGCTGGCCAGGAGCGCTGGCGGCAGGTCCTTGGCACGCGAGCGGCGCTCGGCACGCAACCCCTCGAGCTCGCGCTCCACGGCGGCGAGCTTGGTGCGCACGACCGCCTCGTCCTGCCGCGCCTGGTCCTCGCGACTCTTGAAGCGTTGCTCGGCGTCCTTGATGTCGACGCCCAGGCGCTCCTGCGACTCCATGAGGTTGAGGATCTCCTCCTCGGTCTTCGCCTTCTCCTGCTTGGCCTCCTCGATCTCGAGAAGGACCGCGGAGTACTCCTTGTTCGTCTTGACCTCGTACAGGCGCGCCTCGAGCTTCTGGCGCTTGACGTTCGCGACCTCGAGGTCCTTTTCCTTGAGACGCAGGTCCTTCTTGGTAGCGTCGAGACGGGTCTTGACCGTCTCCGCCGTCTTGCGCGCCTCGGCCAGCGCCGACTGGATCGCTTCGATCTGGCGCGGCAAGCGCGCCGCCTCCGACTCGAGACCGGCGATCCGGCCGTCGAGGCCCTGCAAGTCGATCAGCGTGTGCAGCTGAGCGTCCACGATGTCTCCATATGAAAAGTAGTACCGCAAACGTCCAAGGACGCCGGAACCGTTGACCGCGAAGCGCCGCCACGACCGTCTATCCCAGGCCGCCCACGCTTCAAGCCGATCTCACGCTTCGATACGACGGTGGGCCCACCTGGATTCGAACCAAGACCTGACCGGTTATGAGCCGGGCGCTCTGCCGTTGAGCTATGGGCCCGCGAGAACACGCCTCTCACGACTCGAGGAAGCTCCGCAGCTTCTTGGAGCGCGAGGGATGACGGAGCTTGCGCAGCGCCTTCGCCTCGATCTGGCGGATGCGCTCGCGCGTGACCGCGAAGTCCTGACCGACCTCCTCGAGCGTATGCTCGCAGCCGTCCGACAGTCCGAAGCGCAGCCGCAGGACCTTCTCCTCGCGCGGCGTGAGCGTGTTCAGCACCTTGTTGGTCTGCTCACGGAGGCTGAGGCCGATGATCGAGTCGACCGGCGACACCACCTGCTTGTCCTCGATGAAATCGCCGAGGTGGCTGTCTTCCTCCTCGCCGATCGGCGTCTCCAGCGAGATCGGCTCCTGGGCGATCTTCAGGACCTTGCGCACCTTGTCGACCGGGACTTCCATCTTGGTCGCGATCTCCTCCGGCGTCGGCTCGCGGCCCAGCTCCTGCACGAGCTGCCGGGAGGTGCGGATGAGCTTGTTGATCGTCTCGATCATGTGAACCGGGATCCGGATGGTGCGGGCCTGGTCCGCGATGGCGCGCGTGATCGCTTGCCGGATCCACCACGTCGCGTACGTCGAGAACTTGTAGCCGCGCCGGTACTCGAACTTGTCCACCGCCTTCATCAGGCCGATATTGCCTTCCTGGATCAGGTCCAGGAACTGAAGGCCGCGGTTGGTGTACTTCTTCGCGATCGAGATCACGAGCCGCAGGTTGGCCTCGACCATCTCCTTCTTCGCGACCGCCGCCTTGTGCTGGCCCTGCTTGATGATCGTCATCACCCGCTTGATCTCGTCGCCCTTGGCGTTCGCCCGTCCCTCCGCCGCCTTGATCTCCTGCTGGGCGACCCAGATCTGCTGCTGCTTGGGACTCTGAAACTTCTTGGCCGCCTTCAGATGCAGGTCAGAGGCGCCGTTGGCACCGTTGATGGCGGGATCGCGGAACGACACGTAGATGAGGTTCTGGACCTCTTCCGGCGACGGGCGGCGGCCATTCGTCCAGAGGTGGATGACGCGCTCGGCGCGCTCGATGTCGTCGAGGAGGTCGCGCAGCCGCTGCACGAGACCGCGGCGGCTGGGGTCGCTGTCCTCGCGATCGATGATCTGGTTGCCGATGTTCAGCGCCCGCAGCTTCTCGAGAACCTTCTTCTGGCGGTCGAGCGCCTGGTTCTCGAGCTTCTTCCAGGCCGGGTCCTTGGCCTTGCCCTTGGCGGGCGGCTTCTTGGGAGCGGGGACCTTGCCGGTGCCGCGGAGCTTCTTGACCTTCTCCATCAGCTGATCACGCTCGCGCAGCAGGCGGTCCACGCCGCCGAAGGCGTTCACCACCGTCCGCACGAGGGCCGCTTCCTTCTCCTCGGTGAACTCCTCCTCGTTGACGTCGACGACTTCCTTGATCGAGATGTCGCCGCGGCGGAGCAGCTCGCGCAGCTCGCGGAACCGCTCGAGAGCCAGATTGGTGGACAGGATCGCCACCGTGACCTGGTTCTTGCCTTCCTCGATCCGTTTGGCGAGCGCGATCTCGCCCTCGCGTGTGAGGAGAGCCACGCGTCCCATCTCGCGCAGATACAGGCGCACCGGGTCCTCGGTGCGTCCCACGGGGCCGGGAGTCAGGTCGATGGGCTCGGCCGGTCCGTCGTCGTCGTCGTCCACGGTGGCGGTTGCCTGCTGGCGCTCGCGGCCCACCTCGGACGGCAGCCGGCCCGCCTTGGCGGAGTCGACGACCTCGATGTCCATCTGGCCGAACATCATCATGATGTCGTCGAGCTGATCGAGCGACACGATGTCGGAGGGCAGGGCGTCGTTGACCTCGTCGTAGGTGAGAAAGCCTTTCTGCTTGCCCACCGAGATGAGACGGTCCAGCTCCTCCAGCTTCGGTTCTTCACTCATGCGCTTGAACTCCTTGCGGACCTTCGGGTCCCGTGGGATGCGAGTGGTCGACGACTCGATCGACCGCTTGCGCGCTGCCGCCTGTCAGCTCGTAGACTCGAGCGCTATCGCGCTGGACGGCGTACAGCTCGCCGTCGAGCGTCGAGGCGCCGTCGCGGGCCTGGGCGACCGCGATGGACCGGCTGAGCTCACGGACTCGCCGGCGGCGGTTCAGATATTCCAGCCGCCTCTGGAACTGCTCGATGCTCGACGCGGCGTCCTCCGCCGAGCCGTCTTCGACGACCAGCGCGGCGATCATGTGCCGCGCCGCTTCCGATGCTCCCGTGGAGAGCAGCGCGGTGGCTTCGAGCGCGGGCCAGCGCTTCAGCGCCTCGATGACCTCGCGCAGCGCGGGATGCGCCACGTCGACCGGCTCCAGCAACGGCAGCAGCGTCGTCCGCGCCGGCGGCGAGAGCAGGAGCAGCCGGATCAGCCGGCGATCCTCGGCGGAAGGCGCGGGGCCGGACGCCGACGCGGCGCCGACCGGCGCCGCGGGCTTTCGCAGCGAATTGGCGAGGCGCTGCGCCTCGATCCAGAGCTGCGTGGCGTCGACGCCGAGCCGGATCGCCGCCTCACGCGACAGCGCGGTGGCCTCCTCCGCGTCGGCGACCTTGGACAGCATCAGCGCCACTCGCGCGAACGCGGTCGTGCGCCCGCGCGGGCTTGTCGTGTCGCTGTCACCGATGGTCCGCGCCAGCGCATACGACAGCAAGCTCCGCGCGCTCGCGATGCGCTCGGCGAACGCCGCGGCGCCCGCCGCGCGAAGGAACGTGTCCGGGTCGTGGCCGGCGGGCAGGAGGGCGACCTTCACCCTGAGCACGCCGGCCGTCTCGAAGGCACCCGAACGGTTGACCGCCCACGCGAACCCGTGGCCCGTCGGCTCCAGCAGCTCCTGCGCCCGCTCGGCGGCCTTCTGGCCGGCGGCATCGGCGTCGAAGAACGTCACGACCTCGTCGCAGTATCGGCGCAGCGTCGCCAGCTGTGCCGGCGTGAACGCGGTCCCGAGCGCGGCCACCGTCTCCGTGAAGCCGTGCTGGTGGGCCATGAGACAGTCGACGTAGCCCTCGACGATCAGCGCCCGGTTCTTCGTGCGAATCGACTCGCGCGCGAGGTCGGCGGCGAACAGCAGATTGCCCTTGGTGTAGAGCGCGGTCTCCGGCGAGTTGAGGTACTTCGGCTGCTCGTCGCCGAACGCGCGACCCCCGAACGCGACCACGCGTCCCTGCAGGTCACGAATCGCGAACAGGAGCCGCCCGCGGAAACGATCGTACACACCCGCCCGGTGCTCGCGGGCGACGGCGAGCCCGGCCGCCACCAGCGTGTCCTCCGCCACACGCTCCGACTTCATGAACGTCAGCAGTGACTCCCAGCCCTCCGGCGCATAGCCCAGCTGAAAGCGGCGGGCGACGTCCAAATCGATGCCGCGGTCGGTGAGATACGCGCGCGCGCGCTCGCCGCCGGGTCCCCAGAGCGACTCGGCGTAGAACCGCGCGGCGAGCTCCATGGCGCGCAGCAGCTCCTCCCGGCCCGAGTCGCCGGCCTCCGCCGCGCCGCGCTCGTCGGGCAGCGTGACGCCGGCCGTCCGCGCCAGCGCGCGCACCGCCTCGGGAAACGACAGACGATCCTGGCGCATCAGGAATCCGAACACGTCGCCGCCGACGCCGCAGCCAAAGCAATGGAAGATGCCCTTCTTCGGGTTCACCATGAACGACGGCGTCTTCTCCGCGTGGAACGGGCAGAGTCCCTTCCAGTTCACGCCCGCCTTGCGGAGATTCACGAAGCGCCCGACCAGGTCGACGATGTCGACGCCGGCGCGGATATCGTCGAGCACCGCCGTCGAGTAGGACGCCATCAGCTCACCTTCAGCGCGGCAACGGTGGCGCCGGCGCCGCCTTCGGCCGGCGCGCCGTCACGGAAGGAGTCGACGAGCGGGTGCTCGGTCAGCAGCGCCCGCACCGCCTTGCGCAGGGCGCCGGTGCCCTTGCCGTGGACCAGCCGGACGCTCGGCAGCCCGGCCATGAACGCGTCGTCGAGATATTGCTCGACGAGGTCGCGCGCCTCGTCAGTCGTCTTGCCGAGGAGCAGCAGCTCCGGTGCAACCGCGCGATCCGGTGAGTCTCCGTCAGCGCTCGGCGTCGGGCGGCGGGGGACAGCTGCGCGGGGCGCCGCGCTCACGGCCGGCCCTGCCGATCGCAGCGCGGTCGTCGGCACGCGAACGGTCACGGTCCCTGCGCGCACGGTCGCGTAGTCGCCGGCCAGGGCCACGAGCTCCCCCCTCAGTCCGAGGTGCTCCGCGGTGACGGCCATACCCGGCGTCAGCGGCACGTCGCTCGGCTCGGCGGGCGGCGGCGTGAGGCGCGGGGTGATCTCCTGCAGCCGGCGACGCGTCTCCTGCAACGCCGGCCGCGTGCGCTCCCCGCGCTTCAGCCGCTCCCACTCGGACGCCACCGTGCGGCGGATGTCGCTGACGAGCGCGGCCGCCTCGCTCTTCGCGCGCTCGACGATGCTGCGCGCGCGCGCTTCGGCCTCGCGCTCGGCCGTCTGCGCCGCGGCCAGGCGGGCGGCGCTCTCCGCCTCCCGCCGGTCCAGCTCCCGCGCGCGATCTGCTTCCGTCCGGTTGCGAAGGTCGAGCTGCGCTAGCAGCTCCGACACGCGGCGCGCCTGCTCGGAGCGGTGACTCTCCGCACGAGCGATGAGCCCGGGACCGAGGCCCAGCCGCGCAGCGATCGCGAGCGCCCAGCTCTGCCCCGGCCGGTCGTAGACGAGGTGGAACGTGGGCGCCAGCGTCGAGGCGTCGAATTCCACGGAGGCATTGCGGGCGAGCGGGCACGTCGAGGCGAAGCCGCGGAGCGGCTCGAGGTGCGTCGTGGCCACGACCAGCGCGCCGCGGGCGGCCAGCTCCTCGAGGATCGCCTGGGCGAGCGCGGCGCCCTCGTCAGGGTCCGTGCCGGCGCCGAGCTCGTCGAGAAGGACGAGCGCACCGGCGTCGGCGTCGTCCAGTACCTGGCGGATCTGCTTCACGAAGGCCGAAAAGGTCGAGAGGTTCTCGGCCACGGACTGGTCGTCGCCGATGATGGCGTAGAGCCGCTCGAAGATCGGGAGCTGCGAGCCGTCGGCGGCGGGGACGTGGCAGCCGGCCTGTGTCATCAGCGCGAGCAGCGCCAGCGTCTTCAGCGCGATCGTCTTGCCGCCGGCGTTGGGCCCGGTGATGAGCAGCAGCGGCCGCTGGCGCGAGAGCTCGAGATCGACCGGGACCACGTCCCGCGCGGGATCGCGCCATTGCTGGGCCAGCAGCAGGGGATGCCGCGCGGCGCGCAGCGCCACGCGGCCTTCCGTGTCGAGTCGGGGCGGCGTCGCCTGCATGCGCTCGGCGAGATGCGCGCGCGCAAAGACCCAGTCGAGCGCGCCGAGCGTCTCCACCAGGGCGCCGATGTCCGCCGCGCGCTCACGGACGGCGGCGGTGAGCTCGGCCAGGATGCGCGCGGTCTCGTGCTCTTCCTCGCGGACGAGCGCGACCAGATCGTTGTTCGCCTCGACCGCGCTCTCGGGCTCGACGAACAGCGTCTGTCCGCTCTGCGAGCGATCGTGGACGATGCCGCGCAGCCGACCGCGCGACTCGGCCCTGACCGGGACCACGTAGCGGCCATGCCGGATGGTGACGAAGCGGTCGGCGAATACGCGATCGCCCTCGGTGTGGAGCAGCCGCTCGAGGCTGGAGACCACATGACGGCGACCCTCGCGGATCTCGCCGCGTAGCTGGGCGAGCCGCGCGCTGGCCTTGTCCGTCAGCGCGCCATCGTCGTCGAGCGAGCGCCGGAGGCGCTCGCGGAGGTCGGCCAGGCGCGGAAGGGCCTCGGCCCGCGCGGCCAGCGCGGGCGCCACGGTCTTGATCGCGCGTCCGTAAGCGGCGAGCCGGGGTGCTGCGTCCAACAGGGGAACGAACAGGAGAAGGTCCTGACCGTCGAGCGACGCGCCGTCCGTGCCGGCGCGGTCCAGGGCCGATCGAACGTCGGGAACGCCGTCGAGAGGCGGGGCACCCTCCTGGACGATGGCACGGCGCGCTTCCGCCGTCTCATCCAGGGCTGCTTGGACTGCGGTCGACTCCGTGAGGGGATTCGCGGTCAGAGCCCGCTCACGGCCCATCTCGGTACGCGCGTCCGCTGCGAGGAGGGTACGGATAGCGTCCCACTCGATTCCGCGCCCCCAGATTCGGCCTACCTCCACCCTTCGCCTCATTCGCTCCCACCGGCTCGGATGGGAGTGCTGGCGGTACCGTCCGGAGTGCTGCCGGGGCTAATCGGCCATCCGCTCCCGCCGCTTCGCCTTCTTGCGTGCGGCGAGGGCCTTGCGCTTGCGCCGAACGCTGGGCTTCTCGTAATGCTGGCGCTTCTTGAACTCGGAGAGGAGCCCGGCCTTCTCGCACTGCTTCTTGAAGCGCTTCAGCGCGCTTTCGAAGGACTCATCGGGCTCGACGATTACCTTGGTCACTCGGCTCCCCCCTCTGGCGAATCACAGAGCTGGTGGGTAAATGTCAACTATATACCACGCGCTCCAACCTCGGGCAATCGAAGGGCGCATCCCGCCGTCTGCTAGACTGCGTCGAGACTACACTGTGGCGGCGCTCGTTGCACCTCCCGCGTGGACGATCGTTCCCTTCGTCGCAATGCTGCTGGCGATCGCGACGTGTCCGCTCGTCGTCCCCCACTGGTGGGAGCGGAACGGCAACAAGTTCATCGTCTCGGCCGTCCTCGGCGCGCCGATCCTCGTGCTCTACCTGATGCGGCGGCCCGGCGCGCTGCTCGGCGTGGCCGAAGAGTACATCTCGTTCATCGTCCTGCTCGCCGGCCTGTACGTCGTGTCGGGCGGTATTCGTCTGGAGGGCGACCTGGAAGCCACGCCCGCGACGAACGCCCTCTTCCTCGGCGCTGGCGCGCTGCTCGCCTCCTGGATCGGCACCACCGGCGCCTCGATGCTGCTGATCCGCCCAGTGCTGCAGACGAATCGCGAACGCCGCCACGTCGCGCACACCGTCATCTTCTTCGTCTTCCTCGTATCCAACATCGGCGGGATGCTCACGCCGCTCGGCGATCCGCCGCTGTTCCTCGGCTACCTGCAGGGCGTGCCGTTCGGGTGGACCTTCCGGCTCTGGCGGCCGTGGCTGTTCCTGATCGTCGTCCTGCTCGCCGTCTACTTCATCTGGGATCGTCGCGCGCACGCGCGCGAGACCCCGACCGCGCGCCGCCGCGACCGCACGGACATCGAGCCGCTCCGTGTTCGCGGGACTCTCAACGCGGCCGGCCTGGCGGCGGTCGTGGTGGCGGTGGCGGTCCTCTCGGCGCCGTGGCGCGAGCTGGTCATCGTCGCCATCGCGGCGGCGTCCTTGTGGGCGACGCCGGGCGCCATCCGACGCGCCAATGGCTTCAGCGCGGCACCGATGGTCGAGGTCGCCGTGCTGTTTCTCGGCATCTTTCTCACGATGATCCCCGCCCTCGAGCTGCTTCACGCCCGCGGCGGCGAGCTCGGGGTGCGGACGCCGGCCCAGTTCTTCTGGGCGTGCGGCATCCTCTCGTCGGTGCTCGACAACGCGCCGACCTATCTCACGTTCCTCGCGCTGGCGCAGAGCCTCGGCCTCGCGAACGAGGTCGTCGGCGTCCCGCATTCCATGCTGGCGGCTATCAGCGTCGGTGCCGTTGCCATGGGGGCTAACACCTACATCGGCAACGCGCCGAATTTCATGGTGAAGGCCATCGCCGAGGAAGCGAAGGTCGCGATGCCAACCTTCTTTGGCTACATGCTCTACAGCGGTAGCATCCTGCTGCCGTTGTTCCTCGCGACCACACTGCTGTTCTTCCGATGACGGACGTGCTCGTGCTCCCGGGCTACGGGGACTCCGGGCCCGGCCACTGGCAAAGCATGTGGGAAGCGGCCGACCCGCGGCTGCGGCGCGTGCAGCAGCACGACTGGCTGGAGCCGCGCCTCGACGACTGGCTCACCGTCCTCGACGGCGCGGTCGCCGCGTGCTCGGCGCCGCCGTTCTTGGTGGCGCACAGCCTTGGCTGCGCGCTGGTCGCGCACTGGGTGGCCCGCGGCGGCGCCCGTGCACAAGGCGCGCTGATGGTGGCGCCGGTCGACGTCGACGCGCTGGTCGATACACTCGATGCGGTGCAGACGTTTGCGCCCGTGCCGCTCGTCCGTCTGCCATTCGCGAGCACGGTGGTGATCGGCGACAACGACCCCTACGTCGCGACGGCACGTGCGGAGGCGTTCGCACACGCGTGGGGCAGTCGGCTCGTCGTCGTCCCGCGCGGCGGCCACCTCAACACGGAGTCGGGCTTTGGCCCCTGGCCTGAGGGACTCGCGCTGCTCGACGAGCTGATCCGCGGCTGAGCTACGGCGCGTCGTGCGGCGTCTTGTCGATGTCGCTTACCGAGAAACTGATGAAGATGAGGATCGTGAAGCGGTTGTACCGCGACTCGCCGCGTGCGTCGGGCCGCTGGCCGGTGAAGCGTCCCGCCGCGTCGTACTCGTAGACCTGGATCTCCGCGTGCCCCCGGCTGCGCTCCCACTTGAAGAGCGCGATCTCGGGGATCGGGACGGCGAGGATCGGCGCCTGCATCGAGGGCAGGCCGAGGAGCGTGTCGGCGGTGTCGACGGCAAGCGCGGTGGCGAAGATCTGCAGTGTGATCTCCGCGTCGGCAGCCGACGTGACGTCGAGGCCCC
>DATAOC010000107.1:0-1785 GCA_036265915.1 Candidatus Methylomirabilota bacterium | reverse complement strand
GGGTCCAGACGGAAGTCGAGCAGCGGTGCGACGATCCGACCGGTGCCGTCGCCGCGCACCGCGACGGCGTCCAGCTCGCCGGTCTCGGCGTTGCTGCGCACGAACAGCGCCTCGAGGATGCGCAGGGCGCCCCCGCTCTCGATGCGTTCCAGCGCGCCAATCAGCCGGCCCTCGAACTCCGCTTCGCGGCCGAAGCGGTAGAGCAGAAGTTGCGCAGAAGGGAGCGGGAGGGCGGGACGGTCGGCCTGGTCGGCCACGATGAGACCTCGCTGCCGGTCGAAGACGACGCCGATCTTCGGACCCGGCCCGTCGGCGCGCATCATCCGGATCGGATGAAGGCGCACGCGCCGCGCCTGAGAGGTCGAGCCGGGGTGGCTTGGGAGCTCCGCGGGCGGCGGGCGCGGCCGGGGTCACCCGCCGCCCTGAGAGCTCCCCCTCACTGATCCTGCGACCACACCGTCGGCCATGCCGTCCAGAGCAGCTCTGCGAGCAGGTCCTCCTGGTCCTGCTGGCTGCACGCGTCGATCTCGCGCTTGATCAACCAGGCGTGCCGCGCGGAGACTCTGTTCGTCGGCCGGGGGTCAGGATCCACGACGGCGATGGTGGCGGCTCTCCGCCGGCGATTCGATACCTCGCCTGCGCGATCTTGGCGGCTCACACGAGCACGAGCCCGCGGGCGAGTGCCTTTGCCACCAGATGGGCACGTGAGCGTGCGTGCAGCTTCTCCATCGCGTTGCGCACGTGCGTGCGGACCGTGTCGTGGGAGATATGCAGCTCGTGGCCGATCTCGCGCGCCGTGCCACCGAGCGCGACGAGTCTGACGATCTCACGCTCGCGGGCCGTCAGCTCGCTGTCGGGCTCCTCGTCGGCCACCTCGCGGCGGAACCGGCGTCCCCAGCGCGACGTGCCGAGCGCCACGAACAGCACGAGCCGCCGACCCGTGATCAGCTCCGTGCTGGCCCCCCACTGGACGGCGACGACCGTGCCGTCTGGGCGCTGAAGGTCGACCTCCCCGGTGAACCGGCCCTTCGCCATCAGCGCCATCCACTCCGCCTCGGAGTTGAGCGGGCCGCCGGCCACGAAACTCCACAGGCGCTCGCCGATCACGTGTCGTCGAGCGCGGCCGAGCAGCCGGATGCACGCGTCATTGGCAGAGACCACGCGCCGGCCGTCATCGACCAGCAGCATCGCGTTGCGCGATTGCTCGAAGGCGCTCGCAAACAGCGACGACCAGCCGCCGCTCACGGGCATGGCAGGCGTGCTCATGTCGGTCTCCCCGAGACCATCCGCCGGCGCGGTGACTCAGCGCGCCCTCTCCTCGCCGTAGATGAAGATGCCGTGGACGATGTAGATGCACAGGAAGAAGATGCACAGCGACCACCACGGATAGGCGCCGCCGATCCCCAGCAGCGCCCCGATTGCGCCGAGGCTGGCACCGATGATCCCGACAAGGCGGCCCCACGTGTTGCCGGAGATCAGCGAGATCCCGCCGGTGAGCTGGATCACCCCGAGCACGATCGAGACCCAGCCCAGGGTGTTCAGGTTGGTGAGCACCAGCCGATGGTCGTTGACCAGGACATTTGCGTTGTCCAGCGCACCGATGCCATAGATGATGTTCAGCGTGCCCACGATCAACAGCAGCGTTGCCGCGAACACCGCTCGACCCGCACCTCGCATTCGTACCTCCTCGGACTTGATTCATCGACCCTGAAGAGCCCGTCGATTAGAGGCGAGCGACGGCGGGTCGGCATCATCCGGATTGGGTGAGCACGCGCAGCGCCTGCT
>DATAOC010000106.1:0-4413 GCA_036265915.1 Candidatus Methylomirabilota bacterium | reverse complement strand
ATCGGCGACGCGCTGCTCGTCTTCTTCGGCGCGCCCCAGCCCATGCCCGACCGCGCCGAGCGGGCGATCGCCTGCGCCATCGAGATGCAGAACGCCATGGCGCGCGTCAACGAGCGCAACCGGGCCGAGGGGCTGCCCGAGCTGCAGATGGGCATCGGCCTGAACGACGCCGAGGTCGTGGTCGGGAACATCGGCACCACGCGCCGCAGCAAGTACGCTGCGGTGGGCAGCGGCGTCAACATGACCAGCCGCATCGAGTCCTACACCGTGGGCGGCCAGATCCTCGTCTCCGAGTCCGTGCGCGAGGCCGCCGGCGACGTGCTGCGCGTCGACGGTCAGCGCGATGTGCGTCCGAAAGGCTCCGAGACGCCGCTGCGGATCTACGAGGTCGGCGGGATCGGCGGGCGGTTTAACCTCGCGCTCGCCGACCGCACGCCCGCGTTCGTCGCGCTCGCGCGCCGGCTGCCACTGCGCTACTCGATTCTCGAGGACAAGGAGACCGGCGGCGCGGGAGGCGAGGCAGCGGCCGTGCGCCTGGCGAAGAGCGCGCTCGAGATCGAGGTCGATCGGCCGCTCACGCCAATGACCAATCTCAAGCTGAACCTCGCCGCCGCCGGCGAGGCACTGGGCGCGCGTGATTTCTATGCCAAGGTCGTCGTCGCCGACGGGGGTGCCGTGCGCGTGAGCCTGACCGCGGTGCCGCCCGAGATCGACGCGTTTCTGGAGGCGCTGCGCCGCTACGCCATGCCGAGCTGAGCGCCGGCTACCAGAGCTCTTTCGAGGCGAGCCGCGCGCCCTCGGCCAGACTGGCCAGCTTCGCCCACACGATGTCCGCATCGACGGCGGCCTGGCCGACCCAGGTGCCGAAGCCGCAATCGGTCCCGGCGATGACGTTCTCGCGACCGACCAGCCGCGCGTAGCGGCCGATCCGCTCGGCGACCAGCTCCGGGTGCTCGATGAAGTTCGTCGTCGAGTCGAGCACCCCGGGGATGATCAGCTTGCCCGCCGGAAGCTTCACGCGCTCGAACACGCGCCACTCGTGCGCGTGTCGCGGGTTGGCCGCCTCGAACGAGACGCCCTGGGGACGGGCCGCGAAGACGAGGTCCAGGATGTCGGCGAGCGGCACGTCGTAGTGGTGCGGCCCTTCGTAGTTGCCCCAGCAGAGATGCACGCGAAGCTGCTCGGGCGGAATGTTTGCCACGGCATGATCGAGCGCCGCGAGATGCATGCGGGCCATCTTCCGGAACTCCTCGACGCTGAGGTCGGCGAACTGAATGTGCCGACCCATGGCGAGGTCCGGACAGTCCAGCTGCAAGATGAAGCCGGCCCGCGCGACGGTCTCGTACTCGTGCCGCATCGCGTCCGCGATGGCGAACAGATATTTCTCGTGACTGCCGTAGTGGTCATCCCGGAAAAAGAGCGAGATGACTCCGGGGGAGGCGGCGCTCATGAAGACGTCCTGCACTTCGACGGACCGGAGCGCCGCCTTCAGATTGTCGACGTCGGCCTGGGCGGCAGCCGGGTCGCGCAGAGTGATCGGCCCCGTACACGCCGGCGTCTTCCGCCGCGACCGGCCCGGATCGCCGAACACCCGCTTGGCCATCTCCGGAAAGTCCACCAGGTCGCGGTACTGCAGTGGATGGCTCGTGCCGCCGAATCCGTTCAGCCGGTCTTTGACGTAGGTGGCGTAGCTCGGCTTGCTCAGCTCCCCGTCGTTGACGACCGTGATGCCGGCCTCCGTCTGCTTGCGAACGACCTCCGCCACCGCCGTCCGGATGCGCGCGGCGAGGGCGGATGCGTCGACAGGCACGCCTTCTTCCCGGGCGAACATCATGCGGACCAGGTCGGCCGGACGCGGGAGGCTGCCGGTGTGGGTGGTGAGGATGCGCTCGACGCTGCGTTTCATCGGGTGGGGCTCTGGGGCGGGATCTTACCTCTAAACCAGGTGGCCGCGCGTCACACGCAACGCCCTAGTCAGCGGCCCCTGGCAGGAGGGCGGCGACCGGAATTGGCGCCGCCTGGACACCGACGGGTGACGCACATGCGGGGGGCGTGAGCCGCTCGACCGAGAGATAACGCCAGCCATAGGGCGCGGTCACATCCGCGCCGGGCTCGCGGTAGACCTCGAGCATCCCGTCCACCAGGTTGACGATCCAGTAGTCGACGATGCCCGCACGGGCGTAGAGGCTGCCCTTGGCCACCCGATCGAAGCCGAGGCTCGACTCGGCCACCTCGATGATCAGCGCGGGGCGGGCAGGGTGGGCGTAGCGGAAATCGCTGCGGGCGCCGCGGACGACGGCGATGTCAGGCTCCGGCGCCGAGTCGTCGTCGAGCGCCAGCGGATTCTGCACGCGCACGATCCAGCCGCCGGGGAGTGCGGCGCGCAGAGCGTCGTCCGCCATGTCCACCGCGGTCGCATGCTCGCTTCCCTTGGGCTCGGCGACGATCAGCTGACCGCCGAGGAGCTCGAGCGGCTCCTGCTCGAACGCGCCGAGATCGACGAGCCGTTCGTACTCCACGCGTCGCCAGCGCTTCAGCGTGAGCGGCGTCTGCGCCATATCGCGAGCGTAGCGGCGCGTCGTGTGGCGGTCAATGTCTCCGGAAATCCGCTGTAGGGAGCACATGATTTGGCCGCTCCCGAGTGACACGTGAAATGACCGCTCCAAGCGCGCGCCGGGAGAGAACTGGTCACCGAGGAGGTGACCATGGCCTACTCCGCCGGCGCTGTGGAGCGCGCCATGAAGGTGCAGGAGGTCATTTTGCGAGCCCTCAGTGGGCAGCTCACGTGGGTGCAGGCCGCCGACATTCTGGGGCGGAGCCCGCGCAGCATTCGCCGCATGCGCTGGCGCTTTGAACACCGCGGCTACGACGGCTTACTGGATCATCGGCGGCGGACGCCATCGCCCAAGCGCGCGCCCGTAGCCGAGGTCGAGCGCATGCTCCGCCTTTATCGCGAGCGGTATCGGGACTTCAACGTGCGGCACTTTGTGCGGATCGCCCGCCGTCGGCATCAGGTCACCTTCTGTTACGCGTTCGTGAGAAAGGCGCTGCAGGGCGCCGGGCTGGTGGCTAAGCAGCGGCCGCGCGGGCGCCACCGGCGCCGCCGCGAGCCGCGGCCGTGCTTTGGCGAGTTGCTCCACCTCGACGGCAGTCGCCACCAGTGGCTGGCCCTCGTGCCCGAGCAGTGGCTGACGCTGATCGTAGTCGTGGACGACGCCACGAAGCAGGTTCTGTATGCGCAGTTCAGCGACGGCGGCGAGAGCACGGCGGCGGTCATGACGGCGTTGGCCACCGTCCTGCGTACCGTCGGCGTGCCGATGGCGCTGTACACGGACCGGGCGCACTGGGCGGCGCATACGCCGGTGGCGGGCGCCGCCGCCGATCGCCGCAAGCTCACCCAGGTCGGCCGCGCGCTGGCCCAGCTCGGCATCGAACACATCCTCGGCTATTCGCCGCAGGCGCGCGGTCGCAGTGAGCGCATGAACCGCACCTGGCAGGGCCGGCTCGTGAACGAGCTGCGCGTGGCCGGCATCACCACCGTCGGCGCGGCCAACCGCTACATCCGCGAGCAGTTCCTGCCCGCATTCAACGAAGAGTTCGGCCGGCCGCCCGCCGACCCTGCCTCGGCCTTCGTGCCGCTGGGCCGCGTCGACCTCGAGCAGATCCTCTGTCACCAGGAGGAGCGCGTGGTCGCCCGCGATAACACCATCACGCTGGGCGGCGTCGTCCTGCAACTCGCCAAGCAACCAGGGCGGCGCAGCTGTGCCGGCCTCCGCCTCCTCGTCCGCCGGCATCTCGACGGCCGTCATTCGCTCTGGCTCGGATCCCGCCGGCTGG
Source organism: Candidatus Methylomirabilota bacterium (assembly GCA_036265915.1). Classification (GTDB taxonomy): domain Bacteria; phylum Methylomirabilota; class Methylomirabilia; order Rokubacteriales; family CSP1-6; genus AR12. The sequence continues at coordinate 576 of DATAOC010000106.1, read as the reverse complement.
GACTCTACGACGCCCGGGGCCGCGTGCTCGCTTCCCTAGCGGCGTGAGCGGCCAAATCACGGTGTCAAACAGAAGCGGTCATTTCACTTGTCAACGACACCCCGAAGGCGGCCGCGCGCGCCTGGAGTACCCTTTCCCCAGGAGGATGAGGAGCATGTCACTGGCCGCGCGCGCGGTGGGGCTCGCCGCGATGGGCCGTCACCGGGCCCGCGCATCGCTCGGCGGCCGGTAGCCCCATGGCAAAGAAGGACGAGGCGGTCTTCGAGGTCGCGGGGCGCGAGGTGGTGATCAGCAACCCGGACAAGGTCTTCTTCCCGCAGACGGGCCACACCAAGCGCGACCTGGCGAGCTACTACGTGACAGTGGCCGAGGGTGCGCTGCGCGGCATCGCCGGCCGGCCGATCGTCCTCAAGCGCTACGTCGACGGCGCCGCGGGAGAGCCGTTCTTCCAGAAACGCGCTCCGGAGCGGCGGCCGGAATGGGTCGAGACGGTCGAGCTGCGCTTTCCGTCGGGCCGAACGGCGAGCGAGATCGTCGTCCGTGATGCAGCTCAGCTGCTCTGGATCGTGAACCTCG
>DATAOC010000105.1:0-11833 GCA_036265915.1 Candidatus Methylomirabilota bacterium | reverse complement strand
TAGAGCGCCGTGATCAGGTCCTTCGACGCCTCGAGCCCGGCCGGCTTCAGCACCGCGCCGACGGAGGCCGACACGTTGTTCAGCAGGTGCAGCGGCTTCCAGCCGATGTCGTGCGCCTTCTTGATGGCCTGCGACGCGAACTTCGGCGTCGTGATGTTGAAGAAGACGTTGGCGCCGCTGTTCTTGAGATTGACGACCTGGGAATCGACGGTGGGATCGGTAACCTCGTAGCTCTGCTCGAGCACGATCGCCTTGGAGGCGCTGGCCGCCGCGAGGCCGTCCTTGAAGCCCTTCAGGTAGTCCTTCCCGTAGTCGTCGTTCTGGTAGAGGATGCCGATCTTCGCATTCGGGACGTTCTTCATGACGTAGGCGGCGTAGATCTTGGCCTCCGCCTGGTACGTCGGCTGCCAGCCCATGGTCCACGGGTGGCCCTTGGGATCGCCCCACTTCGTGGCGCCGGTGGCCACGAACAGCTGCGGGACTTTCTGGTCGTTCATGTACTTGTGGATGGCGCTGTTGGTCGGCGTGCCGAGCGTGTTGAAGAGGAACGCCACCTGATCCTGCTCGAGCAGCTTGCGCACCATTTCGACGGTCTTCGGCGGGCTGTAGCCGTCGTCGTAGGTGACGAAGTTGATCTTGCGGCCGTTGACCCCGCCCTGCTCGTTGATCATTCTGAAGTACGCGGCCTCCACCTTGCCGATGGTGCCGTACGCGGATGCGTTGCCGCTGTACGGGTTGGTGTGGCCGATCTTGATCTCCGTCGCGGTGACGCCCGGCGTGTCCGCCGTGGCCGGGACGATGCCGGCCAGCGTCAGCGCCATCAGAAGCACGAACATCCAACTTCGCTGCCGCATGTGGTGGTCCTCCTCCTTGAGGGCTGCGTGGAGTCGATCGAGCCTGATCTTACATTGAGAAACGGTCAGCCGGCGCGGGCGGTTCCGGCGCGCCGCAGGCGCCGGGCCATGAGCAGTCGCGCCGTGCCGGCGATGCCGAACGGCATCACGTACATCGTCAGGATGAGAAACACGCCGTAGATCGCCCACGGCGCGGCCTTCGAGATGTCCTGCGCCCAGTTGGGCACGAACTGGATGAAGAAACCGCCGAGAATGGCGCCGGAGATGGAGGCCAGCCCGCCGATCACGATGCCCACGAGAAACGTGATCGACAAAAAGACGTTGAACGTGTCCGGCGCGACGAACGCGATCGTCAGCGCCGACAGCGCGCCCGCCACGCCCGTGTAGCCGGCGCTCACGCCGAACGTCAACGACTTGTAGAGCGGCGTGTTGATGCCCATCGCCTGCGCGGCCGTCGGGTTGTCGCGGATGGCGACGATGGCCCGGCCGGTGCGGCCGGCGAGCAGGTTGCGGGCCAGGAAGAACAACACGAGCATCACGGCCAGCGTGAAGAAGTAGAGCCACTGGTCCGGCGTGATCGCGAGGCCCCACGGCGGCTTCGGCTTGCTGAGCACGATGCCCTGCGAGCCGCCCGTCCAGTCCTCGAAGTATTTCAGGATCTGCGGGACCGCGAGCGCCAGCGCAAAGGTCGCGAGTGCGAGGTAGAGGCCCTCGAGCCGCAGCGCGGGGATGCCGAACAGGAAGCCGGCGACGAGGCACAGCAGTCCCGCCACCGGCAGCGTCAGCGCGTACGGCACGTTCCACTTGTCGATCATGATCGCGGCGGTGTACGCGCCGAGCGCATAGAAAGCCCCGTGGCCGAGCGAGATCTGCCCGTTGTAGCCGGTCAGCATGTTCAGCCCGAGCAGCGCGATGGCGTAGGTGGCCACCTGCGTGAACTGGAAGAGCCGGAAGTTCGAGACGAACAGCGGCAGCGCCACCGCGATAGCGAGCAGCACGAGCAGCAGCCCGAGCCGGACGCGCGCGCTCACACGCGGTGGACGGCGGGGCGGCCGAAGAGGCCGCTCGGCTTGAACACGAGCACGACGAGGATCACCGCCAGCGCCACGGTGAGCTTCAGCTCGGTCCCGATGAAGGACACGTACGTGCCCACGATGTTTTCGATGACACCCACGATGAGCCCGCCGATGACCGCGCCGCCCGGACTCGTGAACCCGCCCAGCGTGGCGGAGGCAAACGCGTAGATCAGGATGCCGGCCATCATGTTCGGATCGAGGAAGACGATCGGGGCCACCATCATGCCCGCCACCGCGCCGACCATGGCCGCGAGCCCCCAGCCGATCGCGAGCATCCAGCCCACGCGGATGCCGCACAGCCGACTCGACGCCGGATTCTGCGCCGCCGCGCGCATCGCCAGCCCGAGCGTCGTGTACCGGAAGAACGCATACAGGCACGCGAGGACGATGAGGGTCACGAGGATGGCGCCCACGTCGTGGGCGCCAAAGACGACGGTTCCGAGCATGATCGGCCGCGGCGGGAACGGACTGGGGAAGGGCTTCTGGATGTAGGAGTAGATCCAGCCCGCCACGCTGTTGAAGATGACGAGCAGCCCGATGCACACGATGACGATGGTGAGGACGGGCTTGCCCTCGACCGGGCGGATGACGATCCGCTCGATGAGCAGACCGCCGACGAAGGAGACGACGAGCGTACCGAAGAAGGCCGCCCAGTACGGAACGCCCGCGTTCATCATCGACCACGCCAGGTACGTCGAGAACATCGCCATCTCGCCCTGTGCGTAGTTCACGACGTCGGTGGCCTGGTAGATCATCACGAGCGCCAGCGCCACGCTGCCGTAGATGCCGCCCGTCGCGAGCCCGGACACGATCTGCTGGAACAGGATCTCCACGGCTCAGTAGCCCAGGTAGGCGCGGCGGATGGCGTCGTTCTCACGCAGCTGCGCGGCCGGCCCGGACTGGACGATGCGGCCGGTTTCCATGAGGTAAGCCTGGTCGGCGAGGCCGAGCGCGATCGCGGCGTTCTGCTCCACGAGCAGGACGCTCACGCGCCGCTCGCGATTGATCGTGCGCACGATGCGGAAGATCTCGCGGACCACCATCGGCGCCAGGCCCAGCGACGGCTCGTCCAGCAGCAAGAGCCGCGGGCGCAGCATGAGGGCCCGCGCCACGGCGAGCATCTGCTGCTCACCCCCGGACAGCGTGCCGGCCACCTGGCGCTTGCGCGAGGCGAGCACCGGGAAGTAGCGGTAGACGGCCTCGAAGTCCTCCGCGATCCCGGTACGGCTGCTACGCCCGTAGGCGCCGAGCCGCAGGTTTTCGTCGACGGTCAGGTTCACGAACGTGCCGCGTCCCTCCGGCACGTGCGCGATCCCCAGGCGCACGATGTCCTCGGTGGCGCGGCCGGCGATGTCGCGACCGTCGAAGCGGACCTCGCCCGCGGTCCGCACCATGCCGCAGACGGCGCGCAGCGTCGTCGTCTTGCCGGCGCCGTTGGCGCCCAGGATGGTCGTGATCCCGCCTTCCTCCACCGCGAAGTCGAGGCCGTGCAGCACCTTCGTCCAGCCATACTGCGCGTGCAGGCCGCGGGCCTCCAGCAGGGCGGCCATCAGCGCCTGGCCTCCGCGGGATCGTCGACGCCGAGGTACGCGCGGATGACCTCGGGATCACGCTGCACCTGCGCCGGCGCTCCCTCGGCGATCTTGCGCCCGAAGTCGAGCACGACCACCTTGTCGGAGACCTGCATGACCAGGCCCATGTGATGCTCGACGAGCAGGACGGTCACGCCGCGCCGCTCGCGGATCGTTCGCAGCAGGGTGGCCAGCGCGCCGACCTCCTCGTGGTTCAGCCCCCCCGCCGGCTCGTCCACGAGCAGCAGCGTCGGGGCGCCGGCCAGCGCGCGAGCGAGCTCCACGCGCTTCAGGGTGCCGAACGGCAATCCCGCCGCCGGGTGATGCGCCACGCGCTCGAGGTCGAGGAAGGCGAGCAGCTCGGCGGCGCGTGAGCGGATCTCCGCCTCTTCCCGGGCCACCCATGGCAGGCGCAGGGCGTTGCTCAGGAAATCGCTGCGCGTCCGCCCGTGGACGCCGATCATGACGTTCTGCAGCACCGTCAGCGTCGGAAAGAGTGCCAGGTTCTGGAAGGTCCGGCCGATGCCGAGCTCGCCGATGCGGTGCGGTGCCAGGTCCAGGATCGAGCGTCCGCGGAAGCGAATCTCGCCCTGCTGGGGCGTGTAGAGACGGCTGAGACAGTTGAAGAGTGTCGTCTTGCCGGCGCCGTTGGGGCCGATGAGGCCGACGATCTGGCCCTCGGCCATGTCGAAGGAGACGCCGTCGAGGGCGACGATGCCGCCGAAGCGCACGGTCACGTCGCGCACGGCCAGGAGGGGGTCGAGTGCGCTCACGAGTGCCTGCTTATACCACGTGCGCCGTCCGCTCAGTGCCGCCGGCGCTCGTGCGCCGACAGGCCTCGCTCCCACAGGTACTCCGGCTCGCCCATGTGCTTGCCGACCCAGCGGCCGAGCACGAAGAAGAGGTCGCTGAGCCGGTTCACGTAGCGCAGCGGCCAGTCGCCGATCGGCTCCGCGCGCGAGAGCGCGAGCACTTCGCGCTCGGCGCGACGGCACACCGTGCGCGCCTGGTGGAGGAAGCCCTGGATCGGCCCGCCACCCGGCAGGACGAACGACTTGAGCGGCTCGAGGTCCTTCTGGCAATGATCCATGAGGCGCTCGAGCTCCGTGACCTCGGCCTCGCTCATGCGGAACATCCCCTCGTATGCGGCCGCGGGCGGCGTGGCCAGCTCGCTGCCGAGGTCGAAGATCTGGTTCTGGACCTTCTTCAGGACCTCGTCGAGCCAGGCATGGTACGCGGCGGCGACGCCACCCTCGGCCAGCCGCTCGGCGTTGAAGACGCGGGCCAGACCGACGGCGGCGTTGAGCTCGTCCAGCGTGCCGTAGGCCACGATGCGCGGCGAGTCCTTCGGCACGCGGGCACCACCCACGAGCGCCGTCTCGCCGCTGTCCCCCGTGCGCGTGTAGACGCGCGTGATGCTGATGGTCATGGACGCCTCCTCCGGGACGGCGCCATTCTACTTGAACGCTCGCGCGGCCCCGGCGATCATCGCCGCATGGCGTCCCCGCGTCCGCGCGCCGTGCTCGCCACCGCCGGCGCCCTGCACTTCGTTCACGATGGGTTCTCCGAGATCCTCTACGTGCTGCTGCCGGTCTGGGCGTCGGAGTTCCGGCTCTCGCTGTGGCAGGTCGGCTTCATCCGCACCGCCTACACGGGCGGCATGGCGAGCTTCCAGATCCCGGCCGGCCTGCTCGCCGAGCGCCTGGGCGAGCGGCGCCTGCTCATGCTCGGCACGCTCGTCACCGCCTGCGGGTTCATCGCGGTGGCGGCGGGCGCCAGCGGCTTCGTGCCGCTGCTGCTGGTGCTGACGCTGGCCGGTCTGGGCTCGGGCGTCCAGCACCCGCTGTCGTCATCCGTGGTCGCCAAGGCGTACGAGGACGGGCCCCGGCGCGCCGCGCTCGGCACCTACAACTTCGCGGGCGACATCGGCAAGGTCACCAGCGCGGCCGTCGTTGGCCTCGTCGCCGCGCTGGCCGGCTGGCGCGTGGCGGCCGCCGGCTACGGCGTGCTCGGGATCGCAGCCGCCGTGGCGCTCGTGGTGGTGCTGGCGGCGCTCGGTGCCGGCAGCGCGCCGATCCGCGCGGCCGTCGCCAGCACCGCAAGCGCCGCACCGGCGGGCTGGGGCATCCGCGATCCGCGCGGCTTCCAGGCGCTGTCGGCCATCGGCATGATCGACAACTCGACGCGCTCCGGCCTGCTGACGTTCCTGCCGTTCGTGCTCATCGCCAAGGGAATGAGCGTGGCCGGGGTCGGCGGCGCCCTGGCCCTCGTCTTCGCGGGCGGCGCCATGGGCAAGTTCGTGTGCGGGCTGGCGGCCGAGCGCGTCGGCATCATCCGCACGGTCATCATCACGGAGGCGGCGACGTCGGTGGCCATCATGGCCATCCTGGCCGCGCCGCTGCCGGTGGCCATGCTGCTCCTGGTGCCGCTCGGCGTGGCGCTGAACGGCACGTCCTCCGTGCTCTACGCGACGGTGGCGGACCTCGTCACCGCCGAGCGTCGCTCGCGGGCCTACGGCCTCTACTACACGCTCAGCATCGGCGCCTCCGCGCTCGGCCCGACGCTCTACGGCTTCGTCGGCGACGCCGCCGGCGCTCCGGCCACGCTCAGTCTCATCGCCGTCGTCGTGCTCACGACGATTCCGCTCTGCCTGCTGCTGCGGACGGCCGTCGCCGCCCCGGCGGAGGGCTGATCAGCCGAGCAGCACGACGAGCCGCGCAAAATTCGGTGGGGCTGTGCGCGGAGCGGCAGGTCGGCGGCGACTCATCGTCAGCCCGACGCATTGTCGCCGGACGACAGCGTGTCACCCCGTTGTCCTGCCATCGGACGGCGGCAGCCGCGTCAGCCCTCACCGCTCGGCTGGTCAGCGCCTTGCATCGTCATCGTTCATAGTCGCCACCGAGCGCGCTGCAGGCGCAGGCGCTCGAATCGAATGGCAAAGGAGGACATAGGCAGTAATGACTCGGGCAGTAATGACTCGGGCAGTAGTGACTCGCAGCTTCGTTCTCTCGCTAGCCGCGCTCGCGCTCACCGCGACCATGGCCGCCGCACAGGGCGACGTACGCGGTACCGTGAAGTACGTCGATCCATCCAACCGGATGGTCTATCTCACCGACGGACGCTCGCTGAAGATCGAGCCGGGCTCGAGGTTCTTCATCGACGGTCGAGAAGTCTCCTTCGACGCCCTCAAACCCGGCTCCCCGCTCGTCATGGCGGTCGCGCCGACACAGTCGACCGCGACGACGCCGGCGACGCTCGCGTCGCATCCGCCCATCAACGCCACCGGCATCGTGGCCAGCGTCGACCACCAGACCGGCGTCATCACGCTGCAGGACGGGCGGACGCTCAAGGCCACCGACCAGACGTTCGTCTGGCAACCCACGCGGCTCGCGAATGTCCAGCCGGGCGAAAAGGTGTATCTCCACGATGCCCAGCCCGTGATCGCGCTCAAGCCCGGGGAGACCACCAGTCCGATCCGCATGGGTACCGTGGTCAACGTCGATCCCGCCGATGCGCTCGTGATGCTCGATGACGGCACGCTCGTCCGGGTGATGCCCGCCACGAAGATGCACATGCAGAACAGGGCGCTGAGCCTGTCGCAGCTCCGGCCGGGCGACGAGGTCGTGATCACGACGCACCCGAGCGCCTCCGTCGCGCATGGCCCGTATGCGGTGAACGCGCTGCCGCGCGCCGCGCTCGGACACGTCGCCATCGACGCCTCGGACATCCAGGTGATGCGCGCGAATCAGGCGCCCTGATCGACGTGCGCGATAGCCCTCGTGCGCTCCCGCCCGACGGGGCGCACGAGCTGCCGTGGCGGCGGCTGACCATTTCGCCGGCAACGGCGACGCGCTCATGCCGCCGTCACGAACAGGAACGCGAGGGCGAGCAGCGCGTACACGGCGAGCAGCAGCACACCCTCGAACCATGTCGTCTCGCCGTCCTGCGCGATCGAATTCACCGCGAAGGCCGCGGCGGCGATGGCAATGAGCTCGAGCGGATTCGAGAAGACGAGATCCATCGGCGTTTGCAAAAAGTAGGAGATCACCACCAGCGCCGGCGCCGTGAACAGGGCGATCTGGATGGTCGAGCCGACTGTGATGGTCATCACCAGCCCCATGCGATCGCGCCGGGCGAAGTAGACGGCCGAGATGTACTCGGCGGCGTTGCCGACCACCGCCAGCACGATGATCCCGAGGAAGAACTTGGACAGGCCCAGGCGCGCCGCCGTGCCCTCGAGCGCGTTCGACACGAGCTCCGCTTCCAGCGCGATAACCGCCGTGGCCGCGATGAGCACACCGACCGACAGCAGAGCCGACCACCCGTCGCCGCTCCCCTCCCCGTCGATGGCGAACGTGTCGGCGTGCGTCACCAGGGTATAGAGCAGGTTTGCGGCGTAGACGAGGATCAGCACCACCGCCGCTCCGAGGCTGACCCGCTCGTCGAGCCAGGCGGGGTCCGTGATGGACACGCGGCGTTCCGTGTAGTCGAAGAGTGCGGGCAGCAGCAGCGCGATGACGGACAGGATCAACAGGCTCGAAAGCAGCCCGGCGCGCTCGCGCTTGAACGTCTGCCGCTCGCGGCCCCAGCTGCCGATCAGGATCGCGAGCCCGAGGCCAAGGAGGCTGTTGCCGATGAGCGAGCCCGTGATCTGCGCTTTCACGACCTCCACGTGCCCTGCCCGCAGCACGAAGATGCCGAGGATCAGCTCGGCCATGTTGCCGAACGTGACGTTCAGCAGGCCCCCGATGGCCGGTCCCGCGCGCTTGGCCAGCTGCTCGGTGGCGCGCCGGATCCACTCGGCGAGCGGGACGATGGCCATCACGCCGCTGACGAACACCCACAGGGCGGGGGCCTGCACCACGTACGCCAGGACCACGGACACCGGCACGAGCAACAGGAGCCATGACATCCGCCGGCTCAGTGCCCCGGGACGGACAGCCACGCCCGCGTCACGTCGAGAGCCACAAGATGCCCGCGACCACCACGAGCCGGGTGACGCCGGACGCGAACCGGACGTGCATGAAGTAGAGAATGATCAGCAGCGCCTTCGCAGCCGCGATCACGCGGTCCTCGAGGTCGTGGTTCCGGCCATCCGTCGGGCGCGCGTCGTCCATCGCGACGCCGCCGCCGACGCCCTGATGTCCGGAGCGCTCCCTCATGCCGCGTTCATGTGACGGTCGATCTCCTGCTCCGCCTCGTCCTTGCTGTAGCCGTACTTGGCCTGCAGCCGTCCCACCAGCTCGTCCTTCTTGCCGGCCACCTGCTGGACGTCATCGTCGGTGAGCCGTCCCCACCAGGACCGCGCTTTGCCGCGCAGCTCACGCCATTTGCCTTCGAATGCATCCTGATTCATCTCCGCCTCCTTTCCCGGTGGCGCTCAGCCGACCTTGCGCGGCCCCTCGGCCGCGGCCTTTGCCCGGCTGCGGAGCTGGTTGTTCACTTCGTGACGCGGTTCATCATCCGCCGGGTTCCGTCGAGACCGCCACGTGGTGATCTGGCCCCGCCCCGACTGCCATCCCAGCTGCGCGGCGGCGGCGGTGATGCCGAGCACGAGATTCTTCGCGCACACGGACTTCGTGCAAGGCGGGTGCCGGGCCAATCACGGGGTGGTACGCCGAAGCGCGACACGGCGCATGATCGTCATGCTGTCGTGACGCGACAGGCTGTCGCGCGTCAGGCGGCCGCGCGGTCCTCGAGCGTGACCTGAAGCTCGCCGTCCACGTGGCGGACGATCGGCTGCGTGCGCCCATTCGCGTCGCGCACGAACTCGAGGTCGATCCGCGCGTCGCCGACACGCAGGCCGGACAGCTCCGCGCGGCGGACGCCTTCGGGCAACAGCGGTCGTACCACGGCCAGCCGACGCTCGAGCGCGTTCGGATGCAGCCCGAGCAGCGCGGTGAGCAAATAGAGCATCGAGCCGGCCGCCCACGCCTGCGGGTGACATGCGACGGGATAGCGGACGGGCGGCCCATCACCGTCGCGCGCGAAGCCCGCGAAGACCTCGGGCAGCCGGTCGTGCTCGAAGTGCGACGCCGCATCCCGAAGGCCGGTGAAGATCCGCAAAGCCTCGTCGTCGAATCCGTACCGCCGCAGTCCCGCGCCGATGAGAGCGTTGTCGTGCGGCCACACGGTCCCGAGGTGGTAACCGACGGGATTGAAGCGGCGTTCGTCGCTGGCGAGGGTACGGATGCCCCATCCGCTGAACATTGCGTCGGACATCAGCTGGCGTGTCGTGGCGCGCGCCTTGTCGTCGTCGGCGATGCCCGACCAGAGCACCTGGCCGGCATTCGAGCTGACGACGGCGGCCGGCGCTCCCCCGTCTTGCAGCGCCAGCGCATAGATTCCCCGGTCGGCGAGCCAGAAATCCACGTTGAAGCGCCGTCGAAGGTCCTGCGCCTCGGCACGCAGCCGGTCCGCGGTGACGGCGTCGTCGAGCCGCGCATAGACATCGGCCAGCCCGGTCTTCGCGAGATAGACGTACCCCTGCACCTCCGACAGTGCGATGGGCGGCCGGGCGAGGGTGCCGTCGGCGTTCACGATGGCATCGCCGGAATCCTTCCATCCCTGGTTCGTGAGCCCCTTGTCCGACGTCGTCGCGTACGCGAGATAGTCGCCCGCAACGTCGGAGGCGGACCGGATCCACTCGAGCGCCGCCCGGATCGCGGGCTCGAGCTCGCGCACGAGGACCATGTCCCCGGTCCACGCCAGGTACTGCGTGAGGACCACCAGAAAGAGCGGCGTCGAGTCGACCGACCCGTAGTATGGGGTCTGCGGAATCTCGCCGAGCCGCGCCAGCTCTCCCACGCGAAGCTCGTGCATGATCTTGCCCGGCGCCTCGTCGCGCCAGGAATCGTCCTTCGTCCCCTGCAGTCGGGCCAGCAAGCGCAAGGTGTCGGCGGCGACACCCGGCTCGTAGGCGAGCGTCTCGAGCGAGGCGACCAGCGCGTCGCGGCCGAAGAGCGCCACGTACCACGGCACGCCGGCCGCGAAGAAGCGGTGACCGCGCAACGTCGTCGTCAGCAGGTGTAGGTCGCGCACCGAGCGTTCGAGGAGCCGGTTCAGCGGCACGTCGTCCGACGTCACGCGGGTCTGCGCAGAGAGCGCCGCGTGCGCCTCTCGCATGGCATCACGGACGATCTGCTGCTCGTCGACTCCCGTGTTCGTCCGCGGCAGCAGCCGGCGGCGTTCTGCCTCGCCCGCGCTCAGCGAGACCTCGAGCCGGAACTCGGTCTGCGGCGCCAGCGCGATCGCGAACTTCGCCGCGGTGCCTTCGGTTGCGGCCGGCGGCGGGGAGAACGCGATGGCCAGCGTGCGAAAGAGGCCGTCGGCGCCGTCGTAGCGGAACAGCAGCTCGCCGTGGTGCCATTTGGGTGGACGCAAGCGCCCTAGCCGCTCCGGCGACATGCCGCGTACGACGAACACGGGCTCGAACTCCGCGGTGAACTCGAGCTCGAGCCCGAGCTCGAGATGCTCGGCTCCGAAGTTCCGGACGGTGATCACGTCGTGGAGCACGGGACGTTTGGACTCGAGCAGCCGGATCCATCGGATGGACACGTCCTCCTTCGCGATGACGCCATCGTCGGTGGTCAGGTCCGGATTCGTGAGCCAGAAGGTGGCCTGGCATCCACGCGAGGCATCCGCGGCCAACGCCTGCGGCGCATGGCCGCCGAGCTTGAGCTCGTAACCGTCCAGATATCGGCAATCGTGGTAGTAGAGGCCAAAGCCGTTCGGATTCGAGAGCGGGACATCGCCCGTCGGCTGCGCGAGAAAGAAGAGCTCGCCGGCCTTCATGACGACGGCATCGGCGATGCCGCCGTTGATCGACGGCCGGTCGCGGTGCATCACCCGTCGGGTGCGCGTCTCCGGCCGCTCGCCGCGGGGGGCCCCTCGAGCTCGCTCCGCCGCGCGCCGCTTTCCGCCCGCCATCGCGCGCTGAATCTGCAAGCTCGGTGCCCGACCGACGAGAGTGGCAGCCCGCTTCAGTCGATTCGAACGCAACACAGCCCGCCTTCGGCCCGGCCGCTCGATCGACGGCGCTTCGTAATCCGCGACGGTGGCCATGACCGCCCCGCGCAGCCGGTACGAGAGGCGGCTCCTGGAACAGCACGCTGCCGAGCAGGACCGAGATGACGGAGATGCCCTCATCGTCGTGGGATCGCAAATCTCGGTGGCACACGCGATGCAGCGATATTCAAACGGACGAATCTGCAGGAGGACAGAGATGGCCCAGACCCCCGCTCGCATCGGCAAGCACCCGATCCACCCCATGCTGGTCGTGCTGCCGCTCGGCCTCTGGATCGCGGCGCTCGCGTTCGACATCGTCTTCGCG
>DATAOC010000104.1:0-18549 GCA_036265915.1 Candidatus Methylomirabilota bacterium | reverse complement strand
GACGGCGGACGGCTTCGTGCCCGATGCCGGCATCCCGTGGTACGTCGCGCCGTTCGGCCGCGACGGACTCATCACCTCGCTGCAGGTCCTGCCGTTCGAGCCCGAGATCGCGCGCGGTGTGCTGCGCTACTTCGCGCGCCTGCAGGGCACGGAGGCCGGCGACTTCACCGAGGAGGCGCCGGGGCGGATCCTCCACGAGCTGCGACGCGGCGAGATGGCCGGTTGCCGGGAGATTCCGTTCATCCCGTACTACGGCACGGTCGACGCCACGCCGCTCTACGTCCTGCTGGCCGCGGAGTACCTGCGCTGGACGCACGACGTCGACTTCGCGCGCGAGCTCTGGCCGGCGGTCGCGCGTGCGCTCGCCTGGATGCAGCGGGTCGCCGACGCGCATGGCGGCTACCTGGCCTACCGTCGCCGCTCTCCGGTCGGTCTCGACAACCAGGGCTGGAAGGACTCGCACGACGCGATCATGCATGCTGACGGCACGCTGGCGGAGCCGCCGATCGCGCTGGCCGAGGTGCAGGGCTACCAGTACGCGGCGCTGCGCGGCGCGGCCACCCTCGCCGATGCGCTCGGGCGCGACGACGGCGCCGGGCTGCGCGCGCGCGCACGCCGGCTGCAGGAGCGCTTCGAGGCGGACTTCTGGGTCCCCGACGACGCGTTCTACGCGCTCGCGCTCGACGGCCACGGCCAGCCGTGCCGAGTGATCGCCTCCAATCCGGGTCATCTGCTGTGGACCGGCATGGTGAGCGAGTCGCGCGCGCAGATCGTGGCGCGGCGGCTCATGGAGGACGACATGTTCAGCGGCTGGGGCATCCGCACGCTGAGCACGCGCGAGCGGCTCTACAACCCGATGAGCTATCACAACGGCTCGGTGTGGCCCCACGACACCGCGCTGGCCGCCGCCGGGATGCGCGCGTACGGGCTGACGAGTCCCTTCCTCACGCTCGCCGACGGGCTGTTCGAGGCGGTCCTGCACTTCGAGCACGTGCGCATGCCGGAGCTCTTCTGCGGCTTCGCGCGCGTCCCCGGACACGGGCCGACCCGCTACCCGGTGGCGTGCTCGCCCCAGGCGTGGGCAGCCGGCGTCGTGTTCCAGCTCGTGGCCGCCATGCTCGGTCTGCGCCCGGACGCCGCCGACAACCACCTGACGCTGGCGCGGCCGACGCTGCCGGGCTGGCTGCCCGCGATCGAGGTGCGCGGGCTCCGCATCGGGAAGTCGCGCCTGGCGCTCCGCGTCTCGCAGGGCACCGACAGCGCCGCCATCGAGCTCCTCGCCCGCGACGGCGACGCCGAGCTCATCGCCCGCCGCTGACGACACGTCCCGGGGGCCGGCGCACGCTGGCGGCGGTGGAGCGCACGCCGGCGTAACATTCCCGCATGACCGCTGCCGGCGCCGAGTACGCGGGCGACCGCGCGCTCTTCTATGACCACGTCGCCACCGGTGTCGACGGCGACGTGGAGTTCTACGTCGCCGAGGCCATCGCCTCCGGCTCTCCCGTCCTCGAGCTGGGCTGCGGCACCGGTCGCATTCTCATTCCGGTGGCGGAGGCGGGCGTCGACATCGTCGGCCTCGACGCATCGGCGGATATGCTGGCGATCGCCGGCGAAAAACTCGGGACATGCCCGCCCGACGTGCACCGCCGCGTGCGGCTGATCCACGGCGACATGCGCGAGTTCGACCTCGGGCGCGCGTTCTCGCTGGTGACCATTCCCTACCGCGCATTTCTGCACAACCTCAACGTCGACGATCAGCTGCGCACGCTGGCCGGGATCCGCCGGCATCTCGGCGAGAGCGGCCGCCTGATCCTGAACGTCTTCGATCCGAGCGTGCGGTTGCTCGCCGCCGGACGGTGGACGCCGTCGTCGCCGCGATATCGGGAATTTCGACATCCCAGGACGGGGAACCGGGTCGCCGTGCGCGAGGACTTTCGGTACGATCTGGAGCGGCAGCTCGTCAGCGGCGCCTTCGATTACGACGAGCTCGACCCGGATGGTCGCGTGCTGGCGAGCACGCACGCGCCCCTCACATTGCGCTACCTCTTCCGTTACGAGATGGAGCACCTCCTCGCACGCGCCGGCTTTCGCGTGGACGCGCTCTTCGGTGACTTCAGACGCGGCCCGTTCCAGCCGGGTCGCGAGCAAGTGTGGATCGCGCGCCCATAGCCGGCTGACGCCGCCGCCGTCGCCGTGACTGATTGACGGCTCACCGCGTCGGGGGCTACGCTCGGCACCGTCGCGCCCCGAACGGAGCCGACGGAGCCGTCCCCGCGGCGGACGCGACGCCCGTCTCGCTCAGGCCACGCGCGGCCGAGGCAGACAGAACGCTCCAAGACAGAGGAGATCCGAGATGCACGTCGGAATGGCAGCCGTGTTCCAGAATCCGCAGCAGTCGCGCACCGATCGCGACGTGTATCGCCAGGAGCTTCGGCTGGCCGATCTCGCGGAGCCGCTCGGGTTCCAGTCGATCTGGGGGGTGGAGCACCACTTCACCGATTACACGATGTGCCCCGACGTGCTGCAGTTCCTCACCTACATGGCGGGCCGGACGGAGCGCGCGCAGCTCGGGTCGATGGTGGTGGTGCTGCCCTGGCACGACCCGATGCGCGCAGCCGAAGAGATCTCGATGCTCGACAACATCTCCGACGGCCGCCTGATCCTCGGCCTCGGTCGCGGCGCCGGCAAGGTGGAGTTCGATGGCTTCCGTCTGTCGATGGACGAGTCGCGGCCGCGCTTCGTCGAGTGCGCGGAGACCATCCTGACCGGGCTCGAGCGCGGCTGGTGCGAGTACGACGGCGTCTACGTGAAGCAGCCGCGGGCGGCCATCCGGCCGGCGCCGTTCAAGTCGTTCCGTGGCCGCACCTATGCGGCCGCCGTGTCGCCGGAGTCGCTGCCGATCATGGCGCGGCTCGGCGTCGGCATCCTCATCATTCCCCAGAAGCCATGGCACGAGGTCGCGAAGGAGCTCGACACCTACCGCACGGTCTACCGCGACGTCAACGGGGTCGACGCGCCGCCGCCGATCTCGGCCGGGTGGACGTTCTGCGATCCCGATCCCGAGCGCGCGCGGGCGATGGCGCGGCGCTACATCGGCGGCTACTACCAGACCGTGCTCGACCACTATCAGTTCCAGGGCGATCACCTCGCCAAGACGAAGGGCTACGAGTACTACGGCAAGATGACCGAGAAGATCGCGGAGTACGGCACCGACACCGTCATCGACTACTTCGTGAACCTGCAGGTGTTCGGCACGCCGGAGCAATGCTACGAGCGCATCGTGGACATCCACCGGCGCACCGGCAACAGCCACTTCGTCGGCGTCTTCTCGTACGCCGGCATGCCGTACGACGAGGCGGAGCGCAACATGCGTCTCTTCGCCGCAGAGGTCATGCCGGCGCTCAAGAACATCGCCGCGGCGCCGGCGGCGGCCGAGCCGGTGGCCGCCGGCGCCGGCCGCGACCTGCGCGCGCTCGGGTTCTGATGACGTTCGAGACGCTGCGCTACGAGGTCGACGACGGCGTGGCCACGGTCACGCTGAACCGGCCGGAGCGCCTCAACGCCGTCAACACGACCGTGATCCAGGAGCTCGTCGCCGCCTTCGATCGCGCGGATGCGGACGACGGCGTGCGGGCGGTCATCGTGACCGGCGCCGGCCGGGCCTTCTGCGCCGGCGCCGACCTCGGGCGAGGCGGCGCGACGTTCGGCCCGCGCGAGGGCCGGAGCGAGACGCCGGAGCAGCACCGCGACGGCGGCGGACTCGTCACGCTGCGGATCTACGAGATGACGAAGCCGGTCATCGCGGCCATCAACGGGCCGGCCGTCGGCTTCGGCATCACCCTCACGCTGGCCATGGACGTCCGGATCGCGTCGAGCGCGGCGACGATCGGGTTCGTGTTCGCCCGGCGCGGCGTCGTGCCGGAGGCGTGCAGCACCTGGTTCCTGCCCCGGCTGGTCGGCATCGCACAGGCCGCCGAGTGGGCGTACACCGGCCGCGTGTTCTCCGCGGAGGAGGCGCTCGCGGGCGGACTCGTCAGCCGCGTCGTCGCGCCGGATGCGCTGCTGTCCACCGCGCGCGAGCTCGCGCTCGAGATCGCGCGCAACACGTCCGCCGTGTCGGTGGCGCTCATCCGTCAGATGCTGTGGAGAATGCTCGGCGCCGACCATCCGCGGGAGGCGCACCGGCTGGATTCGCTCGGCATGTGGTACACGGGCCGCTCCCCCGACGCGCACGAAGGCGTCACGTCGTTTCTGGAGAAGCGCCCGCCGCGCTTCAGCGGACGACCCAGCAAGGACATGCCGCCGTTCTATCCATGGTGGACGCGATGACGCCGCTGAGCGTCAATCTTCCGTTCAACCGCGACATCCTGGGTGCGGCATTCACGCCGGCCAAGCGCGGCGGCAAGCCGTCCGCGGCCGGTGGGCACTGGATCCTCGTGCAGGACCAGAACCTGCTGGTCGCTCCGGACGCCGAGACGTTCCGGCTCCCGCACGGCGCGTGCCCTCTCGCGGGCGGCCCCACCGCGGCGCCCTTCTGGCTCGGGACCTATCACGACGAGCCGTGCTGGGTGCTGCCCGTCCCCGGCGATGCGCCGATCCCGGCCGGGCTCGTGCGCGAGACCGTCGTTCCGATGCGCGGCACGCGGCTGCCCGACGAGCTGCTCTCGCTTGGCGGCATGGCGATGCAGGCGCTGTGGTGGGAGTCGACGAGCGGCCACTGCCCGCGCTGCGGCGAGGCGACGGCGCGCATCGAGGGCGAGTGGGGCAAGAAATGTCCCCGCTGCGCGTACGAGCACTATCCACACCTGCATCCGGCGACGATCGTGCTCGTCCGTGACGCGCACCGCGTGCTGCTGACACGAAAGGCCGGCTGGGCACCGAACCGCTACGCGCTGGTGGCCGGGTTCGTCGACAACGGCGAGTCGCTGGAGGCGTGCGTGGCGCGCGAGATCAAGGAGGAGGTCGGCGTCGACGTCAAGGACATCCGCTACGTCGGCAGTCAGAACTGGCCGTTTCCGAGCCAGATGATGATCGGCTTCGTCGCGACCTACGCGGGCGGCGAGGTCGTGATCGACCACGAGGAGCTCGAGGACGCGCGCTGGTTTCCGTGCGACGCGCTGCCGGGGCTCCCCTCACGGCACTCGATCTCGCGGTTCATCATCGATCACTACGGTCGTCCGTGATCGCCCGCTGCATCGCGCTGCTGGCGCTGCTGCTCGTCGGCGGCGCCGCATGCGCGCCGACCACCGGCGTCGACCCGGGCGCGACGCCGGTGAACGTGACGGGCAGCTGGGCGGGCACCTGGCAGACCGACGACCATCGCAACACCGGGCAGTGCCGCTTCGATCTGAAGCAGGACGACGCGCGCGTGACCGGAGTGCTGCTGATGACCGGCGTCCTGCCCGTGCAGCCGAGCGGCTACATCGACGGCGTGATCACGAACAATCAGTTCTCGTTCTCGCAAGGCCCCGTGAACGGCTCGATGAGGGTCGAGGGCAACACGATGCGCGGGCAGATCTACGGGATGCCGTCGCCGACGAGCGTCACCCTCTACCGGGTGGGGCCGTGAGCTAGCGCGGCGGACGCTCGCTGGCGATCAGATCGAGCAACGCCTCGGGCGTGATGGGCTTCACGGCGTGGCTATCGAAGCCGCTGGCGATCGCGCGCCGCCGGTCGTCCGGCTGCCCGTACCCCGTCACGGCCACCAGCATCACGTCCTCGCCGAACGGCGTGCCGCGCAGCGCCTGCGCCAGCTCGTAGCCGCTCATCCCGGGCAATCCGATGTCGATGAGCGCGACGTCGGGCTGCCACGTCTCTACGGTCTCGAGCGCCTGGCGGCCGTCCTCCGTGCAGCGGACCTCGTGGCCCGCCGCCTCGAGCACGGCCCGCAGCGCATCGCGCGCGTCGCGATGGTCCTCGACCACCAGCACCCGGCGCCGCCCCGTCGCGGTGTTCGGCGCAAGCGGCGCCGGCGTCGGCGCCGGCTCGGGCGCCGGCACGTGAGCCACCGGTAACCGGACCTCGAAGACGCTGCCCCGCCCGCGGCCCTCGCTGTGGGCGACCACCGTCCCACCGTGCTGCTCGACGAGCGAGCGCACCAGGGCCAGGCCGATGCCGAGGCCACCGGGCGCCCGGGGCAGGTCCGGCCCGGCCTGCGTGAAGACATCGAAGATGCGCGTGAGCATCTCGGGCGCGATGCCGAGGCCGTAGTCGCGAACGCGAAGCACGGCGGCGTCGTCCTCACGCGTGGCCCGGACGTCGATCGGCGAGGCCGCCGGCGAGTACTTCAGCGCGTTGTCGAGGAGGTTCCACAGCACCTGCTCGAGGCGAACGGGATCGCCGACGACGACGAGGGGCTCGGGCGGCACGTCGATCTTCACCGCGCGGCCGTGCGCCTTGCCGGACGTTCGCAGCGCGGCCACGCACTGGGCGGCCACGCGCGCGACGTCGACAGGCTCCTCACTCAGCCGGATCTTGCCGAGCTGCACGCGCGAGACATCGAGCAGGTCGTCGACGAGGCGCGTGAGCTGCTCGGCCTGGCGTCCGATGGTCGCGATCATCGCGGCCGCCTCGCCGTGACCGCCGACCGTGCTCTGCAGCACGTGGACGGCGTTCACGATCGGCGCCAGCGGGTTGCGCAGCTCGTGGGCGAGCATCGCGAGGAAGTGCTCCTTGGCCCGGCCTTCCTCGCGCGCCTGCCCGTACAGGTCCCGCGTCGCCTGCAGCTCCTGCATCTGCGCCTCGAGCCGGGCGTAGAGGCGCGCGTTCTTGAGCGCGGTGGCCGCGCGGGCGGCCAGGATCTCGACGAGGTCGATCTCGGCGGGATCGAAGACCTCGCCGGACAGCTTCTCCCCGATGACGAGGATCGCCGCCAGCGCGTCGTCGACCACGATCGGGACCACCAGGGCCGCCGATTTGTGCTCGAGTCCCTGCACGGCCGCGGTGCCCGGGCCTTCGGCCGACGACTCGCACGCGATCTCGTCGACGACGAGCGTCCGACGCGTCGCGCGCAGCCACAGCACGACGTCGGCCGGCACGCCATCGGCGGCGTCCGTGCAGTCGTCCGCCGTCGAGTGCGACAGGCACGTCCGCGCATCGCCGTCCCCCGACGGCACGTACAGCGACGCGTACCGGACCGGCACGTGGGCGACGAGCCCTTCGGTGATGGTCGAGGCCAGCCGCGGCACGTCCAGGATGGTGCCGAGCTCGCGATTCAGCGCCACCAGCGCCTCCGCGATGGCGCGCTGCCGGTGGAACATCAGCCGGTCCAGCCACTCTTCGACCTTGCGCATGACCGGCAGCGCCAGCATCAGCGCGGAGAGCAGCGTGAGCGCGATGGCGTTGCGGCTGATGGCGGGCTCGGCGCCGGACCGCGCCGTGAGCACGGCGTCGATCACGTCCAGCATCGCGAGCAGCAGCGGCGCCACCGCCGCCCACGTCAGCGCGTAGAGGAGGCCGCGCTTGAGCGCGACGCCGAGGTTCATGAGGCGGTAGCGCACGATGGCGACCCCGACCGTCCCCGCGAACACCGCGCTGGCCGGGATCCCGATCGGGTAGATCCACTCCAGATCGAACAGGAACCGCGCGAAGTCGATGGTGCCGCCCAGCGCGCTGACGGCGACGCCGAGCAGCACGAGCCGCAGGCGGTTGCGCCGGAACGTCGAGCGTGTGCGCGACGCGGCCCGGGCCACGGTGCCGAGACCGAGCAGCATCGCGATCGCGAAGAAGGCCACGAACGCGCCATAGAGCGGGCCCGGAACCGGGACATATCCCCACGGCGTGTCGGTGACGTCCCGCATGAACCACGTCGTCGGCAGGACGGCCACGAACAGCGCGGACACCGCGTAGCCGGCGGTCAGCAGCGGCGGACGACGCTCGTGGCCGGCCATGAGCCGCGCGTACTCCGCGAACAGGACGGGAATCGCGATGACGCCGAGGTGGAGCACGCGCTCCCACATGAGCGCGGTGACGGCGGTGTCGCTCCAGCGCAGGCCGGTGACGCCGAGGCTCCACAGCACGAGCGCCGCCGCCAGGCGCGCGAACGCGCGATTGCGCGCCGCATGCCGCCCGTTGGCGGCCAGTGCAGCGCCGAGCAACAACAGGTTCAGCATGAGCACGAACACGGGCACCAGCCGGTGGATGGTGTTCATGCCGGCCCTCCGCCGTTATGCCGCAGTGTACCCGCCGTCGATGGCGAGCGCGACCCCCGTGACGAACGCCGCCTCGTCGCTGGCCAGATAGAGGATGGCCGACGCCACCTCGTCCGGCTGACCGAATCGCTGGAGCGGATACTTCAGCAACACCGCCTCGCGAAAGGCGGGCTCGTCGAGCAGCGCGCGCGTCATCGGCGTCTCGATCATGCCGGGACACACGCAGTTCACGCGCACGGTGGGCGCGCACTGCACGGCCATCTGCCGCGTGAGGTTCACCACCGCGCCCTTCGACGCCGCGTAGGCGGGTGACAGCGAGCCGCCGACGAGACCGTAGACGGAGGCGAGATTCACGATGGCGCCGCGGCCACTGGCGCCGAGCGCGGACAGCGCGGCCCGGGTCGGCAGGTACGTGCCGCTGAGGTTCGTGTCGACCACGCGATCCCAC
The DNA here is from genome assembly GCA_036265915.1 of Candidatus Methylomirabilota bacterium. Classification (GTDB taxonomy): domain Bacteria; phylum Methylomirabilota; class Methylomirabilia; order Rokubacteriales; family CSP1-6; genus AR12. The sequence goes on along the minus strand of DATAOC010000104.1, from coordinate 9,951 downwards.
TCCGCCGGCGCCGGCGCGCGGTCGCGGGCCTCGGGCCGCACGCCCGCGGAGTTCACGAGCGTCGTGAGATGCGAGAAGCGCTGCAGCGTCTCGTCGATCATGCGCTCGCAGGCGGCGGCATCGGTGACGTCGGCGTCGAGGGCGAGCGCCTCGCCGCCGGCGGCGGTGATGGCGCGCGCGGCCTCGCGCGCGCGCTCGGCGACGCGATCGACGCACGCCACGCGGGCGCCTTCGGCAGCCAGCCGGCGCGCGGTCGCCCAGCCGATTCCGGAGCCCGCGCCGGTGACGAGCGCGACTTTCCCGTGCATCCTGGCCGCCATGACTTTGACTGCGGCGGAGGATACAATCTGGGCCTCCACAACGCCAGAGGGGGCCGCCATGGATTTCGAGTACTCGAAGAAGACGAAGATGTACATGGAACAGCTCACGGATTTCATGAACAAGCACGTCTATCCGAACGAGCACGTCTTCCACGAGCAGCTCGATGCCGGCCCCACGCGCTGGCAGATTCCGCCGATCATGGAGCAGCTCAAGGCCACCGCACGCGAGCGCGGCCTCTGGAATCTGTTCCTGCCCGAGAGCGAGCGCGGGGCCGGGCTCAGCAACCTCGAGTACGCGCCGCTGTGCGAGGTGATGGGACGCTCGCACATCGCGCCGGAGGTCTTCAACTGCTCGGCCCCGGACACCGGCAACATGGAGGTCTTCGAGCGCTACGGCACCGAGGAGCACAAGAAGCAGTGGCTGCAGCCGCTGCTCGAGGGCAAGATCCGGTCCGCGTTCGCGATGACGGAGCCGAAGGTCGCGTCCTCGGACGCGACGAACATCGAGTCGTCGATCGTGCGCGACGGCGACCACTACGTGATCAACGGCCACAAGTGGTGGACCTCGGGCATCGGCGACCCGCGCTGCAAGGTTTTGATCTTCATGGGCAAGACCGATCCCAAGAATCCCGACAAGTACAAGCAGCAGTCGATGATCGTCGTGCCGCGCGACACGCCCGGCATCAAGGTCAAGCGCATGCTCACCGTGTTCGGGTACGACGACGCGCCGCACGGCCACGGCGAGGTGATGTTCGAGAACGTCCGCGTGCCCGCCTCCAATCTGCTGCTCGGCGAGGGACGCGGCTTCGAGATCGCGCAGGGCCGGCTCGGGCCCGGCCGGATCCATCACTGCATGCGCCAGATCGGCGTGGCCGAGCGCGCGCTGGAGCTCATGTGCAAGCGGGCCATGAGCCGCGTGGCCTTCGGCAAGCGCATCGCCGACCACGACGTGACGCTCGAGCGCATCGCGGAGGCGCGGATCCGGATCGACCAGGCGCGGCTGCTCGTCCTGCACGCGGCGTACATGATGGACACCGTCGGCAACAAGGCGGCCAAGCAGGCCATCGCCGAGATCAAGGTGGCCGTGCCCAACATGACGGGGCAGGTCGTCGACTGGGCCATGCAGGTGCACGGCGGCGGCGGTGTCAGCCAGGAGTTTCCGCTGGCATTCATGTGGGCGCACTCGCGAACCTTGCGCTTTGCCGACGGCCCCGACGAGGTGCATCGCCGCCAGATCGGCCGCCTCGAGCTGCGCAAGCACAGCTAGCGTGCCGACGCGCGCACGGATCTGCATGGTGGCGCTGATGCTCGCGAGCGTCGCGCCCGGCTGCAGCACGGCGCCGCCGGCTGCGCCGGTGCCGGCGCCGGCGGCCGCGAGCCAGCCGGTACGGCTCTACGCGCTCGACGCCGCGTCCGTCGCGCTCGGCCACGCCGCACCGCCCCCGGGCGAGGGAGCCGTCGACGGGTACGCGCTTTCTGGCATCGAGCCGCCGCCGGCGGTCGTGTCCGCGCGCCACCAGGCGCGCCTGGACGAGGGCAACGCGCAGTACGCGCGGCGTGAGTACGCACGCGCGCTGGCGACGCTCGAGCCGGCGTACCGCGACGAGCACGACAACCCCTTCGTGATCGAGGCGTACGGCCGTGTCCTCTATCGGATGAACGAGCGCGCCCAGTCCTTCGTCGTCTACCGCCAGCTCGTCGATCTGCTCGACACGCAGTGGCACGCCAGCGCGCCGGACGCGGTCACCGTCGATCTCTGGTTCGTCGATGCGTACTGGAAGACCGGCACGCTCCACATGGACCGGCGCGAGTGGAATCGGGCGGCCTTCGAGATCAGCCGCGCACTCGTCGGCGGCCTGGCGTGGGAGCCGCTGGCCGAGGAGCAGGCACTGTCGTATCTCACCCGCGCGTATTTCGAGCTCGGCCGACGCGCGGAGGCACGCTACTACGCCGAGCGCGCGCTCGGCCGCAATCCGCGCAACACCTACGCGCGCCAGTACCTCGACCGGCTCGCGCGCGAGCCGAAGGAGCGTTAGCGATGGCACGACTGAGTGGCGGTGAAGCCCTGGCCAAGCAGCTGGCGCGTGAAGGCATCCGCGTGGTGTTCGGTCTTCCCGGCGTCCAGCTCTACGGCGCCGTGGCCGGCCTCCGCGACGAGCCGTCGATCACGTTCATCACCACCCGCCACGAGCAGGCGACCACGTACATGGCCGACGGCTACGCACGCGCGGGTGGCGGCATCGGCGCCGCCCTGGTGGTGCCCGGTCCCGGCCTGCTGAACGCCGCCGCCGGGCTCAGCACCGCATACTCGGCCTCGTCCCCGGTCCTCATGATCGCGGGTCAGGTGCCGCGCCGGAACATCGGCCGCGACGTCGGCGTGCTGCACGAGGTGAACGATCAGATGGACGCGATCGCCGGGGTGACGAAGTGGCGGCGGCGCGTGCTCGAGGTCGGCGACGTCGCTGGCGCCGTGCGCGCCGCCGTCCGCCAGCTGAAGTCGGGACGGCCCCGGCCCGTGCACATCGAGATCCCGCCCGACGTGCTGGAAGAGGAGGGAGAGGTCACGCTGCTTCCGCCCGCCGAGGGCGACCGCGCCGCCGCCCCCGAGCCGGCCATCGCCAGAGCCGTGGAGATGCTGCTCGCCGCCCAGCGGCCGGTGATCTACGCCGGCGGCGGCGCCATCCTCGCCGGCGCGCACGAGGCGCTGACCGCCATCGCCGAGCACCTGCAGGCCGGCATCGCGACCACGGCCGAGGGCAAGGGCGTCGTGAACGAGGGCAGCGATCTCTCTCTCGGCGCCGCGCTGTGGCCCAAGAACCCGCTGCGTCGCCATCTGGACAGCGCCGACGTGATCCTCGCGGTGGGATCGCGGCTGGCGCTCGCCTCGTTTCAGCCGGGCCAGCAGGTCATCCAGGTCGACGTCGATCCCGACGAGATCGGTCGCAACCACGGGCTCACCTTCGGGGTCGTCGGCGACGCGCGGCTCACGCTCGAGCGCCTGCTGGAGCGGCTGCGCGCGACGGCGCCACGGCCGTCGCGCAAGGCCGAGCGCGAGGCGCTGCGGGCGGAGCTGGCCGCCCTCGACACGCAGGAGCCGAACACCTCCATCATGAAGAGCCTGCGCGCCAGCACGCCGGACGACGCGATCGTCATCGCCGGAATGACGCAGATCGGGTACTACTCGCGACCGTTCTGGCCGGTCTACCGTGCACGCACGTATCTGACGTCCTCGTACTCCGGCAACCTGGGCTTCGAGTACCCCACCGCGCTCGGCGCGAAGGTCGCGTGCCCCGACCGTCCCGTGGTGGCGATCTGCGGCGACGGCGGCTTCATGTACAACGCGCAGGAGATGTCGACGGCGGTGAAGTACGGCATCAACGCGGTGGCCGTCGTCTTCAACGACGAGGCGTTCGGCAACGTGTCGCGCGACCTCGACGAGGCGTGGGGCGGCACCTTCTCGGCGGAGCTGCGCAACCCGGACTTCATGAAGCTGGCCGATGCCTACGGCGTCGCCGGCTTCCGGGCCGAGAAGCCGACGGACGTCGGCGACCTCGTCCGCAAGGCGCTGGCGCTCAACCGGCCGGCGCTCATCGAGGTGCGTGTCGGTCGCATGGCGCGGCCCGCCTTCTTCGCGCCACTGAAGGCGCCCGAGAAGTTCCGGCGCGCGTGATGGAGCCGGCGGTCGTCGAAGCGCGCGTGCGCGAGCTCGTGGGCCGCGCGATGGGACGCTTTTCGATGCTCCACGCCGGCGCCCGGGTGGCCGTCGGCGTGTCGGGCGGCAAGGACAGCCTCTGCCTGCTGGCTGCGCTGGCGGCCCTGCGCGGGCGCGTGCCGTTCGCGTACGACGTCGTCGCCGTGACCGTCCAGCAGGGAAAATTCGTCGGTTCCATCGACGCGCTGGCGCCGCTGATGAGGGCGCTCGACATGCCGTGGGTCGTGCGCGACGAGCCGACCACGCTGGCGCTCGTTCGCGACGGCGTGGGACACGGCTGCGACGTGTGCAGTCGTCACCGCCGCCGCGCGCTCTACCACCTCGCCGCCGAGCTCGGCTGCGACACGCTCGCGCTCGGCCACACCGCCGACGACTGCGCCGAGGCGCTGCTGCGGAACATCCTGTTCAACGGCCGGATCGCCTCGCTGCCGCCCGTCGCCACGTCGCGCAAGGGCACGCTGCGCCTGATCCGACCCCTGGTGCTGGTCAGCGAGGAGCTGACGGCGGCGTACGCGCGGACGCGCGGCCTGGCCACCGTGGGTTGCGTCTGCGGCGAGAAGGACAGCGTGCGGCGCGAGCTGCGCGCATTCCTGACGAGCCTGAAGGCGCGGCATCCCGGCGTGGCGGAGTCCGTGTCGGCCGCGCTCGGCAACGTCAACCCGTACACGCTCTTCGACGAGGCGCTGGCGAAGCCCGGCGCCGATCCGTCGCCCGCGTTCGCGCGCTAGCCGAGGTCGCTGGCCTGCGCCTTGCGGCGCCCTGCGCGCAGGAGGGCGTCATGGCCAAAGACCCGCGCGAGCAGCAGAAGACGGACGCCGAGCGTATTCCCGAGCAGGGCACCGGCAAGCTCGACCAAGACCTCGATCAGATCGTGGAAAAGGAGCGGGCGCGACAGGATCGGCCGGAGGATTCCAGCGCGCCGCGCCGACCGAGTCAGTAGCACGCGGCGATGACGGCGCCCCGGCCTTCCGGGGCGCCGTCATCGTCCACTCACCTCGACGGCGTGCTCACGGAGACCGACAGCCGGTCGCCGGTCTTGACGTTGCGAACCGACGCCGCCGGCAGGCGAAGCTGCGCGCTGCTGCCGTCGCTCAGCCGCAGCGTGACATCGCCCGAGCTCTGATCGACGCTCGTCACCTCGCCCGTCAGCGAGGACGCGGAAGAGCGCGCCGGGCTCGTGGTGGCCGGCGAGGCCGCCGGCGCTGTTGCCGACGACGTGCGGCCGCTGGCCGGCGCCGCCGCGCGCGGCTGGGCGGTCCCCGCGGTGCCCGCCGGCGTGTTGACCTCGATATTGTTCACGACGCGCCGCACGCCCTTCACGCGCTGCGCGATTTCCGTCGCGCGCGCCTTCTCCTCGGCGGTGCGCGCGTTGCCGGTGAGATAGACGACGCCGTCGTTGGCGTCGACATTCACCCACGTCAGGTTGTGAATTCGATCGGCCGAGAGCTTCGTCTTCACCTCGCCGACGATCATCTTGTTGTCGATCGTTTCCCCGGCCGTCCGTCCGGTCATCGACCGGCATCCCCCGGCGAGCGCAAGGAGCGCCACCGCAAACGTCAAGGCCCGAAAGGCTGTGCTCATCTCTTCTCCTCCTCTGCGTGCTTCCTGCTCCAACAGCGCTACGCGATCCGGAAGCGCGGATCGCCGGTGCGCTCCGGGGGCTCTTGACCAGAGCCGCCCGGGGTCACTCGCAGCTGGTTGTGGACCTCCCGCACCCCGGTGACGCGCTCGACGGCGTCCTCGGCCATGCGCTTTTCCTGGCGCTCGCTCACCACGCCGGTGAGCGTGACCTCGCCGTTCTGCACGCTCACGTCGATCTGCGAAGCGTCCACGTAGCCGTGCTCGCACAGGCGATCGCAGACGTCTTCGCGAATGCGCTCGTCGGATCGCTGGTAGCCGCGCGGTCCCCGGCCCGCGTGCGGGCCGGAACGGTCCACCGTCTCTGGCGTGCGCTCGCTGCCCCACGCGGAAGGGTCCCCCCAGCCGGAGCGCGGCTCGTAATACCGGTCACCGCCGCGCCGCTCGGCCCCGTAGCCCTCCGCGCCATAGCCGCGCTCGCGCGTCCACGACTCGCCGGCATAGCGTTGCGGCCCGGCGGTGCGCTCGCCGGTCCACCGCTCACTGCCCCAGCGGTCGTCGCCGCGGCGCTCCCCGCTCCAGCGCTCGTCGTTCCAGCGGTCCGCGCTGCGTCGGTCGTCGCTCCAGCGGTCGCCGCCGCGCCAGCTGTCCTCGCGGCCGCGCCGCTCACCGCCGCGGCCCTCGACGTAGCCCCACGCGCGCGGCCAGTCGCGCTCGACCGCGTCGTCGCCGGCGCCCCAGCCGCGCGCGCCGCCGCCCCAGCGGCTCTCGTCGTCGCGGTCGCCGCGCCATCGCCGTCGGGGCTCCTCCTCGTGGAACCAGGAGCGCAGCTCCTGGGCGAATCGCTCCAGGAACCCCGGATAGTCCCGGCGATCGCGTCGGTCGTCCTCACGCTCGTAGTAATCCCGGTCGTAGCCCTCGTCGCGGTAGCGGCGCCCGCGATCGTCGTGGTCCCTGTAACGCATTCACGCCTCCATGGCCGCGCCAGACGGCCCCTCATTGTTCGAGCAACGAGTGTGCCGCCGACTCGTCGGCCATGGCACGACGCGGTACGCTGAAGACGCATGTCGCGCTGGCCCGTGCTGGCCCTGGTGACCCTCGCCCACGCGCTCGGAGCGCTATCGGTTCTCGCCGTGGCGCCGCTGTCGCCGTTCCTGCTCGACGCGCTGCAGCTGAGTCGCGCGCAGGTCGGTCTGCTCCTGCCCGCGGTGTACCTCGGCGGCGTCCTCATGTCGCTCCCGGCGGGCTGGCTCACGGATCGGCTGGGGGTCCGGCTCACGCTCGGCGGCGGGCTGCTCGTGATCGGCGCCCTGCTGCTGACGGCCGCGGCGACACACACGCTGGCATCCTTGCTCGGAGCGCTGGTGCTGGCGGGCTTCGGCTTCAGCGTGCTGAATCCGTCCACCGGCAAGGCCGTGGTCGAGTGGTTTCCGCCGCGCGGACGCGGGTTCGCGATGGGGATCAAGCAGACGGGTCTCACGCTCGGCGGTCTGGTCGGCGCGCTGACGCTGCCGCCGATCGCGTTTTCGCTCGGCTGGCGCGCCGCGCTGATCACCGGCGCCGTCCTCGCCCTGCTCGCCGCCGCGCTCGTGCTGCTGGCGTACCGCGCGCCGACCGCCCAGCTCGCGGCGATGCCCGCAACCCGGCCGCGGGTGGCCGAGCTCGGGGTGTTCTTGCGGCGGCCTGGAGTCATCGTCGTGTTCGTCTCGGGCCTCGCGCTGTCGACGGCCCAGTCGTCCGTCCTCGCCTATCTCGCGCTCTACGCGAAGGAAACGTTCGGGCTCTCCGCCATCGCCGCCGGTCAGGTACTCGGTCTGGCCCAGGTCGGCGGCACGGCGAGCCGGCTGGCCTGGGGCGCGGTCAGCGATCGCTACTTCGGTGGTCGCCGGCGGCCCGGCGTGGTCGTGAACGCGCTCCTCGCCGCCGCCACGTACGGAGCACTCGCGGCCGGCGCCGCGCTGCCGGCGGCGGCGATCGTGCCGCTCGCCGTGCTGGCCGGAGCGGGCGCGTTCGGCTGGGTCGGCCTCTATTTCGCGCTCGTGGCCGAGATCGGTGGTGCGCGATACGCGGGACTGCTGACCGGCGTCGCCGTCGCGTTCGCATGGAGCGGCGTGCTGGTCGGCCCGCCGATCTTCGGCGTCCTCCTCCAGTCGACGGGCACGTACGCGTACCCGTGGCTCGCGCTCTCTACCGTCACGCTCGTCGTCGCGGCCACGCTGCCGCGGCTGAAGCCGCTGGTCCAGCGGGAGCCGGCATGAACCTCGTCGACATCGTCGTCGTCCTGCTGATGGTGGCGGGCGTCATCGGCGCCGTCGTGCCGTTCATACCCGGCACGCCGCTGATCTTCGTCGGCGCCGCCGTGTACGCGTTCGCCACGAACTTCACGCCCGTAGGCGGCGGGCGGCTGGCGGTGCTCGCCGTGCTCGGTGTCCTCGGCTGGGCCGCCGAGCACGTCGCGGGAATCCTGGGCGCCCGGCGCGCCGGCGGCAGCCGCGCTGCGGTGGTCGGCGCGTTGCTCGGCGCCGTCGTGGGCCTGGCGTTCGCGCCGCTGGGGCTGCTGCTCGGCCCGATCGTCGGTGCGGTCGCCGGCGAGCTCCTCACCGGCCGCGGGGCGGCGGGCAGCGTCCGCACCGGCGTCGGCACCGCCATCGGCGTGGTGCTCGGGGTCGTCGCCCACGTCGCCTTCGCGCTCGCCATGGTGGCGCTCTTCGCGTGGTGGGTCTGGCATCGCTAAGGTCTAAGCTGACCTCATGAGCGTCCGTCCCGACCCCGTCCGGGTGGAGGCGATCGGCCGTGAGCTGTTCGCGCGGGTGGCGAGCGAGCGGCAGAGCGTGTACTCGGCGGATCGCTGGACCGGCGCGCTCCTCGCATGGTCGCTGGCGCACGAGGACGCCAAGCTGCAGTTGTTCCGCTTCATCGACGTCCTGCCCGCGCTCGACGACGACGCCGACCTCGTGCGCCACCTCCGGGAGTACTTCGACGGGCGCGACGCTCCGTACGCCGCGCTGCTCCGCACGGCGCTCGGCGTCGCGCGCATCGGCTGGCTGGGGGAGAAGGTCATGGGCGTGATGCTGCGCGAGACGGTGCGCCGCCTCGCGCGCCGGTTCGTCGCGGGCAGCACGCCCGGACAGGCCCGGCGGGCCGCGCTGGCCGCCCGCGCCGCCGGCCAGGCCTTCACCCTCGACGTCCTGGGCGAGGCGTGCCTGTCGGAGGCCGAGGCCGACGCCTACGAGCGCCGCTACGTCGAGCTCCTCGAAAGCCTCGGGTCGGAAGCGCCGCGCTGGAGCGAGCGGCCGCGCATCGATCGCGCGGCGTGGGGACCGCTGCCGCGCGTGAATCTGTCCGTGAAGATCTCGGCCCTGCATCCCTTCCTCGACCCCGCCGATCCGGAAGGGTCGGCGGCGGCCGTGAAGGCGCGCCTGCGCCGCATCCTTCGCGTGGCGGTCGCGCGCCACGCGCACGTGCAGGTGGACGCCGAAGATCGCCGCCTGCGCGACCTCACCGTGAAGATCTTCACCGAGCTTGCCGAGGAGCCGGAGTTCCGCCGTGACCGCAACCTCGGCATCGTCGTGCAGGCCTACCTGCGCGACGCCGACGACGCCGCGCGCCGCCTGCTCGCCTGGGCACGACGGCGCGGCACACCGGTGACGGTGCGACTCGTGAAGGGCGCGTACTGGGACTACGAGACGGCGCACGCCGCACTCGAGCGCTGGCCGGTGCCCGTCTTCGGCGCCAAGGCGGAGACGGACGCGAGCTTCGAGCGGCTGACGCGGCTGTTCGTGGAGCACGCCGACGTCGTCGACCTCGCCGTCGGCAGCCACAACATCCGCTCGATCGCTTACGCGCTGGCGGTCCGCGAGGCGGCCGGTCTTCCGCAGGCGCAGCTCGAGTTCCAGGCGCTCTACGGGATGGCCCAGCCGCTCGTCCACGCGCTGACCGAGCGCGGCGAGCGCGTACGCATCTACATGCCGTTCGGCGATCTCTTGCCGGGCATGGCGTATCTCGTCCGCCGGCTACTCGAGAACACCTCGAACGAGTCGTTCCTGCGCCGCGGCTTCGCGGAGCACGAGTCGGTCGAGGCGCTGCTGGCCGATCCCGCCACGGTCACGACCCCGCCGGCGCCCGCGGTGCCCGGCGCCGGCGCCGGCAATTTCGCGAGCGAGCCGCACGCCGACTTCGTCAGGGCGGACGAGCGCGCGCGCTTCGCCGCCGCCCTCACCGCGGTGCACGCGCGGCTCGGCGCCGACGTGCCGCTCGTCATCGGCGGGGCGCGCGTGGAGACCGCCGAGGTTCTCGTCTCCGTGAACCCCTCGCGACCCGCGGAGATCGTGGGCCGCGCCG
>DATAOC010000103.1:0-1803 GCA_036265915.1 Candidatus Methylomirabilota bacterium | reverse complement strand
CGTGGGAAGCCGCGAAGTGCGGAAAGTCGAAGAGCCGGCCGGCGAGACCGAGGCGCTCGTGGATCGTCCTGCTGAACCGGCTCGGGGCGAGAAACGCGTCGACATGCCCGAGCGCGCGCTCGAGCAGCCCGGCGTATCTCCACCACTGAGGTGGACGCCTGTACACGAGCGTACACGAGACGCAATGGCGTCGTGAGCACGGCGCGCGGTTGAAACGAAAAAGCACGTTCGTCGGACAGACGAGCCAGTAGTCGAGCAGGGAGTACAGCTTGATGGCGTCGCCGTAGCGCAGGATCCGCGGTCCGCCGACCAGCGAGATGTTGTGGTAGTGGATGACATCGAACGGCTGCTCCAGGATGGCGCGCAGCTGCGGCGCCTTCGGACCCGGGATGCCGAGCTGATGTGTGACGATCGGCGACACCGATCGCAGCCTCGTGCGCAGGCCGTGAACCGTGACGTTGGGATGATCGTCATAGTCTCCCGGTGGTGTCGCGTCGAAGAGCCGATACGCGTCCACGCAATGCACCACGTCGACGCGGTGGCCCCGGCGAGCCAGCTCGTTGGACAGCCGATGTACGAAGACGCCGTCGCCGCCGAAGTTGTACGGCGGGTAGAACGTCGTCACCATGCAGAATCGGCGCGGCGGCCCCGGTCGTGTCGTCACCAGCGGCGCGCGCCGGTCGCCCCGACGAGGGCGCCATGGACCGACCACACGGGCCGGGGAGACACTACAATGAGCGCCGATGCCGACGTCACGTCGACCCACATGAGGTCCCCGACCATAGCGGCCACGCCGGTCTCGTGCAAGGGCCGCCGCCCGTGAGGTCGAAACGCTCGGTGTGGCCGAACGCCGACGCCGAGCTGCTCCTCGCGGCCGCGGTGTATCACGACGAGCGGGCGACCGCCGCCTGGGGGCGGTGGACGGAACGCCCGCGGCCGCCGAGCCATGCGGCGGACCGTCTCATGCCGCTCGTGTACCGCAATCTCTCGCGCCTCGGCGTGGCGGAGGCCCGGCTGGAGCCGTGCCGGCCGTTATACCGAGCGACGTGGCTCCGGAATCAGCGGCATGCGCGCGTGCTGCGTGGCGCGGTGTCGCGAATGGCGCAGGCGGGCATCGCCACGCTCATCGTCAAGGGCGCGGCCCTTGCGCCGCTGTACTACCGCGACCTCGGAGTGCGCGGGATGGGCGACGTCGACATTCTGGTCCCCGGGCCTGCCTTTCACGCCGCCATCGCGCTCTTCTCGGCCGCGGGCTGGGCGTGCAGCTACGAGCCGCTGCAGCATTTCGACACGCGGTTCGGGTATGCCGTGGAGCTCCGCGACGGCGCGGGCGGCAAGGTGGATCTCCACTGTCAGCTTCTCATGCCGAGCGTGGACCGCGACGCGGATGCGCCGTTCTGGGACGCCTCCGTGCCGGTCACGCTCCACGGCGTCAGCAGCCGGACGCTGAGTCCGACCGATCATCTCCTCCATGTGTGCGTGCACGGCCTCGAGTGGGTCGATCCCCCGTGCATTCACTGGATTGCCGACGCGATGATCATTCTCGAGCGTGCCGGCGATGCCGTCGACTGGGACCGGCTCCTCTCCCTCGCCGAGGCGCGCGGCGTCCTCGCGCCGACAACCGCCGCGCTGACATTCCTCGCCGAACGCTTCGATGCGGCCGTGCCAGCGGCGACGCTGATGCGTTTACGGCGGACGCCGATCGCCGACGCCGACCGCCGTCACCACGAGCTACGGTCACGATCCCGCCAGGGGCGGCCGCTGCTCGAGCTCGCCCATCATTGGCGCATGCTGTCGCGCGGC
>DATAOC010000102.1:0-7369 GCA_036265915.1 Candidatus Methylomirabilota bacterium | reverse complement strand
ATCCTGGCCGCCATCGTCACCGTGTACATCGTGCTCGGCGTCCTCTACGAGAGCTGGATTCATCCGATCACGATCCTGTCCACGCTGCCGTCCGCCGGCCTCGGCGCTCTGCTCGCGCTGCTGGTCACGGGCCTCGATCTTTCCGTCATCGCGCTCATCGGCATCGTCCTGCTGATCGGCATCGTGATGAAGAACGCGATCATGATGATCGACTTCGCGCTCGACGCGCAGCGCACCGAGGGCAAGCCCGCGCGCCAGGCCATCGAGGAGGCGTGCCTGCTACGCTTCCGGCCGATCCTGATGACCACGCTGGCTGCCCTGCTCGGCGGCGTGCCGCTCGCCTTCGGCCACGGCGTGGGCTCCGAGCTGCGGGAGCCGCTCGGCATCGCCATCGTGGGCGGGCTGATCGTGAGCCAGGTCCTCACGCTCTACACGACGCCGGTCGTCTACCTGGCGTTCGATCGCCTGGCCGGCGCGCTGGCGGCGCGCCGCGTGCGGAGCACCGCCCCCGCCCCGCAGCGCGCGCGAGCCGTCCCGTGAGCCTGTCGACGCCGTTCGTTCGCCGTCCGGTCGGCACCACGCTGCTGACGCTCGCGCTCGTCATCGCTGGCGCCCTCAGCTTCCGGCTGCTGCCGGTGGCGCCGCTGCCGCAGGTCGACTTCCCGACCATCTCGGTGGTCACCGGCCTGCCGGGCGCGAGCCCGGAGACCATGGCCTCGGCGGTGGCCACCCCGCTCGAGCGGCAGTTCGGCCGCATCGCCGGCGTGACGGAGATGACCTCGGTGTCGTTCCTGGGCGCCACGACGATCTCGCTGCAGTTCGACCTGGCGCGCGACATCAACGGCGCCGCCCGCGACGTGCAGGCCGCCATCGCGGCCGCGCGCGGGCAGCTGCCGCCGAACCTGCCGAACAATCCGACCTATCAGAAGGTGAATCCGGCCGACGCGCCGATCCTCATCCTCGCCCTCACCTCCACCACCGTCGAGAAGGGCCGCATGTACGACATCGCCTCGACGGTGCTGCAGCAGAAGATCGCGCGGCTGCCGGGTGTGGGCCGGATCTTCGTCGGCGGCAGCTCGCTGCCGGCCGTGCGCGTGGAGCTGAACCCGATGACGCTGGCGCGCTACGGCATCGGCCTCGACGAGGTCCGACAGGCGCTCGCGAACGCCAACGTGAACCGTCCCAAGGGCCAGCTCGACGACGGCCGCCGCACGTGGGAGCTGAACGCGACCGATCAGCTGAAGCTCGCCCCCCAGTACGCGCCGCTGATCGTGGCCTGGCGCAACGGCGCGCCGGTGCGCCTCGTCGACGTGGCGGACATCCGGGGCGACGTCGAGGATCTCCGAGCGGCCGCGGTGTCGAACGGCAAGCCGGCCATCGTCCTCGTCATCTACCGCCAGCCCGGCGTGAACATCATCGAGGCCGTGGACGGCATCCGCGCCGAGCTGCCGTACCTGCGCGCGCTGCTGCCGGCCGAGGTCCAGCTGTCGCCCGTGCTCGACCAGACGGTGACCATCCGTGCCTCGGTCAAGGACGTCGAGGAGGCGCTGCTGATCTCGATCGCGCTGGTCATTCTCGTCGTGTTCGTCTTCCTGCGCGACACGCGCGCGACCATCATCCCGGGCGTGGTGGTGCCGGTTTCGCTGGTCGGGACGTTCTCGGTGATGTACCTCATCGGCTACAGCATCGACAACCTCTCGCTCATGGCGCTCACCGTGGCCACCGGCTTCGTGGTCGACGACGCCATCGTGGTGGTCGAGAACGTCATGCGCCATATCGAGGCGGGCATGTCCGTGCTCGACGCCACCCTCACGGGCGCGCGCGAGATCGGCTTCACGGTGCTGTCGATCAGCGTCTCGCTGGTCGCGGTGTTCATCCCGATCTTGCTGATGGGCGGCATCGTGGGGCGCCTCTTCCGCGAGTTCGCGGTGGTGCTGTCGGTGGCGGTGCTCGTGTCGCTGGTCATCTCGCTCACGACCACGCCGATGATGTGCGCGCTGCTCCTGCGCCCGCACGGAGCCGCCCGCCGCGGCGCCTTCGCCCGCGGCGGCGAGCGCATCTTCGAGGCGATCACCGCGCTCTACGACCGCACGCTGCGCGTGGCGCTGCGCCACCCGGCGATCACGCTGCTGATCTTCCTGGCGACCTTCGGCGTGAACCTCTACCTGTTCTGGATCGTCCCCAAGGGCTTCTTCCCGCAGCAGGACAACGGGCGGCTGGCCGCCAACATTGTGGCCGCGCAGGACGTGTCGTTCGCCGCCATCAACGACAAGATGCAGCGCTTCGCGCAGATCATCCAGGCCGATCCGGCCATCGACACCGTGACGCTGTTCACCGGCGGCGGCGGCGGGCGCGGGACCACCTCCAACACCGGGCGCGGGTTCGTCTCGCTCAAGCCGCGCGCGGAGCGAAAGATCTCCGCCGACGAGGTCATCACGCGACTGCGCCCGAAGCTGGCGCAGGTGCCGGGGGCGACCCTCTACCTGCAGGCCGTGCAGGACGTCCGCCTCGGCGGTCGCATCTCGAACGCGCAGTACCAGTTCACGCTGCAGAGCGACGACCTGCAGCAGCTCAACGCGTGGGCGCCGCGCCTGGTGCGGGCCATGCGCGAGATGAAAGAGCTGCGCGACGTGAGCAGCGACCAGCAGAACCGCGGCCTCGAGGTGCCGGTGACCATCGACCGCGCGACGGCGGCGCGGCTCGGCGTGAGCACGCGCATGATCGACGAGACGCTCTACGACGCATTCGGCCAGCGGCAGGTCTCGAACATCTATACCCAGCTGAACCAGTACCACGTCGTGATGGAGCTCGAGCCGCAGTACTGGCAGCGCCCGGACGCGCTGCAGAACATCTACGTGCGCGGCAGCGGCGGCGAGCAGATCCCGCTGACCGCCGTCACCAAGTTCGGCGCCGGCACCGGCCCGATCCAGGTGAACCACCAGGGGCTGTTTCCCTCGGTGACGCTGTTCTTCAACCTGGCGCCCGGCGTGGCGCTGGGCGAGGCGGTCAAGGCCATCGACGCCGCCGAGCAGACGATGGGCTTTCCCGCCAACATCACCGGCCGCTTCACGGGCACCGCGCAGGCGTTCCAGGCCGCGCTCGCCAACCAGCCGCTGCTGATCATGGCGGCGCTGGTCGCCGTCTACCTCGTGCTCGGCATCCTGTACGAGAGCTTCATCCACCCGCTGACGATCCTGTCGACGCTGCCGTCGGCCGGCGTCGGCGCGCTGCTGGCCCTGCTCCTGTTCGGGATGGATCTCTCCGTCATCGCGATCATCGGGATCATCCTGCTGATCGGCATCGTGAAGAAGAACGCGATCATGGTCATCGACGTCGCCCTCGATCTCGAGCGCCACCATGGCCTCAGCGCGCGCGACGCCGTGCACCGCGCGTGCCTGCAGCGCTTCCGCCCCATCCTGATGACCACGATGGCGGCGCTGCTCGGCGCCCTGCCGCTGGCTCTCGGCATCGGCACCGGGTCCGAGCTGCGGCGGCCGCTCGGCCTCACGATCGTCGGCGGCCTGCTGCTGAGCCAGCTGCTCACGCTCTACACGACGCCGGTCGTGTACCTCTACATGGAGCGCGTCCGTCTGGCCGTCGCGCGCCTCACCGCCGGCGCCCGCCGCGCGCTCGGCCTGCGCGCGCCGCAGCCCGTGCGCTGACGGCTCGTGTCGGGGCCGCCGCAGAACGTCTACGACGATCCGGAGTTCTTCGCCGGCTACTCCACGCTGGAGCGCTTCGGCGCGGGCTGGACGCGCGCCGCCGAGCACGGCGATTTCATGGCGCTGCTCGGCGACGTCACGGGGCGTCGCGTGCTGGACCTCGGCTGCGGCGCCGGGCAGCTCGCGCATCATCTCGCCGACCGCGGCGCGGCGGAGGTGACCGGCGTCGACGTGTCCGAGCGGATGCTCGCGCTGGCGCGCACGCGGTGGGCGCACCCGCGCGTCACGTACCTGCGCGGCGCCATCGAGGACGCCGCGTTCCCCGCCGCGCGGTTCGACCTCGTGGTCAGCGCGCTCGCGCTGCACTACGTCGAGGACTACGCGGGGCTCGTGCGGCGCATCGCCGGCTGGCTGGCGCCGGGCGGCGTGCTCGTCTACTCCGCCGAGCATCCGATCTACACCGCGCGGCTGCCGGGCGACGGCTGGGTGCGCGACGCCGCCGGCGCGCGCACGGGCTGGCGCATCGACCGGTACGGAGAGGAGGGCGCGCGCGAGGAGACGTGGTTCGTCGGCGGTGTGCGCAAGTTCCATCGCACGCTCGCGACGCTGGTCAACGGCGTGCTCGACGCCGGGCTGGTGGTCGAGCGGGTCGTCGAGCCGACGCCGGGCGCGGCGTGGCTGCGCGATCATCCGGCCGACGCGGACGAGGCGCGCCGTCCGGTGTTCGTGCTGCTGCGCGCGCGACGACCCTAGTCGCGCCCGACGCGCGCGCTACCGGACGGTCGCCAGCGCCTCGCGGAGCGCGCTCAGCGTGACCGGCTTGTCGATGATGACGTCGACGCCGGGCGGCGTCTCGCGGCCGTCGAGCACCTCGGCGACGCCCGTGAGCATGACGATGACCGGCTTGCGGGGGGCGACGCGCTTGATCATCAGCGCCAGCTCGGCGCCGCTCATCTCCGGCATGGCGTGGTCGGTGACGACGACGTCGAACCAGCCCTTCTGGAACGTGTCGAGCGCCTCGATGCCGTTGCGGGCGGTGGCGACGGCGTGGCCGTCGTTGGCGATGAGCCGCGAGACGACCTCGAGCGGGATCTCCTCGTCCTCGACGATCAGCACGCGCAGCGGACGGATCTGGGGCGCGGCCCCGCCGACACCGGCGGCCGGCGGCTCGCCCACGCGATGCGGCAGGCAGATCCGCATGGTGGTGCCGGCGCCGGGCGCGCTCTCGATCGCGATCGTTCCGCGGTGCCGCTGGACGATGCCGTAGACGCGCGCGAGGCCGAGACCCGTGCCGCCCTGCCCCTTGGTGGTGAAGAACGGCTCGAAGCAGCGCCGCTGCACCTCGGGCGTCATGCCGAGGCCGGTGTCGGCGATCTCCACGCAGGCGGAGTCGCTGCTCGCGTGCGTCCGCGTCCGCACCGTCAGCGTGCCGCCCTCCGGCATGGCGTCCACCGCGTTGAAGATGAGATTGGTGATGACGTCGCGCAGCTCGGCGGAGTTGCCGTCCACGATGCCGATCTCGCCCAGCTCCGTCACGAGCCGGATGGTCTTGCCGGCCGCCTGCGTCTGCACGCGCCACTTCGGCTCCGTCAGCGACACGGCGGTGGCCACGAGCTCGTTGACGATGATCGGCTCGAACACCTCGGCGTGGTCGCGGTGGCGATAGAACTCGCGCAGCGCACGGACGAGCTGCGTGGCGTTGTCACCGGCGGTGGCGATCATCTCCAGGTGCTCGCGGACCTTCGCCTTGTCGTCGAGCGACTTCAGGAGCAGCAGGCTCGTGTAGCCGACGATCGGGACCAGCGCGTTGTTGAGGTCGTGCACGACGCCGCTGGCCATCTCGCCGAGGGCCCGCAGCCGCTCCTGGCGCACGACCTGCTCCTGGGTCAGCTCCAGCCGCGTCAGGTCGCGCTGCAGACCGAGGATGCGCTCGGCCACGCGCAGTCGTGACTGCAGCTGGTCCACGTCGAACGGCTTGGTGATGAAGTCGTCGGCGCCGGCGCGCATGGCCTCGAGGTAGTTGTCCTTGCCGCCCAGCACCGTCAACAGGATGATGTACGTGTAGGCGGCGCGGCCGTCGGCGCGCACGCGGCGGCACAGCTCGAGGCCGTCCAGGCCCGGCATCATCCAGTCGGAGACCAGGAGCGGGACGTCCTCGGCCATGAAGACGCCCCACGCCTGCTCGCCGTCCACCGTGACCACCACGTCGTGCCCCAGCTGCCGGAGGATCTGACTCAGGATGGCGCGCGACGCCGCGTCGTCCTCGGCGATGAGGATCTTCATCGCCGCGCGTCCTCGAGCTCGGGCGTCAGCGCCCGCCGCACGCGCGCGAACTCGTCCTCGAGGCCCTCCAGCCGCGCCGGGGCGTCGTCGACGTCGCCGCGCGCGCCACGCTCCTCCAGCGCCGCCGCCAGCGCGGCCATGCGCGGCACACCGAGGTTGAGCAGGCTGCCGCGCAGCGCGTGCGCGAGCTGGCGGACGGCGGCCGCATCGCGCGTGAGGCCGGCAGCGCGCAGCGCGTCGAGCCGGGCGCGCGTATCGGCGAGAAAGCCCTCCACGACACCGGCGAAGGCGGTCAGATCGCCGTCGCCGCCCAGGATCCCTCGCAGTTCTGCGAGCCGCCGCCCGTCGACAGCCGGCGCGTCGCCGACCGCGACCGGCGCCGGCGCGCGGCCGGCGGGCGCAGGCACGGGCGTGGCGCGCGCGGGTTCCCAGCGGCGCAGCACGGCCTCCAGCGCCGCCGCGTCGAGCGGCTTGCTGACATAGTCGTCCATGCCGGCGGCCAGGCATTTCTCGCGGTCGCCGTCCATCGCATGCGCGGTCATGGCCACGATCGGCGTGTGTCCGCCGGCGCCCTCGCGGCGACGGATCTCGGCGGTGGCCTCGTAGCCGTCCATCTCGGGCATCTCGCAGTCCATGAACACGACGCCGTACGCGCGCTCCTCGAGCCGCGCGAGCGCCTCCACGCCGCTGCGCGCCACCGTCACCTCGCAGCCGAGCTTGCTCAGCATGCCGACCGCCACCTGCTGGTTGATCGGGTTGTCCTCGACGACGAGCACGATCGCCTGCGTGCCGGATGCCGGCCGGGGGCGCGCCTCGCGGACCGGCGCCGGGCTCGTCGGCGGCGCCGCGCCCGAGCGTGCCACGAGCGCCTCGCTGACGGCGTCCAGCAGCTGCGAGGCGCGCACCGGCTTCACGAGCGCGGCCGCGAAGCCGGCCTCGCGGAACCGGCCTCCCTCGCCGCGCAGGCCAACGGAGCTCAGGAGCACCAGCGCCGTGCGCGCCAGCGACGGATCGGTCTTGATGCTCCGGCCGAGCGCCTCGCCGTCCATGCCGGGCATGTGGAAGTCGACGATGGCCAGCGCGTAGGGATCGCGCTCGCGACGCGCCGCGCGCAGCGCGGCCAGCGCCGCCTCGCCGGACTCGACCTCGTCGGCGCGCATGCGCCAGGCGGCGATCATCTCCCGCACCACGCGGCGGTTGACCGCGTTGTCGTCGACGATCAGCACGCGGCTGCCGCTCAGGTCCACGATCGGCTGCGTTGCGGCCGGCGCCTCGGTGGCGAGCGGCAGCCGGACCTCCGCCCAGAACGTCGAGCCCTCGCCCAGGCGGCTCTCGACGTGCAGCGTGCCGCCCATGAGCTCGATCAGCTGGCGGCTGATGGCCAGGCCCAGGCCGGTGCCGCCGTAGCGCCGCGTCGTCGACGC
>DATAOC010000101.1:0-3926 GCA_036265915.1 Candidatus Methylomirabilota bacterium | reverse complement strand
GGGCTCAAGCTGCGCCGCACCTGCCGCTCGATATGTCGGTGATTGGTAGCGATTTTTACGCGTTCTCGAGCCACAAGATGCTCGGGCCGACCGGCATCGGAGTGCTGTACGGCCGGCGCGCCGTGCTCGAAGGGCTGGAGCCGGCGCGCGGCGGCAGCGAGATGATTCGCGAGGTCTGGATCGACCGCGCCACCTGGGGTGAGTTGCCCTGGCGGTTCGAGCCGGGGACGCCGCCAATCGCCGAGGCCGTGGGATTTCACGCCGCCATCGACTATCTCGACAAGCTGGGCATGGAGCGGGTGCGCCAGCATGAGCAGGCGCTGACGCTGCAGGCCGTGGAGCAGCTCGCCGCCATCCCCGGCGTGCGCGTGTTCGGACCGCGTCGCGAGCGCGGCGCCGTGGTCGCGTTCGCCGTCGAGGGCCTCCACCCGCACGACGTGGCGGCGGCGCTCGATGCGGACGGCATCGCCGTCCGCGCCGGTCATCACTGCGCGCAGCCGTTGATGCGCTGGTGCGGTGTGGTCGGCACCACGCGGGCCAGCTTCTCGGTGTTCAACTCCTCCGAGGACGTGGCGCTGCTGGCGCACGCGGTGGCGGCACTCGGCCGCGCGTTCTGATGGCGCGCCTGACGCCGCGCAATCCGTTCCAGTCGCCGCGCTTCGGCCAGATCGCGACCTTCATGCTGCTGCCGGCGTCGGAGCAGCTCGACGGTCTCGACGTCGCCCTGCTCGGTGTGCCGTACGACGGCGGCACGTCGTACCGGACCGGCGCACGGTTCGGGCCCCGCGCCGTGCGGGAGCAGTCGTCGCTGATCCGCACGTGGAACCCGGTGCTGAAGGTCCATCCGTTCGAGCGGCTGCGCGTGGCCGACTGCGGCGACGTCGACGTGGTGCCGATCTCCATCGAGCGCACCTACGAGGCGATCGAGCGTCGCCTCGACGCGGTGGCGCAGGCGGGCGTGATCCCGCTCTGCGTGGGCGGCGATCACTCCATCACGCTGCCGATCCTCCGGTCGCTGGCCCGGCGCCATGGCCCACTCGGCGTCATTCACTTCGATGCGCATCCGGACACGTGGGACGAATACTTCGGGAGCAAGTTCTTCCATGGCACGCCCTTCCGTCGCGCCATCGAGGAGGGTGCCGTCGACGCGCGACGCATGATCCAGGTCGGCATCCGCGGACCGCTGTACGGTCCGGAGGACTTCGCGTTCCACGACCAGCACGGCATCGAGGTCCTGCGCATCGAGGCGATCAAGGAACACGGGACGGCGTGGGTCGGCGAGCGCCTCGCGCGGTTGCGCGGCGGGCCCGTCTACTGCTCGTTCGACATCGACTCCGTCGATCCCGCCTACGCGCCCGCCACCGGCACGCCGGAGGTCGGCGGCCTCACCTCGTACGAGGCGCTCGCGATCGTGCGCTCGCTGGCCGGCCATTCCCTCGTCGGCGCCGACGTGGTCGAGGTCTCGCCGCCGTACGACGGGCCAGGCCAGATCACGGCGCTCCTCGCCGCCAACCTCGCGTTCGAGCTCGTGAGCGTGTTCGCGCTCGCGCGATGAGCCGGCTGCTCGCCGCCGCCGTGGGCCTGCTCGTGGTCGCGGCCGCGACGCCGGTGCTCGCCGCGGGCGGGCCGGTGGCCACCATCCAGATCGACGGCGTGATCAATCCCGTCACGCTCCGCCTCGTGGAGACCGCGCTGACGCGTGCGCAGGCCGAGCACGCGCAGGCGCTGATCATCCAGCTCGACACGCCGGGCGGTCTCGAGCGCTCCATGCGCGCCAT
The DNA here is from genome assembly GCA_036265915.1 of Candidatus Methylomirabilota bacterium. Classification (GTDB taxonomy): domain Bacteria; phylum Methylomirabilota; class Methylomirabilia; order Rokubacteriales; family CSP1-6; genus AR12. The sequence continues at coordinate 2,148 of DATAOC010000101.1, read as the reverse complement.
CTGCCAGCGACTGCTGAACGCCGAGATCCCGGTGGTGGTCTGGGTGGGGCCGACGGGTGCGCGGGCCGCCTCGGCCGGTGTGTTCATCACGATGGCCGCCCACGTGGCGGCCATGGCGCCGGCGACGAACATCGGTGCCGCCCATCCGGTGACGATCGGCGGGGGCAGCGTCGACAAGGAGAGCATGCGAAAGATCGAGAACGACGCGGCCGCCTTCGTGCGCACGATCGCGACCGAGCGCGGCCGCAACGCCGACTGGGCGGAGAAGGCGGTTCGCGAGTCGGTCTCGATCACCGAGCGGGAGGCGGTCAAGCTCCACGTGGTCGACGTCGTGGCCGACTCGGTACCCGACCTCCTGAGCAAGATCGACGGACGCACGGTGAAGACGACCAGGGGCCCGGTGACGTTCGAGACGAAAGGTGTCGTCGCGCGGCCGATCGAGATCGGCGTGCGTGACCGCTTCCTCAACGTCATCACGGATCCGAACGTCGCCTACGTGCTGATGATGCTCGGCACGCTCGGCCTCATCTTCGAGCTGTCGAACCCCGGGGCCGTCCTGCCGGGCGTCATCGGCGGCATCTCGCTCATCCTCGCGTTCTTCGCGTTCCAGAGCCTGCCGATCAACTTCGCCGGGGTGCTGCTGATCGTCTTCGCGATCATTCTCTTCATCGCGGAGATCAAGGTGGTGAGCCACGGCGTGCTCGGAACCGGCGGCGTGGTGGCCATGGCACTCGGCTCGCTCATGCTCTACGACGCGCCGGAGGTCGGCTTCCGCGTCTCGTGGTGGGTCATCATTCCGACCGTCGGTCTCACGGCCGGGCTGTTCCTGTTCGCGCTCACGGTCGGCATGCGCGCGCTGGCCCGACGGCCGCAGCTCGGCGCCGAAGGTCTGGTCGGCGCCACCGGCGTCGCCTACGGGCCGCTCACACCGACGGGGCAGGTGAAGGTGCACGGGGAGATCTGGAGCGCGGTGGCCGACTCTCCGGTGGCCGACGTGGCGCCGGTGCGGGTGGTGAGCGTCGACGGGCTCACGCTCCGCGTGGTGGGAAACGACACGTCGGCGGGAGGGGCGCGATGATCTCCATGGATTCGGTGCTGCTCATCGTGGTGGTGGTGGCTGCGATCTTCTTCATCGGCTCCTTCGCCCGCATCCTGCGCGAGTACGAGCGCGCGGTGATCTTCCGCCTCGGCCGCAGCGCCCGCGCCATCCTGAATCCGGGCGGCCACGGCAACGGGCCGGGACTGGTGCTCATGGTGCCGTTCATCGACAAGATGGTGAGGGTCAGCATGCAGACGGTGGCCCTCGACGTCCCGCCCCAGGACGTCATCACGCGCGACAACGTCTCGATCAAGGTGAGCGCCGTCATCTACTTCCGCGTCATCGACCCGGAGAAGGCCGTGATTGCCGTGCAGGACTATCTCTACGCGACCTCGCAGATCGCGCAAACGACGCTGCGCAGCGTGCTCGGCCAGGTCGAGCTCGACGACCTGCTGTCCGCGCGGGACAAGATCAACCAGCAGCTGCAGCGGATCATCGACGAGCACACGGAGCCCTGGGGCATCAAGGTGGCCACCGTGGAGGTGAAGCAGATCGACCTGCCCCAGGACATGCAGCGCGCGATGGCCAAGCAGGCGGAGGCCGAGCGCGAGCGCCGCGCCAAGGTCATCAACGCGGAGGGCGAGTTCCAGGCCGCGGCCAAGCTCGGAGAAGCAGCCGAGGTGCTGATGCGCTTCCCGGTCGCCGTGCAGCTGCGCTACTTGCAGACGATGCGCGAGATCGCCTCCGAGCGGAACACCACGACCTTCTTTCCGCTGCCGATGGATCTGCTGGGGCCGCTGCTGCAGACCGTCCGCGGCCGCGACGGCACCGAGCGCACGTGAGCGTTGGTCGGCGTGTCGTTCCCGTGTAAGATACGGAGACTTTCGGGGGGTTAGCTCAGTTGGGAGAGCGCGGCGTTCGCAACGCCGAGGTCGAGGGTTCGAATCCCTTACCCTCCACCAATAATTTTCCTCCACGCTGATCCGTACTTAGCGATCGACCAGTCGCAGGTAGGACGCAGTGAGACGTGGCGGGACGCTCGGCGTCGTCGGACTCGAGCGTCCCGCCCTCGTCACCGGCCGAGCAATCGCGCCAGCGCCCGCCGCTCA
>DATAOC010000100.1:0-63159 GCA_036265915.1 Candidatus Methylomirabilota bacterium | reverse complement strand
CGGTGCTCCGCCGGCCGCCCAGCGCTCGAGCGCGCGCTGGCGGACGAGCGCGCCGACGTCGAGGGCGGCGCCGTTCTGTTGCGTGGCGTCGAGACCGGCGACGCGGTTGACGTCGATGACGATCGCCGGCCGCGCCAGCCGCAGCGCCAGCATCGGCACCAGGCTCTGGCCGCCCGCGAGCACCTTCGCCTCGTCGCCGTGGCTGGCGAGCAGCGCCACCGCCTCGTCCACCGTGCGCGGGTCGGCGTACTCGAACGGGGCGGCCTTCATCGGCGCGCGCGCTCGATGAGGGCGAGCACGCGGGCGGGGCTGGCCGGCGTGGCGGTGACGCGAACGCCGAGCGGCGCCAGCGCGTCGTCGATGGCGTTGGCGATGGCGGCGGGCGGCGAGATGGCGCCGCCTTCGCCGAGGCCCTTCATGCCGAGCGGGTTGCGCGGCGAGGGATATTCCAGATGCACCGTGTCGATCTTCGGGAGATCGGTCGCCGAGGGCACGAGATAGTCCATGAGCGTGCCGGTGAGGAGCTGGCCCTCGGCGTCGTAGGCCATCTCCTCGAACAGCGCGCCGCCGACACCCTGTGCGACGCCGCCGTGCACCTGGCCCTCGACGATCATGGGATTGATCACCTTGCCGCAGTCGTGCGCGACGACGTAGCGCAGCAGCCGCACGTAGCCCGTGCCGGGGTCGACCTCGACCTGCGCCACGTGCACCGCGCTCGCATACGTGACGGTCGGCACGTGGTGATACGCGCTCGCCTCGAAGTCCGGCGTGGCCACACCGGGCCGCGCGAACGTCGGAATGGAGGCTTGCACCACCTTGCCGAGATCGACGGCCGAGTCGGGCGCGCCGCGCACGAACGCGCGGCCGTCCGCGATGTCGACGTCGTCGGGCGCCGCCTCCAGCAGCGCGGCGGCGGCGGCGACGAGCTTGCCGCGCACCTGGCGCGCCGCGTCGGCGATGGAGTTGCCGGCCGTCACGCCGCTGCGGCTGGCGAAGGTTCCCACGCCGAACGGCACGGCCGCCGTGTCACCGCCGATGACGGTGACCCAGTCGAGCGGCACCCCGAGCACGTCGGCCGCCACCTGCGCGAACGACGTCTCGTGGCCCTGGCCGGAGTTCACGGCGCCGGTGGCGACGAGCACGCGCCCCGTGAGGTCGAGCTTGAGGTGCGCGCCCTCGAAGGGGCCGATGGCGGTGCCCTCGACGTAGCCCGAGATGCCGATGCCGCGCCACACGCCCCGCGCCGCGAGCGCCGGCTGCTCGCGGCGGAATCGCGTGTAGTCCGCCGCCTCGAGCGCGGCCTCCAGCGCCGCCGGGAAATCGCCGCTGTCGTAGACGAGCGGGTTGCCGTCGCGGTACGGCATGTGGAGGTCCCACGGCAGCTCGTCGGGACGGATGTAGTTGCGGCGGCGGATGTCGGCCGCATCGACGCCGAGCCGCCGCGCCAGGCAGTCGACGGCGCGGTCCATGGCGAACACGGTCTCCGGCCGGCCGGCGCCTCGATACGGCGCGTTCGGCGTCTTGTTGGTGACGACGCCCTTGACCTCGACCGCCATGTCGCGGATGCGGTAGGGCCCGAGCAGATGCGCGACCGTGTTGTACGGGAGCACGACACCCCAGACGTTGTAGGCGCCGAGGTCGAGCCAGATGCGGTCGGCCACGCCGACGATGGTGCCGTCGCGGCGCGCGCCGATGCGGATCGTGTGCGTCTGGTGACGGGCGTGGGCGGCGGCCATCATGTGCTCGCGCCGATCCTCGATCCATTTCACGGGACGGTTCAGCGCGCGCGCGGCGAGCGGCACCAGCACGTCCTCGGGATAGCCGGAGGCCTTGGTGCCGAAGCCGCCGCCGAGATCGGGCGCGATCACGCGGATCTTGTGCGGCGGCAGCTCGAGCGCGGTCACGAGCCCCTGCTGCACGAAGTGGGACACCTGCGTGCTGTTCCACGTCGTCAGCGTGCCGTCGCGCCGGTCCCACTGCGCCACCACGCCACGCGTCTCGAGCGGCATGCCCACGTAGCGCTGGATGCGGAACGTCTCCTCGATGACGACGTCGGCGGCGGCGAGCGCGCGTTCCGCGTCGCCGATGGCGTGGGTGAACCCGACGGCGACGTTGCTGCCCCATTCCGGGTAGAGCAGTGTCCCGCCCCGCTCGTCCGCGACCATGTCGCTCACGGCCGGCAGCGGCTCCCAGTCGACCTCGACCGCCTCGGCGGCGTCCTCGGCGCGTGCGCGGTTGTCGGCGACGACCATGGCCACGATCTCGCCCACGTGCCGCGCGACGTCGCGACAGAGCGCCAGCTGCGGCGGCTGGCGCAGGTCGAAGCGGACGCCGGCGGCGAGCCCGGGTGGCGCGGCGCCGAAGACGGGCAGCGGCTTCAGCCACCGCGCGAGATCGGCGTGCGCGTAGACGGCCGCCACGCCCGGCATAGATCGCGCGCGCGTCGCATCGACGGATCGGATGCGCGCGTGGGCGTAGGGGGAGCGAACGAACGCGGCGTGCAGCAGGCCGGCCAGCGTGACGTCGTCGATGAAGCGGCCCTCGCCCCGCAGAAAGCGCGGATCCTCGCGCCGCCGCACGGCGGCACCGAAGTATTTCGCTCCCATCAGCGGCGGCGGGCGATCAGCGCTTGTCGCGCGTGGGCAGCAGCCAGTCCAGCCAGGGCGCGGCGGCGGCGATGAACAGGCCGGGCAGAGCCACGCCGCTGATGATGCCGAGGATGGTGAGAAAGGCGAGGGAGATGGCGGTGGCGGCGGCGTCGAGGAGCACGTCCATCACTCGACCTCCAGGATCATCTCGATCTCGACCGGAATGCCGCTCGGCAGCTCCGCCATCCCGACCGCGGAGCGCGCGTGCTTGCCGATCGCCTCGCCGAAGACTTCCACCATGAGGTCCGAGAAGCCGTTGATCACCTTCGGATGCTCGCCGAAGCCCTCGGCGGAGTTCACCATGCCGAGCACCTTCACGACGCGCTTCACCTTGTCGAGGCTGCCGAGCTGCGCTCTCACGGTGGCGAGCAGGTTCAGACCGACTTCACGCGCGACGTGCGCCGCCTGCTCGGTCGACATCGTCTTGCCGACCTTGCCGGTCGCCATCGGCTTGCCGGCTTCGCGGATGGGACCGTGGCCGGAGAGAAACAGCAGATTGCCGACGCGCACGGCGCCGACGTAGTTGCCCATCGGCGTGGCCGGCGTCGGCAGCGTGATGTTCTTGGCCTTCAGCGTCGCTTCAGCGCCCATGGATCGGCGAGCCTCCTCGACCCGAAAATGACAACCGCGCGCTAGCGTGTCACACTACGCCGTGCCCGTCAAACAACCGGTCGTGCCGGCGCCGGCCGCCACGCTCGTGCTGCTGCGCGATCGCGCCACGGGCGGCTTCGACATCCTCCTCATGCAGCGCCATCATCGAAGCAAGTTCGCCGCCGGCGACTTCGTGTTCCCCGGCGGCAAGCTCGAGGCGGACGACAATCCCGACGATGCCGTGCGCTGGTGCGCGGGTCTCGAGCCCGACGCCGCCGCGCGCACGCTCGGCTTGCCGGGTGCGCCGGCGGCGGCGGTGGCGTACTGGATCGGCGCCATCCGCGAGACGTTCGAGGAGGCGGGGATCCTGCTCGCGACGACGGCCGACGGCGGTCCGCCGCGGCTGCCGCCGGCCATCGTCGCCGAGTATCGTCGCGCGATCCAGGCCGACAACCGCGCGTTCTGGGCGATGGTGAAGACCGAGAAGCTCCGGCTGGCGACCGATCGTCTCGTGTACTTTGCCCACTGGATCACGCCGGAGGACATGCCGCTGCGCTTCGACACGCGCTTCTTCGCGGCGCCGGCGCCGGAGGGTCAGGACGCGGTCGGCGACGACCACGAGATGATCTCGCTGCGCTGGCTCGCGCCGCGCGAGGCGCTGGACGCGCACACGCGCGGCGAGATCTCGCTGCGCAATCCGACCATCCGCAACCTCATGCTGCTGGAGGGAGCCGCCTCGGCCGCGGAGGCGCTGGCGCGGCTGCGCTCGCGCCGCGTGGTGACCATCCGGCCCCGCGTCATCGTCGACGCCAGCGGCGTCCGGCGCGTTCTCAACCCCGGCGATCCGGGGTACGACGCGCCGGCGTAGCGCTCACAGCGTCAGCGGCGGCCGTCCGAAGCGCGCGCGCAGTCGGTTGAGCGCGCGGAGCGCCGCCGGCCGGCCGATGAGGAAGCGCACGAGCCGGTGGCGTCCGGGAAAATCTATCAGCGTGGCGCCGGCCAGGATGGTCAGGAGCCCCTGACCGGGGACGCCGGGCACGGAGAGCAGCACGCCGATGGCGACGACGAGCACGCCGACCAGGTTGCGGACGATCCGCAGCGTCCAGTGCCGCTCGCGAACGTCCCCCACGCGAAGATAGTCGGCGGGCAGCGTGACGAGCACGACGCCCGCGACGAGCGAGCTCAGGACGGTCGCGAGCACCCAGCCAGCGGCGACCCACAGCAGCCTCCCGTCGCCGAGCAGGCTCAGCGCGCGTGGGCGGCGGCCGTGGTCCGCGGCGCCGGCAGACGATAGGCGTGGACGGGCGCCTCCACGTTGCGGAGCCGCAGCTCGCCGAGGTCCTCCACGGGCAGACTGCTCGGCAGCCGCTGGGCCGTGGTGGCGCCGAGGATGACGGCATCGCCCTCGCCGAGCGCGGCCAGGCGCGCGGCGACGTTGGTCACCGGCCCCGATGCCGTGTACGTCCAGCGCGTCCCCGCCGCGCCCTCGATCTTGGTGGCGCCGACGGCGGCGCGGCCGGAATTCACGGCCACGTGCAGCACGATGGGCTCGTCCAGCGGCTCGCGCTCGTAGATCTCGGCGGCGCGCCGCATGATGGCCAGGCCCGTGGTGACGGCGGCCTGGGCGTGGCGGCGCGCGTCGGCGTCCTGGAAGATGACCATGAGGCCGTCACCGGCCGTCTCGTTCACGTCGCCGCCATTCTTGAAGATCTCGTCGAGGAAGGCGCCGAAGTAGCGCTCGACGAGGCGGTTCACGGTGGCCGCGTCGAGTCGCTCCGCCAGGCGCGTGTAGCCGACGATGTCGACGAAGAGCACCGACACGTCGATCTCGCGCTTGGCGAACTCGGGGGCCTCGGGCGCCTGCTCGATGAGGCGCTGGACGGTGCGCGGCACGAACTTGGAGAGCCCGGCCCGGATCGACTCCAGGATGTCGACCCGGCGCAGGGCCGCCTGCAGCGCGTAGTACGCGCGGGCGTGCTCGAGCGCGACCGCGCTGTGCCCGGCCAGCGTGCGCAGCAGGCGCAGATCCTCGGTCGTGTACGGCGCGCCGCCGCGCCGCGGCCCGAGCGCGAGCAGCGCGGTCACGCGGTCGTGGAAGACGATCGGCGCCACCACCTCGGCGCCGAGCGCGTCGAGCTCCTCGAGGCAGCCGGCGCGCCACTCGACCAGCGCCGGATCGTCGAGCAGCCGCTCGCGCGTGAGCGGCGCGCGCCGGCTGGACAGGCACGTGGCGAGCAGCCCGGCGCCGGACAGCGTCGTTCCGGTCGGCGCCACCGCACGGAAGATCGTCCGGTCGTCGTCGGCCAGGAGCAAAATCACCCGCTCGGGATGGAAGATCGCGTCGACGGCGGAGGCGATGAGCGGCGCTAGCCGGTCGAGCTCGAGCGTCGTCGTCACCGCGTCGGCCAGACGCTCGAGCGCGCGCTGGGCGTCGAGGCGATCGCGGAAGAACAGGCGGTCGATCACGCCCTGCGTGCGCCGGTACAGAGGATTCACGAGCGCCACCACCGCCAGGGCGACCAGCGCGGGCGCCACCAGCGGCGACATCGTCATCTCGAGCCGCACGAACGCGACGTTGAGCCCGGTGAGGAGGCCGGCGTACCCGAGCCCGACGAGCGCGGTGACGACGGTGTAGACGGTGCCCGCGCGAACCACCGTGCGGATGTCGAAGAGCTGGTAGCGCACGATCGCGTAGGCGACCGCGAGCGGAAACAGGAAGCCCAGCCGCCAGACCTCGCTCAGATACGGGATATCGACGCGCAGGACCACCTCGGCCGCCGTGCCGAGCACGGGGATGAGATATCCGAGGCCGAAGCCGACCATGAGGACCTTCGCGCGCTGGCGCACGAGCGCCGTCGCGCCTCGCCGCGCGGTGAGGCCGAGGGCCACGACCAGGGCCGTGAGCGCGGCCGCCCAGTACGTTGCAATGACACCCGCGGTGGCGCCCCACGAGAGGGCGACGCTCGCGCGCAGCCAGACGTAGAGCGCGGCCGACACGACGTAGGGCGCCCACACCAGCCGCGGCAGGCGGCGCGCGATCGACCGGCGCTCGGGGAACGTGAGGGCCAGGTGCGTGAAGATCGCCGGCGAGAGCGTCCAGCAGACGAGATAGAGGCTCGTGAACCGGTGCGCGCCGTGCAGGTCGGCGTAGCCGACGTTGAGCACCGCCCACACGATCGAGAAGGCGAGGAAGAGCCGTGTCGAGGCCAGCCGCGGCTGGAGCGCAACCACGAGCGCGGCCAGGGTCACGCCGATCAGGCCGCCGAGCAGATTCTCGATGAGAAAGCGCTTGAAGAGATGGAGCGTGCGCACGCGCGAGGGGATGTCCTCCTCGACGAGCTGACCGTTGCGGACGAGCAGGTAATGCATCGGCGTGCCCGGCGGGTGCCGCTCGATCTCGGCTTGCAGCTCCCGCGTCGACGCGACGATGCGGCCGTTCACGCCGCGCACGATGTCGAACGGCTTCAAGCCCTGACGCTCGGCGCCGCCGACGCCGACCAGCATGTGCTCCATGATGGGGAAGCCCGGGCTCGGCCGACCGATGCGGTTCCACGCGTCGCGCGTCACCACGGCCATGAAGACGACGGCGAGCGCGAGGATCGTCCAGGTGATCGCCGTCTCGACGCGCGCGCGCCGGGTCATGCGGGCGAGCGTTTCCCGGCGGCGCCGGCCCGACGGCGACGACTGATCAGTGACGCCCGACGAGCGGACCGAAGCGTGCCACGAGCTCGGTCTCGCTGAGGTTGCCGGCCTTCGCGAGCGCGGCCAGCGTCTCCGCGTTGTCGAAGTCCTCCGGCTTGAGGCGGATCATGTACGCGTCGAGCGTCTGGTACATCTCCGAGTCGACATCGACGTAGCGGACGCGCACCTTGCCCGTCTTCTGGTCGAGCATGAGCCCGAACGGGATCGGCACCAGCCGCCCGGCCTGGATGGTCACCATCGCGTTGCTGCCGCCCTCGAGCAGAAAGCGTGTGGCCCAGTAGCCGAGGCTGCGGCAGTACTGGATGTCGTGGGCGCCCGGCGGCGCGCAGCGCAGCTCGTAGCCGAGGTCCTTCGAGGTGATGGTGACCTCGACTCCGCGGGCCTTGAGGCTGGCCGCCACGCGGTCCTTCACGATGCTGCCGAGGTCGAGCTCGGCCAGGCGCACGTTGCCGTAGGCGTCGCGCTCGACGTTGCCGAGCGTGGCGGGGTCGAGCTTCTCGCCGATGCCCTCGGACAGGATGGCCACCCCGTGCTCGCGGCCCTGCGCGCGCCGCTTGATGATGGCGCCCTCCAGCGTGTCGGCGACCCGATCGAGCGAGATCTGCGGCTCCGGAAACTCCTCGGCGATGAGCGTCAGCGTCGCCGCCGCCGAGCCGCCGATGCCGAGGGCCAGGTGCCCGGCGTGGCGGCCCATCACGGTCACGAAGAACCAGCGCTCGGTGGTGGCCGCATCCTGCATCAGGTTGCGGACGAGCTCCTTGCCGAGGTTGCAGGCCGTCGTGAAGCCGAAGGTGACCACGTCGCCGGGCAAAGGCAGGTCGTTGTCGATGGTCTTCGGCACGTGCGCAACGGTGAGGCCCGGCACGCTCTTGGCAATCCGCGCGGCGGAGAACGCCGTGTCGTCGCCGCCGATGGTGATCAGGTGCTCGACGCCCAGCCGCTTCAGCGCGTCCCCGACGTTCTTCACGCCGTCGGGCGTGCGGGTGGGATTGGTGCGGGAGGTCCGGATGATGGACCCGCCGTCGAAGTGGATGCGCGACGTGTCGTTGATCTGCAGATCCACGACGTGCTGCGTGTCGCCCTGCGCGAGCCACTTGAAGCCGTCGTAGCAGCCGACCACGCGCAGGCCATGATTGCGCGCCTCGATGGTGGCGGCGGAGATCACCGCATTGATGCCCGGCGCAGGCCCGCCGCCGACGAGGATCGCAAGCGTCTTCACCGATGGACCTCGCGTCTATCCTACGCGCGCGGTCAACGCGCTGTGGATAACGCGGTGGACAACTCCGCGAGCTATCGCACCGCGCCGCGCGCCGCGACGGGCCACACCGCCTCCACGCGCTGGTCGCGCACGCCGTAGACCTCGTCCACCATGTTGCTGACGACGCAGCAATGGTTGGGCACGACCTCCACCACGTCCCCGACCGCCGGCCGCTCGCGGCACGCTGACAGATCGACGACGCCGTGCTCTTCCGAGAGGCTCGTGATGGCGGCCTCCGGATATTCCATCACGTGGCCGAACCCCTTCACCGTGTACTGATCCGAGGTCAGCACCTTGGTGCCGCAGTCCAGGATCGCGCGGTCGGTCGTGGGCCGGCTGACGACGGTGGCACGCACGCGCATGGCGCAGTCGTCCCAGGAGGCGGTGCCGGAGGCGACGACCATGCAGTCGTTGTAGAGATACGTGCCCGCCCGGTGTTCCGTGAGCATCGGCAGCTGCTGGGCGGTGAAGATGGCCGGCGTGCCGCCCCCGGAGACGACCGGCACCGGGATGCCCGCGCGCTTGAACAGCTCGAGCGCGCGCTCGAGGAAGAGCCCGGTGCCGGGCGGCCGGTTGGGGAATGTCATCAGGCCTTCGAAGCGCAGGCCGCGCAGCGCGATGGCGCTGCGCGCCAGGTCGAGCGCCGCCTCCGGCGTCTGCACGCCGTTGCGCCCGAAGCCCGTGTCGCACTCCACGAGGAACGGAATCTCGAGTCCGTGCGCACGCGCGGCCTCCGCGAGCCCGCGCGCGACCACCTCGTTGTCGAAGACGACCGCCAGCCGGCGCAGACGCCGCGACAGCGCGGCCAGCCGCTCGGTCTTGGCGCGGCCGACGACGTTGAACGTGAGCAGCACGTCGTCGGACACTGAGGCGTCCGCGAACACCTCGACCTCGCCAAGCTTCTGGCACGTGATGCCCGCGGCGCCGGCGGCCATCTGCAGCTTGCCGAGCGCCGGGATCTTGTGCGTCTTGATGTGCGGGCGATTGGCGATGCCATGGCGCGCCAGGTGCCCGTGCACGCGGCGGATGTTGGCCTCCATGATGTCGACGCGGACCGTCACCGCGGGTGTGTCCAGGTCCGTGACGCGTGCGCCGGCGCTCACGACGTGAGCAGCGCCTGCTCGATCGGCAGCGTCCGGATCCGCTTGCCGGTCAGCGCGAAGATCGCGTTGGTGACCGCCGGCGCCACCGGCGGCACCCCGGGCTCGCCGAGACCGCCCGGCGCCTCCCCGGAGTCGATGATGTGCGTCTCGACCTTCGGCATCTCCGCGATGCGCAGCATCGGGTAGTCGTGGAAGTTGGACTGCTGCACCCGGCCATGGTCGAGCGTGATCTTGCCGTAAAGCGCCGCCGTGAGCGCGTACACGGCCCCGCCCTCCATCTGCGCGCGGATCTGGTCCAGGTTCACCGGGAAGCCGCAGTCGATCGCGCACACGATGCGGCGCACCCGCACGCCGCCATCCGGCGCCACGCTGACCTCGGCCACGTGCGCGGCGTACGAGCCGTACGAGAACGCCACCGCGATGCCGCGTCCGACGCCGGCGGGCAGCGCGCTGCCCCAGCCCGCCTTGCTGGCAGCCAGCTCCAGCACCGCCTTGTGGCGCGGTGCCTTCCCGAGCAGCGCGCGTCGGTACTCGTACGGGTCGGCCTTCGCGGCGTGGGCCAGCTCGTCGATGAAGCTCTCCGTGATGAACGCGTTCTGCGAGGAGCCGACCGACCGCCAGAAGCCGAGCGGCACGCCCCAGTCCTTCTCCACCCACTCCACCTGCAGGTTGGGAATGTCGTAGGGCAGGTCGGCGGCGCCGCTGACGGCGGCGCCGTCGACGGTATTCGCAGGCGCGCGCCCTTTCTGGATGAGGATGCCGCCTCCGACGATCCGGTTGAACCACGCGGCCGGCTGGCCCTTGCCATCGACGGCCGCCCGGAAGACGTTGTACGTCGCCGGACGGTAGAAGCCGTGCTGGATGTCGTCCTCGCGCGTCCACACGACCTTCACCGGCGCGCCGGCCGCCTTGGATGTCTCCACGGCGTCGGTGATGAAGTCGATCTCGCCGCGGCGGCCGAAGCCGCCGCCGAGCAGCGTCGTGGTGACGGACACGCGCTCCACGGGCAGTCCGGTGAGGCGCGCGGCCGTCGCCTGCGAGCCGCCGGGGTTCTGGGTGGGCGCCCACACGTGGCAGGCGTCGGCGGTGACGTGCGCGGTGGCGTTCATCGGCTCCATGCACGCGTGCTCGAGGAACGGCACCTGGTAGGTCGCCTCGATGATCGTTCCGGCGCCGGCCAGTGCCGCCTCGGCGTCGCCGGTCTTCTTCGCGACCTTGCCCGGCTGCGTGATGAGGCGCGCATACTCGTGCTCGATCCGCGCCGTCGACAGGCTCGCGTTCGGGCCCTCGTCCCAGGTCACCTTCAGCGCGCGCCGCCCGTTCAGGGCGGCCCACGTGGTGTCGGCCACGACGGCCACGCCGTTGGTGACCTTCACGACCTGCCGCACGCCTTTGACGGCCTTCGCCGCCGTCGCGTCGAACGACTGCACCGTGCCGCCGAACACCGGACAGCGCTCGATCGAGGCGACCAGCAGGCCCGGCAGCTTCACGTCCATGCCGTAGACGGCCTTGCCGTCCACCTTCATCGGGACGTCGAGGCGGGCGGCGGCGCCTTCCTTGCCCATGTAGCGGAACTGCTCCTTGCGCTTGAGCGTCGGATTCTGCGGCACCGGCAGCTGCGCGGCCTTGTCGACGAGCTGCCCGTACAGCAGCGTGCGGCCGCTCGGGCGATGGATCACCACGCCGGGCTCGGTCTCCACCTCCGTCTCGGGAACGTTCCACTCCTTCGCCGCCGCCTCGCGCAGCATCTGCCGGGCCGCCGCCGCCGACTTGCGCCACAGTGCCAGGTGATCGCGCACGCCGCGGCTGCCGCCGTAGGCTTGCGCGCCCGTCACGGGGTTGGCGTAGAGCTTCGGGTTGGCGGGCGCCTGCTCGACCTTGATCTTGCTCCAGTCGGCGTCGAGCTCGTCGGCGATGACCATCGGCATCGTGGTCATCGAGCCCTGCCCCATCTCGGGGACGGAGCTGGTGATGGTCACGATGCCGTCGCGGTCGATCCTGAGCCACTGGTTCGGCTCGAACACGCCCGCCGTCTGCGCGGCGGCGTCGAGCGGCAGCCGGAAGCCGAGGACGAGCCCGGCGCCGAGCGCCACCCCGCCCGTGAGCATGGCGCGTCGGGTCACCGACGTTGCGGTCATCGCGCGCCGCCTCTCTTCATCGCCGCTGCGCGATGGATGGCTGCGCGCACGCGCTGGTAGGTGCCGCAGCGGCAGATGTTGCCGGCCATCGCCGCGTCGATATCCGCGTCGGTCGGTGTGGGCTTCTGGGCAAGCAGCGCGGCCGCCGACATGATCTGTCCCGACTGGCAGTAGCCGCACTGGGGCACCTGCTCCTCGATCCACGCGCGCTGCAGCGGATGCTCGCTCTTCGGGTCGAGGCCCTCGATCGTCGTCACCTTCTTGCCGGCCGCCGCCGACATCGGGATGATGCAGCTGCGCACGGGGGCACCGTCGAGGTGGACGGTGCAGGCGCCGCACTGTGCGATGCCGCAGCCGTACTTGGTGCCGGTGAGGCCGATCGGCTCGCGGATCGCCCACAGCAGCGGCATCTCCGGCGCCACGTCGAGCTGCTGCGGCTGGCCATTGACGGTGAGCGAGATCATCGTTGCCTCCTCCGCGGCCCTACGGTGTCAGGACGATCTTGCCGAACTGCTTGCCCTCGGCGAGCCGCCTCTGCGCGGCCGCGCCATCCTTCAGCGGAACGACCTCGTCGACGATCGCCCGGAGTCGCCCGGCAAAGAACAGGCGCATGACGTCGTTGAACTCGCGGCGATTGGCCATCGTGGAGCCGATGAGGTGCACCTGCTTCCAGAAGACGAGCGGGATCAGCGTCTCGCCGACGGGTCCCGACGTGGCGCCGCAGGTCACGAGCCGTCCGCCGCCCTTCAGCGAGCGGATGGAGTCCTTCCAGGTGGCCGCGCCGACGTTCTCGATGACGACGTCGACGCCGCGCTTGGCCGTCGCCTCGAAGACCTGCTTGGCCCAGTCGGGATGCGTGCGGTAGTTGATGCCGACATCGGCCCCGAGCGCCTTGGCGCGCTCCAGCTTGGCGTCGCTCGACGAGGTGACGATGACGCGCGCGCCGCACAGCTTGGCGATCTGCACGGCCGTCGAGGACACGCCGTCACCGACGCCGATGACGAGCACGTCGTGGCCCGGTCGCACCTGTCCCTGGGTGACCACCATCCGCCACGCCGTCATGTTGGTGAGCACGAACGAGGCGGCGTCGGTGTAGGAGATGGCCGCGGGCAGTGCGAGCACGTTCTCCGCGCGCACGGGCACGAGCTCCGCGAGCCCGCCCGGAACGTGCTCGCCCAGGATTCCGTATCTCACGCAGAGGCTGTCCTCGCCCTGCGCGCAGAACTCGCAGCGCCCGCACGTCAGGTTCGGGTTCACCACCACGCGGTCGCCGACCTTCAGGCCGCTCACGCCGGCGCCCACCTCGGCGACGTCGCCGGCGATGTCGCAGCCCGTCCAGAACGGCAGCGGCGTCTTGAGGGCCGGGATGCCCTCGCGGACGAACAGATCGAGATGGTTCAGCGCGCAGGCCTTGACGCGCACCATGACGTGGCCCGCCGGGAGCGCGGGGTCGGGGACGTCCTCGTAGCGCAGCTTGTCGGGGCCGCCGAACTCGTGGAACGTGAGCGCTTTCATCTAGCCGTTGAACTCCTGGATGACGCGCGGCAGTCGCGGGTCGTCGAGCGCCGGCTGTCGTTCGGGCTGGTAGAAGGCCGTCCGGTCGAGCAGGCCCGCGTAGCGCTCCTTCAGCCGGGCCGCGATCGTCGCGTAGGAGCCGGTGACGGCATAGGTGTCGACCATCTCGTCCGTGATCAGGTCGGCCATGCCTTTCCAGTCGCCCTCCACGGATTTGCGGTGCAGCTGCGGCGCCAGATCCTGCCAGCCGTGGGCGGCGAGCACGGGCTCGTACGTGCGCGTGGAGGCATAGAACGCGATCTGCTGCTTCACCGCCTGCTTCTGCTGCGCGAGCTCCTGCGGCGTGTCGCCGACCACGACGAAGCTCGAGGTGACGTACGTGAAGCCTCCGCGCCGGCCGGACTTCGCGCGGCCTTCCTCGACGGCCGGTCGCACGTGCTCGCGCAGGTACTTCGGGCTGTTGAAGGGATGGACGTGCAGCCCGTCGCACACCTCGCCGGCCACGCGGCACATGGCCTGGTTCACGCCGGCGACGTAGACCGGAATGTCGGGATGCTCGACCGGGCCGGGGTTGAAGAACGGCGTCATGAGATCGAAGCGGTAGAAGCGCCCTTTGAAGTCGAGCTTCGTTCCGTTCTGCCAGCAGTCCCAGATCGCGCGCAGCGCCAGCACGATCTCGCGCATCCGCGGCGCCGGCGACTCCCACTTCACCGAGAAGCGGCGCTCGTTGTGGCCCTTCACCTGCGAGCCGAGGCCTAGGATGAACCGTCCGCCCGAGGCCTTCGCGAGATCCCAGCAGGTGTGGGCGAGGATCATCGGGCTGCGCGGAAACGCGACGGCGATCGACGTCCCGAGCTTGATGCGGGAGGTGACGGTGGCGGCGACCGCCAGCGGCAGGAACGGGTCGTGCTGCGTCTCGGCCGACCAGAGGCAGTCGTAGCCGAGCGCCTCGACCTTCCGCGCGTAGCCGGGAATCGAGGTGAGGTCGTGCGTGAGCATGCCGACGTCGAGCTTCACCGGACGTCTCCTTTGGCGCGCATCTTATCATCGCCGCCGACGCGCCACGCGCCGGCCGCCAGCGCCGCCATGTTCATGCCGCCCAGGAGCACGAGGCTCACCGCCATGGCCACGAACACGATGGTGAGGCCGCCGCCGAGCACGCGACCGCCGAGCCAGGCGCCGCCGACCGCGACGACGAGCCGCACCGCCGACGCCGTCAGCGGCCAGCGCAGCCGCCCCGCGCCTTGCGAGGCGAAGTACAGGGCGAGGCCGACACCGAAGAACCCGTACACCGGGCCGACGATGCGCAGGTACGCCGAGCCGGTGGCCACGACGGCCGGCTCGCGCGTGAAGAGTCCCAGCCACGCGTACGGAAACAGCGCGCCCCACAGGCCGAAGGTCCCCGTGGCTGCGGCTGCGACCGCCGCCCCGGTCCACGCCACACGCTCGGCGCGACGGGCGCGCCCGGCGCCGACGTTGGTTCCGACCATGGCCACCAGCGCCGCGCCCATCCCGAACACGAGCGGGATCTGCAGATATTCGAGCCGCGCCGCGATGCCGTAGCCGGCCAGCGCCAACGTCCCGAACTGGCCCACGATGCCGGTGAGCAGCAGGACCGTGGAGTTCGTCAGCACGGTGTTCAGCGCGCCCGGCAGGCCGACGCGCAGGATCTCGCGGAAGAGGGCGAGCTGTGGCCGCACGGCGCGCAGCCGCACGAGCGCGCGCGGCGACAGCAGGTAGGTGACGACGACCACGCTGCCCGCGGTGAACGCGATGACGAGCGCCGCCGCCGCGCCGCGGACGCCCAGGCGGGGAAACGGTCCCCAGCCGTTGATCAGCGTCGGCGACAGCGCCAGCTGCAGCAGGCTCGTGCCGAGGACGAGCGAGGCCGCCATCGTCATGTGGCCGGTGCCGCGGACCACGTTGGCGAGCGTGTTGAAGGTCCACGCCGACACCGCGCCCGCGAAGAGGAGATTCGAGTACGCCAGCGCGGCCTGCAGCGCGTCGCCACGGCCGCCCATCACACGGTAGAGAGCGGGTCCACCCAGCCCCACCGCGACGCTGAAGAGCACGCCGAACGCCAGCGCGATGAGCACCGCGTGGCTGGCCAGCGCGTCGGCGGTGTCGCGGCGACCGCCACCGAGGGCGCGCGCCACCGCGGACGACACGCCGCCGCCCATGCCGCCGGACGACATCGTCTGCATGAGCATGACCACCGGGAACACGAGCGAGACGCCGGCGATGGCGTCGGCGCCCAGGCGCGCGACGAAGTACGCGTCGAGCACGGATACGCCGGACTGCAGCAGGGTCACCGCCGCGTTCGGCGCCGCCAGCGCCAGCAGCGTCGGCATCACCGGCGCGTCGAGCAGCCGTGCGGTGCGCGCCGGAAGGACGCGCGCGCTCAGCGCGGCAGCCGTTGCAGCACGTGTCGGGCCTCGCGCGCGATCGCCTCCACGACCTCGGCGGCGCCGGGCAAGTCGTGCACGAGCCCCGCCGACTGGCCCGCGTAGAGCGCGATGTGCTCGGGATCGCGCTGCTCGGTGGCGCCGGCGAAGATGTCCTGCGCCGCGCGCTGCTGCATGAGCGTCGGCAACACCGGAGCGCCAGACGCCGCGTAGTCCTCGGAGAAGCGGTTGCGCAGCACGCGCGCCCACAGGCCGGTGAAGGCCTCCGACAGCGTCGTGGTGGCGCCGTCGCTCTCCAGCAGCCGCTTCTTCCAGATCTCGGCGGCCATCGACTCGCGCGTGGCCACGAAGCGGGTGCCCAGCAGCGCGCCCTGGGCGCCGAGGGCCAGCGCGGCCACGAGGCCGCGACCATCCGCGATGCCGCCCGCCGCGAGCACGGGCACGGGCACGGCGTCCACGACCTGCGGCACCAGCGCCATCGTCCCGACGCTGGCGTCTTCGCGCGCGCGCTTGATCCACGTCGAGCGGTGACCGCCGGCCTCGCCGCCCTGGGCCACCACGATGTCGACGCCGTTGGCGACCACCGCGCGCGCGTCCTCCACGGTGGCGATCATCGCCATCACCTTGACGCCATGGGCGTGACAGCGACGGACCATCTCGGACGTCGGGTTGCCGAGACCGATCGACCACACGGGCACACGCTCCTCGAGCACGACCGCGAACGCCTCCTCGATGAGATCCGGCATCCCCGGCGCGCGCGACGACACGGTCGCGAGCCCGAGGCGCTTGCGAAACACGTTCAGCTGCGCCTGGACGGCGGCCATCGTCGCCTCCGGCACGCGCGCCGGATCGACGGGCGGCTGCAGCTCGGTGTGCAGCCACTGATTGACGCCGAACGGTCGGTCGGTGACCGAGCGAACGTGTCGGATGCGGCGCCGCAGCTCGTCGGCGCGGGTGCCGAGGCCGGCAATGATGCCGAGGCCGCCTGCGCGCGACACCTCGGCCGCGAGCTCGGGTCCGGCGGCGCTGCCCATGCCCGACTGCACGATCGGGTACTCGATGCCGAGCAGGTCGCAGAGCGGTGTCCGTAGCGTGGTCATGGAGACTCCTTGGGCGGAAAATCGCGGGCGGCCATCTCGCGCAGCTTCACCCGCTGCACCTTGTCGCCGTGCGGGCTCGGCGTGCGCGGCACGTCGTCGACGAAGCGGACGCCGCGCGGGATCTTGAACGAGGCGATCTTGCCGTGGCACCAGGCGCGCAGGTCCGCCTCGGCGACGCGGGCGCCGGGACGCGGGATCACATAGGCGACCGGCGCCTCGTTGGTGCGCGGATCGGGCACGCCGACGACGAATGCCTGCGCCACGTCGGGGTGGCGGAGCAGGAACGTCTCGATCTCGCCGGGCGCAACCATGTGGTGGCTGATGCGCAGCGTCTCCTTGAGGCGGCCGCGGAAGATAACGCGGTCGGCGTCGTCGCGCACGCCGAGGTCGCCGCTGCGGAACCAGCCGTCCGCGGTGAAGGCGGCCGCCGTCTCCTCGGGCTTCTTGTAGTAGCCGGCGCTGACCAGCGTGCCACGAAACTGCAGCTCGCCCTCCTCGCCGGCCTTGCACGGTACGAGCGTGTCCGGCTGCACCACGCGCACCTCGAGTCCCGGCGCGGGGCGGATGCCGGCCAGCGCGCGCTCGTCGGGGGGCTCGTCCAGGTCGTGGAGCAGAGCCATCGCGTTCACTTCCGTCATGCCGTACGGCTGGTAGGCGAGCGGGATCAGCCGGTCGACGACCTCCTCGAACAGGCCGTGACGCCCGCCGCCCGTGGCCGCCACGCCGCCCGTGCGCAACGACGCGCGCGAGTGGCGCTCGAGCGCGGGATGGTCGAGCACCGGGATCAGCATGCTGTCGACGGCATTCCACACGGTGCAGCGCTCGCGGGCGATGAGCGACAGCGCGTGCCCGGGGTCGAACACGTCGAGGAGCACGAGACAGGCGCCGTGGCTCCACGTCGCCAGCGGGATGTTGACGCCACCCCAGGTGCCGGCGGCGGGCAGCGCGTGGAGCACGCGGTCCTCGGGCGTCATGCGGAGCGCGGCGCCCGTGTTGACCCCGTGGGGGACGGCATTGCGGTGGGTGATGACGGCCCCTTTCGGGAACGACGTGGTGCCCGACGTATAGAGGATGGTGAACACGTCGTCCGGCCCGACGGCGGCCGCCTTTGCCGCGCCGGCGTCGAGGAGATCGGCTGCGCGATGGCAGCCCGGGTAGGGATCGTCGGCGTCGACGATGACGTGGCGCAATCGCGGGAACGAGGCGGTGGTGAGCTCGCCGGGCACCGCCTCGGCGAGCTCGGGCACGACCGCGTGCAGGATCTCCAGATAGTCGACGGCGCCGAGGTGATCGGCGAGCAGCAGCGCGGTGGCGTCGGACTGCTCCAGGATGTAGGCGAGCTCGTGGGCGCGGTAGCGCGGATTGAGCGCGACCACGACGACGCCGAGCGCGGCGGCGGCGTGTTGCGCGACGTACCAGAGCGGCCGGTTCGGCAGCCAGATCGCCAGCGCGTCGCCGCGCCGGAGCCCCAGCGCGCTCAGCCCGCCCGCGAACGCGCGTACGCGCGCGCAGAGCTGCGCGAACGTGATCCGCTCGCCGTCGAAGACGATCGCCTCGCGCGCGGGATGGCGGGCGGCGACGCCGTCGAGCATCGAGAACGCCGTCGCCGCCGCGAGCGCCTCGCCGGCCACGTCAGTCGAGGCGGAAGAGGGTGACGGCGTTCTTCCACGCGACGCGCTCGGCCACCTCGGGCGTGAGCTGACCGAGCACCCGGCGCGTCCACCGTAGCAGGCGATCCAGCCTGACCGACTCGAACGTCCGCGGCGCCCACACGTCGAGCCCCATGAGGAACCGCTCCGGCATCTTCTCGATGAGCGCCTTCCAGCGCGCGTCGAGCGGCCCGCGCTCGCTGGCCAGCCGCGGCGTGCGCTCGAAGTGCAGGCCCGACAGGTCGACCATCAGGTTGCCGTTGCGGCCGAGCAGCTTCTCGAGGTCGGCGGGAGCGGCGCTGCCGGCGTGTGCGAGGACCACCACCGCCTCGCGCTGGGCACCGAGCGCTCTCTCGAGGGCGGCGGTGGCCGCCGGCGTCGTCAGCTCGTCGTGCACGACGACCGGCACGCCGCGCTGCCCGCCGAGCTGCAGGATGTCGACGAACGCGCGCTCCGACGGGTTGCGGTCGATCTTGCGCGCGGCGTGGCGCAGATCCACCTCGCCCATCACCCGCGCCTTCGTTCGCGCCAGCTCGACGTCCAGCTGGCCCGCGGCGTCGGGCCGCGTGGGATCCGGGACGGGCACGCCCGGTACCACCATCTCGGGATAGCTCCGGACGGCGGCCGCGATCCACTCGGCGTCCTGGCGCTGCACGCCGCCCGAGCCGAGCAGCACCACCTTGCGGATGCCGTGGCGCTTCATGGCGTCGATATACGTGTCGATGGCCTTGGCGTCGGGCAGGTGGGCGTGCGCGTCGATGAGCGGCCCGTCGTAGTCGGCGGCAGCGACGGTGGCCGGCAGCAGCGCGAGCAGGAGCGACACGACCAGCGGTCGCAGGCGGCCGCCCGTCATACGACGCCGTCGCGCTTCAGCGCCTCGAGCTCGGCCTCCGCGATCCCGAGCGCCCCGTACACCTCGCGGTTGTGAGCACCGAGCGGGGGTCCCGGCCAGCGCACGCCCGCGGGCGTGGCCGCCAGGCGCGGCGTGGGTGCCGTCATGCGGACGGCGCCGAGCTCGGGGTCCGGCACGTCGATGAGCACACCGCGCGCGACGACGTGCGGGTCCTTGGTGATGTCCGCGATGTCGTAGACGGGGCACGCGGTGAGATCGCTCGACTCGAAGAGCGCTCGCATCTCGTCGAGCGTCCGCTCGCTGATGGCCTCGGCCAGCGTCGCGTCGACGAGCTCGTTGTGGCGGACGCGCGCGTCGTTGGTGGCGAAGCGCGGATCGGTCAGGACGTCGGCGCGGCCGAGTGCGGTGAACAGGGTCGCCGCCGACGCCGGCGTGGACGCCGAGAGCGCGACCCACTTGCCGTCGCGGGTGCGATAGGTGCCGCGCGGGCTCGCGTTGTCCGAGGTGTTGCCGTGCCGCTCGCGCACGGTGCCGTCGAGCGCGAACGCCGCCGCGTCGGGCCCGAGCACGGACAGCAGCGGCTCGTACAGCGAGATGTCGACGACCTGGCCGCGGCCGGAGACGTGGTCGCGGTGGCGCAGCGCCGCCAGCACGGCCGTGCAGCCGGCGAGGGCGGCCACCATGTCGGCCATCGGGAACGAGGGCAGCGTCGGCGGCCCGGCGGCGTCACCCGTGGTGTGCGCGAACCCGCTCATCGCCTCCACCATCGTGCCGAAGCCCGGGCGGTCGCGGTACGGGCCGTCCTGACCCCAGCCGGAGACGCGCGCGAAGATCAGCCGCGGATTCTCGGACGATAGCGCGTCCCAGCCGAGGCCCCAGCGCTCGAACGTCCCCGGCACGTAGTTCTCGATCACGACGTCGGCATCGCGCACGAGACGCCGGAGCAAGGCCTGGCCACGCGGGTCGGTGAGGTTCAGCGTGACCGAGCGCTTGCCGCGCGCGTACACCTTCCACCACAGCTCGCCGCGATCGCGCAGCCACGTGCGCAGCGGATCGCCGCCCCGCGGGTTCTCGACCTTGACGACGTCGGCGCCGTGGTCGGCCAGCACCGTCGCGAGCACGCCGCCCGCGATGAGTCGGGCGCAGTCGATGACGCGTATGCCGCTGAGGGCGCCGCTCATGACGCCGACTACTATACGCCGCCCCTTCGCGGCGGGCGCCGCCGGGTCAGGCGCCGGTCAGGAAGCGGGCCGCGAGCGCGCGCAGCTCACCCGGGTCGGCGTCGGAGACGAGCGCGTATCCGAGGCCCGCGCGGCGCCAGAGCAGCACGGTGAAGCCGCGGGTCTGCGCGCGATAGACGTCGCCGGCGCCGACGCGCTGCAGGCCGCGGCTCGGCCACGGCAGGCCGTCGGCGCGGAACACGAACAGCGTCACGGTGTGCTCGCGCAGTCCGTAGACGAAGGCCGCGGCCTTGCGGTCGAGGAAGTAGGCGAGCGCGCCGCCGCGCAACGGCACGTCGGCGTCGCCTCCGAACGCCACGACGGGCGCGAAGTCGAGGCGCCCCTGGAACCACGGACGCACCTGGTGCACGCCGCCGCTCTCGACCTCGAGCGGATGCTGCGCCTGCACCACCCGCAGGTGATCGGCGACCGCCTCGTCGACCATGGCCGCCGTCTCCGCGCGGCGCAGCGACGTCCGCTGCCAGACGACGACCGGCGTGAGGACCAGCAGCGCCATGGCGGCCACGAGCACCGGCACCAGCGCGCGTCGCCAGCGGGCGCGCGGCGGCGCCGTCGTTGCGCGCGCCAGCCGTTCGCGCAGCGCGGGCGAGGCGGGGCGCGCGGGCAGCCGCTGGGTGAGCGCGTCGGTGAGCGCGCGCTCGGCCGCGTCTTCGTGCGCGCAGGCCGCGCAGCCGGCGATGTGCGCCGCCACCGCCTCCCGCTGCGCGGGGCCGAGCCGGCCGTGCTGGCTGTCGAGCAGCTGGGCGCGCGCCTCGGCGCAGTCCATCATCAGCGGGCGTAGTCGCGCAGCTTGCGGCGCAGCGCCGCCCGCGCCCGCGCCAGGCGCGACTTCACGGTGCCGACCGGACAGTCGAGCACGGCGGCCATCTCGGTCTCGCTGAGGTCCTCGAGGTCGAGCAGCACGACCGTGCGCGCCTCCTCGGTGAGTGACATCAGCGCTGCCTCGATCTCGGCGCCGACGACCTTGCGGAGCCGGTCGAGCTCCAGGTCGTCGCGCAGCCAGTCCTCGTCGCGGGCGGCGGTGGTCTCCACGAGGTCGGCGGCGTCGACGAGGGGTGCGGCGCGCCGCCGGCGGTGATCGCTGATGAACCGGTTGCGGAGGATGCGGAAGAGCCAGGCCTTGAGATTGGTGCCGGGCGCGAAGCCGGCGGCGCCGGCGAGGGCGCGCGCATACGTCTCCTGCACGAGGTCCTCGGCGTCGGCGTCCCGGCGGGTGAGATAGCGGGCGAGCCGGTACAGCGCGTCGATGTGGTCGAGCGCCTCCCGCGCGACGATGTCGCGCCCCGACCCATCAGCCATGTGGGCACCATAGCACCGCACGCCTCCTTCGTGAGCCGTAACGCGGCCGACCGCCGATCGTTCCATCGTCGAGAACGTGGAACCGGACGCTGCCCGTCGCGTTGCGGCAGGCGAAGGAGGCGACTCATGACGTGGCGAACGATCGCTCTCGGCTCACTGCTGGCGCTGGCCACGGCCGGCGCTCCCACGGCCTCGCACGGCGGCGACGGCGCCGCCCGCGTGGCCATCCACGAGTTCCACTTCGAGCCGGCGCGCGTGACCATTCCCGTCGGCGGCACCGTCACGTGGAGCAACGCGGACGAGGAGGCGCACACCGTCACCGCCTCGGATCGCAGCTACAGCTCCGACGGCCTCGAGCACGCGGAGGTCTTCACGCACCGGTTCACCGCGCCCGGCACCTATCAGTACTTCTGCGCGCTTCATCCCCACATGACCGCGACCGTCGTCGTGCAATGACGGCGTCGCGCTGGAGGTCGACCATGATCGATCGACGACGGTTCATGCAGTGTCTGGCGTGGGCGGGCACCGGCCTCGTGTGGAGCGCCCACGCCGGCCGGCTCAGCTCCGCCACCCTCGCCGAGGCCGCCCCCGCCGGCAGCGACTTCACGTTCGCCCAGATCAGCGACACGCACGTCGGCTTCGCCGGCGACGCGAACCGGAACGCCGCCGGCACGCTGGCGGACTCCATCGCGGCGCTCAACGCGCTGCCGACGCCGCCGGCGTTCGTGATTCACACCGGCGACCTCACCCACGGCCAGAAGGCCGGAGCGTTCGACACGCTGGCCGAGACGCTGAAGGCCGTGCGCACCGAGCGCATCGTCTACGTCCCGGGCGAGCACGACGTCTTCCTGGACGGCGGCAAGGAATACCTCGCCCGCTACGGCCGCGGCACGCTCGGCGGCGGCTGGCAGAGCTTCGACTATCGCGGCGTGCACTTCGTCGGCCTGGTGAACGTCCTCACGTACAAGGCGGGCGTCGGCGGCGCGCTCGGCGTCGACCAGCTCGACTGGCTCAAGAAGGACCTGGCGCCGCTCGGCACCAGCACGCCGGTGGTCGTCTTCACGCACGTGCCGCTGTGGGCGGTCTACCCGGCGTGGGGCTGGACGACTGCGGACGGCGAGGAGGCGATCGGGATGCTGCGCCGCTTCGGCTCGGTCACGGTGCTGAACGGGCACATCCACCAGGTGCTGCAGAAGATCGAGGGCAATCTCACGTTCCACTCGGCGCGATCGACGGCGTTCCCGCAGCCGGCGCCCGGAGCGGCGCCGTCACCAGGGCCGATGAAGGTCGAGGCCGAGCAACTGCGGCGGCTGCTCGGCGTGCGCGAGGTGCGCTACACCGAGGGCGCGGCGCCGCTGGCTGTCGTCGAGCGTCCGCTGGCCTAGCCGTATACTGCCGGCGGTGATCTTCGTCGCCGCCAATCCCTATAGCGGCGCCGGCCCCAACCGGCGCCGCGTGGACGCGCTGGCGGCGGCGGTGCAGGCGGCCGGCGGCATCGCACGCGTGGTGTGGGATCCGGCCGAGCGCGCGGCCGCGCTCGCCGACGCGGTTGTCATGCGCGGGTGCCGTGCCGTGCTGGCCGCGGGCGGCGACGGCACGGTGAGCCAGGTCATCAACGAGCTGCCGCCCGGCGTGGCGCTCGGCGTCCTGCCCCTCGGCAACGAGAACCTGCTGGCGCGCGCACTCGGCTTCGACGGCGATCCGGGCCGGCTCGCGCACGCGGCCGTCGAGTGTCGAACGCGCGTCGTCGATCTCGGTCGCGCGCGCGCGGGCGGGCGCACGCGGCTGTTCACGCTGATGCTGAGCGCCGGCTTCGACGCCGCGGTGGTGCATCGGGTGGCGGCCTGGCGCGCCACCGGCGGCGCGCTGCGCCGCGTCCGGCGGCTGAGCTACCTCCGGCCGATCACGGCGGCGCTGCGCCGCGACGCCCGCACGGCGGTGCGGCTCACCGCGGGCGCGGCCACCATCGACGGCGCGCACTGCGTGATCGCCAACGTGCCCGCGTACGCGCTGAACATGATCCCGACGCCGGGCGCGCTCGCAGACGACGGTGAGCTGGACTGGCTCGTGCTGCAGCGGCCGGGCGCGGTTGCGCTGCTGACGTACGGCTGGGCTGTGTATCGCGGCCGGCATCTGGCTCGCCGCGACGTGCGCTCGGGTCGCGCGACCCACGTGCGCGTCACGTCGGAGCAGCCGACGCCCGTGCAGCTCGATGGCGATCCGTGGGGCATCACGCCGGTCGAGGTCGACGTCGTGCCGCGCGCGCTGACGCTGCTGGCGGCGCGCTAGCGCCGGGACTTGAAGTGGGCGTTGAGCGCGTCCATCATGCGCGCGAGCGCCTCGCTCTCGGTGCGGCCGGTGGCGGTGATCTTGTACTCGACCGCCTCGGCCACCCACTCGCCGGCGTCGTTCTTGTAGACCTCCACCTCGAACCGCATGACGAGGCGGAGTATACTCCGCCGAGGATTCGCCATGGCGCTCTCCACGCGCGACGACGCCTTGCCCGCCCCGTACTCGCGGACACTCGACGCGCTCTCCCTCGGCCCGCTGTGGACCGCGCTGCACGTGCTGCTGCCGCACACGCGCACGACGGCCGCCGTCCCGCACCGGTGGGCCTGGCGGGACGTCCGGCCGCTCCTGCACGACGCCGCGCGACTGGTGCCGCTCGAGCAGGCCGAGCGCCGCGTGCTCGTGCTCGAGAATCCCGGGCTCAAGGGCACGTATGCCGTCACCTCGAGCCTCTACGCCGGGCTGCAGGTCATTCTCCCCGGCGAGGTGGCGCCGAGCCACCACCACACGCCGGCCGCGCTGAGGCTCGTCGTCGAGGGCGAGGGCGCCTTCACCACCGTCGACGGCGTGAAGTGCGCGATGGAGCGCGGCGACTTCATCATCACCCCGCCCATGCGCTGGCACGATCACGGTCACGAGGGCACGGCGCCGGTGGTGTGGCTCGACGGCCTCGACATCCCGCTCGTCCGCGCCTTCGACGCGTCCTGGGTGTCGCGCGCGCGCCCGGCGCAGCCGCCGACCACGACCACCGACTCGTCGGAGGACGAGCTGACGGCCGCGGGGCTCGTGCCGCGGCGCTCGCGCTACGCCGCCACCGACTATCCGCAGCTGCGCTGGCCGTGGCGCACCGTGCGACGCGCGCTGTCGAGCATGGCCGAGCGCGCGCCGGCCGGGCTTCCGGTGACGCTGGCGTACGTGACGCCGACGACGGGGGCGCCGCCATTGCCCACGCTCGGCGCCGAGGCGCACTGGCTGCGGCCCGGCGAGCGCACGCGCGGCGCACGGTCGACCGCCAGCCGCGTCTTCCACGTGATCGAGGGCGCGGGCGCCAGCCGCGTCGCCGACGTCACGCTCGACTGGGAGACCGGCGACACGTTCGTGGCGCCGCCGTGGCACTGGATCGAGCACGACAACACGGCGAGCACACGTCCCGCGTGCCTGTTCTCGTTCAGCGACGAGCCGGCCGTGCGCGCGCTCGGCCTCTGGCAGGAGGAGAGCGGGCCCGCGGCGTGACGCGCTACCCCGGTGCGGCGCGCCAGGCGAGGATCCGGTCGGCTCGCACGCGGAGCACGGCGCCCGCGTCGCGCCGGAGATCCATCACCCGGTACTGTGGATACTTCTCGCGGAGGGCGTCGATCGCCCGGCCGAAGGTGTCGCCGTCGCCCAGCACGTCGGCCGTGCCCTCGACGATCACCCATTGCAGCCGTGACCAGTCCTCGTCCCACCGGTCGACGACCAGCGACACGCGGGGATTGTCGGCCACGTTGCGCAGCCGCCGCAGCTCGCGCGTGCGCTTGGGCTTGTCGTCCACGGCCGAGTAGAGCGTCTCGCCGTCGAGCACGAAGCAGATCGGCACGACGAGCGGCTGGCCGCCGCGATCGGCAGTGGCGAGCCGGCCGACGCGCGCCTCGCGCAAGAAGGCGAGGGCCCACGTCGGCGCGGACAGGCTCACGAAGTCATCGCACGAGCTTCGCGTACTGATCGAGCAGCGGCATGACCTTGTCGCGCGGCTCGGGCGGCAGCAGGAAGATCGCGCGCGTGACGCCGGCCGCCGCGAACTGATCGAGCACGCTCTTGTCGGGCGGCGTCGCGAACGCCGACACCGTGAGCGTCTTCATGTCGCGGCCGGCCTTGGCGGCGAGCTCCGTGAGCTCCTTCATGCCGGCGACCACCTTCTCGGGCGCGCGGCCGCGCGGATACCAGCCGTCACAGAAGTCGACCACGCGCTGCAGCGTGTAGCGGCTCTCGCCGCCGAGCAGGATCGGCGGGTGCGGCTTCTGCACGGGCTTGGGCCACGACCAGATCGGGTCGAACTGCACGTAGGTGCCGTGGAACTCCGCCACGTCCTTCGTCCAGATCTCCTTCAGCGCGCGCACCTGCTCCTCGAGCTTCTTGAAGCGCGTCTTGAACTCGGCGCCGTGGTGCTCCATCTCCTCCGCGTTCCAGCCGCCGCCGAGCCCCAGCTCGAAGCGGCCGCCGGACAGCAGGTCGAGACTCGCGACCGCCTTGGCGGTGGTGATCGTGTCGCGCTCGATGATCAGGCAGATGCCGGTGCCCACCCGCAGCTTCTTCGTGGCGGCGGCCGCGGCCGTGAGGGCGACGAACGGGTCGAGCGTGTGCTTGTACTGCTCGGGCAGCGGCTGGCCGCCCGCGAACGGGCTGCGACGGCTGGTCGGGATGTGGGTGTGCTCCGGAACCCAGAGCGACTCGAAGCCGCGCGCCTCCGCCTCGCGCGCCAGCTCGTCGATGCGGATCGCGTACTCGGTCGCGAAGATACACAGTCCGATGTGCATGACGTCCTCCGTTGGCTACCGGGATGGTGGCGGCCCGCCGGCGGCGGGCGCGGGAGTGAGCGAGAAGTGCGTGTGCGTGGCGAGCCAGCGCCCGCCGCGCCGCTCGAACGCGACCGTGCAGCGTCCGGGACGCGCAAACGTCGCGCCGTCGGCCCGGCGCCCGCGCGAGTCCCATACCGCGGCCAGCCAGCCGCGGTCGCCGGCGATGGCGCCGCGCGCGCCGTCCACGTCGATGGTGAAGTCGCGGATGACCGGCCACACGTTGCGCCACTGCTCGCGCTCGACGGCGTCGAGGCCGGTGACGAACGGGACCACGGTGCCGAACGCCACGAGATCCTCCGCGCAGAGCTTGCGGCCGGCCGCAAAGTCGACCGCGCGCACGCACGCCTGCCACGCGCGCAGCCAGTCGCGAAGCGGCGCCAGCTCGTCGCCGCTCATGCGCCGGTGAAGATCGACTCGGGCACGAACGCGGAGACGATCCAGTTCGGCGCATCGACGATCTCGCTGATCTTCAGATCCACTGCGACGGAGCACACCACGTATGCCTGCTCGCGCGAGAGCCCGCGGGTTTCCACCAGGTGGTCGATCATGTAACGCACCGCCTGCAGGGCGGCTGCGAAGAGGTCGGGACCGTGCGCCGTGGTCGCGTAGTGCGGGCCGCGGTTGGTCGCCGCGGACGGCGGCGACGGCGTGCGCAGCTGCGGCTCCGCCAGCCGACGGCCGGACTGCAGCTCGAAGCGCAGCGTCACCCGCCCCATCATCTCGACCGCGGTGACGCAGACCTCGCCATCGCCCTGGGCGGCGTGGGCGTCGCCCACGCTGAACAGCGCGCCGTCGACGAGCACCGGCAGGTAGAGCACCGCGCCCGCGATCAGCTGCTTGATGTCCATGTTGCCGCCGGCGCGCCGCGGCGGCATCGTGCTGTGCCCGCCCGGCTCGTCCAGCGCCACGCCCATCACGCCCGGAAACGGCGCGAGCGGCACCGCCACGCGGCTGTCCATGCGCGCGAACCGCTTGTCCGAGATGTCCCAGATATGGAGGAACGGCTTTGGAAAGTCCGCCTCCGGCAGCAGGCCGCGTCCCGGCCTGATGGCGGTCCAGCCCCAGTCGAGCGCCGGCTGCACGTCGACGATGTGCACCGCGAGCGTGTCGCCCGGCCGCGCGCCGCGAATCGCCACCGGGCCCGTGAGCGGATGGCCGCGGAAGGGGCCGCGCCGCAGGACGTCGTCGTGCGTCGAGGCCTTCGAGTAGAAACGGTTCGCGGCGTCCCGCGTGTCGAAGACGACGGTGTCGCCGGGATCGACGGTCAGCCGCGGCGGCAGCGCGTTGTTCCACTCCTGATGGATCTGCTCGTGGTCGAGGTGGTGCGTGGCCGCGCTCATGCGAGCTCGCTCCAGACGACCATGCCGGTTCCCGAGCGCCAGGCGATGGCCGGCATGTAGGCCAGCACGTCGGCCGGCCCGCGCGTCATGGCGAGCACGACGATCCAGGCGAGGAGCTCCGCGGTGCCGCCCGAGCCCGCCGCCTCCATGCGCTCGAGCGTGCACTCGCCGAGCAGCCGCTCATGATCGCCGGCCTTGAGCAGGTCGAGGAACCAGCGATCGAACTCCTCGTCGACCCAGAAATAGCGCGGCCCACCCGGCTCGTGCGAAAGCCCGCCGGTGCCAATGACGGCCACGCGCGCGGGTGCCGGATAGGCGGCGATCGCCTCGCGCAGCAGCCGCCCGACCGCGTAGGCGCGCGTGGGCGTCGGAATCGGCGGCACGTTGCAGTTCATCGTGATCGGGACGAGACGGAACCGCGCGTCCGGATTCAGATAGTGCGTGGGCACGGAGATGCCGTCGTCGAACTGCATGTCACGCAGGTAGGCGAGGGCCAGGCCGCGCCGCGCGGACTCGTTGACGAGGAAGCGAGCGAGTCCCGGGTCGCCGGAGACGCGGTACTTCTCCATCCCGAGCCATTCGTCGAACCAGTCGGCAGGGCCGACGTGCTCGTCGGCGATGCCGACCGTGTACTCCGGCGTGTTGTTGATCGGCCAGTTGAGGAGATGGTCGTTGCTCACCATGAGCAGCGTGTCCGGCCGCGCCGCTTCCAGCCGCCGCCGCATCTCCGCGGTCGCGTTGAGCGCGAGTTGCTGGTATTCCTCCGACGCCCGATCGAACCAGCCCGTGAGGCCGGGCGAGTGCGTCATGGCCATGGCCGCCACGATCTCCGCCATGGCTACCGACGCTCCAGCCGCGCCTGCAGCGCCATCGCTTGCGCCGTCTCCGCCGGGTACGCGCGCTTGTAGCACTCGAGCGCCGCGCTGGCATTGGAGTTCTGCGCCGCCCCGAAGAACAGTCGGAGGATCTGCGGGACGTAATACTGGTGGACGCCCAGGTCCATCAGCCGGCGCGGGTCCTTGGCCTGCACGGCGTCGATCTCGTCGGCGCTCAGCCCGAACTCACGCGCCAGCGCCGCGAAGTCCGTGAGCCATCGTGCGCGAAGGATTGGATCGCGCCGCACGTGGAACATCATCTCGTTCAGCGCAAGCGTCTTGTCGCAGCGCTCGACGTTACCCATCGGTCGCACTCCTGAGCGTCTTCGGGTTGACCTTGAGGAACATGATCACGCAGCGTCCCGGCCCGAGATTGCGGACGTCGTGGGGGACATTGTTCGGGAACCGCACGATGGCGCCCGCGGGCACCACGACTTCTTCGCCGTCGATCGACATGTTCGCCGTCCCTTCCAGGACGAAGATCGCTTCCTCTTCCCTGGGGTGCGTGTGCATGACCGTCGACTGACCGGGCTCGTAGCAGGCGATCTCCGACCAGAGCTGGTCGGTCTTGAAGAGCATCTTGCGCACCCGCTTGTCGGGCGCGAATGCCTTCAGGGCGTGCAGGTCGAACACCTCGGCCACCATGACTCCCTCCTGACAGGCGCCTAGTGTACCCGCCTTGCCGACGAATCTGCGGCGGGCATCCCGCCATCTCTATAGGTAGGAGGGAGAAGCCATGATCCAGGTGCTCATCGCACCAGCGCTGATCGTCGGATTGGTGTTCGGGCTCATCGCCTGGCGCGTGGCGCGCGACCACGCGGAGGACCGTGCGCTCACCGTGCGCGCCGAGGTCCAGAGCGCCGTGAACCGCGCGCTCGAGGGAGAGTCGCTGCTCGCGGTCCAGGTCGAGCCGGCGTCGCCGTTCCATCCCGGCCGCGTCGTGCTCAGCACGCCGACCGGCTATGAGTGGCTGGTCCACGAGGCGTGGAGCCCCGTGATCGCGCACGCGCCAAAGGAGTACGAGGTCGTCCTGCGGCACGCTTGAGCTCGGCAGCCCCGGCAGAGCGCGGGCCGGTCGATTTGCGACCGGTTCGCGCCGGTCACAAACCGGCCGCCCCACTCCCACGGATCCTCATAATCGACGTAAAGACAGATACTTAGACGGCACGCCGGCTGTGGTATCGCGATTGCGATAACAGCCGGCCATGGTGGACGCAATCATCCGGCTGACGACGGTGCTGGTGGCAATCATGGTGCTCGTCAACCTCGGCTACGCGGCGTTGCTCGCCGGGCGGCTGGCGCTTCGAGTCCGCCAGCAGCATCCGGACCGCTGGCTGCGGCTCTGCGTGCCGTGCTGGCGGTCGCCGCGCGAGGCGCGGAGCTGGCTCGCGTCGTGGCGCGCCATCGGCGGTTCGGCCGATCCGCTCATGGCCGCGGTCCGCGCCGACGGCCGCGCAGTGCTCGTCCGTCACGCTCAGCTGTTCGCGTGGTCGGAGACGTGGGCGCTGCTCGTGATCCTGATCGCACCGCACGCCGCCTGATCCACCAAACTCGGACGCCGAAGTGACGAGCGCCCCGGGGACCTTCCCCGGGGCGCTGGTGCGTCGGGCGACGTCGGGAAGACGTCGTTGTCGACGGTATCAGTCGATCGGATTGATCATCAGCCGGACAGTGACCCGCCGCTGAAGCGCCGCCTGCTCGTTCCGGGCGGCCAGCGGGCCGAGGCCGACATAGAAGATGCGGGAGAGGTCAGCGCCGTTGCCGACCAGGAATCGCCGAACCGATTCTACCCGCCGCTGGCTGAGGCCGACGTTGTACTCGCGCGGCCCCGTCGGGTCCGTGTAGCCTTCCAGGTCGACGCTCAGCATCGGGTTTTCCTTCAGCTCCTTCGTGATCTGCAACAGCGCCGTCTGGGCGCCGTCGCTCAGGTCCGAGCGGTCGAAGCCGAACTGCACGTGCAGCGTCTCGACCACGTCGCGCTTGTAGCGACCGTTCCACAGACGGGTCACGCGACCGTTGACCTCGTCCGCGCGCCCGAACGCGGCGTCGGCGCGCGTCCTGGCGACTTTCGCGCCTTCACCGACTTCCGTCAGCGTGGCCTCCGTCCGGGCGAAACGCTGATCCGTCTGCGCTTCCTTCTTGCTGACCAGCTCGTTGACCCAGCCCTTCGTGGCACAGCCGGCGGTCGCCAGGCTGGTGGCCAGCAGCACCCATGTCCACGGACTGCGCATAACATTTCCTCCTGAGTCGGGTTGATGCCGTCGATACCACGACCTGCCCGTGGGCGAGTGCAACGTGCGAGCCACACCGTAAATTCGCGGTGACGACGTCGACGGGCGTCGCGCGGGGGACGCCGGACCATGACAGTGACGTCACGCGCGTGACGGCGCTCCCGTATACTCGCGCGCGTGAGGAAAAACATTACCGTGATCGCCGGCGCGCGGCCGACGCTGGCTCGCCGTCGAGCGCGATGCTCCGATCGGTGATCGAGGCCGACGTGCCGCGCGAGCGTGAGCCCGGCGACGCGGCGCGGGCGCGATTGCGCGCGCAATCTCCGAGCGGCGGCCGCGGTCAGCGCGCCGACGTCGCCGCGCTCGTCCCCATCGCCCTTCGCGCGGCCGGCGGTGATGCGCGACGCCCTTGACTTCGATCCGATTTGATTGGAGAGTGACGCGCACCAATGTTCTCCTCAGTCAGAACGCCCCGCGTGTACGAGCACATCGTCGCTCAGATCGAGCGCGCCATCTTCGAAGGACGACTGCAGCAGGGCGACAAGCTTCCCGCCGAGCGACAGCTCGTGCGCGAGTTCGGCGCCAGTCGCGTCGCCGTGCGCGAGGCGCTGCGCGCGCTCGAGCATCGCGGTCTGGTCGAGGTTCGTCAGGGCTCGGCCGGCGGCTACTTCATTCGCGAGATGGACTCGGGTCCCGTCGTGCGGGACTTCCAGACCCTGTTCCGTCTCGGCCACGTCTCGCTGGCGCAGCTCGTCGAGGCGCGCGCGCTCATCGAGCCGGAGTCGGCCCGCCTGGCCGCCTTGCGCGCCAACGAGGCGGACATCAAGGCCGTGCAGGCCGCGCTCGACGCACGCGCCGAGAGCGGCGCCCCGGGCCGACGCCGCCGCTCGCTCGACGCCGAGTTCCACCGGCTGGTGGCCGCCGCCGCACGCAATCCCGTGAACGGCGTCGTCACGCACGCGCTCACCGCGCTGCAGTCCAACGTCGTCGGACCGCGCGCCGATCTCACCGCCGAGGACGACGCCGCCGTCGTGAGCGCGCATCGCCGCATCTACGAGGCGATCGCCGGCCGCGAGCCGGAGGCGGCGCGAGCGGCCATGCACGCGCACATCATCGACATCGAGCAGCGGCTGGGCCGAACGGGCGTCGAGCGCGCCGCATCCTGACCGGCGTCGCGCGGCTCAGGCGGCGGCGCGACGACCGAGCGAGCGCAGCGCGAGCCGCAGCGGGCTGGTGAGGCGACGCGCCGCGTAGGCGCGATGACGCGGCAGCAAGCGCGCAAAGACGTACAGCGCCCGCGCGGCCTCCCGCCACTGTCCGCAGCGCGCCGAGCTCACCACCGTATCGAGCAGCCGGTCGTAGTACCAGACGGCGTTCTCGCGCGCGCGGTACGCGGCGTGATGAGCGGCGCTGGCATCGGGGCCGGGACGATGGCGGCTCAGCACGTCGAGCGTCGCGACCAGCATGCGCTCGGCGTTGCGGCTGAGCGTGCCGGCGTGCTGACGGTACTCCGCGACCTCGGCGTAATGATCGATCACCGGAAAGCTCCGCGCCAGGCGGAGGTACACCTCGTAGTCCTCGGCGCATCGCTTGCGCGCGTCGAAGGCGCCGGCCTGCACGAGCCGCGCGCGCCGGTACATGACCGTGGCCGGCATGGCGATCCAGCATCGCCGGATGAGCGACACGTAGTGGTCGCTGTCGACGCGGGGTCGTCGCCGCGTCGGCAACGGCGTGCCGTCCTCGGCGATGCGCCGGTGCCGGCCCACCGTGAAGGCGGCGAGCGGGTGGGCGTCGAGGCAGGCGGCGCCGATTTCGAGCGCGCCGGGCAGCAGCCGGTCGTCGGCATCCAGGAACACGACGTAGTCGCCGGTGCTCGCGCGCAGGCCGGTGTTGCGGGCGGCCGACAGTCCCTGGTTCCGCTGTCGTACGCAGCGCACCGACGGGTAGTACCGGGCTGCCACCTGCGCCGTGTCGTCGGTCGCGCCGTCGTCGACGACGATGACTTCTCGCCGCGTGTATGACTGCGCGAGCGCCGATTCGATCGCCTCGGGAAGGAAGCGCGCCTGGTTGTAGCACGGGATGATGACGGAGACCAGGCGCGGTTCGGGCATGCGGGCAGGACCAGCAAATCAGAGGCCGCTTACCGGCCGTGCCGCGGTGTGACAGTTTCACGACAGTTGCGCGCTCCTGCGCGATTTGCCACACTCGCGCGACGAGAGCGACCCCCCGGTGACTATCCAGCGCGCTGCGTCCGCGAGTGCTCGATGCGTGTGACGGCGCTCCGCGGCTATCGCTACGCGATCGGCCGCGAGCGCGACGTCAGTAAGGTCGTCGCGCCGCCCTACGACCAGATCAGCCCCGAGCAGCAGGAGCTGCTGTATGCGTTGAGCCCCGCGAATGTCGTGCGCATCTCGTATCCCAGGGACGAGAGCGGCGATCGATACGCCGCCGCGAGGTCCACGCTGTCCCGCTGGATCGCCGACGGCGTGTGGGCGCCCGACGACCGACCGGCCGTGTATCCGTATCACCAGACGTACGCCGTCGGCGGAGAGACGGTCACCCGCGTGGGCCTGATCGCGCTCGGGCAGGTGACGGCATACGCGGCCGGCGAGGTGCTGCCGCACGAGCGGACGCACGCAGGGCCCAAGGAGGATCGCCTGCGGCTGCTCGAGGCCACCGGCGCCGACACGGGACTCCTCTTCATGCTCGTGCCGGATCCGGGCGGTGCGCTGCTCGAGCTGAGCACGCCGCCCGGCGCGCCGATCGCCGAGGCGCGCGACCTGCGCGGCGAGCAGCATCGCCTCTGGCGCGTCGACGACGCCGCCACCATCGATGCCGTGCGGCGACTGCTGGCGGCCGCGCGGATCATCATTGCGGACGGCCACCACCGCTACGAGACGGCGGTGGAGTACGCGCGCCGCCATCCCGGTCGCGACGACAAGCTCATGGCGTTCTTCAGCCTCGACGCGCCCGGGCTCACGATCTTTCCGAATCATCGCCTGGTGCACGGCGTCAGCGGTTTCGGCCTGCCGCGGCTGCTGGAGGCGGCGGCACGCTGGTTCGACGTGGCGCCGCTCGCGGATCCGATCGACTTCCGGCCGACCAACCGCACGCTGGCGGTGATCACGCGCGATGCCGCGGCGACGCTGTCGCTGCGGCCCGATGCCTTCGACGCGATTCCGTGGCCTCCGTCGACGTCCCGCGCGTGGCGGCAGCTCGCGGTTTCCGTGCTCCACGAGGCCGTGCTCAAGCCGTTCCTCGACATCACCGACGACAAGCTCGACGCGAAGAGCCACGTGGACTACACCGCCGATCGCGAGGAGGCGATCCGGCTCGCGCGCGAGGGCCGCTACCAGGCCGCGTTCCTCATCGCGCCCACGACGGTCGACGAGCTGCAGACGATCGTCCGCGGCGGCGAGGTGCTGCCGCAGAAGAGCACCCACTTCTACCCCAAGCTGCTCGACGGCCTCGTGTTCCACCGGCTGGACGGCTGAGAAAGGTCGCTCACGAATGGGCAAGCAGGATCTGGAGATCGCGCGCACCGTCACGCTGAAGCCGATCCAGGACGTGGCGGCCACCGTCGGCCTCTCGCCGGCCGAGCTCGAGCCGTTCGGGCACTACAAGGCCAAGGTCGCGTGGTCGGCGATCGAGCGGCGGCGCGCGGAGCCCGACGGCGCGCTCGTGCTCGTCACCGCCATGACGCCGACGCCGGCGGGCGAAGGCAAGTCCACGACCACGGTCGGCCTGGCGGATGGTCTGCGGCGCGTGGGCAAGCGGGCGGTGGTCGCGCTGCGCGAGCCGTCACTGGGTCCGGTGTTCGGCATGAAAGGCGGAGCGACCGGCGGCGGCCGCGCTCAGCTGGCGCCGATGGAAGACATCAACCTGCACTTCACCGGCGACATGCACGCCATCGGCAGCGCCCACAACCTGCTGGCGGCCATGCTGGACAACCATCTCTCGCAGGCCAACACGCTCGGCCTCGACACGCGCCGCATCCTCTGGAAGCGCGTGGTGGACATGAACGACCGCGCGCTGCGCAACATCGTGGTCGGCCTCGGCGGGCCCGCGCACGGCGTTCCGCGCGAGAGCGGCTTCGAGATCACCGTCGCGTCCGAGGTGATGGCGATCCTCTGTCTGTCCGCTGATCTGCAAGACTTCAAGAGTCGCGTGGAGCGCGTCGTCGTCGCCGAGAAGGCGGACGGCAGTCTGATCACCGCCGCGCAGCTGAAGGCGGCGGGTGCGATGGCCGTGCTCATGAAGGACGCGATCAAACCGAACCTCGTGCAGACGCTGGAGGGCACGCCGGCGCTCGTGCACGGCGGCCCCTTCGGCAACATCGCGCACGGCTGCAACTCCGTGATCGCGACCCGGCTGGCGCTGAAGCTCGGCGAGGTGGTCGTGACCGAGGCGGGCTTTGCGAGCGATCTCGGCGCCGAGAAGTTCTTCGACATCAAGTGCCGCGTCGCCGGTTTGTCGCCGGCGGTGGCGGTGGTGGTGGCGACGGTGCGGGCGCTGAAGATGCACGGCGGCGTCGGCGTGGCCGATCTTGCGCGCGCCGACGTCGCCGCCGTGCGCCGCGGCCTCGACAATCTCGCCAAGCACGTCGAGAACATCCGTCTGTTCGGGGTGCCGCCCGTCGTCGCCCTCAATCACTTCGTGACGGATGCCGAGGACGAAGTGGCCGCGGTCATGGACGCCTGCCGCGCGTGGGGCGTTCCGGCCGAGATCTCCCGCGGCTGGGAGCACGGTGGCGCGGGCACGACCGCGCTTGCGCGCGTGGTGCTCGACGTCATGAAGGGCGGCGATGCCGGCGGCTTCCGTCCGCTCTATCCGGAGACCATGCCGCTTGCGGAGAAGATCGAGACCATCGCCACCAAGGTCTACGGTGCGGATGGCGTGCGCCTCATGCCGGCCGCGGCTCAGAAGCTCGCGCGCTGGCAGTCGGCCGGCTACGGCCGCCTGGCCATCTGCATGGCGAAGACGCAGAACTCGCTCTCGGACGACGCCAAGAAGCCCGGTCGTCCGCGCGGCTTCACCGTCACCGTTCGCGATGCCAGGCTCGCCGCCGGCGCGGGCTTCGTCGTGGCGTACGCCGGCGACATCCTCACCATGCCGGGACTGCCCAGGGTGCCGGGCGCCGAATCGATGGACGTCGACGCGGCCGGCGACATCATCGGCCTCTTCTGATCCGCCGCGACCAGGAGGACACCATGTGCTTCGTCGATTCCGAATCTCTCAGACTGGCGCAGCTGTCCCGGCGGGGACTGCTTGGCGCCGGACTGCTGGCGGGCGCCGCGCTCGCCGCCGACGCCGGTCGCTCGCTGCTGCTGCCCGGTGTGGCGGAAGGCGCAGAAACGGCGCCGCGCGGCGGTGGGCCGGGCGCGGCCGGGGTGAACTTCAAGTGGTTCGGCACCAATGGCTGGGAGATCAGCTTCGGCGGCAAGACGATCCTGATCGATCCCTGGTTCAACCGCTTCGAGTCCGGCTTCCTGTCCAACAAGCTCGATCACGACGCGCTGTTGCCGACGGACACCGCGCTGATCGACCAGCACGTCAAGCGGGCGGACCAGATTCTCATCGGCCACGGCCACTGGGATCACATGGCGGACGTGCCGTACATCGCCAGGAAGACGGGCGCGATGGTCATCGGCTCCGAGACCCACGCCAACGTGCTGCGCGCGGCCGGGGTGCCGGAGGGCAAGCTCGTGCAGGTCAAGGGCGGCGAGTACATGCAGTTCGACGGCTA
The DNA here is from genome assembly GCA_036265915.1 of Candidatus Methylomirabilota bacterium. Taxonomy (GTDB): domain Bacteria; phylum Methylomirabilota; class Methylomirabilia; order Rokubacteriales; family CSP1-6; genus AR12. The sequence goes on along the minus strand of DATAOC010000100.1, from coordinate 26,621 downwards.
CACGATCGAGGTCTTCCCGAGCGTGCATTCGCTCGGCGGCACCAAGAAGTACGCGGTGCCGGGGCACCTCGTGTCGGTGCCGTCCGCGCCGCCCCGGAAGGTGGGCGATCTTCCGGAGGGCGACACGCTGATCTACCTGCTGACGATCGCGGACAAGTTCCGCGTCTTCCTGATGAGCTCCGGCAATTACATCGAGCGGGCCATCGCCGGCTTGCGGCCGGACGTGGCGCTCATCGCGCCCCTGTTCTCGAACAACACGCACGCCTTCACGCCCCGGCTGCTGGCGGCGCTGGGCTCGCCGAAGCTGGTGCTTCCCACGCACTGGGACAATTTCGAGGCGCCGCTGTCCGAGGAGCCGCGGGATCTCCGCTCGGTCTACGGCGATCCCGCGAACCTCGATCTGTGGGTCAAGCAGGCGAAGACGCTCGCGCCGAAGACCCGCATCCTGACGCTGAAGTACTTCGAGTCCTACGCCGTCTGATCCGGCAGGTCGAAGAGCAGCGCCTCCGTCGGCTCGACCGCCTCGAGCGCGATGGTCCGCTCGCCCTGGACGCCGGCGCCGTCGCCGCTCGCCAGCTGCTCGCCGTTGGCGAGCAGCGCGCCGCGCGCGACCTGCAGCCATGCGAGGCGGCCGGGCGCCAGCGTATGCTCCACCCGCTGGCCCCGCGCCAGCGTGGTCGCATAGACGGTCGCATCCTGGTGGATCGTCACCGCGCCGTCGCGGCCGTCCGGGGCGGCGATGACCCGCAGCCGTCCCTGGCGCTCCGAGGCGGGGAACATCTTCTGCTCGTAGCCGGGTGCGATCCCGCGGCGTGACGGCTCGATCCAGATCTGCAGCAGGTGCAGCGGCTCGGTCTTCGAGGCGTTGAACTCGCTGTGGCGGACGCCGGTGCCCGCGCTCATGCGCTGCACGTCGCCCGGCCTGATCACCGACCCGGTGCCGAGGCTGTCCTTGTGCTCGATCGCGCCCTCCAGGACGTAGGTGATGATCTCCATGTCCCGGTGCGCGTGCGTCGGGAATCCGGTCCCGGGTGCCACGCGATCCTCGTTGATGACCCGCAGTGGCCCCCAGCCCATATGACGGGGATCCCAGTAATCTGCAAAGGAAAACGTGTGATACGTGTCGAGCCACCCGTGATCCGCGTGGCCTCGCTCCTTGGCGCGCCGCACGCTCAACATCGCCGCACCTCCGCCTTTCGGATGCCCCGGGGGAATGCCACGATTCCGGCGGGACGGTGCCCAGGCCCCGTTCGGTCAGACCAACATGGACGTCGGGGCGGTCGTGGGTTATCGTACCGGTGGCGCGCCCGCCGAGACGGGCAGACGAGGGAAGAACTTGTCAGTCGTCCCGGCAGTTCAGGTGGATGAGAGCCGGCGGGGCTCGACATGATTCCACAAGGTTACGGCGTGATGGAATTTGGCAAGGGCTTTGCTGATCTGGTCGGCAGGATGCAAATCGTACATCGCGCGATGGGCTTGTGGCGGCCGCGGTCGCAGCCCCGCTATGCGCTGGCGCTCGCCGGGGGCGGCGTCATCGGCGGCATGTACGAGGTCGGGGCGCTGACCGCGCTCGAGGAGCGGCTGAACGGCTCGGGCCGTGGCTTCGACGTCTATGTCGGCTGTAGCGCGGGATCCGTCGTCGCCTCGCTGCTCGCGGGTGGCGTGCGGGCCTCCGAGATCTACCAGATCCTCGACAACGACCTGGATGATCCGATCAATTTCCGCCGCAACGCCGTGTTCGCTGCCGACGCCTTCCGTCGCGCGTGCGGCCGCTTCGGCCGCCTCATCTGGGCGGTCGGCAAGTCGGCCATTCGCGGCCGCACCGGCTGCATCCCCGACCTGCTGGCCGCGGCCGAGCGGGACATGCCTCCCGGCTTCTTCTCGCTGGAGGCGCTCGAGCGCTACCTGCGCTCGGCGTATGCCTCGCGCGGACTGACGAACTCCTTCGCCGAGCGGCGGCCCACGCTGCTCATCCCGGCCATCGACCTCGACAGCGCCGAGCGCGTCGTGTTCGGCGCCGGCGAGCTGCGCGACGTGCCGATCAGCCAGGCGGTGGCGGCCTCCTCCGCCATCCCGGGCTTCTTCGATCCGTACGCGATCAACGGCCGGGACTACGTGGATGGCGGCGTCGGCTTCAGCGGCCACGCCGACCTTGCCGCGGAGGCGGGCGCCGACGTCGTCTTCGTGGTGAACCCGCTCGTGCCGAACCTGCACGACGGCAGCGTGTCGATGCGGGCGCGCGGCGTGTACACGATCATGGAGCAGGCCGGCCGCATCTACAGCCAGAACCTCTTGACGCTCGGCCTGTCCGTCCTTTCGGTGAAGTATCCGCAGACGGCGTTCTATCTGCTGCAGCCGCCGCGGACTTCCAGCCTGCTGTTCGGGCCGTCGATGGGCTTCGAGGCCAGCCGCAAGGCCCTGCGCTACGGCTACGAGTCGACGAAGGCCTGGCTCGGCGAGCAGGGCGCCTCGCTCGTCCGCCGGCTCGCCATCGCCGCCGCCTGAGCGTCGGCCCCGTCGCGTAGATCCACCAGCAACGCCGCGTGATCGCTGACCGCGTCGCGCCGGCCTCGACGGGACGCGCCGCCCCAGATGTACGCCGCGTCGGTCAGCTGCGCGAGCAGCGCCGCGTTCACGAACGCCTGGTCGATGCGGAAGCCGTTCCGCCCGTTCGGTGAGTACCACGTGTATGCCCGCGCCTCCGCCCGGAGGTGACGGAAGGCGTCGTGCCAGCCGCACGCCGCGAGCGCGTCGATCCAGCCTTCCTCCCGCACGTTGAACCCGGGAGCTTCCTCGTCGATGCTCCGGCGGCCCGAGTTCGTGTCGCCGACGAAGAGCGCCGGGCCGCGTCGCCAGCGCTTCGCGCACGCCAGCACCGCGTCCAGGAACGGGTACTTTCGCCCGGTGACACGATTCGGGACGTGCATCGCGCCGATGATCAGCGGCAGCGGCGCCGCCACGACCGTCAGCAGCCATCGCGACGGATCACGGGGCGCGCGGCGTAGACGCACCTGGCGCAGCGGCCACCGCGCGGCGACGAGCAGCGCGTTCCGTCCCGGCCGGCGGGCGTCGGCCGTGGTCAGCTGGTGGACGAGGCCGTGCGCGGCGAGCGCGTGCCGCAGCGCGCAGCTCGGCGGCGTGGCGCGGAACTCCGACAGCGCGACCACGTCCGGGCCCCAGCGCGCCAGCTGGCGTGCGATGCGTCCGACGCGCCGCCCGCCGCCCGCGCGGATGTTCCACGCCACGATGCGCATGCCGGCTGGATTCTAGCGGCTTCTCGCCGACCGCGCCGTGGCGCCGCGCGGCATCAGCGACGGCCGGACGCGAGCGCGAGCGCTTCCGGCGCCGCCCGCAGACGCGCCATCGCGACCACTCCGAGGAACGGGCCGATGGCCAGCGACGCGAACGCCCACCGCCAGCCGACGGCGGCCACCACGGCGGGAAGCAGCCAGATCGAGATCGTCGTGAGCGCGAAGCCCGCGCACGTCTGGGTCGTGAGCGCGGTTCCCACGTACGCCGGCTCCGACAGCTCCGTGATCGCCGTCGAGAACTGGGCCGAGTCGGCGATGACGCTCACGCCCCACACGAGCGCGACCGCCAGGGTCGCGGCCGGCGGCGCGCCGTAGGTGAGGCCGATCGTCGCTGCGCACACGCCGCTGACCGCCATCGCGGCCATCGTCGCCGCCGTGCGCCCGAAGCGATCGGACGCGGCGCCGCCGAGCCAGCACCCGAGCGCGCCGGCCGCGATGACGGCGAACGTCGCCGCCGCGGGATCGAGGCCCGCGTAGCGCGTGACGCCGGCCGTGCGAGCGCTCTCGGCCAGGAAGGCGCCGATCCACGCCCACATCGCGTAGAGCTCCCACATGTGGCCGAAGTACCCGAAGCAGGCCAGCCGCGGCGCGCGAGCGCGGAACACCGCGGCCGCCATGCGGACGTCGAAGCGGGCCGCCGGAAACCGGTACGGTCCCTCGCGCACGAAGCCGAGGACGACGAGGCTGGCGAGCACGGCGAGGCCGGACGCCGCCAGCAGCGTGGCGCGCCACGGCAGCGCGGTGGTCCCGCGGATGAGCCACGGGGTGGCCGAGCCGACCGTGAGCGCGCCGACGAGGATGCCGATGGCCAGGCCGCGGCCCTCGCGAAACCACGTGGCCATGACCTTCATCGCGGGCGGGTAGGCGCCGGCCATGGCCACGCCGGTGAGAAAGCGCAGCACGAGCGCCGGCGTCAGGCTGTCGACCCAGAGCGCGACGGCGGCGTTGGCGGCGGCGCCGGCAAGCGCGCTGCCCGCCACGAGGCGTCGCGGCGACCAGACGTCCGGCAAGTTGCCGAGCGCGCTCACGAGGGTGCCGGTGATGAAGCCGAGCTGCACGGCGACAGTGAGGCCGGCGCTGCCGGCGTCCCCGAGCTGCCACTCCCGGCGCAGCGCGGGCAGGACGGCGGCCGCCGAGAACCACACGGACAGCGCGAGCAGCTCGGCCAGCGACAGCGCCAGCAGCTGCCGCCAGCGCGCGGGCACCGCTACTCGACGACCTTGCGCGCGCGCAGGCTCGCGATCTCGTCGGCGCCGAGGCCGAGGTCCTTGAGCACCACGTCGGTGTGCTCGCCGCTGAGCGGCGCCGCCGAGCGGACGCTGCCCGGCGTATCCGACAGCTTGATGGCGATGCCGAACTGCCGCACGCGCCCGTGCGTCGGATGCTCGACGTCGATGATCATCTGGCGATGGTTGATCTGCGGGTCCTGCACCATCTCCTCGACGTCATACACCTTGCCCACGCACACGTCGGCCTTCACCAGCCGCTCGTACCAGTCGTCGCGGTCGCGCGTGCGGATGATCTTCTCGATCTCGTCGCGCGCGGCCGCCTCCTCGCCGTTGGCCGCCCGCACGAACTGGTCGGGCTTGCGCGCGAACCGCTCGAGATCCGGGCGCCCGATCGCCTTGCAGAAGTTCGCCCACAGCCAGGGCTCGGTGCAGCCGATGGTGAGCAGCTTGCCGTCGCGCGTCTCGTAGATCGCATAGTACGGATACGAGCCGCCGAGGAAGCCCTCGCCACGCCGCGGGGCCATGCCGTCGCTGAAGAAGAAGCGCATGTTCGGCGTGGCCGCGAGCAGCGACACCGTCGTGTCGAGGTAGGAGACGTCGACGTGCTGGCCGCGGCCGGTGCGCTCGCGCGCGAAGAGGGCCAGCGCGATGCCGAGGGCGCCGTGCAGGCTCGCGCCCGCATAGTCGGCCACGAGGTTGAGCGGGATCACCGGCTTCTTGCTCCCGGCCTCGCCGATGAGGCCCAGCACGCCGGCCAGCGACAGGTAGTTCATGTCATGCGCGGGATAGTCGCGGTACGGGCCGTCCTGGCCGAACCCGGACAGCGAGCAGTAGACGAGTCGCGGGTTGAGCGCCTTCAGCGTCTCGTAGTCGGCGCCCAGACGCTTCATCACGCCCGGACGGAATCCCTCGACGAGCACGTCGGCGGTGGCGGCGAGCTTGCGAAAGATCGCCTGGCCGTCCGGCGATTTCAGGTTCAGCGTGATGGATCGCTTGTTGCGGTTGGTGAAGGAGTGGATCGTCCGCCGGATCCATTCCTCGCCGCTCTGGCGCTCGGGATCGGGAGAGTCGATCTTCAGCACCTCGGCGCCCATGTCGCCGAGGATCATGGCCGGCATCTCCGCCGGCGGCACCCGCGCGAGCTCGAGGATCTTGATTCCGTCCAGAACGCCCATGGTGTCAGTCCCTCTCGGCGGTCAGCCGTGATGTCAGTGCGCGTATGTCCGGAACGTCCTGCAGGTGGTCGAGCTGCTCGACCACCGCGTCGGCGGCGTCGGCGCCGATGACCGGCGCCGCGCACGCGTGAAACTTCGCGCGCAGCTCGGCGTCGGTCAGCGGTGCGGCGGGATGGCCCGAGGCGCCGCGGGGCTTTTCCTCGAAAGTGGTCCCGTCGACGAGCCGCACCGTCACGCGCGTCCACGCCTGCTGCTCCAGCTCGTGCGGCAGGGTGGGGTCGACGACCATGCGGACGCGTGTCATCAGATCGCGGGTGGCCCCGTCGGCCACGGGGCCGTCCTCGAAGTCCGCGAGGCCGAGCGGCCCGCGCACCAGCGCCGCCGCCGCGCAGTACTGCATCGAGAACTTGCGCTCGAGCCCGTTCGCCGGCGACGCGTGGCGCAGGACGTCGGGAACGACGGCGTTCACGCCGACGTCGACCGTTGCCACGTCGGCGGCCGCGATGCGATGCCGCGCGCGCAGATCGACCAGCGCGTCGATGGCCGAGTGCGTCAGCGCGCACGAGGGATACGGCTTGACCGCGATGCCCGAGGCGCTGAGCTGCCACCGGCGGCCGAGGTCGGCGAAGGCGGCGGCGGACAGCGCCGCGTCGGAGAACGCGGCGAGATAACCCTGCCGTCCCTCGAGCGCTTCGTCGGAGGCGGTCATGCCCTCGCGCGCGAGCTGCGCGGCCCGCACGCCGCTCTCGGCCGCGTGCCCGGCGTGGAAGGGCTTGGTCATGGAGCCGAAGTTCTCCTTGAGCCCCGAGGCGAGCGAGGCCGCGATGCCGAGCGCGTGTCGCGTCTGCGCGACGTCGAGGCCGAGCAGCCGTGCGGCGGCGGCCGCGCAGCCCAGCGTGCCGATCGACGCCGTCGCGTGCCAGCCGCGCGTGTAGTGCGCCGGGTTCACGAGCAGGCCGACGGCGGCGTCGATCTCGAAGCCGAGCACGTAGGCGAGCGTCACCGCGGCGCCGTCCGCCGTCTCGGCCTCCGCGCACGCCAGCGCCGTGGACAGCAGCGGCACGCTCGGGTGGCCGAGCAGCGCGAAGCTCGTGTCGTCGAAGTCGTGCGCATGGCCGGCGGCTCCGTTGGCGAGCGCCGCCCAGGCCGCCGACGCGCGAAGCGTGGTGCCGACGACCGTGCACAGCGGCACGCTGCCGTCGGCGCGCGCCACCGCGCGCACTGCGCGCGCCACCGGCTCATCGGCGCCGGCCAGCATGACGCCGAGCGTGTCGAGCGCCGCCCGGCGTGTCTGTGCGACCACCGCGTCGGGACAGTCGCGGAGCGAGGTCCTCACGATGAACTCCGCGAGCTGCGCGGTCGCCGTCATGTCCGAACGATAGCGGAGGGGTCCGGTGGTTGCAAGGCGCGGGCGCGTGGCGGACAATCCCGGGCGAGGAGGAGCCCGTGCCTGCCACCATGAATCGCCGCGTGCTGCTCAAGAGTCGACCCGTCGGTGAGCCCAAGCCGTCCGACTTCGAGATCGCCGACGCGCCGCTGCCGAAGCCGGGCGACGGCGAGCTCCTCATCCGTACCATCTGGCTCTCGCTCGATCCGTACATGCGCGGCCGGATGAACGACGTGAAGTCGTACTCGGCGCCGGTCGAGCTCGGTGGCGTGATGACCGGCGGCACCGTCGGCGAGGTGATCGAGTCGCACCATCCCGGGTTCCAGCCGGGCGACTTCGTGCTCTCGTACGGCGGCTGGCAGACGCACCACGTCGCCAAGGCCGGTGCCGCGCCCGGTCCCTTCGGCCCGCTGAAGCTCGATCCCCGCGTGGCGCCGATCTCGACCGCGCTCGGCGTGCTCGGCATGCCCGGCATGACGGCGTTCGTCGGGCTCTACGACATCGGGCAGCCGAAGCCGGGCGAGACGGTGGTCGTCTCCGCCGCGGCCGGCGCCGTGGGCTCCGCGGTCGGGCAGCTGGCGAAGATCCGGGGCTGCCGCGCGGTCGGCATCGCGGGCTCGCAGGACAAGTGCGAGTACGTCGTCAAGGAGCTCGGCTTCGACGCGTGCGTGAGCTACCGCAGCGCGGACCTGACCACTGCGCTCCGCGACGCGTGCCCCAAGGGTATCGACGTCTACTTCGACAACGTCGGCGGCGACGTGCTGAAGGCCGTGCTCCGGCTGGTGAACCCGTTCGCCCGCATTCCACTGTGCGGCCTCATCTCGCAGTACAACGCGACCGAGCTGCCGCCGGGACCCAACCTCGGTCCCGTGCTCGTCAACCGTGTCACCATCCGTGGCTTCATCGTGTCCGATCACGCCGACCGCCTGCCGGCGTTCCTGGCGGAATGCGCCCGCTGGGTGCGCGAGGGACGCCTGAAGTATCGCGAGGACGTGGTGGCGGGGATCGACAGTGCGCCGGCCGCGTTCATCGGCCTGCTGCGCGGGCAGAACCTCGGCAAGATGCTGGTCAAGGTGAGCGAGGACCCGACCCGGCGGTAGCCGCGCCTCGCATGCGGTACGCGTACCTCGACGTCGCGCGGGGCGTGGCGCTCGTCCTCATGGTCGTGAACCACACGGCGCGCTACTGGCTTGCACCCGAGCTCGACGCCTCGCGGCTGATCTACCTGACCACCTCAAGCGCCGGCCCGACGTTCCTCTTCCTCGTCGGCTTCGTGCTGCCGCTGTCGTACCGCCACAGTGCGCACCCAGTGCGACGCGCGGTGCAGCGCGCGGCCGGCCTCGCCGCCGCCGGCTATGCGCTGAACCTCGTGCTCGCGCCGGAGCAGCCCTTTCTCGGAAGCAACGTGCTGCACACGATCGCCGCCGCCGTGCTCCTCGGCGCCATCACGCAGCGATGGCTCGCCCGCCCGCTGGCGCGGTATGCGGTGGCCGCCGTCGGCGCGCTGGGATACGCCGCGTTCGTCATCGCCTTTCCTGCGCTCACCGTCTGGGTGGACGCGCACCCCCTGGTCGCGCGCCTGGCGTTCTACGACTTCCCGCTGTGGCCATGGCTCGGCCTCGTGCTCCTCGGACAGGCGCTCGGCAGCGCCGCGCTCGCGGTCCCGGACGACCGGGCGCGCGCGACGTTTCACGGGCGCCTCGGACTCGCCGCCGTCGTGCTCGCGGCCGGCGCCCTCGTCTACGAGTGGTGGCGACCGCTCGTGCCGGCCGTCGGCTTCAGCCGCGATCTGCTGATCACCAACCACTGGGTCCCGCACGGCGCCAGCGTGGCCTGGGTGCTCGCCTGGGTCTTCGCCACCATCGCCGGATGCTTCTACCTCGTCGACCGCCGCGGCGTCCATCTCCGGCCGCTGGTCGTGCTCGGGCGCGCCGCGCTCTTCCTCTACCTGGCGCATCACGTGGTCGTGGTGACGCTCGTCCGCCGCGGCCTCGGCGTGGCGCTGCACTCGTGGCCGCGCTACTGGCTCGCGAACGCGGTCCTGCTCGCCGTGCTGATCGCGCTGGCCGCGGGATGGCTGCGGCTCGCCGGTCGGCGGCGGGCCGTGCTGGCCGCGCCGGCGGACCTGTCCGCGGCTGCCTGAGCGGTGGCCTCCATGCCGCGCCGGCTCTGCCGGCCCATCGGTATACTGACCGCATGCGCGTGGCCTATCGCGAGGAGCCATGCCGGACGGCGCTCAACCGTGTCGGCAACATGCCGTTCAAGTGGTCGCTGAACCCGTACATGGGCTGCGCGCATCGGTGCACGTTCTGCTATGTCCGCGGGTTCGAGCGCCGGGCCGAGCGTCCCTCGGGCGAGGCGTACGGGCAGTCGGTGCGCGTGAAGATCAACATCGCCGAGGTCTTGCGCGCGGAGCTCGCGAGGCGCTCATGGCGCCGCGAGGTCGTCGCCATCGGCGCCGCGACCGATCCCTACCAGCCGGTGGAAGGCCGCTATCGTCTCACGCGCGCGTGCCTGCATGCCTTCGCCGAGGCGCGCAGCCCGTTCAGCCTCATCACGCGCGGGCCGCTCGTCGTGCGCGACCTCGACGTGCTGCAGCAGGCCGCGCAGCGCGCCGAGGTCGACGTGACGTTCTCGGTGCCCACGCTGGACGCCGACATCTGGCGCCGCACCGAGCCCGGCACCGCGCCGCCGCGGCAACGGCTGCGCGCCCTGCGCATGCTCGTCGACGCCGGCATCGACGCCGCCGTCGGTATCGCGCCGATCCTGCCCGGCATCTCCGATCGGCCGGACTTGCTCGCCGCCGTCGTGCGCGCGGCGCGGGAGGCGGGCGCGACGAACGTGTGGTGCAACGTGCTCTACCTGCAGCCGGGCACGCGCGAGCATTTCCTCGAGCACCTCGCGCGTGACTGGCCGGAGCTGCTGCCGCGATACCTCGCGACGTATCGCTCGCCGTATCCGAGCCGCGCGGTGTCGGCGCCGCTCAAGGAGGAGGTGGCGGCGCTGAAGCGCCGGTTCGCCATCGCGGACCGGCGCGCGCGGCCGCTTCAGCCCGCGCCGCCGCCGGAGCAGCTCTCGCTCGCGATGTAGCGTCTTCTCGCCGTCACACTAGGCGGGCCGGCGGGGCGTCGTTTATGATCGCCCCATCATCCAGACTGAGTTCCTCCACGAGACGATCCGGCGCATCTGGGGCTACGATCGCTTCCTTCCGCTGCAGGAGCAGGCCATCGGCTGCGTGCTCGACGGTCGCGACTCGCTGGTGGTGCTGCCCACCGGTGGCGGCAAGTCGCTCTGCTACCAGGCGCCGGCCGCGCATCTGCGCCGGCTCGCCCTCGTCGTCTCGCCGCTGATCGCGCTGATGAAGGACCAGGTCGACGGCCTGCGCCAGGCCGGCCTGCCGGCGGCGCTGCTCAACAGCAGCCAGACGGCGGCCGAGCGCGCGGCGGTGATGCGTGCCGTCGCGGGCGGCGGTGTGCAGCTGCTGTACGTGGCGCCCGAGCGGCTGGTGATGGAGGGCTTTCTCGAGCGGCTGCAGCGCGCCGCGCCCGCGTTCTTCGCCGTCGACGAGGCGCACTGCATCAGCCAGTGGGGCCACGACTTCCGGCCGGAGTATCGCCAGCTCCGAACCCTGCGCGGCGTGTTTCCCGACGTCGCCGTGCACGCGTACACGGCGACCGCGACTCCGCAGGTGCGCGACGACATCGTGACCGAGCTCCGCCTGCGCAGCCCCAGCGTCCTGGTCGGGTCCTTCGATCGACCCAATCTCATCTATCGCGTGCGGCCGCGCACGGACCGGGTGGCGCAGGTGCTCGCGGCGATCAACCGGCACCGCGGCCAGGCGGGGATCGTCTACTGCATCCGGCGCAGCGAGGTGGACGACCTCACGGCAGCGCTGCAGCGGCGCGGCGTCCGCGCGCTCCGCTATCACGCCGGGCTGGCCGACGACGAGCGCCGGGCCAACCAGGAGGCGTTCGTGAGCGAGCGCGTCGACGTCGTCGTGGCGACGGTGGCCTTCGGGATGGGCATCGACCGCTCCAACGTGCGCTTCGTGGTGCACACGGGCATGCCGAAATCGCTCGAGCACTATCAGCAGGAAGCCGGCCGCGCGGGACGCGACGGGCTCGAGGCCGAGTGCCTGCTGCTCGTCAGTGGCGGTGATTACGGGCTCTGGAAGTCCGTGATGGCGGCCGATGGCGCCGAGCCGCCGCCGGGCGCGCTGCGCAAGCTCGGGGAGATGTACGCGTTCTGCCAGCAAGCGGTCTGCCGTCACCGTGCCCTGGTGACGTACTTCGGGCAGCCGTACGAGCGTGACGACTGCGGCGCGTGCGACGTGTGCCTCCGCGAGACCGTGCCGGCCGGTGACACGTCGGGCGTGGCGGGGAAGGTCATGGAGGCGGTGGCGGAGCTTCGCGGCCGCTTCGGCGCCACCCACGTGGCGGACGTGCTGACCGGGGCGGCCACCGGCCGCATCGCGCAGCTCGGGCACGCCCGCCTCGCCGCGTACGGCGCGCTTCGTGGCGAGAAGAAAGCGCACGTTCGCGCGTTCATCGACCAGCTGCTGGCGCACGGCGTGCTGGCGCGTACGGACGACGAGTATCCGACGATCACGCTCACGGAGCAGGGCCGGGCGGTGCTCCGCGGCGAGGCGAGCGCGCCGGCGCTGGTCAGTGCCGGCGGCGTCCGTCCCACGGCGGCCGATTCGACGGCGGCGGTGCAGGCCGCCGCGGACGCCGGCCCCGACGACAGCGCGCTGTTCGAGGCCCTGCGCGGCTTGCGGCGGCGCATCGCGGACGAGCGCCGCGTACCGCCGTATCTCATCTTCAGCGACGCGTCGCTGCGCGAGATGGCGCGTCTGCGGCCGCGGACGACGACCGCGCTGCTCGAGGTCAAGGGCGTCGGCGACTGGAAGGCGGCCGAGTTCGGCGAGCGCTTCCTGGCGCAGATCCGCTCGACGGTGTAGCGCGCGATGGTCAGCGCCGCGCCTGCTACGCGGCGTCGTGGAAGATGACGCCCAGCGTGTAGCGCTCACCACGCGTGAGGCGGCTCACCCCGTGGCGCACCGTCGCACGATAGTAGCCGCGCGACCCCTCCACCGGCCGATGACGCGTGGTGAAGATCACGACCTCTCCCTGCTCGGTGGCGATCGATTCCCCCCTGGACTGCGCGCGCGGACGCTGCTCCACGAGCAAGAAGTCGCCGCCCTCGTAGTCCACTCCGCGCCGGCTCAGGAAGCACGTGAGCTGCAGCGGAAAGACGACCTCGCCGTACAGGTCTTGATGCAGACAGTTGTAGCCGCCCGTCTCGTACCGCAGCAGCAGCGGCGTCGGCTTCGTCTGACCCTTCTTCCGGCACCGCGCAAGCAGCGCGGCGAGCGTCGGCGGATGCAGGACCGCGGTGTCGAGCGCGACCTCCCACTGGTTGGCGATGGCCGCCAGCGGCGCATAGGCATGCACCCGGAGCGCTTCGACGAGCGGCGGCAGCGGCGCCGCGAAGTACTTGTACTCGCCCACGCCGAACCGGTAGCGCGCCATGTCGACGCGGCTGCGGAACCGCGCGTCGTCCGGATACAGGGCCCTCAGCGCGTCACACTCATCGCGGGTCAGCACGGGCGGTGTCCGCGCGTAGCCGTGCTCCCATAGGGATCGCTCGATGGCCGACCAGTCGAGCGCAGCGAGCCGTTCCTTGATGTCGCTCATCTCTCCGGTGCTCTCGCCACCTACTGTGCCACGGGAGCGGTAGGTGGCGTCGCCGCTCCGTCGCTTTCGCGTGCACGGCCCTTGCATCGCGACTTCGGTGGGAACGAATTACAAGGAGGATGCCATGGCGCGGAAGTACAGCCGAGGTGCAAGCAAGTCGGTCAAGTCGGCCATGCGGCGCCGCAAGCGGGGATCGCTGAAGAGCGGACGCAGCGGCAAGAAGGTCACCAGCCGCAAGCAGGCGATCGCGATCGGACTCAGCGAGGCGCGCAAGAAGGGCGCGCGGGTGCCGCGCAAGCGCGGCGGCCGCGGAAGTCGCAAGAAGTCGAAGTCGTCCTAGCGGTACGCCTCGGGCGCCTGCTTGACCGTCTGCCAGAACACCGGGTCGTGGCTCGGGAAGATCCGGCCGCCGGTCAAGCGGGCGATCGTCTTCAGCTTCTTGATGGAGTGCATCGCGCGCGTCGGATCCCAGACGACGCCGGGCACACGCTCGCGCTCGATGTGCTCCTGCCAGTAGCACGAGTCGCCCGCCAGGATGACGGGGCCGCTGTCGGGCAGCTCGACGAGGAGCGACTGGTGCCCAGGCGTGTGGCCGTCGCTGCGCAGCGCCGTCACGCCGGGGACGAGCTCCGTGTCGCCGTCGAGCAGCCGCCAGCGGAACGACGGCAGGTCGAAGTTCTTGCGGTAGTAGAACGGCGCGAAGAAGGCCGCCGGGTAGTGCGCGTAGGCATACTCGTCCTGCTGCACCACGAGCTCGGCGCCCGCGAAGAGGTCCGCGCCGCCGGCGTGATCGTAGTGCAGGTGCGAGAGGACGACGGCGCCCACGTCGCCCGGCTCGAGGCCGAGGCCGTGCAACCGGCGCACGAGCAGGTCCTCGTCGGTGAAGCGCGCGAGTCGATCGTTGCGGAGCAGACCGGGAACGGCACGCGGCGACACGCCGGTGTCGTACAGCACGACGGCGTCGGTGGTGCGGATCACGTAGCAGGTGATCGGTATCTGCGTCGCCGCCTCGGAGTACTCGCCGTAGAAGAGCAGCGAGCGCGGCGCACCCATGAACCCGTTCTGCAGCGCATACATCGCCTGCACGGCCATGCCGCGGATCATAGCACCGGCCCGCGGGCGAGACGCTACAGCGGGCGCGCGAGGCGGCCGAGCAGGACGAGCAGCGCCGTTTGCACGAACCAGCCGATGAGACAGACGCCGATGGCGCGGGGGGTGCTTCGGTAGTCGAGGGCCTGCCGCACGGCCACCACCGTCGTGATGAGCGTCCAGACGATCGTGATCCAGACGACGATGACCGCGAGGCCCGGAATGACGGCGAGCACGCGAAGGATCCCGGGGGTGGCGGCGAAGCCGAGCGTCCGCGCCAGCTCTCCCCAGTCCGCGCGCGTCTGCGGCTCGGGCAGCAGGCGGGCGCCGATCCAGTAGATGAGGGCCGCCCACAGCGCCCAGGTCAGGACTCCCGCCACGGCGCCGGTGAGGAGGCCGCCGAGGCCACCACCGAAGGCGATCCCGGTGGCCACGCTGCTGAGGGCAACCACGCCGAGGGCCTGGCCGGTGGCGCCGGTGTCCGCCTCCACCTCTTCGTACACGGCGCGATCGAGCCTCGCCGCGCCGACCATCCGGTTCGCGAACGACGTCGCCATGGTCGCGCCTCCTGCGCTGGCCGGTATCCTACGATAGAATCGCGAGCATGGACTTCGCGCTCACCGAGCAGCAGGAGATGATCCGCAAGGAAGTGGGCACGCTCGCGCGCTCGTTCTCGCTCGACTACTGGCTCGAGCGCGATCGCAAGCACGAGTACCCGTGGGACTTCGTCCGCGCGTTCGCCAAGGCCGGCTGGCTCGGCGCGATCATCCCGGAGGAGTACGGCGGCTCGGGGCTCGGCGTGACGGAGGCGGCCATCCTGCTGCACGAGATCTGCGCGGCCGGCGCCGGCACCAGCGGCGCCTCGCCGATCCACTTCTACATGTTCCCGCCCATGCCGGTCATCAAGCACGGCCGCGAGGCGCTCAAGCGGAAGTACCTGCCGCGCATGGCCACCGGCGAGATCGTGATGTCGTTCGGCGTCACCGAGCCGAACGTCGGCACCGACACCTCGCGCATCCAGACGCGCGCGGTGAAGCACGGTGACCGCTACGTCGTGAACGGCCGGAAGGTCTGGAACACCAACGCCCAGAACGCCACGCACATCCTGCTGCTCGCTCGCACGGCCGACCGCGACCCCAGGCGTCCGCTGAAGGGGCTGACGCTGTTCTTCACCGAGTTCGACCGCGCGAAGATCACCGTGCAGGAGATCGAGAAGCTCGGCCGCGCGGCGGTGGACAGCAACGAGATCTTCATCGACGCGCTCGAGGTCCCCGAGGAGAACGTCGTCGGCGAGCCGGGCAACGGCTTCTATCACATCCTGGACTCGCTCAACCCGGAGCGCGTCTTCACGGGTATCGAGGCGGTCGGCATCGGGCGCGCGGCGCTGGCGCGCGGCGTCGAGTACGCCAAGCAGCGCGTCGTCTTCGACCGGCCGATCGGCCAGAACCAGGCGATCGCGCATCCGCTGGCGATGGCGTGGGCGAAGCTCGAGGCCGCCGAGGCGATGTGTCTGAAGGCGGCGTGGCTGTTCGATCAGGGCCGGCCGTGCGGTGCGGAATCCAACGCGGCCAAGCTGCTCGCGGCCGAGGCCGGCTTCGAGGCGTGCGACGTGGCGCTGCAGACCCACGGCGGTTACGGCTACGCCAAGTAGTTCTACGTCGAGCGGCTGTGGCGGGAGGTCCGGCTCTACAAGATCGCGCCGGTCTCCCAGCAGATGGTGCTCAATCACCTCGCCGAGCACGTGCTCGGGCTTCCGAAGAGTTACTGATCGACGCGGGGCCCTCGAGTGGCCCCCCCGCACGCTCGTCGCGCCGCGGCGGAGCCGCGTCGCGTCTCGTCACAGGGGCAGCCGGAACTCGCCGCGTGCGACGGTCACCGCGTTGCCGCCGACCTCCACGCGCTCCAGGCGGTCAGCGGAGCCTGCGACGCGCGCGAACAGCGTCGACGGTCGGCCGATCTCCGCGCCCTGCGCGATCTCGATCTCGTCGCCGAACGCGATGCGGCCGTGCCGTGCGAGATGGCAGGCGAGCGGACCCGCCGCGGAGCCCGTGGCCGGATCCTCGTTGATGCCGTGGCCGGGAGCGAACATGCGTGTCTTCCAGCGGCGTCCGGCGCCGGCGAAGCAGGACACGCCGTCCCCGGTCGCGCGGGCCAGCGCGGCGAAATCGGGCGTGAGCGCCGCCACCTGGGCGGGGGAATCGACGTTGACCATGACGTGGCGGGGCCCGTTGATGTAGCGCTCGACGGGGAGCGCCGTCGTCGCCACGCCGAGTGCGGCGACGATGGCCGCCGCCTCCGGCACCGGCTCCACCTTCGGAATGGGCTGGCTCATGCGGCCGAACACGATGCGCGGTCCTTGGCGCTCCAGCGTCACCGGCACCGGCCCGATGCCGGTCTCGAGCACGATCGTCTCCAGCTGCAGCGGCGCCGCCAGCACGAAGGCCGAGCCGAGCACCGGATGTCCCGCGAACGGCAGCTCCCGTCCCGGCGTGAAGATCCGGATCCGCGCGTGGCCGCCCGCGCTCGCCGGATAGACGAACACCGTCTCCGAGAAGTTCATCTCCCGGGCGAGCAGCGGCAGGAGCGACTCCGGCATGGCCCGCGCATCGGTGAACACCGCGAGCTGGTTGCCGGTCAGTGCCCGATCCGTGAACACATCACAGACGACGTAGCGGAAGTCCACGGCCCGCTAGCCTACACGAGCCGTGGACTCCGCGTGATGCTCAATGCATCCGCTGGTCGTCGAAGCCGTGCGAGCCCTTGATGCGGTCCTCGGTGCCGGGGATGTACTTCTTTTCCAGCTCCTGGAAGTGGGCGACACGGGCCATCACGTGGTGGCTCTCCGTCGGGTGGCCGGCCTTCGTCTTCTCCAGACGCCACTGCGCCTGTTCCTGGTCCCGCACCAGCTCTTCCATCGCGTTCCAGGTCGCGTACATGCCGGCGTGGGCGGCGAACAGCGTGATGAAGATGAACTTGTAGCCGAGCTCGCCCAGCTCCTTGAACGTCAGCGGATTCGCGTCGCTGGACCACTTGAACGAGGACGAGTAGTTGAACGACAGCGGCAGCTGCGGGTGGCTCTTGCGCATGGCCTCCGCGAACTCGATGGCCGGCTCGCGGGAGGCGTTGGACAGCTCCGCCCACACGGAGTCGACCCCGGCGTCGGCGTACATGCGTCCGCGGTCGATCGCCTCCTGCATGCTGCCGCCCACGGCGCCGTAGGCGTCGGTGCGCGCGATGATGAAGAAGTCGGGATCGAGGCGATCGCGCACGTCGATGGCCGCCCGGTACTTGCCGAGCGCTTCCTCGCGGCTCACCAGCGTCTTGCCCGCGATGTGCCCGCAGCGCTTCGGGAAGCGCTGGTCCTCCAGATGGATGCCGGCCACGCCGGTCTTGATCATCTCCTGGACGGTGCGCATCGTGGAGAGCGCATTGCCGTAGCCGTCGTCGGCGTCCGCGATGACCGGGATGTCGACGGCGCTGGCCACCATGTGGGCGGTGCGCGCGACCTCGGTCTGCGTGAGGAAGCCCATGTCCGGCCAGCCGTTGGCCATGGCCACCGAGTACCCGCTGAGGTAGATCGCCTTGATGCCGACGCGCTCGGCGATCTGCGCGTCCAGCGGCGAGTACACGCCGCCCGTGAAGACGTGCGGCTCCTGCGTCAACAGCCGGCGAAATGCGGCGCCCTTGCTCTCCATGCGTGGCGTCTCCTTGACGGCGCTAGGCCGGTCGCGCGAGCGCAGTGGTGGTCGCGCACCAGCGGCAATAGGTGGTGGAGTCGAATTCGAGCCGGCAGCTGGCGCAGATCTCGGTGCCGCATTCCGCGCAGCCCGCGCGTCGGCCGCTGTGCTCGAGCGTCATTCCGCAATGGCACGCCGTTCCCATGGACGTCCTCCTCAGTGCAGATCGAAGGGGGTGGTGGCCCGCACGGCCGGCGCGTCCAGCAGCGAGCCGGCGCAGGCGGCGCAATAGGTCGCCGATTCGAGGTGAATGGCGCAGCTCGAGCAGCAGCTGGTGCCGCAGTCGAAGCACGCCATGAGAGTGGGCACCACCGCTCCGCATCCGCATCGACCGCTCATCGCTGGACCTCCCGGTAGAGTGTGATGCCCCGTCGTGTTGCACTCACTGTGCCGACGATGGCCGGGGGCCGGCAACCTCAATGTTTTTATCGGGCTGATAAAGTTTCGTGATCGGAAAGATCTTTCACATGGCATATAATCGGTACGTATCACGCAAGCCGTCAGGATAAGCGGGGTGAATCGGGTGGAGATCGGACAGGTCGAGGCCTTCCTGGCGGTGGGGACGTTCGGCGGCTTCCGGCGGGCCGCGGACGCGCTGCGGGTGACCCAGCCCGCCATCAGCGCGCGCATCCGCGCCCTGGAGGACTCGCTCGGAACGCCGCTCTTCGTGCGCAGCAAGACCGGCCTCGCGCTCTCGGCGGCAGGCCGCGCGTTCCGCCCTCACGCCGAGCAGCTGCTGCACGCGGTCGCCTCGGCCCGCCAGGCCGTGCACGATCTCCGGCCGTCGAGCGGCAGCGCCATCCAGATCGCGGCCGCGCTGTCCATCTGCACGTACGTGCTCCCCGACGTGCTCAAGCGCTTCCAGGCCAGCCATCCGAAGGTGATGATCACCGTCCGCTCGGGGCACTCGAAGGAGGTGCTGGAGATGGTGCTGGCGGGCCAGGCCGAGATCGGCCTGGCCCGCTCGCTCCACCATCCGGCCGTGGAGACCCTCAGCCTGCGCGACGACCCGCTGGTGCTGATCGCGCGACCCGAGTCGCCCATCGCGCGGCGCGGGCACGCGCCGCTCGCCGACGTGGCCAGCGAGCCGCTCATCTTCTTCGACCGCGGCTCGAGCGACTGGACGCTGACCCATGGGCTCTTCCGGCGCGCGGGCCTGGTGCCCAACGTCGTGCTGGAGGTCGAGACGATCGAGACGGCCAAGCGGATGGTCGAGCGCGGGATGGGCCTCGCGTTCCTGCCGTATCTGGCCGTCGTGCACGAGGTGCGCCGCCGGCGGCTGGTGGCCATCGAGGTGGCCGACGCCGAGACGCTGAGCCGGAGCCTCGACGTCGTGCACCCGCGCCAGCGTCCGCTCAGTCCGGAGGCGCTGGCGCTGCTGAAGACCCTCCGCGCGGCGGTCGGGGAGACAGAGGCGGCGCCGGCGCGCGCGCCACGCGTGGCCGCGCGGTCAGCGGTGAACGGGACGCGGCGGACGGCCCAGCAGCGCGGCCGCTGACGCGAGCGCCAGCCCGAGCGCGATGCCGGCCAGCACGTCGGACGGCCAGTGCGCGCGCAGGATCACCCGAGACACGCCGACCAGCAGGATGGCCAGCGGGGCCGCGACGCGCAGCGCGATGCGTGCGGGCACCGGAAGCGCGCCGGCGAGGTAGATGACCGCGCCGAAGAACGCCGCGGCCGCCGTCGCGTGTCCGCTCGGAAATCCGAACGAGGCATCGAAGGGCCGCGCGCGGCCGATCGCAACCTTCAGGACCTGCTCGGCGAGCCCGGCAACCAGCATGAGCGCGACCCAGACCCACCATCGCGCGCGCGCCTCCGGAATGGCGATGAACAGCAACAGCATGGCCGGCACGAGGAACCACGCGTGGCCGAGCAGCGTCACCATCCGCATCACGGCCACCACGGCCGGCGTGGCGAGCGCGAGCAGGCCGTCGCGGGCGGCCGCATCGGCGGGCTGGGCGCCGCCGAGAATCACCGCGAGCGTGAGCGCGGCGAAGAAGGCCGCCATGAGCAGCAGCATGCCGCGCGGGTGGAGCACCCTGCGCATCACGACGATCCGCCGCGACGGCGCGTGAGCAGCGTGACGATGAGGATGACGAGCATCCCGGCCAGCAGGGCGAGGCCGCCGAACACGAGGGCCGTGGTGAGCGGACTCCAGCCGTCCGTGCGGAGACCGCCGCCGTGATCGGCCCACGCGGTTGCCGGGGAGAAGAGCGCCAGGGCCGCGCCGGCGAGCGCGCGCGCTCGCCTCACCGCGCTGGAACCTTCTCGAGGGACACCAGCGCCAGGTTCGGCGGCGTGCCGCGCAGCGTGAAGTGCACGGCGTCCCCGATCTGCACGGTCTCGTAGACCTTCGGCGAGGTGGCGCGGAAGCCCATCGTCATCGCAGGCATGTACCCGGTGATCTCCTCGTGCGTGATGACGACCACGTTCATCTCCGGCAGCACCGCGCGCACGACACCCTCGGAGCGATACTCGCGCGGCCCCGCCGCCGCTGCCCGCGCCTCGAGCAGCTCGCGCGTCAGGCGCGTCGTCTCGCGCCCCCACCAGATGTACCCCCATCCGATGCCGATCGCGAGCGCGAGGTTCAGCAGCAGCACGACGCGCCAGACCGCCATCAGTGGACGTGCTCCGCAGGCGCCTCGACCACGACACGCTCGCGGTTGAGCGTGTCGGCGTTGGCCATGAGCGCGTCGGTGCCGACGGGCGCGGTGTCGACGGCGCGCAGGTAGCCCTGCCGGTCGACCAGGAACTCCGCGTGCGGCGCGCGCGCGAACAGCGCGTAGGTGGCCACGATGTCTGCGGCGCCCTCGGTCACCACGGGAAACAGCACGCGCGGCTCGGCGCCGAGCCGCTTGATCGCGTCCGGCGCCGCGTCCGTCGGGACGGCGATGACCTCGAGGCCGAGCGGCACCAGGACA
Source organism: Candidatus Methylomirabilota bacterium (assembly GCA_036265915.1). Taxonomy (GTDB): domain Bacteria; phylum Methylomirabilota; class Methylomirabilia; order Rokubacteriales; family CSP1-6; genus AR12. The sequence continues at coordinate 6,076 of DATAOC010000100.1, read as the reverse complement.
TCATAGCGTGCGGCGAGCTCCGCCAGACGTGGCCGCGAGCCGGGCAGGGTGTACAGCACGACCAGCACGCTGCGGCGGCCCCGGTAGTCCTTCAGCGTCCGCGCCGGTGTCGGTCCCACCGCGAACACGAAGTCCGGTGCGACGACGCGCGGACGCTCCGGCTGCACCGCGGGGCCCAGCGTGCGGGCGGCATCGCTGGCGCCGAGCGCGCGGATGTAGTTCACGAGATCCCACCGCGTCTCGGCGTCGAGCCGGTCTCCGAACGCGGGCATCTGCCGGCGGCCGTGCGTGATCCACCAGAACAGGTCGCCCGCGGTGTGCAGCGCGGCGTGATGCGCGCGCAGATCGGACGGCGGCGGCGACAGCGCGGCCGCGGCCGGACCGTTGCCGGTGCCGTTCGGCCCGTGGCACGCCGCGCACTGCTCGCGATAGGCCCCCGCGCCGGCGGCGATCGACGCCGCCTGGTAGGGGACGGCCGGCCGCTGGTACGTCGTGGGATATGCGTCGGTGGCCAGCGGCGGCAGGGCGATGGCGAGCCCCGCGAGGATCAGCACGCCGCCGCCGGCGAGGACGGGCAACCGGGCCGCCCGCAGCAGCCGCGACGCCACGAGCGCCGTGAGGCCGAGGGCGGCCACCTGGCTGCCCACGAGCACGAAGGGCCGAGCCTCCGGCGTCTCCGCGAGCGCGTCCCATGCGAGGCGGAACGACAGTGGCCACACCGGCTGCTCGTGCCGCGCCGGCGCGGTGACCGTCATGACGGCCACCACGACGAGCACGCAGAGGGCCAGCGCCGCCTCGGTCACGACCGATCGACGCAGGCGTCGCATCGCGGGGCGCCCGATCGTGGCCGCTTCACCGGACAGCCGGGGTACCAGGCGGCGGTTCACCGCCGCGGCGGCGAGCATGAGCGCAACCAGCACGAGCTTCAGCAATAGCAGGCGGCCGTAGGCGGTCCCGAGCAGCCCCGCGATCGAGCCGACCTGACTCAGCGTCGTGAGCACGCCCGACAGCAGGATGACGGCGACGAGCCCGAGGGCCGTACGCGAGAAGCGACGTGCCGCGAGCACCGCGTACGGCCGTGCGTCAGCGCCGCGCTCGGACGACGCGGTCGTGAGGAGCAGCGCCAGTCCCGGCAGCGCACCCACCCAGAGCCCGGCCGCCAGCAGATGTGCGACGTCGGCCGCGATCGCGGTGGCGGCGCCCGCCTCGACCGCCGCGGCATGCCCGGCGCCGGCGACGAGCGCGAGCGCGAGTGCGCCGAGCAGCGCGACCTCGACGCGGGCCGCAGTCCAGTCGAGACGTCGCGACACGTCGGCACGCAGCCACACGAACACCGCGAGCACGAGCAGGAGGCTCTGGCGCACCATCCAGACCGCACCGGCGCGCGTGTCGAGCGCCACGCGCACGAGCGCGGCCGGATCGAGGGCAGCCGCCGCGCGCTGCTCGAGCGTCGCCGCCTGCTGCGCGAGCGCGACGACGCCGGCCGCGAGCGCAAGCACTGTCAGCACGCGGGCCAGCTGCACCACGCCCGCCTGCCAGCGGCGCGCGGTGGGACGATCGGAGTAGCCGGCGATCAGCAGCAGGCCGGCGCCACCGACGAGCAGGACGGACGCGGTGATGTGCAGCCAGCGGGCGAGGAGCCCGAGCTCGGTCACTTCCAGTCGACGCTCACCGTCACCGGCTTTCCGAACCGGGCGCCGCTGGCGCCCATCGTCTTCAGGCCCGCGGCGCCAAGCCGCAGCGTCAGCTTCGTCGTGGTGTCCGGCAGCGTCACGTCGGCGCCATAGTGAAATCCCGAGCCGCCGAGCATCGGCGCGAGCCGTACGGTGCGGGGAGCCCCGCCGCCCGCGGTGATGACAGCCGTTACCGGAACGTACGGGATCGACTCGCCGCTCGCCGCATCGGCCAGGAAGACCATGAGGTGTCCGGCGCCGGTGGCGGCGCCACCGCCATGGTGATGCGCGGCGCCGCCATGCGCATCGGCGTCCTGGTACTCGACGCGAATCCGATAGGGGCCGGCGGTCGTCTCGCGCGCGGCAGCGGCCGCGCCGTGCTCATGCTCGCCGCCGCCGAGGCTCTTGAGGTACGCGACGAGATCCACGAGCTCGGTGAAGGTCACGCTGTCGCGGTAGTCCGGCATGATCGAGCGTCCGTCCGGGCCCACGAAGCCCGGGCCGGCCAGGATCACGGCGTTCGGGTCGATGATCGACTGCGCGAAGTACTCCGCGGGATGGTGCCCGCCCATCCCGGTGAGGTCTGGCCCGACGTCGCCCGCCGCGCGCTCGCCGCGCGGGTAGTCGGGCCTCACCTCATGACACTTGCTGCATTCGAGCCGGCCGAACACCTCCCGGCCCGCGCTCGCGTTTCCGGCCGGCAACGTGAATTTCCAGCCGCGCGGCACGCCGCCGGTGCGGTGCAGCTCGTCCATCGTGATCGGCGTCGGCGGTGTCGCGGACGTCGCCGGCGATGCTGGCGGCGCCGCGGTGTGCCCGGCGTGCTGAGCGGCGGCGATGCTCGCCGTCACGGCGCCGACCGCCAGGATGAAGGCCGGGATCAATTGCTTCGCGTGGCATCTCACCGTGATTCTCCCAACGTGATGGATTGTATGACGGTTTTCACCGACGGGAAGTGCTCTTCGTGCCAGACGACCACGAAGCCGCCCGTGGTCGCGACCACGTCCGGCGCAAAGGCCTTGACCGCCTGGGTCAGGGTCTTGGTCGGGCTCAGCGTGCGGCCGCCGTCGACGGTCGTGCGCATGACGACGCGCCTCCGCACGGCGGTCGACTCCTCCCACACGATGACGGCGCGGCCGCGCTCGTCGACGGCGAGCCGAGCCTGATCGGGAACGGACGCCGTCGCCTCGTTGAGGCGCCGCGCTGCCGAGAACCGGCGAGCGTCGCTCGAGGTCGCGAACAGGATCTCCGGACGGCCCTGCGTGCCCTCGGTGTACCAGAGCGCGTACAGACGGCCGCGCGCGTCGGTGGCGACGGTGCCGCCGCGGTGCGGGCACGCGGCGATAGCCCAGCGGTCGGCGTGCACCAGCGCGGGCGCGGCGAACGTGCGGGCGCCGTCGCGTGAGACGCCGACGACCATGTCGCGGACATTGTCGGCGAAGACCTTACGCCACATGACGGCGACGGTGTCGCCCGGGCCCGCGACCACGTCCACGCGGCAGCACACGCACGTCTCCCCGGTGTCCAGGCGCCGTGCCTCGCCGGGCTGCGTCCCGCGCTCGGACACGCGCGTGACCACGGTCGCTGCCTTGCCGTCACGCGTCTCGATCCACGCCACGATCACGGTCCCGTCCGGCGCGACGCTCATGCCCTCGAAGGAATGGGAGGACGGGACGTCGTCGTTCAGCCGGAGGTGACCGTCCCAGGTGCTGCCGCCGTCGAGCGAGCGCGACAGACGCAGGTCGGACGCGAAGAGACCGCCGACGGGTACCGGTCGGCGCGACGACCACGTGACGTACAGCTCGCCGCGCGGGCCGGCGGCGAGCCCGGGCGCCTGATGCAGCGAGTCGACCGACGTGCCGGCGGGATTGACGCGCACCGGCGCGCCGCCCCCTGGCCGCGCCGCGTACAGCACGTTGTCATCACCCTCCTGCGCCGACCACGCGACGAGCGGCTCGACACCGGAAAGCGAGACCACGGCGGCCGGGGAGACGCGCACCTCGTGGCCGCGCGCGGGGTGGGTCATCTCCACGCGAGCGGAGCTCTGGGCGGTGGCGGTCACGGCCTGCAGGAGCGCACCGGCGATCAGGAGCGAAGCGATGCGTCTCATCGAAACCTCCACTGAAGCCCGCCATAGAAGGCGCGCCCGTCGGCCGGCTCGAAGAAGCGGCGGTTGGCGGCGTCGGTCACGACCGAGGAGGTGTAGGTCACGTTGCCGAGATTGCGCCCTTCGAAGAAGACGCTCAGCTGCCACGGTCGATACGTGTAGCCGAGCCGCGTGCCGACGGCCGTGTAGGGCTCGGTGCGCGCGTCGTTCTCGCTGTTCACGAAGTAGCCGCGGGGGACGGTCTCCACGTTCGGCGCGACCCAGAAGCCGGACGCGTGATCGTACCGCAGCTCGGTGCGCACGAAGTGTCGGGGCGCGCCCGGCAGCTCGTTGTGGCCGAAGTTCCGGTCGTCCACGAACACGAACCGCGAGTACGTGTACGCCGCGCGGACCCGCAGCGTGTCGCCGCCCGCGCCGAGCCCCACGCGGCGCGCGAGATCCTCGGCGACGAGGAAGTCGAATCCGGCCTCCAGGCCGGTGTGGCGGCTCCGGTCGATGTTGCGGAAGCGCGGGATCGTGAACGGCGCGAACGCGAACGGCTGCACGTTGACGTTCTGCAGCTCGTCCCACAGCTCGATGTCGTAGACGGAGACGTCCCAGCCGAGCCGCTTGCCGAGGTCGCCGCGCGTGCCGACCTCGAACTGCCACGCCTTCTGCGCGGCGAGCTGGCTCAGCGTCCCCTGGAGCTGGCCGGGCGCGGTGAGCTCGAGCAGCAGCGGCGGCTCGTAGGAGTGGCTGGCGTTGCCGTAGACCTGCACCGTCGGTGTCACGCGCCACACGACGCCGGCACGCGGAGAGAACGACAGGAAGTCGACGGAGTCGGAGTCGTTGGCGTCGCGATCGCCGGCGCCGTCGCGCAGGAACCGATCGCGGACCTCGCGGGTGGCGTACTGCCCGCGGCCGCCGACGACCACCGTGACCGCCGGCGTCACGTCGAGCTGCTCCTCGGCGTAGGCGGCGAGCGTGTTGGCGATGTTGAGCTGGTTCTTCGTGAGCGTGGGCGGCAGGCCGGCGGTGTTGTCGAGGTTCACATCGATCTGCCGCGTGCCGAAGTACTGCGCGCCGACGGTGAGCCGGTTGGCGCGGCCGAAGACCGGCGCCGCGAGGATCCACCGCAGCTCCGTGGAGTACGAGTACGTCGTGTCGTCGATCACCGCGAACGAGAGCGGATGATGCAGGTCCTGGTAGTTGAGCTGGGTCGCCCACTCGAGCGTCTGCGTCTCGGTGAGCGGCGTGCGAATGGTGAGCGCGCCGCGCGTGTAGTCGTAGTCGCGGGCAGCGGCCATCCGGAGATTCAGGTTCGCCGGATCCGCCATGCGCGGATTGCGGTCCAGCTCGCGCTGCGTGAGCGCGCCCGGCAGCTTCTCCTCGCTCCGCACGTAATTGACGTCGAGCCGGACCGTGGTGCCGCCGGGGAGGCGATAGCCCCAGCTCGAATACAGCCGACGCCGGAGCTGGTCTGCGTGCTCGCGGTAGCCGTCGAGCTCGACGTCGGTGAGCCCGAGGTAGAGGTCGAACGGCCCGTACACCTGACCGGTCGCGACATGGCTCTTGAGGAAGCCGAACGAGCCCGCCTCGCTCCAGATCTCCACGAGGCCGGCGTCGGCGCCCGTCTTCGTGACGAGGTTGATGGCGCCGCCGAGCGTGTTGCCGCCGAAGCGCAGCGAGCTGGCGCCCTTGTAGATCTCCACGCGCTTGGTATCCAGCAGCTCCAGCGACTCGAAATCAGCGAAGCCGTCCGCGTTCCCGTACGGGAAGCCGTCGAGCAAGACATTGACGCCGCGCAGGTGAAAATTGTTCCGCAGGCCCGAGCCCCGGATCGAGAGCTGGCTCTCGTCGGCCGCGCCCATCCTCGGCCTGATCCACACGCCCGGCGTGAGCTCCAGCACGTCCTGGAGGTTGGACGCGCGCGTCTCCTCGATGCGCTCCTCGCCGACGACGTCGACGCCGCCGGGCACGCGGCGGAGGTCCTCGCGCGCCTGCTGCTCGGTCTGCGTCCGCTCGTCCGGCACGCGCGCGCCCTCGACGACGACGGGCGTGAGCGTCGGTGTCGATGTTTGAGCGGCAGCCCAGCCGGGGAGCGAGAGCGTCACCAGCGCCACGATCGCGGTTTTCATGCTTTGCGCCTATCGAAGCCGGAATTCCACGGGGAGCAGCACCCACATCGCGACCGGCTCACTGCCGCGTCGGGCGGGCTCGAACCGCCAGCGCTTCACCGCCTCGGCCGCGGCCTGGTCGAGGTCGGGATGTCCCGCCGACTGCCTCACGACCACGTCGCCGACGCGACCGTCCGCCG
>DATAOC010000099.1:0-51567 GCA_036265915.1 Candidatus Methylomirabilota bacterium | reverse complement strand
ATCGACATCGGGCTGCGCCTGTCAGCGTAGCAACGATTGGTAGCCGGGGCCGACGCTGTGCCCTAAAGCACGGGTCTCGCGGGGCCCCCGCCGCCCCGCGCCCCGCCGCGCCCGCGCACCGCGTGGCAGTCATTCGACGCGACCGCACGACAGCGCGGCTGACGCGGTACCTCACGCACGGGTCTCGCGGGGCGGTGCCGCCGCCCGCTCCGCCCGGCCGGGCAACGCGTGCGGTCGGTGAGGATCTCATCGTCGGCGACGATGCGCGAAACGCTACTTCACGGCGCCGGCGGTGAGACCCGAGACGTAGTAGTCGAGGAAGAAGACGTAGAGGACGACGATGGGGACGGAGCCGAGGATCGCCCCGGCCATGAGCTCACCCCAGAAGTAGATGTCACCGCGGATGAGCTCGCTGGTCACGCCGACGCTGGCCGTGATCTGATCGGACGAGGACGTGAACGTCAACGCGTAGATGAACTCGTTCCACGAGAGCGTGAACGCGAAAAGCACCGCGCACACGAGGCCCGGCACGGCGATGGGAAGCACGATTCGCCACAGCGCCTGAATCCTGGTGGCCCCGTCCACCATGGCGCACTCCTCGACCTCCTTGGGGACGGTGCGGAAATATCCCATGAGCAGCCAGGTCGTGAACGGCACCAGGAACGTCGGGTATGTGACGATGAGCGCCCATTTTGAATCGGCGAGGCCGAGCCAGTTGACGACCTGGGCGAGCGGCAGGAACAGGAGCGAGGTCGGCACGAGATACGTCACGAAGATGCCGGTGCCGAAGGTGTTCACGCCACGGAACTTCAGGCGCGACAGCGCGTAGGCGGCGATGGTCCCGATGACGATGGACGCGCCGGTGGCGACGGCCGTGACCACGAGGCTGTTCTTCGTCCAGGTGAGGAACTCCGTTTCCTGCAGCAGCTTGAGGTAGTGCTCGAGCGTCGGGCCCTGGCGGATCACGAGCGGAACGGCGTAGCGGTCGTAGAGCTCGCGGTCCTGCTTCAGCGAGGTCAGCGCCATGTGGTAGAAGGGAAACAGCGCAAAGATCAGGAACGGAAGCAGCAGCACGTGCATGAGCACCCGCGTCCAGAACGTGCGCCGCCGCATCAGTACGCCTGCCGTCGCACGAAGCGAAGCTGCGCCCACACGACGAAGACCAGCAGCGGGAAGAGGTAGAGCGAGACCGCCGCGCCTTCGCCGATCCGCCCGCTCTCGAGTCCGATCATGCGCGAGTACGTGGCGAAGAGGTGCGTCGAGTTGATCGGCCCCCCGTGCGTCAGCACGTAGACGATGTTGAAGTCGCTGAACGTGAAGATCGTCGAGAAGAGCACGACGATGGCCAGCACGGGCTTCAGCATGGGCAGCGTCACGTACCAGAAGCGCGCCCACGGCCCCGCCCCGTCCGCCTGCGCCGCCTCGTACAGCTCGCGCGGGATGGCCACCAACCCGGCGAGGATGGTGATCGCGAAGAACGGCAGCCCGCGCCAGATGTTCACGATGATGACGGCCGCCATCGCGAAGTGGCTCTGTCCGAGCCAGTTCGGGCCGGGCGGAGCGATGAGCCCGACGTTGATCGCGGTCCAGTTCACCACGCTGTAGAGAGAGTTGAACATCCACCACCATCCGAGCGTCGACAGCGCGGTCGGGATGACCCATGGCAGCAGCACCGAGCCCCGGATCACGCGCTTGAACCAGAGCTGCTGGTTCAGCAGCAGCGCCAGGGCGATGCCGAGCACGAGCTTGAAGGCGACGGAGATGCCCGTGAACACGAAGGCGTTCTGGAACGTCTGACGGAACGCGTCCGCGTCCCAGAGCCGGATGAAATTGGTGAGGCCGACGAACTGGCTGGGACGGCCGATGAACGCATTCGAGAGCGCGAAGTACAGGGCCATGCAGAACGGATAGGCGACGAGCAACGCGATCAAGATCAGCGCCGGGGTGATGAAGAGGGGGCCGAGCACGCGCTCCTGGTCCAGCAGCTCTCGCACACGCGCGCGCCAGGTGAGCGGCGCCGCCCGCGCCGTCGTGGGAAGTGTCCCGATGGCCACGGGTCCGTTACCCCGCCATGATCTTCTTCATCTCGGTCTCCGCCCACGCGATGGCGTCCTTGGTCGCGGTGCCGGTGACCGCCTTCGCGACCATGTTGGGCAGCAGGTACGCGTTGGTGATGAGCTGCACCTTGTCGGACGGAGGCGCCGGCCATCCGTAGGTGTGGTACTGAACGCCCTCGCCCTTCAGCGCGGCGTACTTGGGATCGCTTCTCAACACGGCGTGATCCTGCAGGTTCTCGTACGCCGGCAGGTTGAATGCGTCGCCCGACATAATGTACTCGTCGTAGACCTCTTTCTTGCCGAGCAGGTAGCGGATCCACTCCTTGGAGGCCTCGACGTTCTTCGAGAACTTCCAGATGCCGATGTGACGCGGGGTGTCCGTCTCGAACCGCCCGGCCGGTCCGGCCAGGCTGCGGTGGTGGTTGATGCCGTCGGCGGTGACGAGCTTGCGCTGCTTGGCGACGATGTAGGCGCTGACCGGGTTGTGGATCCACCCGGCTTTGCCCTGCTGGAGCGATTCGTTGTTGCTGGCGTCCGACCAGGACAGGACCTCGGGCTCCATGCAGTCGCGGTACATCTTCTTGTACCACTCGACCATCTGGACGGTGCCCGGCGCGTTGATGCGGACCGTCTTGCCGTCCTTGTCGACCTCCATGCCGCCGAACGACCACAATACGGGCCCCGCCGTCGAGATCGAATCGTAGTTCTGGCTGATGGGGATCCCGACCGGGTGCCCCATCTTCTTGAGCTCCTTGCCGACCGTGTAGAGCTCCTCCCACGTGTCCGGAACCTTGAGGCTCGCCTTCTTGAACAGATCCTCACGATAGGCGGCCACGAACGTGCCGTGGTACTGCGGCACCGCGCGCCACACGCCGTTGACGTGCGCGCCCTCGTTGGCCGACGAAATCGCCTTGCCGTACTTCTTCTCGAGCTCCGCCACCACGTCGGAGACGTCGACGAGCTGCGGCTCGTAGAGCCACGGGAAGTGCATCCGCATCTCGACGAGATCGTGGCCGGCCTGCGTCTGCACCTCGGAGGCGTACTTCGCCTGCTGCGGCCCCATGTGAGAGATGTGATCGATCTTGAGCTTGATACCGGTGTCCTTCGTGAAGCGCTGTCCGATCTCGGCCAGTTTCTTGTCGGAGGCGGGCGCGAAGTTGTTCCAGCACAGGTACGAGATCTCACGAGTCTGGCCCACAGCCGGAGCCGTTCGCGTGGCGAGGATGCCGGCGAGCCCGACCGTGGTGGTGCCCAGAAAGCGACGCCGCGTGAACGCCATGACGATCCTCCCCGCGCCAGGAGGCGCGTGTGTTGTCGGACGGATGACCGAACGGGTGCGGGGAGGATATGACCGGCGGCGTCACCTGTCAAGGCGACGGCGGTCTGCGAGCCTCCACGACGATGGCCTGCAGCGGCGCGCGCAGGGGGCCATCGCCGAGCTCGGCCGCCAGACGCGCCGCGAGCGCGGCCTTGATCGGCTCCAGCGCCGCCGGCGAGCGCTGCATGATCTCGGCGTAGACCGGATTGCCGTCCACGACCCCGAGGGCCGCCTCGGCGGCCGAGGGGCTCTTGCCCTCCTTCACGACGCGCTCGATGCGCACCTCCTCGAAGCCGGCGTCACGCAGCAGTGTGCTCAGTGCTTCGATGTCGTGGCAGCTCGACGGCACCGTGTAGAACTGGGGCGGATCTGCCGGGAAGAAGCGCGCGATCGTCTCGTGGGCGAGGCGTTGCACCGGGTTGTGCGCGAGCGCGTCCCACACGCTCAGCAGGTATCTCCCGCCGGGCCTCAGCACCCGGAACGCCTCGCGCGCGCCGGCGGCCCGGTCCGGAAAGAACATGATCCCGAACTGGCATAGCACGGCATCGAACGACCGGCTCTCGAAGGGCAGGCTCGTCCCGTCGGCGTGCCGCCACTTCGCGTCGCCGGGACCCGGCAGCCCCTTCCGCGCATTGGCGAACATCGCCTCGTTCAGGTCGGTGGCGATGATGCTGCCGCGGCCGGCGAGACGCTGCACGAGGCGGCGGGTCACGATGCCGGTGCCGCAGGCCACCTCCAGGATGCGCATGCCGTCCTCCACCGGCAGCCGCGCGACGAGGTCGTCGGCGAACGCGTCGAACAGCAGCGGCCCCAGATAGCGGTCGTAGTACTCGGGAATCTTGCCGATGAAGGCGGCGGGATCGGCCATCGTGCGCTCCGATCAGGTCTTCGGCGTGCGGGTCTTGAACCGCTCTCGCAGCACCTTCTTGTCGAACTTCCCGACGCTCGTCTTCGGGACCGCGTCGATCAGCACCACGTCGTCCGGCAGCGCCCACTTCGCGAGGTTCGGGCGGAGGAACTCGAGAATCTCCTCCGGGGTGACCGTCTCCCCGGGCTTGGGCACGACGCAGGCGAGGGGGCGCTCCACCCATTTCGGGTGCGGGACGGCGATGACGGCCGCCTCCAGCACCTTCGGATGCCCCATGATCATCGTCTCGACGTCGATCGACGAGATCCACTCGCCGCCGGACTTGATCAGGTCCTTCGTGCGATCGGTGATCTGCACGTACCCCTCGGCATCGATCGAGGCCACGTCACCCGTGCGAAACCAGCCGTCGGCCGTGAATCGCTCGGCGGACTCCGGATTGTCGTAGTAGCCGGCGGTGACCCACGGGCCGCGTACCTGGATCTCGCCGATGCTGACGCCGTCCCACGGCTGCTCGACGCCCTCCTCGTCGACGATGCGGATGTCGACGCAGGCGGAGACGTAACCCTGCTTGGCCCGAATGGCGTACCGCTCCTCGTCGGGCAGCGACTCCATGTAGGACTTGAGCCGGCCCACCGTACCGAGCGGCGTCATCTCCGTCATTCCCCACGCGTGCCACATGGTCGCGCCGTACTTCTTCTCGAACTTCTCGATGAGCGTCTTGGGGGCCGCCGATCCGCCGATGGGGATACAGCGGATCGACGAGATGTCCCACTGCGGCTCTTTCTCGAGGATGTTGTCGATGGCGATCCAGACGGTCGGCACGGCTCCGACGAACGTCACGCGCTCGGTGTGGACGATCTCGATGATGTCGCGCGGCTGCGGGTTGGGGCCGCCGAAGATCTGGGTGGAGCCGTTGAGGACACCGGCGAACGGCACGCACCAGGCGTTGGCGTGAAACATCGGCACGATGTGCAGGATCACGTCACTCTCGGAGACCGCGAGCAGATCCTTCAGCGACGAGCCGAGCGAGTGCAGGAAGATCGCCCGGTGGGTGTAGACGACCCCCTTGGGGTGGCCGGTGGTGCCCGAGGTGTAGCACATCCCGGCCGCGTCGAACTCCGAGAGCGTCGGCCACGCCTCGATCGGCGCCGTCTGCGCCAGCAGTGCCTCGTAGTCGAGGGCGCCGGCCGGAATCTCCGCCGCCGGCGTGTCCTTCATCACGATGATGTGCTCGACCGTCTTCAGCTGCTTGCGTATGGGCGCGAGCGTCGGCCAGCACGAGGCGTCGACGATCAGGACCTTGTCCCCAGCATGATTGACGATGTACACGATGTCGGCGGGCGACAGCCGGATGTTCACGGTATGCAGCACGGCGCCCATGCACGGTGCGGCGAAGTAGACCTCGAGGTGCCGGTGCGAGTTCCACGCGAACGTGCCCACGCGATCGCCCTTGCGGACGCCCAGGGCGCGCAGGGCGGCGGCCAGCCGCATCGTGCGGTCCGCCCACCGCCCGTAGTCGAGGCGCTCGAGCCCCGCCCCGGGCACGCGCGTGGCGAGCATCTTCTTGGCGAAGAGCCGCCGGGTGCGCTCGAAGAAGTGCGTGAGCGTGAGCGGATAGTTCATCATGAGGTTGTCGAGCTGCGGACTCATCGCCATGCGCCTCCCGTCGTCGTGACGGTAAGGGTACGGCTACCACATCGTCGCCGTCCAGTGAACGCGCGGTGCCGCGGCGGGATCGCGGCGTGGTACTGTTGGCGCGATGCGCTCCCGGTGGAACGAGGCCGAGGCGGCGAAGCTCGACGGTCTCGACGTCCTCGTGTACGCCTCCCGGTTGATCGGCGCCGAAACGTCCCTGGTCGTCTGGGGCGGTGGCAACACGTCCATCAAGACGACCGAGCGCGATCACCGGGGCCGTGACGTCGGCGTGCTCCGCGTGAAGGGCAGCGGGTCGGATCTGAAATCCGTGCAGCGCAAGGACTTCCCGGGCGTCCGCATGGACGACATTCGCGCGTTGCTGCCGCGCCAGGACATGGACGACGCGGAGATGGTCGCCTACCTCGCGCACGGCCTCATGGACCCCGGCGGCGTGCGCCCGTCGATCGAGACGCTGCTGCACGGCTTCGTGGACGCCCAGGCCGTCGTGCACACGCACGCCGACGCGATCGTGTCGCTGACGAACAACGACCGGCCGCGGGACGTGCTCGGCTCCGTCTACGGCAAGGACGTCATCGCGCTCGAGTACCGCCGTCCCGGCTTCCGCATCTCGCGCGAGGTCGCCGACGCCATCGCGGCCGCGCCGCACGCCCGTGCGCTGGTGCTCGAGCGCCACGGCACGATCTGCTGGGGCGCGACCATCCGGGACGCGTACGAGGCGACGATCGAGCTGATCGCGCGCGCGGAGGAGGCGATTGCCGAGCGGCGCCGCGGGCGGCAGGTGTTCGGCGGCCCGCGGGTCGACGTCCTGCCGCCGGCGGCGCGCCGGGCGGCGGCGCTCGCGGTGGCGCCGCGGCTGCGCGGTCGGCTCGGCCGCACGCGGCGGGTGGTGATGGCGTTCGACGACTCGGCGAAGGTGACGGAGTTCGCGTCGGCCGTGGACGCGCCCGCGCTCTCGCAGGTCGGCCCCGCCACGCCGGATCACACGATCTACACCAAGCGGCTGCCGTGCTTCGTGCCCCTTGCCCGTTCCACCGACGACGGGGCCGAGCTCTCGGTTGCCATCGATCGCGCGGTCGAGGCATTCGTGGCCGACTACACGCGCTACTTCGAGGCGCACGCGTCCGCCGGCGCCGAGCTCGTCGACCCCTTGCCGCGCGTCGTCCTGGTGCCCGGGCTCGGGATGTTCACGGCTGGCCGCGACCGGCGGACGGCGGGGATCGTCAACGATATCTACCACCACACCATCGACGTCATCGGCAACGCGTCCGCGTTCGGCCGCTACGTCTCCCTGACCGCGCGCGACGCGTTCGACGTGGAGTACTGGCCGCTGGAGCTCTACAAGCTGACCCTGGCGCCGCCGGAGAAAGAGCTGGCGCGCCGGATCGCGCTCGTCACCGGCGGCGGCTCGGGCATCGGCCGCGCGGTGGCCCGGCGCCTGGCGGCCGAGGGCGCGCACGTGGTGGTCGCCGACATCGACGAGGAGGCCGCCAGGCAGACGGCCGAGGAGATCACGCGCAGCGTCGGCGCCGGCCGCGCGCTGGGACTGCGCATGGACGTCACCAGCGAGGCGTCCGTGCGCGCCGCGTTCGAGGAGATGGTGCTGGCGTACGGCGGGCTCGACATCCTGGTCTCGAACGCCGGCATGGCGCACTCGGCGCCCGTCGATCGCATGGCGCTCGCCGACTGGGAGCGGTCGTTCGCCGTCAACGCGACCGGACATTTTCTCGTCGCGCGGGAGGCGATGCGCGTGCTCATCGCCCAGGCGCTCGGCGGCGCGCTCGTGTTCGTGGCCACCAAGAACGTCATGTCGCCCGGCAAGGACTTCGCGGCGTACTCCGCGGCCAAGGCGGCCGAGGCGCAGCTGGCGAAGGTGCTGGCACTGGAGGGCGCGCCGCACGGCATTCGCTCGAACATCGTGAACCCGGACGCCGTGTTCCAGGACTCCAAGCTGTGGTCCGAGGACGTTCGCCGTGAGCGCGCGGCCGCCCAGGGGATCGGCGTCGATCAGCTCGAGGACTTCTATCGCAAGCGCAACCTGCTCGGCGCCCGCATCCTGCCACAGGACGTGGCCGAGGCCGTGCTGTTCCTCGGCTCCGATCGCTCGGCGAAGACCACGGGCTGCACGCTCACCGTCGACGGCGGCGTCAAGGACGCGTTTCCCCGGTGAGCGCCGCGCTGCGCTTCGGCGCGCAGCTCGGCAGCGTGCACCGGCCCCCGGAGCAGCTGGAGCTGGTCCGCCGCGTGGAATCGCTGGGCTACGAGTCGGTCTGGTGCGGCGATCACGTCTCGTTCCACAATCCGATCTACGAGTCGACGACGCTGCTGTCTGCCTATGCGGCGGTGACGAGCCGCGTGCGGCTGGGGACGGCCGTCTACCTGCTGGCACTGCGGCCGGCCGCCATCGCGGCCAAGGTGACGGCGACGCTCGACGCGCTCTCCGGCGGGCGCCTCATCTTCGGAGTCGGCGTCGGCGGCGAGAATCCGAAGGAGTTCGAGCTCTGCGGCGTCCCGCACCGCGAGCGCGGGGCGCGCGTCACCGAGGGCATCGACGCCGTGCGCGCGCTCTGGCGTGACACCCCGGCCACCTTTCGCGGCCGCTTCACCAGCTTCGAGAACGTCTCCATCGATCCCAAGCCGGTGCAACGACCGGGGCCTCCCATCTGGGTCGGCGGCCGCTCCGACGCCGCGCTGGCCCGCGCCGGCCGCCACGGCGACGGCTGGGTGTCGTACGTCGTGCAGCCGGAGCGCTACGCGCAGAGCCTCGAGAAAATCCGCGGGGCGGCGCACGCGGCGGCGCGGCCGCTCGACGGCTTCGTCGCCGCACATCTCGCGTTCGTCACCGTCGGCCGCGACTACGAGCGCGCGAAGGCGGCCTGGGTGAAGGCGCTGTCCAAGCGCTACGCGCAGGACTTCGAGCCCCTCGCCGGCAAGTACGGCATCATCGGCACCGGCGAGCAGTGCGCCGAGCAGCTGGACCGCTTCCGGACCGCCGGTTGCACCTACGTGATCGTGAGCCCGATCGGCGAGCCCGAGGACGAGCGCGAGCAGCTGGAGCGGGTGGCCGCCGACGTCCTGCCGCGGTTTCGCTGATCCATGCCGGTCCCGCCGCGCGATTGCCGCGCGCGCGTCAACGCCGTCCGCACGCTGGCGCGCGACGTGCTCGAGGTGGACCTCGATCTCGTCGAGCCACCGGCGCTCGCCTTCGAGGCGGGCCAGTGGATCTCGGTGCCGTTCGGCGAGCGGCGCGTCCGCGCGTACACGATCGCCTCGTCGCCGCGATCAGCGAGCCGGCTCACGCTCTGTGCCGACGTCGCGCCCGAGGGCATCGGCTCGCGGTGGTTTCGCGGCCTGGCCCCCGGCGCCGACGTGCGATTCAAGGGACCGCTCGGCGGCTTCGTCCTCGCGCCGCAGGACACACGGCGACTGCTCTTCGTCGCCGAGGAGATCGGCATCGTCCCCATCCGCGCCATTCTCCTCGAGCTGCCGATCGGGCGACCCGCCGTGCTGGTCTACGGCGCGTCCGAGGGACGGCGGCCGTACGACGACGAGCTGCGCACGCGGGCGCGCGGCGACGCCGCGTTTGCGTATCATGCGGTGAGCGAGCGCGACGTGGTGGAGGCGGTCCGGGCCGTTCCGATCGACGCCGGCGGCGTGGCGTACGTGGCGGGCGGGGAGGCGACCATCAAGGAGGTGCGCGAGGTGCTTCGCGGCCGCGGTCTCGATCGCAAGGCGATCAAGTGGGAGCGGTTCTGGTGACCACGGAGCTCACGGGCGGACAGCTGGTCGCGCGCGTGCTGAAGCAGGCGGGGGTGGGCCACGTGTTCACGCTCTGTGGCGGCCACCTGCTGCCGATCTACGACGGGTGTCTCGACGCGGGCCTGGCGGTGGTCGACGTCCGCCACGAGCAATCGGCCGCCCACGCCGCCGACGCCTACGCCCGGCTCACGCGCAACGTCGGCGTGGCCATGGTGGCGCCCGGGCCCGGCGTCACCGACGCCGTCACCGGCGTCGCGAACGCGTTTGCCGCGCGCAGCCCCGTGCTCCTCATCGGCGGCGCCGCGCCCCTCGGTCTGCGTGGTCTCGGCGCGCTGCAGGAGATGGAGCAGGTCGCGCTGCTGCGGCCGATCACGAAGGCCGCGCTCAGCGTGCCGGAGACGCGGCAGATCCCCGAGGTGCTCACCACCGCCATCCGCATCGCGCTGTCCGGCCGGCCGGGGCCGGTCTTCGTCGAGATTCCGGTGGACCTTCTCATGACCACGATCGAGGAGCGTCTGGCGCCGATCCCGACCGGCTACGTGCACCGCACGCGGCCGGCGGCGGCTGCGGGTGCCCTCGACGAGCTGGCGCGGCTGCTGGCGGTGGCCGAGCGTCCCGTCATCGTGGCGGGCGGCGGCGTGTACTGGGACGAGGCGGCGCAGCCACTGGCGGCGTTCGCCGAGCGGGCCGGTGTCCCGGTGTTCATGAACGGCGCCGGGCGGGGCTCGCTGCCGGCCGACCATCCGAACGCCTTCGCCCACGCGCGTGGCATGGCGCTCGGCGGCGCCGACCTGGTGCTGGTGCTCGGCGCCCCGCTCGACTTCCGGCTCGGCTACGGCCGTCCGCCGACGTTCGGCGAGCACACACGCGTCGTCATGGTCGACGCCGACCCCACCGAGCTCGGGCGGAACCGACCGCTCGCGCTCGGGGTCGCCGCCGACCTCGGCGTCTTCCTCGGCCAGGCGCGCGATGTCGTGCCCGCCACGCTGGCGACACGCGCGGCCCCGTGGCTGGCCGCTGTCCGCGCGAAGGAGGTCGAGAGCCGAGAGACGCTCGCGCGCTTCTGCGCGTCCGACGAGACCCCGATCTCGCATTACCGGCTCGCCGCCGAGATCGCGCGGGTCGTCGGCGATGACACCATCGTCGTCGGGGATGGCGGCGACGTCGTCGGGTGCGCGTCCAAGATCGTCCGGCTCGCGCGGCCCGGGCAGTGGCTCGATCCGGGGCCGCTCGGCTGCCTCGGCGTCGGTCCCGCGTTCGCGCTGACCGCGAAGCTTCTGCATCCGGATCGCCGCGTCGTCCTCATCGCGGGCGACGGCGCGCTCGGTCTGAACGGCATGGAGCTGGAGACCGCGGTCCGATTCGGCTTGCCGCTCGTGTGCGTGGTCGGCAATGACGGCGGATGGGGACAGATCCGCAATCCGCAGCTGTCGTTCTACGGACAGGCGCGCGCGGTCGCCACCTCGCTGCCGTTCACCCGGTTCGATCTCATGGCCGAGGCGCTCGGCGCGCGCGGCGTCCTGGTGCGCGAGCCAGCCGCGCTGGCGGGCGCCCTCGACAAGGCCCTCGACTCGAACGAGGTCTGGTGCGTCAACGTCCTCCTCGATCCGGCCGCGTACCGGAAGACGGGGACGGTATCGATGGCGATCTGAGCTGAGGATCACCGTCCTCTGCCCGCATCTCCGCATCGCGGGCGGCGTGCGCGCGATCCTGACGTACGCGGATCGTCTCGCCGGGCGCGGCCACGCCGTGACCGTCGTCGTCCCCGCCCGCTCCCACGTCGCCGCCGCGTGGCGGCGCCTCACGGGAAGCGGACCCGGCTGGATGCCACGCTTCCGCGCGCGCGTCGCCTGGGTCGCGGCCTGGGACGCCGCGCGGCTGCCGGACGCCGACGTGCTGCTGGCCACCGCGTGGCGGTCGGCGC
Source organism: Candidatus Methylomirabilota bacterium (assembly GCA_036265915.1). GTDB lineage: Bacteria > Methylomirabilota > Methylomirabilia > Rokubacteriales > CSP1-6 > AR12. The sequence goes on along the minus strand of DATAOC010000099.1, from coordinate 39,988 downwards.
CCGTGGCAGCGGCGGCGCCGTCGCGCGCCGGCCGCGGCTTCTATCTCGTCCAGCATTACGAGAGCCTGTACCACGGTGCGCCGGCGGCCGTGGATGCCACCTATCGATTGCCGCTGCGACCCATCGTGATCTCGACCTGGCTGCGTGACGTGCTGCGCGAGCGCTTCGCCCGCGCCGCCGAGATCCTGGTCACGCCCGTCGACCGCGAGCTGTTCCGCCCGCTGCCGCGCCGGGCGCCGGGTCCGGACGTTCGCGTGCTCATGCTGCATCACGACTATGCGTGGAAGGGCGTCGCCGACGGTCTCGAGGCCGTGCGGCGCGTCCGTGCGCGCGGGCGACCGCTGCGGCTCGTCGGCTTCGGCGTGCGCCGTCCGCGGGGGGCGATGCCGTACGACGAGTTTCACGAGAACCCGGCGCAGGCCCGGCTGGCCGCGCTCTACAGCGACAGCGACGTGTACCTGTGCCCGTCGTGGGACGAGGGCCTCGGGATGCCGTCCATGGAGGCGATGGCATGCGGCACCGGGCTGGTGACGTATGACAACGGCGGTTGCCGCGACTACGCGCGCGACGGCGAGACCGCGCTCGTCGCGCGCCGGCGTGACGTGGACGACCTGGCGGCCAAGCTCGAGCGGATGGCGACGGATCCGGCGCTGCGCGCCCGGCTCGCCGCCGCCGGCATGGCGCTGGTCACGACGGCGTTCGACTGGGAGCGCGCGGTGGCGCGCCTCGAGGCGCTGTTCGAGCGCGAAAAAGGCGCGTGCTAGAATTCACGATAATGCCGATCTACGAGTACGACTGCCACGACTGCCGCCGTCGCGTGAGCGTCCTCGTCAGAAGTCTCTCGTCGAGCGAGCCGCCCGCGTGTCCGCGCTGCGGTGGCGCGCAGCTCACCCGGCTCATGTCCCGGTTCGCCACGCCGAAATCCGAGGAAGCGCGCCTGGAGTCGCTGGCGAGCGATGGCAGCCTCGGCGACCTCGACGAGAACGATCCCTCCAGCGTCGCCCGCTTCATGAAGAAGATGGGCAAGGAGCTTGGCGACGACCTCGGTGACGATTTCGATTCCGCGGTGGACGAGGCCATGGCCGAGGGCGACGGCGGCGAGGACGCGGCAGGCGCGGCTCCGGAATCCCTGGAGGCGTCCGGATCGTCTGAGGACCTGTGAAGGTCGAGTCCTCCGATCGCCTCGAGGCCGTCGGTCCCGCTGTCTGGGACGCCCTGCATGCTCGCGCCGGCCTGCGCTCGCCGTTCCTGTCCTGGACGTGGCAGCACCAGTGGGCGACTGCATTTGCGGCGGACCGTCGTCTCGACGTCCGGCGCGTGCTCGACGCCGAGGGCGCGCTGGTCGGGGTGCTGCCGCTCTACGAGGTCGAGCCGGGGGTGCTCGAGGTCATCGGCGGCGCCGACGTGTCGGACTACCTGGATCTGCTGGTGGCGCAGGGTCTCGAAGAGGACGCGTGGACCGCGCTGCTGCAGGGACGCGCCGCCGATCGCGCGCGATGGGTGCTGCACGCGGTGCCGGCGGCGTCGCCGAGCGTGCGGCTGGTGCCGGCGCTCGCCGGCTCATGTAGTCTCCAGGTGACGGTCGAGCGCGAGGAGCGCTGTCCGGTGCTCGCGCTCCCCGCGACCTGGGACGCCTATCTCGCCTCGCTGTCCAGCAAGCATCGTCACGAGCTGACCCGCAAGATCCGCCGCTTCGAGCGTGAAGTCCCCGATGGCCGCGTCGTCGCCGTGCACGAGCCTGCCGAGGTCGCCGCACGCATCACCGACTTCCTGACGCTGCACCGCGCCTCGCGGGTCGGCAAGGCGAAGTTCATGGACGAGCGCATGGAGGCGTTCTTTCGTGCGGTGCTCGCGGCCCTGGCCGCGCACGGCGCCGTCCGCCTCTGGTTCCTGGAGGCCGCCGGCGCGCCGGTGGCCGCGTTCGTCTGCCTCGAATGGGACGACACGATCGGTCTCTACAATTCCGGCTTCTCGCCCGCGCACGCTGCCCTGTCGCCCGGGCTCGTGCTGCTGTCCCACCTCATCCGCGACGCCATCGGCCGCCACCGCGCCCGCTTCGACTTCCTCCGCGGCGAAGAACGCTACAAGCTCGAGTTCGAGCCGACCCTGGAAGACGTCTACCGGCTCGAGATCGCGGGCGCCGCGCGTGCCTAGCTCGCGCCAGACGGCATGACCCTTCGCGTCGCGATGCTGAGCGTGCACACGTGCCCGCTGGCCGCCCTCGGCGGCAAGGAGACGGGCGGGATGAACGTGTACGTCCGCGAGCTCGCGCGCGAGCTGTCGCGGATGGGCGTGGCATCGGACGTGTTCACGCGCTCGCAGAACGCCTCGATCCCGCGCGTCGTCCCGCTCGCGGAGCACGCGCGCGTGATCCATCTGCCGGCCGGGCCGCAGGCGCCGCTGCCGCGCGAGCGCATCCACGAGCACCTCGAGGAGTTCGTGAGCGAGCTCGAGACGTGGCGGCGCGCGGAGGACATCGACTATGACCTCGTCCACGCGAACTACTGGCTCTCCGGTGTGGTCGGGCTCGCCCTGCGCGACCGCTGGCGCGTGCCGCTGGTGCAGATGTTCCACACGCTCGGACGGCTGAAGAACGGCGCCCGCGTGGCCGCGGAGACCGAGCCCTTCCTGCGCATCGCCGAAGAGCAGCGCATCGTGGCCGAGGCCGATCGCCTGGTGGCTGCCAACGTCATCGAGCGAGGGCAGCTGGTGACCGCGTACGGCGCCGACGCGGCGAAGATCGCCGTCATTCCGTGCGGCGTGGACACCACGCTGTTCGCGCCCGGGGACCCGGCGGTGGCGCGCGAGCGCCTCGGGCTGCCGGCCGGGCCGCTGCTGCTCTACGTGGGACGCATCGCGCCGATCAAGGGGCTCGAGACCCTGCTCGACGCGCTCGGCTGCCTGCGCGGCGCCGGCCATCCCGCGCGCCTCGTGGTCGTCGGCGGTGACGCCGACGACCGGCGCGACCGCCACGAGATCGAGCTGCGCCGCCGCGCCGCCCGCCTGGGCCTCGGGGAGGCGGTGACGTTCGCGGGCGCCCAGCCGCAGGAGCGCCTGCGCGACTTCTACGTGGCCGCCGACGCCACGGTGCTGCCGTCGTACTACGAGTCGTTCGGCATGGTGGCACTGGAGGCGATGGCCTGCGGCAGTGCCGTGGTCGCCTCGCGCGTGGGCGGACTGCAGACGACCGTGCGCGATGGCGTCACCGGCGTGCTCGTCTCGGAAGGCGACGCGTGCGCACTCGCCGAGACGATCGCGCGGGTGCTCGACGACACCGCGCTGCGCTGGCGGCTCGGGCGCGAAGGCGTGCGCTGGGCGGCCGGGCACCGATGGCCGTGCGTCGCGGAGGCGGTGTGCCGCGAGTACGCGTCGCTCACCGCCGACGCGCGCGAGCACGTGGCCGTCGGCCGCTGCGTCTAGGTGGCCATGCTATAGTTCGCCCTCACCGTGGGGATCCTCCTCGACGTCGTCGATCTCCAGACACAGTTCGTGACGCGGGGCGGCGTCGTGCGCGCCGTCGATGGCGTGTCATGGGACATCGCCGAGGGCGAGACGGTCGCGCTCGTGGGGGAGTCGGGCTGCGGCAAGTCCGTCACCGCGCTCAGCATCATGCAGCTGGTCGCACCGCCCGCCGGCCGGATCGTCGGCGGCCGCATCGTGTTCAAGGGCCGCGACCTGCTCACGCTGGACGACGAGGCCATGCGTCGCGTGCGCGGCCGGGAGATCGCCATGATCTTCCAGGAGCCGATGACCTCGCTCAACCCGGTGCTGACCATCGGCCGCCAGCTCACCGAAGGCCTCGAGATCCATCTCGGCATGACGGCCGCGGCGGCGCGCGCGCGCGCGAGCGAGCTGCTCGCGATGGTCGGGATCCCGGATCCGGCGCGCCGGCTCGGACAGTACCCGCACCAGTTCAGTGGCGGCATGCGGCAGCGAATGATGATCGCGATGGCCCTGTCGTGCGAGCCCGCGCTGGTGCTCGCCGACGAGCCGACGACGGCGCTGGACGTGACCATCCAGGCGCAGATCCTGGAGCTCATGCGCACGCTGTCGCGCCGACTCGGCGTGGCCATGCTGATCATCACGCACAACCTGGGCGTCGTCGCGCGCTACGCGGACCGCGTGAACGTCATGTACGCCGGCAAGATCATCGAGCGCGGCACCGCGCGGGAGCTGTACGCCAACCCGCGCCATCCCTACACGCTCGGGCTGCTGCGCTCCGTGCCGCGCCTGGACGAGCCGCGGCGCGCGCGTCTCGATCCCATCGAAGGCCAGCCGCCCGACCTCACCCGGCTGCCGAGCGGCTGCGCGTTCCGGCCCCGCTGCGCGTTCCGCGTCGAGCGGTGCGCGCTGGAGGTGCCGCCGCTGCGTCCGGTCGGCGCGGCCGGCCACGTCAGCGCCTGCTGGGAAGCCGAGCGCCTGTCACGGGCGAAGGAGCCGGTGGCGTGAGCGAGGTCCTGCTGGAGGTGAAGGACCTCGTCAAGCACTTCACCGTGGGCGGCGGGCTCTTCGGCGGCAAGCCGGGTCTCGTGCGCGCCGTCGACGGCGTGAGCTTCTCGCTGCGCCGTGGTGAGACGCTGGGGCTGGTGGGCGAGTCCGGCTGCGGCAAGACGACCACCGGCCGGTGCGTGCTGCAGCTCGAGCGACCCACGAGCGGGCACATCGTCTTCGAGGGCCGCGAGCTCACCGGGCTCGATCCCGTCGCCCTGCGGGACGTGCGGCGCAGGATGCAGGTCATCTTCCAGGATCCCTACAGCTCGCTCAACCCCCGCATGACGGTGGGCGACATCATCGGCGAGCCGCTGACCGTGCACCGGATCGTGAAGGGCGCCGCCGCGCGCCGCGACCGCGTGCGAGCGCTGCTGCGGCACGTCGGCCTGCTGCCGCAGCACGCCGGCCGCTATCCCCACCAGATGTCGGGCGGCCAGCGGCAGCGGGTCGGCATCGCCCGCGCGCTGGCCATGGAGCCGACGCTGATCATCTGCGACGAGCCCGTCTCGGCGCTCGACGTGTCGATCCAGGCGCAGATCATCAACTTGCTCGAGGATCTCCAGGCGGAGTTCGGCCTGACGTACCTGTTCATCGCGCACGACCTCGCCGTTGTCCGGCACATCTCCGATCGCATCGCCGTGATGTACCTCGGCAAGATCGTCGAGCTGGCCGATCGCAAGTCGCTCTACGACGATCCGCTGCACCCCTACACGCGCGCGCTGCTGTCGGCCGTGCCGATCCCGGACCCCGAGCTGGAGGCGCGACGCGAGCACATCGTGTTGCGGGGCGAGGTTCCGAGCCCGCTCGATCCGCCGCCCGGCTGCGTCTTCCATCCGCGCTGTCCGCTGGCCGTGGACCGTTGCCGGAGCACCGTACCCGAGCTCCGCGAGGTGAAGCCCGGCCACTGGGCGGCCTGCCTGCTCGCTTGACACGCGGTCAGACCACTGTAGAGTTGCTTCAACTTTCCAGGTGGTTCGGCGATTCCCGGGCAGGCCGCCGGCGCGCCTGACTCTGCGGCCCGGCCCATAGGACCCGCGTCGTACTTGAGGAGGCAGCGCATGCAACGTCGCATGGCCCTGGTCATCGTCCTGGTCGCCGCCATCGCGGTGGCCGGTGTCCTGCCGTCGGTCGCCCAGCAGCCCCGCTCGGGCGGCGAGCTCGTCTTCGTGGTGCCCTCGAACCCGCCGTCCTACGACGCGCACCGCGAGGAGACGTTCGGCGTCATCCATCCGATGGCGCCGTTCTACAGCACCCTGCTGCGCACGGATCCCACCGACAAGACCGGGACCAAGGTGGTGCCCGATCTCGCCGAGTCCTGGACGATCTCCAAGGACGCCAGGACGTACACGCTCAAGCTGCGTCACGGGGTGAAGTTCCACGACGGCAGCGAGTTCACCTCGAAGGACGCGAAGGCCACGTACGACAAGATCATCTTTCCGCCGGAGGGCGTGGCCAGCAACCGCAAGGGTGAGTACGTCGACGTCGAGGCGGTGCAGGCGCCCGACCCGTACACGGTGGTGTTCCGCCTCAAGCATCCGTCGGGCTCGTTCCTGAACTCGCTCGCCTCGCCGTGGAACTGGATCTACAAGGCCGATCTCCTGGCGAAGGACATGCGCTGGTACGAGAGCCACATCATGGGCACCGGACCGTTCATGTTCGTCGAGCACGTCAAGGGCTCGCACTTCGTCGGCAAGAAGAACCCGAACTACTGGGACAAGGGCAAGCCGTACCTCGACGGGTTCCGCGCGATCATCATGACCGACTCGGCCGCGCAGGTCGCCGCCATCCGAGGCGAGCGCGCGATGATCCAGTTTCGCGGATTTTCGCCGGCGGAGCGCGACAGCCTCGTCAACGCGCTGGGCAACAAGATCACGGTGCAGGAGAGCCCCTGGAACTGCGTGATCCTGGTGGCGATGAATCACGACAAGAAGCCGTTCGACGACAAGCGCGTCCGCAAGGCGCTGACGCTGGCCCTCGACCGGTACCAGGGCGCGGCGGCGCTGTCGAAGATCGCGATCGTGAAGGAAGTCGGTGGCGTCCAGGTCCCGGGCACGCCGTTCGCCACACCGCCGGCCGAGCTCGAGAAGCTGGCGGGCTACGGTCGTGACGTGGCCAAGAACCGGGCGGAGGCCAAACGGCTGCTGAAGGAGGCCGGCGTCCCCGACGGCTTCTCGTTCACGTACACCAACCGCGGCGTGCCGATGCCCTACGAGCCGGTCGGCGTCTGGCTGATCGATCAGTGGCGGCAGATCGGGCTGAACGTGAAGCAGACGGTGACCGAGTCCGCGAAGCACTACGCGGAGCTGCGCGGGGGCAACTTCGAGACAGCCTCGGACTTCCAGTGCGGCTACACCGTCGAGCCGGATCTCGACCTCTACAAGTTCACGTCCAAGGACCGGAACAGCGCGAACTACAGCCGCTACGTCGACCGGGAGCTGGACGAGCTGTACGAGAAGCAGGGCCGCGCCACGAACGTCGACGAGCGCAAGAAGTTCGTGCGGGAGTTCGAGCGGCGGCTGCTCGACGACGAGGTGCACTACATCTACACGCCGCAGTGGCACCGCATCATCCCGCACAACAGCAAGGTGCACGGCTGGACGATCACGCCCAGTCACTACCTGAACCAGCAGCTCGACACGGTGTGGCTGTCCGAGTAGATGGCGCGGTACATCGTCAAGCGGCTCTTGCTCATGATCCCGACGCTCGTCGGCGTCGCCGTCATCATCTTCCTGCTCATGCGGGTGGTGCCCGGCGACGTCGTCGAGCTGCGATTCGCGGGAGAGAGCTCGTTCGCCTCCAAGGAGACCCTTGACCTCGAGCGCAAGCGGCTCGGCCTCGACAAGCCGCTGTTCAAGCAGTTCGTCGAGTGGATGGGCGGCATCGCGCGCCTCGACTTCGGGACGTCGATGTGGACCGGCGCGCCGATCACCGAGGAGATCCGGCTGAGATTCGCGCTCAGCCTGCAGCTGGCGATCATGGCGACCGTCATCGCGGTGCTGCTGGCGATTCCGCTCGGCGTGCTGGCCGCGCTGCGACAGGACACGTGGGTCGACTACGCCGTGCGCATCTTCTCGATCGCCGGCCTCGCCACGCCGTCGTTCTGGCTCGGCATCGTGTTCATCCTCGGGCTGCTGATCATCTTCAAGTGGCTGCCGCCCATGGTGTACACGCCGTTCTGGGTGAACCCGTGGCAGAACATGCTGCAGCTGATCTGGCCGGCGCTCGCCGTCGGCTACCGGTACTCGGCGGTGGCCACCCGCATGACGCGCTCGGCGATGCTCGAGGTCCTGCGCGAGGACTACATCCGCACCGCGCGCGCCAAGGGCCTGTGGCAGCGCTTGATCCTGTCGCGTCACGCGCTCAAGAACGCCATGCTGCCCGTGCTGACCGTGGTGGCCCTGGAGTTCGCGTTCCTGATGGGCGGCCTCGTGGTGACCGAGCAGGTGTTCAATCTGAACGGCCTCGGGAATCTCTTCGTCGAATCGGTCGCGCACCGCGACTACACGCTCACGCAGGCGCTCGTGCTGCTGGTCGCCTTCGTGTTCATCTTCGTCAACTTCCTGGTCGATCTCGCCTATGCCTGGATCGACCCCCGGATCCGCTTCCGGTGACAACTCACTGATGGCTGTCGGAACGCCGGTCGTCACCGCCGACATTCCCGAGGTCGCGGAGCGCGGGCGCTGGCTGCGGACGGTGGTCGAGTTTTGCCGCGCGCGGCCGCTCGGCGCCATCGGAGCGGCCATCGTGGCGGTGAATCTGCTGGTGGCGCTGACCGCAGGCTGGATCGCCCCGTACGATCCGCTGGCCACCGACTATGGCGCCATGCTGGCCGCGCCCAGCGCCTCGCACTGGCTCGGCACCGATGCCTTCGGCCGCGATGTCCTCACGCGGATCCTCTACGGATCACGCACGGCGATGCTCGTCGGCTTCGTCGCCGCCCTCGTCGGCGCGACGCTCGGCGCCGTGATCGGCGTGGCGAGCGCTTACTTCGGCGGCAAGACCGATCTGGCGATCCAACGCGTGATGGACATCTTCCTCGCGTTTCCGCTGATCATCCTGGCGCTGGCCGTCGTGTCGATCCTCGGCAACGGCATCGGCAACGTGATCGTGGCCATCACCATCCCCATGATTCCCCGGGCGGCGCTGGTCACGCGCTCGAGCGCGCTGGCCATCCGCGAGATGCCGTACGTCGACGCCGCGCGCGCCTCCGGCTTTCGTCATTCGCGGATCATCATGCGGCACATGCTGCCGAACGTCATGGCGTCGTACCTCATCATGCTCACGGCCTTCCTCGGCCAGGCCATCCTGCTCGAGGCGTCGCTCTCGTTCCTCGGACTCGGCGTGGCCGAGCCGACTCCGGCGTGGGGGCTCATGCTCCGCGGCGCCGCCGTGCAGTTCGCCGAGGCTGCGCCGTGGATGGCGATTTTCCCGGGGCTGGCCATCAGCCTCGCCGTCTTCGCGTTCAATCTCTTCGGCGACTCCCTGCGAGACGCGCTCGACCCGCGGCTCCGGGCGCAGTGAGAGTCGTCATAGGTCTTAACGTCGCGTAATACTTGACACTCTGGACGCGGCGAGTTAAAAACGAGTGGTCTGACCAGACCCATCAGAGATCCGGGAGGCCCCAATGCCGTATGTGATCGCCGAGCCGTGCATCAACGTCAAGGACAAGGCCTGCGTCGAGGTGTGCCCGGTCGATTGCATCTACGAAGGCAAGGACCAGCTCTTCATCCACCCGGACGAATGCATCGATTGCGGCGCGTGCGAGCCGGTATGCCCGGTCAAGGCGATCTTCGCGGAGGACGAGACTCCCGATCAGTGGAAGAGCTTCATCGAGCTGAACAAGCAGTTCTTCAAGGACAATCCCGGAGTGAAGCCCGCCACGAAATCGTAGGCGAGGCGGCGCGCCGGCAGCGTCCGGGCCCTCGGCCGCCGAGGGCCCTTGGTTTCTGTGCAATCCGCCCACCGCGCTGGGCACGCTCGCGCGCATCGCGCGCGCGAATGCCGCGATTTCCGCGGAGTCCCGGCGTGGCATGCGCGTCGCACATTTCGAGGCGCATGAATGCCATTCCGAGCCCGTCCATCGCGCCCGTCCCCTCCGTCACGCCGGCCTCGCGGCCCGTCGGCTACCATGGCGCCGTGTCCGACTTCAAACGCCGGCTCATCGAAGCCACGCTCCACCAGGCGCGTGGCAACCGCACGCACGCCGCGCGCGCGCTCGGGCTGCAGCGGACCTATCTGCTGCGACTCATTCGCGAGCTCAACGTGGCCGCGCCGCCACCGCCGGTGCGCCGCCGCTCCGTCGCAACCTGAGTCGCCGTCGCCCCGCGCGTGGCGACCGCATCGTTGACGTTTCCGATGCGGCCCGGCAAGCTTGGCGGCGCCATGGCGAACGTCTACATCGCGGGGGCGGGGATGACGCGCGTGGGACGGCGCAGCGAGCCGCTCCAGGAGCTGATGGCCGATGCCGGCCACGGCGCGCTCGCCGACGCGGGGATCGAGCGGCCCGGCATGCTCGTGGTGGCGGCCATGAATCCCGAGGAGTTCCTGGGCGACGGGAACTTCGCGTCGAACGTCGCCACGTATCTGGGCCTGGCCGACACGCCGACCATCCGCGTGGAGACCGCCACCTCTTCCGGCGCCGCCGCGTTCTACGCGGCCTTCGCGCAGGTCGCCGCCGGCCTCTACGGGTCTGTGCTGGTGGTCGGCGGGGAGAAGATGACGCATCTCGCGACGCCGAAGGTCTCGGAAATCATCGGCCGGTCCATCGATCCCTACGAGCGCTCCTACGGCGCCACCATGCCGGCGCTGGCCGGGCTCATCACGCGCGCACTGCTCGCGCGCAAGCTGGTCACCCTGCGCGAGATCGCGCAGGTGGCGGTGAAGAATCACGCCAACGCGGCCCTGAACCCGTACGCGCACTTCCCGCAGGCGGTCACGGCCGAAGAGGTCATGGAAAGCCGCATGGTGGCCGACCCGCTGCGGCTGCTGCACTGCTGTCCGATCTCCGACGGCGCCGCCGCGCTCGTCCTGACCGCGACGCCCGCGGCCGTTCGCGTGGCGGGAGTCGGGCAGGGGACAGACACGCTGGCGGTGCGGCACCGCGACTCGCTCACGAGCTTCAAGGCCAATCGCATGGCGGCGCGCGCGGCCTTCGAGATGGCCGGCTTCGGACCCGAGCGGGTCGACTTCGCCGAGATCCACGACGCCTTCGCGCCCTTCGAGCTCATCTCGCTGGAGGACATCGGGCTGGTGCCGCCGGGCAAGGCCGGGCGTGTCACGCTGGACGGCGAGACGGCGCGCGACGGCCGCCTGCCCATCAACCCGTCCGGCGGACTGAAGGCGCGCGGCCACCCGCTGGCCGCGACCGGCATCGCGCAGATCGTCGAATGCGTGTGGCAGCTCACCCGACGCGCCGGCGCCCGCCAGGTTCCCGGCCGAGTCGCCCTCGCTCACTCCATCGGCGGCCTGGCCACGAACAACTGGGTCACCATCCTGGAAGCCGCATGACCACCGATATCGCGGCCTCGCGGTGCCCGCGCTGTCACGCGGTGGTCGCGCCCCCGGCGACGTACTGTCCGTGGCATCCGGTGCCGATGACCCCGACCACCGTACCCGGCGTCGGCGAGATCGTGTCGTTCACGACGCTGCACGCGGCGCCCGAGGGCTTTCGCTCACCGCTCAACATCGCGATCGTGGAGCTGGAGGGCGGCGCGCGCTTCGTGTGTCATGGTGACGAGACGCGCGGGCTCAAGATCGGCTCCTCGGTCGCCATCGAGGCCATCGACGACGTCTACTACTTCTCCCATCTCGGCGCGCTGGAGCGCGCGCGGCTGTTCTGGCGGCGTGCCGGGCACGCCGGCGACCGCGTGAACGCCATCGCGCGCAGCCTCGCCAAGCGAGCGTGGAACAGGGGGCGCCGTGCCAGCTGACCAGCCGTTGAAGGGGATCCGCGTGCTCGACCTCACCCGGGTGCTGGCCGGCCCGTACTGCGCCATGCTCCTGGGCGACATGGGCGCCGAGGTGATCAAGATCGAAGAGCCCGGGCGCGGCGACGACACGCGGGGCTGGCCGCCGTTCGCGGGCGGCGAGTCGACGTACTTCATGTCGGTGAACCGCAACAAGCACAGCGTGACGCTGAATCTGAAGGCGCCGGAGGGCCGCGACCTCCTCAAGCGGCTCGTCCGCAAGAGCGACGTGCTCCTGGAGAATTTCCGCACGGGGACGATGGAGAAGCTCGGTCTCGGTTACGCCACCCTGGCCCGCGTGAACCCCAAGCTCATCTACTGCGCGATGTCCGGGTTCGGCGAGTCGGGGCCCGAGGCGCACCGCGGCGGGTACGACCTCATCGTCCAGGCGGAGTCCGGCGTGATGGACCTCACCGGCTTCCCCGACGGTCCGCCGGTCAAGGTCGGCAACTCCATCGCCGATCTCGTCACCGGGATGTCGGGGGCCCACGGGGTCACGCTGGCCCTCCTCGCACGCCAGCGCACCCGGCGGGGGCAGAAGGTCGAAGTCGCCATGCTGGACGTCATGGCGTCGCTCCTCACCTATCAGGCCGGCATGTACTTGAACGCGGGCCGCAGGCCCGCCCGCCGCGGCAACGAGCATCCCTCGATCGTTCCCTACGAGGTGTTCACGGCAGCCGACGGGTACCTGGCACTCGGTGTCGCGAACAGCTCGCTGTGGGAGCGCTGCTGCACGGCGCTGGAGCGGCCGGAGCTGGCCAAGGACCCGCGGTACGCCACCGACGCGTCGCGGGTGGAGCACCGCGCCACGCTCATCCCGCTGCTCAACGACATTCTTCGCACCCGGCCAGCGGAGGAGTGGACGAAGCGCTTCGAGGCAGTCGGCGTGCCCGCCGGTCGCATCCGCACGGTGCCGGAGGTCTGCGAGAGCGAGCACCTGCGCGCCCGCGGGATGGTGGTCAGCCTGCCGCATCCCAAGGCGGGCACCGTGCGAATGATGGGCGTCCCGATCCGTCTGCACGGCACGCCGGGGAAGGCGAGAGCATCGGCGCCGCTGCTGGGCGCCGACACGGCGGCGGTCCTCAAGCGTGTGCTCGGTGTCGGGCGCGCCGAGGTCGCGCGCCTCCGGAAGGCCGGCGCGCTGTAGCGTGGATCTGACGCCCGTCGTGCTCGAGGGCCGCTGGCTCACCCTGGAGCCGATCGCCGAGCGGCATGCCGCCGGCATCTTCGACGCGATGCAGGACGAGGACGTCTGCCGCTATCTGGCGTGGCCGCCGCCGACGCACCTGGATGAGACGCTCGCTCTCATCCGCGAGGCCCGTGATGCCATGACGCGTGGCCTGTCTCTCGTGTACGCGCAGGTGTGGAACGACACCGGCCGCGCGATTGGCTCGACGCGCCTCATCGACGTGCGGCCTGCCGACCGACACGTCGAGATCGGCTCGACGTTCCTCGCCCGCGGCTACTGGCGAACGCCGGCGAACACCGAGTCGAAATTTCTCTTTCTTCGTCACTGTTTCGAGTCGCTCGGCGCAGTCCGGGTCTCATTGAAGACCGACGGCCGCAACGTCCGCTCCCAGGAGGCCATCGCCCGACTCGGCGCGGTGCGCGAGGGCACGTTGCGACGCCACATGAACGTCCGCGGCTATCAGCGCGACACGGTGTACTTTTCCATCCTCGACGACGAGTGGCCGGCCGTGAAGGCCAGACTCGAGGCGCGGATGCGCAGCTAGCGGCGCGTCCCGACGATCAGCAGGATCACGCCGGCGGCCAGCGCGACGCCGCCGAGCACCGGCGGCAGCGGAATCGTCTTCTCTCGCTTCGCCTCGAGCTTCAGCGGCCCGAGATCCACGACCTTCTGGTTGGTGGTGTAGGTGATGCCCTGGTACGCGAGCGCGATGACCCCCAGGATGATGAGGATCAGGCCGACGATGGCAACGGGCTTCATGCGATGCCTCCTCCACATGGTGACGCGTGCGCGAGGTGCCGTGCAACGAAGGTGCCGGACCGCTTCCGGCATCCCGGATTCTTGACACCCGCCGGCCGGCTGGCCCATCATGGCCGAGCTTTGCCGTGATGCGGGAGGTCGAAGAATGCGCCGTTTGATCAAGATTTACGACACAACTCTTCGAGACGGAACCCAGGGTGAGGGCGTGTCCTTCTCGATGGAGGACAAGGTCCGGCTCGCGAGTCGCCTGGACGCGATCGGCATCCACTACATCGAGGGCGGCTGGCCGGGCAGCAACCCAAAAGATCTACGATTCTTCCGTCGGATGCAGGACGTCGGCCTCAAGCAGGCAAAGCTCGCGGCCTTCAGCATGACGCGCCGGGCGGGCGGCAGCGCCGCGTCGGATGCGAACATGCAGGCCGTCGTCGACGCCGGAGCGCCGGTGGCGACCATCGTCGGCAAGGCCTGGGACTTTCACGTGACCGACGCGCTGGGGACGACGCTCGACGAGAACCTTTCGATGGTCGCCGACACCATTGCCTTCCTCCGCCCGAAGATGGACGAGGTGCTCTTCGACGCCGAGCACTTCTTCGACGGCTTCCGCGCCAACCGGGACTACGCGCTGGCCACGCTGCGCGCGGCGGAGCAGGCGGGCGCGCACTGGCTCGTCCTCTGCGACACCAACGGCGGGACCCTGCCCGCCGACCTGGTCGCCATCCTGCGGGCGGTGCGACAGGTCGTGAAGACGCCGCTCGGCATCCACGTCCACAACGACGCCGAGTGTGCGGTGGCGAACTCGCTGGCGGCGGCGAGCGAGGGCGTGGGCCAGATCCAGGGGACCATCAACGGCTACGGCGAGCGTTGCGGCAACGCCAACCTGGTCTCGATCATTCCGAGCCTCGTGCTGAAGATGGGCATCGAATGCATTCCCGAGGCACACCTGCGCGAGCTGCGCGACGTCTCCCGCTTCGTGTCGGAGCTGGCCAACCGCAAGCCCTGGGACGCGCAGCCGTACGTCGGCGACTCCGCCTTCGCGCACAAGGGCGGCATGCACGTCTCGGCCGTGCTCAAGCATCCCGAGACGTACGAGCACGTCGATCCGGCCGCCGTCGGCAACCACCGGCGCGTGCTCGTGTCCGAGCTGGCCGGGAAGTCGAACATCGTCTGGAAGGCGCGCGAGTTCGGCATCGACATCGATCAGGACACGCCGGACTCCCGGCGCATCCTCGACCGGCTCAAGCAGCTCGAGGACGAGGGCTTCCAGTTCGAGGGCGCGGAAGCCTCGTTCGAGCTGCTCATGGAGCGCGCGCTCGGGCGCCATCGGCCGTGCTTCGAGCTCGACGCCTACCGGGTGATCGTGGAGGAGCAGAGCGGCGACGACGAGCCGGTGGCCGAGGCCACCGTGCGCGTCCGCGTCAAGGGCATGCTCGAACACACGGCGGCCGCCGGCAACGGTCCCGTGAACGCGCTCGATCATGCGCTGCGCAAGGCGCTCGAGGAGTTCTATCCGAACTTGAAGGAGATGCGTCTGCTCGACTACAAAGTGCGGATCCTCGACGAGTCGAAGGGGACCGCGGCGAAGACACGCGTGCTGATCACCTCGGGCGACGCGAGGGAGACCTGGGGCACGGTCGGCGTGGCCGACAACATCATCGAGGCTTCCTGGCTTGCGCTGGTCGACTCGGTGGAATACAAGCTCCGCGCCGACGAGCGCCGGAGTCGGGCGTGACCATCGTCGTCGTCGACGACGAGCCGTCCATTGTTCGCATGTGCGTCCAGGTGCTGCAGTCGAAAGGCCACACCGTCAACGGATTCACGAAGGCCGCCGACGCTCTCGCGCACCTGACCGCCACTCCGACCGAGCTGCTGGTCGTCGACTACAAGATGCCCGAGCTGACGGGACTGGAGTTCATCAAGAAGGCGTGGCAGGTGAGACCCGGCATGCGCGTGGTGATGATCACGGCGCACGGGACGCGCGAGGTCATGAGCAAAGCGAGCGAGAGCGGCGTGCAGACGATCGTGCTGAAGCCGTTCACGCCGGGTGAGCTCGCCGAGGGCGTGGCCAAGGCCGTGGGCCAGCTCGGAACGGAGCCGCCGCCGCCGGCGTAACGCACGAGGCGCTCGCGCGCTACGGCGTCGCGAGCTGTGCGTGGCCGGTGAGCTCGCGGCTCCACGCGGTCACGTTGCCGCACGTCGCCGGCGTCGTTCGGCAGATGAAGCCCTCGGCCCACGCCAGCTCGAACGCCGGCGGCCGGCCCCCATCCGCGGCGGGCCGGAAGATTCCGCTCGTGAGATGCGGCGGGGCGGCGGGGTTGCCGACGTCGATGGGCACGGGGAAGCTCACGTTCTGCAGCTGCTCGCCCACGATGTCGCCCTCACCGTGACCGTCGGGACCCCAGAACGCGAAGTGCCAGCGCCCATCGGCGAGACGGGTCAGTCGCAGCCGCCCCTTGCCGAGCAGCTCACCGCGCGTGGTGACCGTCTCGCCGCCCTGCAAGCGCGAGAGCATGGCGGAAGACCGCCACTCGAAGTCGTAGAGAATCCCAGGCGACGCCGTCTGGCTCACCAGCAGTAGCGCGGCGGCGAGCGCGGACCGCATGGCCGCTGGGTGGTGCAACGCCCGTGCCGGGGGTGGCGCCGCCGGCGCGCACGACTAGATGCCGCGCGATCGGCGCCAGCCCCGGATCTGCTCTGCGTGCTCGTGATAGTGGTGCGCGCTGTTGTTGTCGACGATCTTCCACGCCGTCTTGCCCGGCTGCAGCCGCTCGTCGGGGACGGCGGCGGCCGCGTGCATGAAGTACTCGTGCGACTTGTCGAATTCGAGGAGGACGTCGGCCACCGGCTCGCCGCGTCGGGCGGCCGCGAACCGCGCATTCCAGCCGTCGACGTCGTCGTACGACACGCCCGCCGGGATCGGCTTCTCCCCGCGCGCCAGTCGTTCCAGCGCGGGTCCCATCTCGCGGTGCCAGCCCGAGATATGCGCAACGATGTCCTTCACCGACCACGTCCCGAGCCACACCTCGGACATCTGTTCCTCGTTCAAGCCGTGCAGCGTCTCGTGAAACGCCTTGTACTCGCGGGCCGCCTGGTTCAGCAGCTGGTCCTTGGACGCGGGGGTCTCGGCCACGGCCGGATCTCCTTTCTGGGGGCGTGCGTCGGCTATTCTAAAGGCATGCATGACGACAGGGTCGCGCAGATCCACTCGCATCTGACCCGGCGCCTGCCCGACTGCCGCATCACGACGTTCTTCGACGGCGACCGCGAAGCGCAGCGCTTCAAGATCCGTCACGGCCGCGTCGCCACGCACATCCTCCTGGTGGAGGAGGGCGCGGTGGACGCGTACTCCCACGACGACCTGATGAAGCTGCTCGACCGCGCCGTCGAGCGGATGCGCCAGACGTCCACCGACGTCGAAGTGCTCGTCACCCGGCACGGCATTCGCGGCGACTGACTCACGGCTGGAGCCGCTTGTAGAACAGCAGCTCGCGGTAGCCCTGCGGCAAGTTGTCGATGTGGCCGGAGGGCGCGAACCCCAGTGCCGTGTGCATGCGGATCGACACGCCGTTGGTCTCCTCGGTCGACGAGAAGAGCCGCGGGCTCGCCGACATCGCCTCCACGGCGCGGAACAGTGCGCGCGCGACACCCTGCTGGCGCCGATCCTTGGTGACGGCCACCAGCGACACGAAGGTGCACTGGAACCAGTCGGTCCGGTACGCGATGAGGCCGATCACGCCGTCGCCGTCGCGGGCCACGAGCACGTGGTGCCGATCGAGGTGCGAGCGGATGAACGGTCCCGCGCGCTCGACGCCGATCACGTCGGCCGCCAGTCGCATCAGCGCGTCGAGATCGCCCGCCTCGGGAAGCCGGATCTCCATGAGCCCAGTCTACCCTCGGACAATGCGGGCACCGCGCCGCGCTAGTACGTGCCGGGCCGGATCCGCTTGTAGAGATCCTTCAGCCGGTCCGGGGTGAAGTCCTTTGCCTGGCAGAGGCTGATGATCGTGCGCTCGTCCGCTTCGACCTTCGCAACCGCCTCCGGCAGCTTCTCCGTGCACTCCGGCGGAATGGTCACCACGCCGTGCTGATCGGCATGGATCAGATCGCCCGGCTTGACCCACAGCCCGCCGACCTTCACGGGCAGCCCGAAGTCCACCATGTGGACGTAGGCATGCGACACGGAGACGTGCGCGGCGGCGAACTGGAAGCCGAGCGCGCGGACCTCCTCGAGGTCGCGCACGGAGCCGTCGGTGACGGTGCCAACGCAGCCGAGCGCCTTGTGGATGTTCGCCTGCACCTCGCCCCACTGCGCGCCCTGGCCGCGCGGCTCGTCGAGGTCGTGCACCACGATCACGCGCGGGGCCGGAATGGTGAGGACGTAGTCCCACCAGCCGTACGTGCTGGCGCGATGACCGTTCAGCGGCTGCGGCTCCGCCCGGATGAGGGCGGTGACCGCGTAGCCGACGAGCGGCCCCAGCTCGGGGAACAGTGTCTTGATGTCCGAGGACATCTGGCCGTGGTTGCGCGGCCGGAGATTGAAGGTCTCGATGGCGTTCGCCACGCTCGGACTGGTGATCTTTCGCAAGGCATCGATCACGGGCGGCTCCTCTCTTCGGTCGGCGATTCGGTGAGCGTCAGATCTCGCTGCCCCGCTCACGGCGGAGCAGCTCGCGCAGGGCGTCGATCGTGTCCCGCACGGAGGCGAGGTTGGGATTGACGGCCAGCGCCTGCTCGAAGCGCTCCAGCGCGCGCGCCGGCTCGTCCAGCTGCAGCCAGATCATGCCGTAGCCGCTGAGAGCGCCGAAGTGCTGCGGGTTACGCGCGAGCGTCTCGTCGCAGTCGGCGGCCGAGCGGCGCCAGTCGCCGAGGACGTAGTACGCGGTGGCGCGCTTGTTCCAGGCCTCGGCGAAGTCCGGACGGTCGGCGATGATGGCGCTGAAGGTCTCCACCGAGGCCTCGAGCTGGTGGTCGCGCAGCTGCGCGACACCGAGCTCGAGCCGGCGATCGATGCCGGCGTCGCCCGAGCGACTCCACACCGCCCACAGCGCGTTCTCGGCGAGCGCGCGGACGCCGCGGTCCGGATCGCGCAGCGCCTGGATCAGCGCCGGCACGTCACCGGCGGTCCCTTCCCCGGCGAGGGCGGCCGCGCCCAGACGCCGCGCCTCGACGTCGGGCGCGGTGAGCGCGCTGAGCGCCTCGGCGTGCGTCGGTCCGGCGTCGGCATGGCCGGCGAGCGAGGCCAGCACCACCGCCAGCGCGGCCACGCGGCTCACGGCGTGTAGGCCTCGTTGACCTGCGTGGCCGCGAAGCCGGGCTCTTGCCCGCCGCCGACGACGTAGACGCGACCCTCGATCGGCGCCGCCCCGGCTCCGTGGCGCGGCGTGGGCATCGGCTCCTTGGCGATCCAGCGATTGCCGGCGGGCTCGTACATCTCGGTCGCGTTGAAGATCCGGAACGGCGCCTCGCCGCCGAACACGAGGATGCGGTCGCTGAGAGCAGCGGCGGTCAGGCCGCCGCGCCCGCGCGGCAGCGGCGGTCCCGTGCGCCAGCTATCGGTGGTCGCATCGTAGACCTCCACGTTGGCGTACTGCGTGCCGGTGAACGACGTGCGACCGCCGAGCACCCAGATGCGCTCGTGGAAGACGACCGCGGCCAGATGATCACGCGCGGTCGGCATCGGGTTCACGACTGTCCAGCGACTGGTGGTGGGATCGTAGACCTCGTGCGCGCCCATGGGATCCTGCGCGCTGCCGCCGAGCGCGTGGATCCGCCCGTTCAGCTCGACGGCGGCGAGGGCGCCGCGCGCCGTCGGCATCGGCACGCGCGCCTGCCAGGTCCCGCGCGTCTCGCTCCACTCGTACACGCTGTCGAGCGGCGTCCACCGGATGCGGCCGCCGGTATAGCCGCCGAGGACGAACAGCCGGTCGCCGACGGCCACCGCGGCCGCGTGGTGCACGGCGATCGGCAGCGGCGGGCGCGCGTCCCAGCTGTTCGAAGCCGGATCGTAACGCTCGACCGTCGCCAGCGGCTCGGCGCCGGCACCGAAGCCGCCGATGACCCAGACGTGGCCACCGAGGGCGGCGACCGCCACCTCCTGGCGCGCGGTCGGCATCGGCGCGAGGGTCACCCAGCGCCCGGGCGCGCTCTGATCGATGGGGGCCGGCGAGTCGGTGGCGACGCCGAGGCAGCCGCCGAGCAGCGCCGCGACGAGCACGACGGTGGCGAGGAGGCGTGTCGTCATGGCGTCGTGGCTCCCGTGAGCGTGAGGAATGCCGCCTCGTCGAGCGTCGCGACCCCCAGGCGCCGCGCGTCGTCGGCCTTGCTGCCGGCCGCCTCGCCGACGACGACGTAGTCCGTCTTCCGCGTGACCGCCGAGGTGACGCGACCGCCCAGCGACTCGATGCGCTCCCGCGCCGCGTCGCGCGTGAGCGTCGGCAGCGTGCCGGTGAGCACGAACGTCTTGCCGGCGAGCGGCCTGGGGCCGTCGACGGCAGCGCCGCGCTCGGTGAGATCGACGCCGAGCTCGCCGAGCTCGCGAACCATGGCGACGTTCGCGCCTTCGTCGAAGAAGGTCCGCACCGAGGCGGCGATGACGTCGCCGATGCCGTGGACGTCCGCGAGCTGTGCGCGCGAGGCGGCCATGAGCCGCTCGGCGGATCCAAAGCGCGTGGCGAGCAGCCGCGCGACCCGCTCGCCCACGAGGCGGATGCCGAGCGCGTTGAGCAGTCGCGCGAGGCCGCGGCCTTTCGATTCGGCGATGGCGGCGGCGAGGTTGTCGGCGGACTTCTCGGCGAAGCGATCGAGCTCGGCCAGTCGTTCGGCGGTGAGCCGGTAGAGGTCGGCGAAGTTCTTCACGTCGCCGCGGTCGACGAGCTGCTCGATGGCGGCGTCCCCCAGCCCCTCGATGTCCATCGCCCGCCGGGAGCCGAAGTGCTTGAGGCGCTCCTTGAGCTGCGCGGGACAGGCGGCGTTCATGCACCGCCAGTACGCCTCCCCCGCGGGTCGGAAGGCCACGCCGCCGCAGGCCGGGCAGTGGTCGGGAAAGCGGTATGGCGTGCTGTCGGCGGGACGCTTGGCCACGACCACCTGCACGACGTAGGGAATCACGTCGCCGGCGCGCTCGATCAGCACCGTGTCGCCGACGCGGATGTCCTTGCGGCGGATCTCGTCCTCGTTGTGCAGGCTGACGTTGCTGATCACCACGCCGGCGAGTGGCACCGGCGTCAGCTTCGCGACCGGCGTCAGCGCGCCCGTCTTGCCGACGTTGACGTCGATGGACAGGATGGTCGTGGTCGCCTGTCGCGCGGCGAACTTGTAGGCGATCGCCCAGCGGGGATGGTGCGCCGTCGATCCCAGGCGACGCTGCTGCTCGAGCGAGTCGACCTTGACCACCACGCCGTCGGCGTCGTAGCCGAGGCCATCCCGGTCCTGCTCGAGTCGGGCACAGTACGCGAGCACGTCGTCCAGCTGCGCGCAGCGCTCCGTGCGCGGGTTCGTCTTCAGCCCGGCCTCGCGCAGCGCCTCGATGGCCGCGTAGTGCGTGGCGCCGTCGAAGCCGGGCGCGTGCCCGAGATGGTAGAGGAAGATGTCGAGCGGGCGGTGCGCGGAGACGCCGGGGTCCTTCTGCCGGATGGCGCCCGCGGCCGCGTTGCGCGGATTCGCGAATGTCGGCTCGCCCGCCTCCTCCAGCGTGCGGTTGAGCCGCGCGAAGTCCGCGCGCGGCATGAACACCTCACCACGCACTTCCACCTCGGGGAGCGCGGCCAGGCGCCCCTTCAGCGTCAGTGGCAGGCTGCGAATGGTGCGAAGGTTCGCGGTCACGTCCTCGCCCACGCGGCCGTCGCCGCGCGTCGCACCGCGGACGAAGCGGCCGCGCTCGTAGAGCAGCGCGATGCCGAGCCCGTCGATCTTCGGCTCACACACGTATGCGAAGGAGGCGCCGGGCAGCGCGCGGCGGAGTCGGGCCTCGAACTCGCGCAGATCGTCGGGCGACGTCGCGTTGTCGAGCGACAGCATGGCCGCGCGATGCTCCACCGGCCGGAACGCCTCGACGGGCTGGCCGGCCACGCGCTGCGTGGGACTGTCCGCCGAGACGAGATCGGGATGCGCGGACTCGAGCTCGCGCAGCTCGCGCATGAGGGCGTCGTACTCGGCGTCCGAGACCTCCGGACGGGCCTCCGTGTAGTAGAGATAGTCGTGATGATGGATGGCCTCCCGCAGCTCGGTGAGCCGCTGCAACGCGTCGGCGCGCGTCATGCGGCACAGCATAACACTGCGGTCTTGCTGCGGTTCTCGCGTATAGTGCGCTGAGATGCCACGCGTGTCCGGGCGAAAACCTGACCCGAAGCCGCGGCGACCGCGCGCGGCCGGAACGACGGCGTCGGTCCAGGACTACCTCGCGGCGATCTACGATCTCACCGGCAGCGGCAAGCCCGTGATCGGCGCGCGTCTGGCCAAGCACATGGCCGTGTCAGCACCGGCCGTGACCGAGGCGGTGCACCGGATCGCGCGCGGCGGCTACGTCAAGGTCGGGCCGCGCAAGGAGCTCACCCTCACGCAGAAGGGACGCCAGATCGCCGAGGTGATGGCGCGGCGTCACCGGCTCCTCGAGCGCTGGCTGACCGACACGCTCGGACTCAACTGGACCGACGCGCACGAGGAGGCCCATCGCCTCGAGCACGCGCTATCGCCGCGGGTCGAGGACCGCCTGGCGGAGATGCTCGGCATGCCGAGCACGTGTCCCCACGGCAATCCGATCCCCGGCATGCCGCGGCCGCCGCGCGTCGAGCCGTTTCCGCTGAGCCAGGCGAAGCAGGGCGCCACCGTCGTGGTCGAGCGCATCACCGAGGAGGCGGAGGCCGACAAGAACCTCCTGGAGTTCCTGTGGCGCAACGACGTGCGGCCTGGCCGCCGACTATCCATCATCGAGGTCGCGCCGTGGGCGGGCACCATTACCACCGCGGCCGACGGCACGCAGATCGCGCTTGGCCTGCCGGCCGCCGCGAAGATCTGGGTTTACCTCCCGACCGACCGATGAGGAGGACGCGATGAAGGCCTTCTTCTGGGGTTTGGTGGTAGTGGCGTGCTGCTATGCGGCGTACGCGGGGATGATGTCGGTGTACCAGTGGTTCCAGATCCGCACCGTGGTGGAGGAGGTCCTCGAGCCCCGCTCGCTCGCGGACCTTCCGACCGCCGGCGACGTGAAGAAGCGCATCCTGCGCGAGGCGACCACGGCCGGCGTGCCGCTCGACGATCGCGAGGTGAACGTCGTCGCAACCACCGCCGGTCTGGCCATCCAGGTCGCGTGGACGTTTCCGGTGATCGTCTACAAGGGGGAGTCGGTGCTGGCGGTGCCGCTGTCGGTGAAGAAGCAGCACCCGGCCGGCGGCCGCGCCTACTTGCCGCGCGAGCCCGCCTTCGCCTCGGCGATCAGCTTCTCGACGCGCTGACGGTCCTCCGCCGACGGCGCGACGCTGACGAAGCGCTCCCACGCCCGCACGGCGCCGGGCACGTCGTTCTTCGCCTCGTAGAGGACCTGACCGCGGTACAGCAGCGCCGGCGGATAGTTCGGCTCGATGGCGAGCGCCTTGTCGAACGTCTCGAGCGCGCTGTCGGCGTGTCCGCCGATGGCCACGATCAGGCCGAGGTGCGTCATGGCGTCCACGTTCTTCGGATCGCGCTTGAGAACCGCCTGGTAGGCCGCGATCGCCTCCGAGTAGCGGCCCTCGGCCAGCGACTGGCGCGCGGCCTGTAACATCCCGCGCAGCACCTCGGGCGGGATGACGCGCGACGCACCGCCCGCCGCGCCGGTCTGCGGTCCCGTCGCCCCGGGCCCGACCACGTCGGGCGTGATGCCGAGGGACGGCGGCGTGACCGCAGCCGCCTGTGGCATGCGATCCGGCTCCGTGTAGCGCACGATGCCGACACCGAGCACGACACCGAAGACCAGCAGCGCCAGGGCGCTGGCGGCGAGCGCCGCGGGATGCCGCCAGCCGCGGGCCCGGGCGGGAACGGTCGTCGGCGGCGTGGCCGCGACCGGCGCCGGCCCCAGACGGTCGAGCGCCGTGAGCGCGGCGGCGGCCTCGCTCTCGTAGCGGGCGGACAGCTCGGCATGATCGGCGTCGGAGATGTGACCCGCGTCGTGCTCGAACGCCAGCTCGCGCAGCGCCCGCAGCGCGGCCGCCTTGGCCTCGAGCCATTGCTCCCGCTCATCGGAGGGCAGCGGCAGCAGCGCGCGGCCCGCGCCACGACGCAGCGGCCACAGCGCGAAGGCGACGGCCGGCGCCCCGATGGCGAGCGCGGCGAGCACCGTGAGCATCACGGCTCGCGCTCCAGCTCGGCGCGGATGCGGGCCCGCATGGCCGGGTCGACGGCGCCAGGCGCCGGCCGCGCGCGGCGGGTCCACCGCCGCAGAAGCATGGCTACCGCGCCCAGGCCGACCAGCACGGCCGCGATCGGGAAACCCCAGACGAGCAGGTTGAAGCCAGTCCGGCGTGGCGCGAGCAGAATCCACTCGCCGTAGCGCTGCACGAAGTATTCGCGGATCTGTGCCGCCGACTCACCGGCGGCCAGGTGCTCGCGGATGATGCCGCGCATCTGCGCGGCCATCTCGGACGGGGAGTCGGCGACGGAAAGATTCTGACAGACCACGCAGCGCAGCTCGCCGGCGATCTCGTGCACGCGCTCCTCGGAGACGGCGCTCGCCGGTGGCTGCGCCCATGCGAGCGTCCGCTCTCCCGTGCCCATGGCCACGAGCACGAGCGTGATCGACAGCGCGAGGGCCGTCTGCTCGGCGCAGGCGCTGAGCGAGCGGGCGCCCCGACGACGAATCACTGGCACTGGCGTTGCACCCGCCTCCACGAGCTCACTGACGAATCGGGGGAGGCGAGCATGGAGCCGAGCGCGTTCTTGCGCGAGCTGATGCGAGAGGTGGCGCCCAACGCGAGCGTGATCGCGATCGATGCCGAGCCGGGTGGCGCCCGCCTTCGCGTCCGGCTGGCCGGCACCACCGGCGTCGTCTCGGCGTGCGAGCTGTCGCGCGCGGACATCGAGGCGGCGGAGCAGCGCGCCGACGTTCGCGGCCGCATCGCGAGCGCGCTCAAGCGCTGCGCGGACGACGTGGTGGCGCCGGTCCCGGACGGCCGCGCCTGAGCGCGGCCGGGCGTCACAGCAGCGGCTCGAGCGTCCCACGGACGATCTCGTCGGTCAGGGCGCCGACGTGCTTGGCGCGGATCCGCCCGGCGCGATCCACGAAGAACGTCTCGGGCACGCCGTACACGCCGTACTCGACGGCCATCTTGCCGCCGACGTCCGGCGCGTTGGGAAACGTCAGGTCGAAGCGCCGGATGAACGTCTGCGCGGCTTCCGGCGTGTCCTGCATGTCGACGCCGAGCACGACCACGCCGCGCCCCTGATACGTCCGCCACGCCCGCTCCAGCACGGGCGCCTCCTCGTAGCACGCCGGATTGCACCACGACGCCCAGAAATTGACGACGACCACCTTCCCGCGCAGTGCCTGCAGCGTGATCGGCGCGCCCTCGAACGGCGTGAGCGCGAAGCTCGCGGCCGGGCGGCCCACGAGCGGCGAGGGAATGCTGTGCGGGTCGACGCGAAAGCCGTACGCCAGCAACGCCAGCAGCGGGACCGCGGCCAGCGGCAGCAGCCAGCGCCAGCGCTTCACGCGGGCCTCCGGCGCTCCGGCGCGATGGCGAGCGCGGCTCCGAGCGTGAGCACGAGGCCGCCGATCCAGATCCAGCTGACGAGCCGATTCACCTGGACCTTGATCGTCGCCTGCGAGCCGTCGCGCGCGAAGTCGCCGAGGACGACGTAGAGGTCCTCGATGAGGCCGAGGCGATAGTCGACGTACGCGATCGGCGACGAATCCTGCGGATAGAACTTCTTGGCCGGCTGCAGCACCGTCCCCGTCGCGCGTCCGCCGTCGATCGTGAACGTGCCGGTGACCTTGAAGTGGTTCGATTCCTCCGTCCCGGCCAGGCCGTCGAAGCGCAGCTTGTAGCCCGCCAGCTCCGCGTGCTCGCCGCGCCGGACGGTGGTCTCCGTCTGCACGGACCACGCCTGCGAGCCGGTCACGCCGAGCGCGATCACGAGGATGCCGAGGTGCACGACGAAGCCGCCGTAGCGCCGGTTGTGGCGCAGCAGCAGCCGGCCCAGCGCGCGTGGAACCGCCTCCCCGAGGCGCGTGCGGGCGCGGGTGGCGCGGGTCACGTCGACGGCGATCGTGCCGGCCACGAACGCGGTGACGGCGAGCGTGGTGACGGCAAGCGAGCTGCGTACGCCGAGCGCGAACACCACGGCCGCGGCCACGATGCCGATCGCGGCCGGCCACAGGAAGTTGCGCTTGAGGTTGTCGAGCGAGGCCCGCCGCCAGGCGATGAGCGGGCCCACGCCCATGAGGAAGAGCAGGCCGAGGAACAGCGGCAGGTTCACGCGATTGAAGAACGGCATGCCGACGCTGACCTTGACGCCGCGCAGTGCCTCGGAGAGCAGCGGGAACACGGTGCCGAAGAACACGGTGAAGGCGGCCGCCACCAGCAGCACGTTGTTGAGCAGGAAGGCGGACTCGCGCGAGACGACGGCGTCGAGCTCGCCCTCCGCGGCCAGCGCGTCCCAGCGCCACGCCAGGAGCGCGAGCGCCGTCAGCACGACGATGGACAGGAACGACAGGAAGAAGACGCCGATGGAGCCCTGCGTGAAGGCATGCACGGACGCGATGACGCCCGAGCGCGTCAGGAACGTCCCGAAGAGCGTCAGCGAGAAGGTGAGGATCACCAGCGCGACGTTCCAGAGGCGCAGCATGCGACGGCGCTCCTGGATCATCACCGAGTGCAGGAACGCGGTGCCGGTGAGCCACGGCATGAAGGCGGCGTTCTCGACGGGATCCCACGCCCAGTAGCCGCCCCAGCCGAGCACGTGATAGCTCCACCAGCCGCCGATGAGCAGCCCCAGCGAAAGGAAATACCAGGCGATGATCGTCCACCGGCGCGTGGTCGTGATCCAGAAGTCGCTCACGCGCCCGGTGATCAGCGCCGCCATGGCGAACGCGAAGGGCACCGTGAAGCCCGTGAACCCGAGGTAGAGCGCCACCGGGTGCGTGATCATCCCGGAGTCCTCGAGCAGCGGGTTCAGACCGCGCCCGTCGGCGGGCACGGGCGTGAGACGCTGGAACACCGGTGCGGGCACCGTCATGACGAGCAGGAAGAACGCCAGCACGCCGAGCATGACCGTCAGCACCCAGGGGTAGAGATCGCGGGCGTTCCGGCGGTGACGGACGATGACGATCAGCGTGTAGACGGACAGCATGAAGGCCCAGAGCACGATCGAGCCCTCGAGCGCGCCCCACACCGCGGTGATGCGGTAATAGAAGGGCGTCCCGAGGTTGGTGTTCGTCGCGACGTAGCGCACCGAGAAGTCGAAGGTGAGGAACGCGTAGACGAGCAGGACGAGGCACCCGCTGATCAGCGCGAACACCGCGAGCGCCGCGTGCTGCGCCGACTCGACCAGCGCCGGCCGGCCGGTACGGGCGCCCACGGCGGCGGCCACGGCGCCGAACAGCGCGAGCGCGAGCGCCACGACGAGCGCGCCGGCGCCGATGTCCGCGATCATGCGCCGGTGTCCTTCAGCGTGCGCATCAGCTCCTTGTACGGCGCGCTGTCTCCGTCGTGCGGCGCCTTGTACTCCTCCGAGTGCTTGGCCATGATGTGGCTCGCCTTGAAGTAGCCGTCGGCGCTCCAGGAGCCTTCGACGACGGCGCCGCGGCCCTCGCCGAAGAGGTCGGGCGGCGTGCCCTTGTGCCGCACCGGAATGGCGCGCTTGCCGTCCGAGATGGTGAACGTCAGGTCGAGCGTCCTGGGCTCCCAACGCAGGGAGCCGGGCACGACCATGCCGCCCACGCGATAGGCCTTGCCCGCCACCGGGGCGGCGCCGAGCTCGGACGGCGTCACGAAATACACGACCGACTGGCTCACGCCTGCGTAGATCATGTACGCCAGGGCCGCCAGGATGACCACGCCGCCCACGAGAAACTTCGGCTTCACGAGCGCGTCCGTCCGGGCTTGCGGTGCGCGAGCGCCTTCTCGCGCCTCACGAGGCGCGCCCAGTAGACGCCGAGCACCACCGCGGTGATGACGTAGGCGGCGGCGACGAACCCCCAGTTGTCCGGCATCACGCGAACGCCTCCTCCGCCTCGGCGCGCAGCAGCCGCACCCGCTTGGCGAGCAGGTAGGCGTACAGGACGGTGAAGGCGCCCACGTTCACCAGGAGCGGCCACAGGATCGCCGAGGAGCCCGTGAAGCCGCCGGGCTTCATCAGCGACGGCGGCTGGTGGAGCGTGCGCCACCAGTAGACCGAGAAGTGCACCAGCGGCATGTCGAGCGCGGCCACGATGCCGAGCACCGCGCAGTAGCGCGCGGCGCGCTCGCGATCTTCCACCGTCCCGCGCAGCAGGAGGTAGCCGAGGTACATCACGAAGAGGATGGCCACGCTGGTCAGCCGCGCGTCCCAGGTCCACCAGGTCCCCCAGGTCGGCTTGCCCCAGATCGATCCTGTCGCGATGGCGAGGCCGGTGAAGACGACGCCGACCTCGGCGGACGCGTGCGCGACGCGGTCAGCCGCGGGTCGGCGCCGCACGAGGTACGCCACCGAGGCGACGGCGACCACGACGAACGCGAGATACGAGACCCAGGCCAGCGGCGGGTGCACGTACATGATCCGCTGCACGTTGCCCTGCGTCGTCTCTCGCGGCGCCACGCCGAATGCCATCACGAGGCCGACGAGGAGGCCGACCGCGGAGAGAATGCCGAGTGCGCGCACGGCCATGCGGTGTCAGCCCTCCAGGATGGCGTCGAAGGTCAGCACGCCGACGGCGACGTAGATCACGTCGGCGGCGGCGAGCAGCTGGATCCAGTGTGCGACGCCGGCGAGCGGCTCACCGAGCAGCAGCGCCTCCGTCGCCTTCACCGCGGCGAGCAGCACCGGCACCTGCACCGGCAGCAGGAGCACGGGAAAGAGCACCTCGCGCGCGCGCACGTGCGCGGTCATCGCGGCGAAGAGCGTCCCCACGGCGGCGAGCCCGACGGTGCCGAGTGCGACCACGAGCACCAGGCCAGGGAACGCGTGACCGACGTCGATGTCGAAGAAGACGACGAACAGCCCGAGCACCAGCGTGTCAACCAGCGCCATGAGCGCCAGGTTTCCCATGAGCTTGCCGACGTAGATCGCCGACTTGTCGCCGGGCGCCAGCAGCAGGCCTTCCCAGCAGTCGTGGTCCCGCTCGACCAGAAACGTGCGACCGAGCGCGAGCAGGCCGCTCAGGATGAACCCGAGCCACAGGACGCCGGGCAGCACGCCGGTGAGCCGCTCGCGGTCGGGCCCGAGCGCGAACTGGAAGACGAAGAGCAGGAGTAGGGCGAAGAAGGCGAGTGCGTTCAGCGTCTCCTTGGAACGCCGCTCCACGAGCACGTCCTTCCACGCCACCACGAACGCCCGGCGCGCGAAGCTCACACCGGGTCCTCGACGTGCGCAGCGTAGAGGCGCTGCACGTCGTCGTCGGCGAGGCCGGCGCGCGGCGTGTCGAGCGAGATCCGTCCACCGGCCAGCACGGCGATGCGGTCGGCCACGCCTAGCTCACGGCCCAGCGAGTGGGTGACCATGAGGAGCGCGCCGCCGCGCAGCTTGAACGCCTCGAGATAGCCCTCGAGCCACTTCCGGGCGCGCTGATCGAGTCCGGAGAACGGCTCGTCGAGCAGCAGCACGCGCGCGGGGCGGAGCGTCAGCCGCGCCAGCGAGAGCCGGCGCTTCATCCCTGCCGAGAACGTGCGCACGCGCGCGCCGGCCGCGCGCTCGAGATCGACGGCGGCGAGGGCCGCCGTGAGCGTCTCGTCGGGCGACGCGCCGCCGTCGAGCGTGCTCCAGAATCGGAGGTTCTCCCGCGCGGTGAGCTCGTCGTACACCCAGGCGCCGTGGCCGGCGAACCCGACGAGCCGCCGGACCGTCTCGGCCTCGCGGGCACAGTCATGGCCCGCCACGGTCGCCGCACCCGCCGTCGGCCGCATGATGGTGGCGACGATCTTCAGCAGCGTGGTCTTGCCGGCGCCGTTTCCGCCGAGCAACGCGACCGCCTCGCCACTGCGGACGTCGAGGCTCACGCCATCCAGCACCGCCTGCGCCCCGAACGCCTTGCGGATTCCGCTGATCCGAATGAGAGGTACGTCTGTCATCGGTCGAACCGCAGTATTGTCGCGCGAGCGATCGGGGGGGTCAAGGAAGCGAACGATGCAGAGCGGCAGTGGCGACTGCTCGCCACTGCCGCGCGTGGGTCAGGCGAGCCGCATCGAGCGCAGCCGCGCGATGCGCTCCTCCGTCGACGGGTGCGTCGAGAAGAGCCGCATGAGGCTCTGACCCGAGAGCGGGTTCACGATGAACAGGTGCGCCGTCGCCGGATTGGCCGCCATCGGCTGCATGTGCGAGGCGACCTCGAGCTTCTCCAGCGCCTTGGCCAGCGGCCACGGCCGGCCGGCGAGACGGGCGCCGCTCGCGTCGGCCTGGAATTCGCGCGCGCGCGACACGGCCAGCTGCACCAGCATGGCCGCGATCGGCGCCAGGATCGCGAACACCATCATCACCAGCGGGTTGGCCCCCTCGTCGTCGTCCTGCGAGCGTCCGCCGAAGATGGCAGCCCACTGTGCCATGTGCGCGAGGTACGTGATGGCGCCGGCCAGGGTAGCCGCGATCGTCGAGATCAGGATGTCGCGGTTCGTCACGTGCGACAGCTCGTGGGCGAGGACACCCTCCAGCTCCTCGTCATCGAGGATCCGCATGATGCCCTCCGTGACCGCGACGGCCGCATGCTGGGGGTTCCGCCCGGTCGCGAACGCGTTCGGCGTGTCGGTCGCGATGACGTAGATCTTCGGCACCGGAATGCCGGCGCGCTGGGCGAGCCGCCGCACCATGGCATAGAGCTGCGGCGCCTGCGCCTCGTCGACCGGGCGGGCCCCGTACATGGCGAGCACGATACGGTCCGAGAACCAGTAGCTGAAGAAGTTCATGGCGAGCGCGACGAAGAATGCCACGAGCATGCCGCGCTGGCCGCCGATGGCGCCGCCCGCGAGGACGAGCATCGCGGTCAGGACCGCGAGCAAGAGACCGGTCTTGAGCACGTTGGACACGAGGGATCCCCCCTTCCTGGAGCGCGCCATCAGGGCTGGAGCGCACGTCGGTGGACGAACGGTACGACCGAAAAAAGCGTAGCAGACGCCTTTTCGGGGGTCAAACGCCTTGACTCACCGTAGCCCGGTCGATATACTGGGCCGGTTTACGAGAAAAATTCTTGAATGACAGAGACTTACACGGGTTCACGACGATGAAGATCAAAGTGTCCGAGCTCGACGAGCAGGGGCTCACCGTGACCGATACCAGCGCCCTCGAGCACGCGTTCGGCGATCCCGACTGGCGGCTCGATTCCGTCTCGCTGCAGATCGACCCCGACGGCCGCGACGTCCACGTGCACGGCCGGGTGTCGGCGACCATACCGCAGACGTGCGGCCGCTGTCTCGAGGCGTTCCCCGCGTCTGTCGACGCACCGGTCGACGTCACCCTGCAGCCGCGTCCCGCCGGCGGGGACAGCATAGAGCTCGGCGCCGACGATCTCGACGTGGACTTCTACGAAGACGACGAGCTCGACCTCGACCGCGTGGTGGAGACGGAAACCACGCTCGCCCTGCCGATGAAGCCGCTCTGTCGTGAGGACTGCCGCGGTCTGTGCCCTGCGTGCGGCGGCAATCGCAACGTCGTGCAGTGCGCGTGCGCCGAGCGCGCGCCCGACCCCCGTTTGGCGGCGCTGCGCGACCTGGCCTCCCGCCTGCGGAACTAATCTCTCGAGGAGACTGCCATGCCGCTGCCGAAGCGACGCCACTCCAAGACCCGTGGGCGCAAGCGCCGCACGCACTACAAGCTTTCCGACCCCACGCGTGCCGTCTGCCCGCAGTGCCGCGAGGCCAAGCTGCCGCACCGCGTGTGCCCGCACTGCGGGTACTACAAGGGTCGCGAGGTCGTCGCGACCGAAGGTAGCTAGCTGAAGATCGCGGTCGACGCCATGGGGGGCGACCACGGCCCCGCCGTGGTCGTCGAGGGCGCGGCGGCGGCGGTGCAGGAGTTCGGCGCCTCCGTCATCCTGGTCGGAGATCGCGACGCCATCGAGCGCGAGGTGGCCCGGCTCGATGTCGGTCGCCTCGGCCTCGAGATCCGGCACGCCTCGCAGGTCGTCGGCATGGCGGAGTCGCCATCGGTCGCGCTCCGCCGCAAGCGCGACTCCTCGCTGCGCATCGCCGCCGAGCTCGTGCGCGACGGCCACGCCTCCGCCTTCATCTCCGCCGGCAACACCGGCGCCGCCATGGCCATCGCGATGTTCGTCATCGGCGTGCTGCGCGGCATCGACCGGCCCGCCATCGCCGCCGTGCTGCCGAGCCTCAAGCGCTACACGGTGCTGCTCGACGTGGGCGCCAACGTCGCGCCCAAGCCCTGGCATCTGTTCCAGTACGCGCTGATGGGCCACGTGTACGCGCGCGGCATCCTGGGCGTGGACCGGCCGCGGGTCGGCCTGCTCTCGGTGGGCGAGGAAGAGGGCAAGGGCAACGAGCTGACGAGGGAAGCCTACGACCAGCTCAAGGAGTCCTCCCTCAACTTCGTGGGCAACGTCGAGGGGCGCGACATCTACAACGGCTCGTGCGACGTCGTCGTCACCGACGGCTTCACCGGCAACGTGGCGCTGAAGATCTCCGAGAGCCTGGCCGAGATGCTGGGCGCCATGATCAAGGAGGAGCTGACGCGCGATGTGCGCTCCAAGCTCGGCGCGGCGCTCGCGATGCCGGCCTTCGGGCGCTTCCGCAAGCGCGTGGACTACACCGAGATGGGCGGCGCGCCGCTGCTCGGCATCGACGGCGCCGCGATCATCTGCCACGGCGCCTCGCCGGTGAAGGCGATCAAGAACGCCGTGCGGGTGGCCGCGGAGTGGGCGAAGGCGGGACTGAACGAGCACATCAAGGCCGCCCTGGAGGCGGAGGTCGCCCGCGGGGGCCGGGACGGAGGCCGCGAATGAGACGCGCGCACATCATCGGTGTCGGCGCGTACGCACCCAAGCGGATCCTCACCAACGCGGACCTCGCAAAGATCGTCGACACCAGCGACGAGTGGATCGTGCAGCGCAGTGGCATTCGCGAGCGCCACATCGTGGACGAGGGCGAGGCGACGTCCGATCTGGCACTGCGCGCCGCCCAGCAGGCGCTCGAGCGCGCCAACCTGGTCCCGGAGGACATCGAGTTCATCGCGGTCGGGACGACGACGCCCGACATGTACTTCCCGACCGTCGGCAATATCCTGCAGCACCGGCTCGGCTGCCGACGCGCCGGCTCCGTGGACATGCTGGCCGCCTGCGCGGGGTCGATCTACAGCCTGTCCATCGGCGCGCAGTTCATCGAGACGGGGAAGTACCAGCGGGTGCTCTGCGTGGGCGCGGAGACGCTCTCCCGGATCACGGACTTCACCGACCGTGGCACCTGCGTGCTGCTCGCCGACGCGGCGGGCGCCGCCGTCCTCGCGCCCTCGGACGACGCCGACCGCGGCATCATCGACTTCGACCTCTACTCCGACGGCCAGTACTGGGAGCTGCTGTACATGCCGGGCGGCGGCTCGCGTCATCCGGCCACGCGGGAGACGGTCGACGCGCGGATGCACTACGCCAAGATGAAGGGCGGCGAGGTCTTCAAGGTGGCCGTGCGGATGTTCAGCGAGTGCACGGCGCGCATCCTGGAGCGCAACGGCTTCACGGCGGCCGACGTCGATCTCTTCATCCCGCACCAGGCCAATCTGCGGATCATCGAGGCGGCCGCCAAGCGCGTGAGCCTGCCGATGGACCGGGTGTTCGTGAACGTCGACCGCTACGGCAACACGGGCGCCGCCTCGGTGTACGTGGCCCTCGAGGAGGCGGTGTCGGCGGGTCGGCTCAAGCGCGGCGACCTGGTGATGATGGCGGCCTTCGGCGGCGGCTTCGCCTGGGGCGCCGCGCTGATGCGCTGGTAGCCATGCTCGCGTTCCTCTTTCCGGGGCAGGGCTCGCAGGCCGTCGGCATGGGCAAGGCCTTCCACGACGCCTCACCGGCGGCGCGCGCGGTGTTCGAGGAGGCCGACGCCGCGCTCGGATTCCCGCTGACACGCGTGATGTTCGGGGGGCCCGAGGCGGAGCTCGCGCTCACGACCAACACGCAGCCGGCCGTGCTGACGGCGAGCGTGGCGGCCGCCGCGGCCTGCGCCGAGCGCGGGCTCGTGCCGGCGCTGGCCGCTGGCCACAGCCTCGGCGAGTACTCCGCCCTCGTCGTCGCCGGCGCGCTGCCGCTCGCCGACGCGGTGCGCGTGGTGCGCAAGCGCGGCGAGTTCATGCAGGACGCGGTGCCCGTCGGCACCGGCGCCATGGCGGCCATCATGGGGCTGCCGCTCGACGCGGTCGAGGCGGTGTGCCGCGAGGCGGCGCGCGGCGAGGTCGTCGACGTCGCCAACGTCAACTCCGCCGCCCAGATCGTGATCGCGGGCCATCGCGCAGCCGTGGAGCGCGCGGTCGCGCTCGCCGGCGAGCGCGGGGGCAAGAAGAGCGTGATGCTCCCGGTGAGCGCGCCGTTCCACTGCGCGCTCATGAAGCCCGCCGTGGACCGCCTGGCCGCCGAGCTGGCCCGTGTGAGCGTGCGCGATCCGCGGATTCCCGTGGTGCGCAACGTCGATGCGGGCGTGACGCGCGCGGCGGCCGACGTCGTGCCGTTCCTGCTCTCGCAGGTGGCCAGTCCGGTGCGCTGGACCGAGTGCGTCCAGCGCCTCGTCGGCGAGGGCGCGACGAGCTTCGTCGAGGTCGGCCCCGGCCGCGTGCTGACGGCGCTCACCAGGCGCATCGCCGACGGCGCGCGGGCGCTCGCGGTCGAGGATCCCGACGGGCTCGAGAAGGCGCTGGCGGCGGTGAAAGGGTGAGCACGCTGGCGGATCGCGTCGCGGTGGTCACGGGCGGCAGCCGCGGCATCGGCTTCGCCATCGCCTCGTGGCTGGCGCAGCGTGGAGCCACCGTCGTCGTGTCCGGACGCGACGCCGACCGCCTGCAGGCCGCCGTGAAGGAGCTGGAGGGGCACGGCGCGCCGGTGCTCGGCATCACCGCCGACGTCGGCCGTCGCGAGGACGCCGATCGGTTGATCGATGCCACCCGCGAGCGCTACGGGCGCCTCGACATCCTGGTCAACAACGCCGGCATCACCCGCGACGGTCTCGTCATCCGCATGAAGGACGAGGACTGGGACCGGGTGATCGAGACCAACCTGAAGGGCGCGTTCCTGATCACGCGCGCCGGCGCGAAAGCGATGGTGCGCGGGAAGTCGGGCGGCCGGATCATCAACATCGCGTCCACCGCCGGGACCATGGGCAACGCGGGCCAGGCGAACTATTCCGCCGCCAAGGCCGGCCTCATCGGACTGACCAAGGCCTGCGCCCGTGAGCTGGCGCACTGGGGAATCCTGGTCAACGCGGTGGCGCCGGGGCTCATCGATACCGACATGGCGGCGGCGGTGCCGGCCGAGTCGCGGGAGGCGCTCCTGGCGCAGGTGCCGCTCAGGCGCATCGGCACCGCGCGCGACGTGGCGGAGATGGTAGGATTCCTCGCCGGAGACGGGGCGGCCTACGTGACGGGCCAGGTGTTCCACGTCAACGGCGGCCTCTACATGTGAGCGACGCCGTTCCAATTCACTCTCCGGAGGTGAGGGGTTCATGGCGAAGTCAGTCGAGGAGAAGGTGAAGGAAATCATCATCGAGCAGCTCGGCGTGGAAGAGGACGACGTCAATCCCAACGCGAAGTTCATCGAAGACCTCGGCGCCGACTCTCTCGACACCGTGGAGCTCGTCATGGCCCTGGAGGAGAACTTCGACATCCAGATTCCGGACGAGGACGCGGAGAAGATCGTGACCGTCGGCGACGCGATCCAGTACATCAAGGACAACTCGTAGGCCGATCGTGGAGACGCCGCGCGTCGTCGTCACCGGGCTCGGAGCGCTCACCCCCGTTGGCAACACCGTCGAGGAATTCTGGTCCGCGCTCATGGACGGCAAGTCCGGCATCGGCCCGATCAGCAAGTTCGACGCCGAGGCCAAGACGCCGAGCGGCGAGTTCCAGTTCGCCACCCGCATCGCGGGCGAGATTCGCAACTTCGACGAGCTGAAGTACGTCGACAAGAAGGAGGCGCGGCGCCTCGATCCGTATCTCAAGTACGCCATGGCCTGCGCCGTCATGGCCGTCGAGGACTCCGGCCTCGACAGCGGCAAGGTCGACAGCACCCGCTTCGGCACGCTCATCGGCTCCGGCATCGGCGGCATCACCACGCTGCTCGAGAACCACCGCACGCTGCTCGACAAGGGACCGGACCGCGTCTCGCCGTTCTTCGTCCCGATGCTCATCATCAACATGGCATCGGGGCTCGTCTCCATGCGCTTCGGCGCCAAGGGTCCCAACTCGTCGGTGGTCACGGCCTGCGCGACCGGCAACCACGCCATCGGCGATGCGTTCAAGCTCATCCAGCGCGGGGCCGCCGACGTCATGATCGCGGGCGGCGCCGAGGCCATCATCGTGCCGCTCACCATCGCCGGCTTCTGCTCGATGAAGGCCATGTCGACGCGGAACGACGAGCCCCAGAAGGCCTCGCGGCCGTTCGACGCGGCTCGCGACGGCTTCGTGTGCGGCGAGGGCGGTGGCATCGTCGTGCTCGAGTCGCTCGCGCACGCCCGGCGCCGTGACGCGCGCATCTACGCCGAGATCGTCGGCTACGGCATGACGGGCGACGCGCACCACATGACGGCACCGGATCCCGACGGCGACGGCGCGGCGCGCGCGATGGCGGGCGCGCTTGCCGACGCCGGCATCGCCGCCGCCGACGTGGGCTACGTGAACGCCCACGGGACGTCGACGCCGTACAACGACAAGTTCGAGACGCTGGCCATCAAGCGCGTCTTCGGCGAGCACGCCCGGAAAGTCGCCGTCTCGTCCACCAAGTCGATGACGGGACATCTCCTCGGCGCCGCCGGCGGCATCGAGGCCATCGCCACCGTGCTGGCACTCCACCACGGCATGCTGCCGCCGACCATCAACTACGAGACGCCCGATCCGGACTGCGACCTGGACTACATTCCCAACCAGGCGCGCAAGCAGGACGTCGAGCTGGCGCTGTCGAACGCCTTCGGCTTCGGCGGTACCAACGCGACCCTCGTGTTCCGCAAGTACCGCGCCTGACGGCGTCGTGAACGCGGAGCGGCTGCGTCCGCTCGAGGCCGCGCTCGGTCATCACTTCGTCGAGGCACCGCTCGTCACCCGTGCGCTGACGCACGCCTCCTACGCCCACGAGCACCCGCCCGACAGCGATCAGGAGCCGCTGGCCTTCCTCGGCGACGCCGCCGTCGCGCTGGTGGTCGCCGAGCGCCTCTTCGCGTGTGCACCCGCGGCGCCGGTGGGCGTCCTCACGCCCGAGCGCGCGGCTCTCGTCTCCGGCGCCAATCTCGCGCGATGGGCGAGCACGCTCGAGCTGGGCTCGCTGGTGCGGCTCGGGCGCGGCGAGGAGCTCTCGGGCGGGCGCGAGCGCGAGTCGATCCTCGCCACCACGCTGGAGGCCGTCCTGGGCGTCGTGTACCTGGAGGGCGGCCTCACGGCGGTGCGCGAGGCGGTGGGACGGCTCGCGGGCTGGTGATACGCTGAGCGCATGCGCTTTCGGTCTGCGCGGACGGCTCCCCTCAGCCTGAACGGCGCGGTCAATGGCCACGCGGGCATCGAGGAGCCGCGGCCGCGTCGAAGCCGCGCGCTGCTGAACGTCGCGCTGTTCCTCGCCACGTGCCTGACCACGCTGCTGGCCGGCACGGCGTTCGTGGGCTCTCCCACCTTCGACGCGTTCCGGCGCTCGCCGGAGGAACTGGGGTGGGTGCTGAGCGGCGTGCCGTTCGCCGCCACGCTGCTGGCCATCCTCGTCGTCCACGAGTTCGGTCACTATTTCACGGCGCGAGCGTACGGCGCCTCCGTGAGCCTGCCGTTCTTCATTCCCGCGCCGCCGTTCCTGTTCATGGCCGGCACGCTCGGCGCCATCATCCGCCTTCGGTCGCCGGCGCGGAATCGCAACGAGATGTTCGACGTCGCGGTGGCGGGGCCGCTGGCCGGGCTCGCCGTCGCAGTGCCGGCGGCGTGTCTGGGGCTGGCGTGGTCCACGCTCGCACCGGCGGCCGCGCACGTCGCGTTCGGGGAGTCGCTGCTCACGCGGCTGCTGCTGTGGCTCCGCTTCGGTGCGGTCCCGGACGGCATGATGGTGCTGACACATCCGGTGGCCGATGCCGCCTGGTTCGGATTCCTGGTGACGGCGATCAACCTCCTGCCCGCCGGGCAGCTCGACGGCGGGCGTATCGCCTACGCGGTGCTGGGGCGCCGCCACGGCGTGATCGGTCGCCTGACCGTGGCCCTGCTCGTGGCACTCGGGCTCGTCATGACGGGATGGGCCCTGGTCCGGGGTGACGGGTGGCTGGCCCCGCTCTTCGGCCTGAACTGGTTCGTGCTGGCGGCGCTGATCCGCTTCTTCGTCGGCTACCGCGCCGGTCCCATCGTCGATGCGACGACGCCGCCGACGCGCTGGCGCCGCACGCTCGGCATCGCCTGCCTGCTGCTGGTGCTGCTGATGCTGCCGCCCGTGTTCATCCTGCCCGAGTGATCGCGCCGGC
This sequence comes from Candidatus Methylomirabilota bacterium, assembly GCA_036265915.1. GTDB lineage: Bacteria > Methylomirabilota > Methylomirabilia > Rokubacteriales > CSP1-6 > AR12. The sequence continues at coordinate 1,805 of DATAOC010000099.1, read as the reverse complement.
GTAGGCGGCCGCGGGCCCGGATGCGGTGGGTCCGCCCGCCTGCACCCGCATCAGCAGCAGGAACCCGATGGCGAAGAACGAGCCGACGGCGACGATGGCCGCGCGCTGGTTGCCACCCATGAGCCACGACACGCCGCCGAACACGAGCGGTCCGAAGACCGCGCCCGTCTTGCCGACCAGCGAGTAGAAGCCGAAGAACTCGCCCTCGCGCTCGGGCGGAATCAGCGTGGCCATGAACGTGCGGCTCGCGGCCTGGATCGCGCCCAGGCCGGTGCCGGCCGCGACCGCCACCACCCAGAACTGCCACGGCCGCTCCACGAAAAAGGCGGCGACGGTGACGATGGCCCACTGCACCAGGTTGACCCGCACCACGAATCGCGGGCCGCGCCGGTCGGTCGGCGTGGCCCACGCCGCCGAGCCGGCCAGGGCCGCGATCTGCACGGTCATGAAGAGCGCGATGATCTCGGTGAAGCTGAAGCCCAGGGTCTTGGCGGCGAACACGCCGGCAAAGGTCACCACGGTGTTCACGCCGTCCTCGTAGACGAGATAGGCGGCCAGGAAGCCGCGCATCTGACGGCGTGCCGGGCTGCGCAGGATCTCGAGCAGCGTGTCGCGCGTCTGGCGGAGGCCGCGCGCGGCGGCCACCGCGAGCGGGAGCGCGTGGCGGGCGTCGCCCGGGAGCACGACGAAGGACGGCACCGAGAAGACGGCGAACAGCACGGCCGCAGCGAGGAAGCATCCGCCATACACCTGGGCGGCGGCAAAGGGATAGGCGACCGCGAACGCCGCCAGCGAGCCCGCGTACCCGACGGCGAAGCCGATCGCCGATATCCGTCCGAGCCGCTCGGGCGGCGCGATCTGCGGCAGATACGCGTTGTAGTAGACGATGCCCGCCTCGAACGTCACGATGCCGACGACGGCGAGCACCCAGCCCCAGACAATCGCGCCCGGACTCACGGTGGCCATCAGCGCGGTGGCCACGATGCATACCACGCTGAAGCCGACGAAGAACGGCTTGCGCGTGCCCGCGTGATCCGCGATGCCGCCGAGGGCGGGAGAGGTCAGCGCGCCGAGCACCATCGCGGTGGAGACGGCGCTGCCCCACCAGAAGTCCCCGCGGCCGTCCGCATTGCCGACCACCACGTTCGCGTAGTACGCGGGGTAGACGGTGGCGAGCACCACGGCGGCGAAGGCGGAGTTCGCGAAGTCGTACAGCGTCCACGCCACGATCGTGCTGCGCGCGGAGGGCGGCACGGCCAGCAGGATGACACACGGGCGCGGCATGCGCTACTATCCGCGGCATGCCCGGTCGCCTCGACGCCCGAAGTCTCGAATCTCTCGTTCGCAAGGGCGACGTCGACACCGTGCTCACCGTGGTGCCCGACGGCTATGGTCGATTGCTGGGCAAGCGCGTCGTCGGCCGTCACTTCGTCGATCAGGTCCTCGAGGACGGCGTGCACGCGTGCATCTATCTCTTCACGGTCGACATGGAGATGGAGCCGCTGCCCGGATTCACGCTCACGTCGTGGCAGCGCGGCTACGGCGACATGAAGCTCGTGCCCGACCTCGCCACGCTGCGCGTGATCCCGTGGCTGCCCAGGACGGCGCTCGTGTTCTGTGACGTCTACGGCGAGGACGGCGAGCCGATCGAGGAGGCACCGCGCTGGGTGCTGAAGCGCCAGCTGAAGCGGGCGGCCGCCCAGGGCTACGTCGTGAAAACGGCGGCCGAGCTCGAGCTCTACTGCTTCCGCGAGACGTTCGAGCAAGCGCGCGCCAAGCGCTACCACGACCTCTCGCCCGTGTCG
>DATAOC010000098.1:0-5862 GCA_036265915.1 Candidatus Methylomirabilota bacterium | reverse complement strand
TGGCGGCGCAGGCATCCAGGCAGACCTCAAGACGCTCTCGGCGTTCGGGGTGTTCGGGATGTCCGCGATCACTGCGGTCACGGCGCAGAACACCGTCGGCGTGAGCGGCGTCCTCGACCTCCCACCGGCCTTCGTGGCCAGCCAGATCGACGCCGTCCTCGGTGACCTCGGCGCGGACGCGGTCAAGGTCGGCATGCTGTCGACGGCCGGCATCGTGTCCGCCGTCGCCTCCCGGCTCCGCGCGTACGGGGCGACGCCGGTGGTGCTCGATCCGGTGATGGTGGCGAAGGCCGGCGACGCGCTCCTGAAGCCCGACGCGCAAGCCGCCCTCGTGCGCGAGATGCTGCCGCTGGCGTTCGTGGTGACGCCCAACCTTCACGAGGCGGCCGCGCTGGCCGGCATCCCGGTCGAGTCCGAGGCGGACATGGAGGACGCGGCCCGGCGCATCCAGGCGCTGGGGCCGCGGCACGTTCTCGTGAAGGGCGGCCATCTCAAGGACGCCGCCACCGACCTGCTCTGGGACGGTCAGCGGTTCACGCGGTTCCCCGGCGAGCGGCTGGACTCGGCGAACACCCATGGCACCGGGTGCACGCTGTCCGCCGCCATCGCGGCCGGTCTGGCTCGCGGCCGCGACCTCGCCGCGGCGGTAGGAGAGGCGAAAGCGTACGTGACGGCCGCGATCCGCGCGGGGTTCCAGGCGGGCCGCGGCGTCGGGGTGCTGCGGCACTTCGTGGAGGCGTGGTAATGGCGCGGAGATCCGTCGACGACAAGATGCCGTTCATGGAGCACCTCGGAGAGCTGCGCACGCGGATCATGCGCAGCCTGTTCGGGCTCCTGGCCGGCCTCGCCATCGCGCTTCCGTTTGCCGAGCGGATCACCGACTTCCTCGCGCGGCCGGTCACCAAGCTCGGCTACAAGCTCGTGTTCACGGCACCGGCGGAGGCGTTCTGGGTGCAGATGAAGGTCGCGCTCATCTGCGGCGTGTTCATCTCGTCGCCGGTGATCCTGTGGCAGGTGTGGGGATTCATCGCGCCCGGCCTGCACGAGCACGAGAAGAAGTACGCGCTGCCGTTCGTGTTGATCGGCACCGTGATGTTCGTGCTGGGCGGTGCCTTCTCGCTGTTCGTGGTGACGCCCTACGCCATCGCGTTCCTGCTGTCGTACGCGCGCGACACGCTGCAGCCCATGATCACGCTCGAGAACCACATCGACTTCCTGCTGAAGTTCACGCTCGCCTTCGGCGGCGTCTTCGAGCTGCCGCTGATCATCACGATTCTGTCGCGGATGGGCGTGGTCACCCCGAAGATGCTGTCGCGCAACCGCAAGTACGCCATCCTCGGCGCGTTCATCGCCGGCGCCATCCTGACCCCGACGCCCGATGCGTTCAACCAGGCGCTCATGGCGGGTCCACTGATCCTCCTCTACGAGGTCGGCATCGTCTGCGCGCGCATCTTCGGCCGCGCTCGCGTGGCGCCCGTGCCCCAGCCGGAGGCGTCCAGCTCGTGATGGAGTTCTCGACGCTCGACTTGCCACAGCCGGTCATGGAGGGGATCCGCGACGCCGGCTTCGTGACCGCGACGCCGATCCAGGAGGCCGCGCTGCCCCTGGCGCTGCGGGGCAAGGACGTCGCGGGACAGTCGCAGACGGGCACCGGCAAGACAGCGGCCTTCCTCATCGCGGCCTTCACGCGGCTGCTGCGCGAGGGGGAGCCGCGCCCGGGCCACGGCTCCGAGCCGCGCGTGCTCATCATCGCGCCGACCCGCGAGCTCGTGGTGCAGATCGACGCCGACGCGCGGCTCCTCGGTCAGCACACGCCGTTCCGCATCCAGGCCGTCTACGGGGGCATCGACTACAACAAGCAGCGGGAGTCGCTGGCCGCCGGCTGCGATCTGCTCGTGGGCACGCCGGGCCGTCTCATCGATTATCTCAAGCAGCACATCTGGTCGCCGCGGCGGGTCGAGGTCCTCGTGATCGACGAGGCCGACCGGATGTTCGACATGGGGTTCATCGCCGACCTGCGCTTCATCCTGCGACGGCTGCCGCCGCCCGATCGCCGCCAGTCGTTCCTCTTCTCGGCGACGCTGTCCTTCCGCGTGCTCGAGCTCACGTGGGAGTTCATGAACAATCCCTCGCAGATCACGATCATGCCGCAGCAGAAGACGGCCGAGCGGGTGGAGCAGACGCTCTACCACGTCGGCCGCGAGGAGAAATTTCCGCTGCTGCTGGGGCTGCTGCGCCGGGAGGGCAGCGAGCGGATCCTGATCTTCTCGAATACTCGCGAGGAGGCGCGCCGGCTCGAGGACCGGCTGCTGCGCAACGGCTGGGAGGCGCGCGCGCTCACGGGCGACGTCGACCAGAAGCGGCGGCTGAAGATCCTCGCCGACTTCAAGGACGGCCGGCTGCCCGTCCTGGTCGCCACCGACGTCGCCTCGCGCGGGTTGCACATCGAAGCGGTCACCCACGTCATCAACTGGGACCTGCCGTCCGACGCCGAGGACTACGTGCACCGGATCGGTCGCACGGCCCGGGCCGGCGCGGCCGGGCGCGCCATCGGCCTCGTGGACGAGGCGAGCGCGCTCAACCTCGAGGCGATCGAGAAGTTCATCGGCCAGAAGATTCCGGTCGAGTGGGCCGACGACGACCTGTTCGTGACGGAGATCCGGCCGACGGCCGAGGAGCGGCGGCGCTTCGCCGACGAGCGGCGGGCGCGGCTCGACGCCCGTCGCGGCGGCGACCGTGGCCGGCGGCCCGGCGGCGGCCGCGATCGCGGCCGGCCCGGCGAGCGGCCGCGCTCTCACGCGCCGCACGAGGCGCCGCGGCACGAGCTCGCGCGCCCGGACGCGCCGGCGCCGCCGGCCTCGCACGCGGCGGAGGCGGCGCCCGGCGACCGGCCGCGACGACGCCGGCGCCGGCGACGCCGGGGTCCTGGCAAGGCGGACGGCGCCGGCGCATGACTCGTGTGGCGATCCTCGACGACTGGGGCGGGATGATCCGGCCGCTTGCGCCGTGGACACGGCTCGACGGCCGCGCCGCAGTCGATGCCTATCAGGACACGCTCTCCGACGAGTCCGCGCTCGCCCGCCGGCTTGCGCCCTACGACGTCATCGTGCCGGTGCGCGAGCGGACGCGCATCACGGCCGGGCTCATCGCGCGCCTGCCCGCGCTGAGGCTGATCGCGCTCGCCGGGCGCTGGACCGGGCAGGTCGATCTGCCGGCCGCGGCCGCCCGCGGCGTCGTCGTGACCGAGACCGAGGGCTCCGCCGTGAACGCGTTCGAGCACACGATCGCGCTCATGATGGCCCTCGTGCGCCGGGTGCCCCAGGAAGACCGCGCCATGCGGGCGGGCCGCTGGCAGACGCCGCCGCTGGGCGTCGACATGGCGGGCAAGACGCTCGGCATCGTGGGTCTCGGCAAGATCGGCGGCAAGATGGCGGCCTTCGGGCGGCTGCTCGGCATGCGCGTGCTCGCGACCGGCTTCACGCTGACGGACGAGCGAGCGAGCGCCGCCGGCGCCAGCCGGGTCGATCTCGACACGCTGCTGAGGGACAGCGACGTGGTGTCGCTTCATCTCCGCCTCTCCGACCGATCGCGTGGCCTCATCGGTGCGCGCCAGCTCGCGCTCATGAAGCCCACGGCGTTTCTCGTCAACACCGCGCGCGGGCCGATCGTGGACGAGGCCGCGCTGCTCGACGTCCTGCGCGGCCGGCGCATCGCCGGCGCGGCGCTGGACGTGTTCGATGCGGAGCCGCTGCCGGCCGGCCACCCGCTGCTCGCGCTCGACAACGTCGTCCTCACGCCGCATCTCGGGTTCGTCACCGCCGAGGGTTACGCGGTGTTCTTCGGCCAGGCGGTGGAGTCGATCCTGGCGTTTCTCGACGGCAAGAGCCCGCCGCGGGTCGTGGCCCCGCGCTCGGCGTGACGCCGAAGGTGGCCTCCGCCGCCGCGGCCTGCTAGACTCGCGGCCATGTTCCCCAACATCCCGATGGGCTCGGATGTGCTGCCGCCGACGGCGCCGATTGGCGATTTCAACAATGCCATTCTCGGCTTCATGCACGCGCGACCGCTGGAGCTGATCTTCGGCATCCCGGTCGCGCTGCTGCTCGTCATCACGGCGATCATGCTCGCCGCGATGCTGCGCCACACGCGCTAGACCGCGCCGCGCAGGCGCGTCGGTGGCACGTGCCTTGCGGATTTTTCTCACGCCGCTTCGCGGCGAATTTCCCGCAAGGAGTCAGATCATGAAGAAGCTCTTCGTGGCGATCGTGCTGGTGGCCGGCGCCGCGCTGGCCGGTGAGGCGGTCGCGCAGTCGTCGGAGTCCGGCGTGCTGGTGGACTCGAGCTCCATCGTCGGCGCGACGGTCCGGTCGCAGGGCAAGGACGTCGGCAAGGTCGACCGGCTGATGATCGATCCCAAGGACGGTCGCGTGAAGACGGTCGTCGTCCAGATGGGCGGCACGCTCGGCGTGGGTGGCAAGAGCGTCTCGATGCCGTGGGAGTCGGTGAAGGTCGGTCAGGACAACGGCAAGATCGTCGTCAGCGCCGAGCAGCAGATGCTCGAGCAGGCGCCAGCGGCGAGCCCGCGCACCGATTCCAAGTCGGATTCGAAGTCGAAGGACAGCTCGAGCCCCGACTCCAAGAAGTAAGCCGGTCGAGCGGAGATACTGCAACCGGGTATCTCCGCTTGACACCTCCATTCGCCGACACCTAGACTCCGCCGCGTCCTCAGGGGAGGTCGTATGCGGACGAGTCGACGAGAATTCTCGAAGCGCCTCGTCGCGTCGGCGGTGCTGGCCGGGGCGCCGTCCATCGTGCGCGCCCAGCCGACCTTCCGGATCGGCAGCGCTGTGCTCGGCAGCTACATCCTCGCCGGTCCGATCGTCGTCGCCGCCGAGAAGGGCTTCTTCCGTGACCAGGGCGTGAGCGCGGAGTTCATTCCGTTCCGTGGTGGTCCCGATCTCGTGAAAGCCGTGCTCGCCGGCGAGGTTCTCGTCGGTCTCACCGGAGCCACCGACATCATCGTGTTCCGCGAGGCCGGCATGCCGATCCGCATGACGGCCACGCAGGGGGAGGGCAACGACTTCGTCCTCGTCGGCCCACCCGACGGCGTGCGAGTGACCGAGCTCAAGGGCAAGGCGATCGGCGTCACCCGCGCCGGTGCGGCGACGTGGGTGTTCGCGCGCATGGCTGCGAAAGCGCAAGGCTGGGATCCGGACAGGGACGTGAAGATCGTGGCGCTCGGCGGCCTCGACGCCCAGCTGGCCGCCCTGGCGCGCAAAGAGATTGCGGCCTACGTGTGGGGCGACTATGGCGCCAGCACGGAGGCGCAGGGCCGCACGAAGCTGGTGTTCCGGCTCGACTCGTTGACGCCGAGGTGGATCTCCTCGATCCAGTACTCGTCGGAGGAGCAGATCCGGCGTCACGCCGATCCGATCCGCCGGGCGACGCGCGCCATTTTCCAGGCGATGCGCTTCATGAAGGCCCAGCCGGTCGAGGCGGCGACGCTGCTTGCCCCGAAGCTCGGGTGGACGGCGGACATGGCGACCGCGGTCCACCGGGCGTGGCTGCCGTACTTTCCCGAGGACGGACACATCAACCCCGAGAACCTCAAGGCGATGCAGGACACGCTGCTGGAGGCGGGATCCGTCAAGAAGCGGGTGCCGCTGGACGAGCACTACACGACCGAGTTCACACCCGTCCGCGCGTGAGCACCATCCGGTTCGCGGCCGACGGTCCGGTGGCGCGGGTGACGCTCGATCGCCCCCACGTGCTGAACGCCGGCGACGCGCAATGGGTGCGTGAGCTCAACGACGTGGTCCACCATCTCGAGCGCGCGCCGGAGATCCGCGTCGTCGTCGTCACCGG
>DATAOC010000097.1:0-8868 GCA_036265915.1 Candidatus Methylomirabilota bacterium | reverse complement strand
GTCCCGCACCGCGATGTTCTTGTTCTTCGTGTGCAGCACCTTCGTGATCGCCGCCGTCAGCGTCGTCTTGCCGTGGTCGATGTGCCCGATCGTCCCGATGTTCACGTGCGGCTTCGTCCGCTCGTACTTGGCCTTCGCCATCCGTCTCTACCTCCCCTGCGTGCCGCGCTTCGTCGGCCGGCGATATCTGGAGCCCATGTCCGGGATTGAACCGGAGACCTCGCCCTTACCAAGGGCGTGCTCTGCCAACTGAGCTACATGGGCGGAAGCAATCGTGGAGCGGGAAACGGGATTCGAACCCGCGACCCCCAGCTTGGAAGGCTGGCGCTCTACCGCTGAGCTATTCCCGCGGCGTATGGTGGGGAGGGGAGGATTTGAACCCCCGAAGGCGTACGCCAGCAGATTTACAGTCTGCCCCCTTTGGCCACTTGGGTACCTCCCCGAACCTGCCGGCATGCGATGGAAACCTCTCGGTGAAAGCGGTCGCAAAACCTGGCGCTGGCGGGAGGAATCGAACCCCCGACCCACTGCTTACAAGGCAGTTGCTCTGCCCCTGAGCTACGCCAGCACGGACAAAGTTCCAATTTAGTACGCTTTTCCGCTAAGTCAAGCACTTTGATGCCGCTGACGGGCCACCTCGTAGGCCAGCGCGGCGCCGGCGGCTGAGACATTGAGCGAGCCGACCCGCCCCGACATCGGAATCGTCAGCAGCACGTCGCACGCTCTCGCCACCAGCGGTCGCACGCCGTCGCCCTCGCTTCCCAGCACCAGACAGACAGGCCCGGTGAGGTCGGCCGCCCACGGCGCCACTCCGCCGGCGAGCGCGGTCCCGTAGACCCAAACACCGGATTCCTTGAGCGTTTCGAGGGCCGCGACCATGTTGGTCGTCCGGGCGACACGCACGTGCTCGATGGCGCCCATGGCCGTACGCGCGGCGGCCTCGGTGAGGCCGACGGCGTGGTGCTTGGGGATGACGACACCATGGGCGCCGAACGCCTCGGCCGTCCTCAGCACCGCGCCAAGATTACGCGGGTCCTGGACTTGATCAAGCGCGATGAGAAAGACCGGCTCGCCACGCTGCCGCGGCGCCTCGAGCAGATCCTCGAGATCGACGTAGCCGGCGGCCGTCACACGCGCCACGACACCCTGATGCTCGTGCGAGCCCGCCATGGCCGTGAGCTGGTCGCGAGTCCGGAACGAGACTTTCACCCCGGCGCGCCGCGCGAGCGCGACCACCTCGGCCAGCGGCCCGCGGGCGCCGGCGAGCACGGCGACCTCGTCGGCGCGTCGGGCGGACGTCCTCAGAAGCTCCAACACCGGGTTGCGTCCATAGACGCGACCCTCCTCGGCCATCAGGAGTCCTTGCGTGTGAGCCGCGGCCCCGTCGGCGTGTCCTCCACGAGGAAGCCCAGTGTCGCGATCCGCTCCCGCAGCTCGTCCGAGCGCCGGAAGTCGCGCGCCTTTCGCGCGGCCACCCGCTCGGCCACGAGCCGCTCGACCTCGGGCGACGGCCCCTGCACCGTGGCTCGCCGTGCGAAGAGCCCGAGCACGCCGCCGAGCAGCCGCAGCTCCGCCACCCCGGCCGCGAACGCCGTGCGGGCCATGGCGTCGACGTGCGCGCGCTCGCGACCGTCGTTCAGCGAGCGCGCGAGGTCGAACAGGACACCGAGCGCTTGCGGCGTGTTGAAGTCGTCGTCCATGGCCGACTCGAACTGGCCGCGGAAGCCGTCCGGCCGCGCCGACGCGCTCGGCTCGGCATTCGCGGCGTTCGGGTCGTCCAGCAGGCGCCTGAACCGCTCGAGCGCCCGCGCGCTTTCCTGCACGCGCTCCTCGGACCACTCGAGTGGGTTCCGGTAGTGGGTGCCGAGGAAGAAGAGGCGCAGCGCGTCCGGGTCGAAGCGCTTCACGAGATCGCGGATGCTGAGCGTGTTGCCGAGCGACTTCGACATCTTCTCCTTGGCCATGTTGACGAAGCCGTTGTGCAGCCAGTATCGCGAGAACGGCCGGCCGGTGGCGGCTTCCGCCTGTGCGATCTCGCACTCGTGATGCGGGAAGATCAGATCCTCGCCGCCGCCATGCACGTCGAACGACTCGCCGAGGTATCGCATCGCCATCGCCGAGCACTCGATGTGCCACCCCGGCCGCCCGGCTCCCCACGGGCTCGGCCACGACGGCTCGCCCGGCTTCGCCGCCTTCCACATCGCGAAGTCCCGGGGGTCCCGCTTGCGCTCGTCGACGTCGACGCGGGCGCCCGCCAGCAGCTCGTCCAGATTCTTGCCGGACAGCCGGCCGTAGCGCGGAAAGCGCCGGATCTCGAAGTACACGTCGCCGTCGACGACGTAGGCGACGCCGAGGGTGATCAGGCGCTCGATCAGCGCGACCATTTCCGGGATGTGCTCGGTCGCCTTCGGCTCGATGTCGGGCGGCAGCAGTCCGAGGGATGCCATGTCCTCGCGCTCGGCGGCGATGTAGCGCTCCGAGATCTCACGGGCGGAGACCCCGGACTCGTTGGCGCGCCGGATGATCTTGTCGTCGATGTCGGTGTAGTTCCGCACGAACGTCACGCGAAAGCCCTTGAACGCCAGGTAGCGGCGCATGACGTCGAAGGCGACGGCGCTGCGCGCGTGGCCGATGTGCGACAGGTCGTACACGGTCACGCCGCAGACGTACATCCCGACCGACCCGGCCGTGAGCGGCACGAAATCTTCCTTCGTGCGTGTCATCGTGTTGTACACCTTCACCGCGTCACCCGACCTCCACGCTGGCCACCGCCATGGCCGCCATGCCTTCGCTGCGCCCGAGCAGCCCGAGCCCCTCGGGGCTCTTGGCTTTGACGCTGACCGCTCCTGCATCGATTCCGAGCGCGTCGGCCAGCCGCTTGGCCATCTCGGGCAGCAGCGGGGCGAGCTTCGGCGCCTGCGCGATCACCGTGGCGTCGACGTTCACGAGGCGGCCGCCGCGGCCGCGGACCAGATCCATCACGGCCGCCAGCAGCTTCAGGCTCGATACCCCGCGATAGCGGGGATCGGTGTCCGGGAAGTGCCGGCCCAGGTCGCCGAGCGCGAGGGCGCCGAGCAGCGCCTCCCCGACCGCGTGCGCCAGCACGTCGGCGTCCGAGTGGCCACCGAGCCCGAGGTCCGCGGGCACGGTGACGCCGCCGAGCACGAGCGGGCGTCCCGGCACCAGCGGGTGGAGGTCGAACCCGAGGCCCATCCGATTCATCGGGCGGCGCGGCGCCGCGCGCGCCTCAGATCGGCCGGCGTGGTGATCTTCACGTTCTCGGCCAGGCCCGGGATCACGCGGACGCGGTGTCCCAGGCGCTCGACGAGCATCGACTCGTCGGTGCCCACGAAGCCGTCGCGCCGCGCCTTGTCATGCGCCTCGCGCAGCAGCGCGGCACGGAACGCCTGCGGCGTCTGCACGGTCCACAAGCCGTCGCGCTCCACGGTCGCATCGACGAAGCCGTCGCGCACCCGCTTGACGGTCTCCGCGACGGGCAGCGCGCAGATGGCGGCGCCGTCGCGCTCGGCGGCCGCGATCAGCGAGTCGATCAGGCCGCGCGTCAGGAACGGCCGCACGGCATCGTGGACGAGGATCACGCTCGCGGACGCCGGCGCAGCGGCCAGCGCGGATCGCACCGATTCCTGGCGGGAGGCTCCACCGGCCACCACGGTCACGGACGCTTCGCCACCGCGCAGCAGCCGGCGCGCCCGCTCGACATGCGCCGCCGGCGCGGCGACCACGATCTCCCCGACCCGCGGATGCGCCCGGAAATGACGCAGCGTCGCGCGGAGGATCGGCTCACGGCCCAGGCGAAGAAACTGTTTCGGAGTCCGGCTCCCGAGGCGGGCGCCGATGCCGCCGGCGGGCACGAGCACGGCCACGTCACGCATCGGGCCCGCTGCCGTCGCTCGCGGGACGCAGCCGGGCGAAGATCATCCGACCGGCGGACGTCTGCAGCGCGCTGGTCACCACCACCGCGACCTCCTGGCCGACGAGCCGGCGCCCCTGATCGACCACGACCATCGTGCCGTCCTCCAGGAAGCCGACCCCCTGACCGGCCTCCCGGCCCTCGCGCTGAAGCTGCACTCGCAGCTCCTCGCCGGGCAGGACCACCGGGCGCAGCGCGCTGGCGAGGTCGTTCACGTTGAGCACCATGATCCCGCTGACCTCGGCCAGGCGGTTCAGATTGTAGTCGGTCGTCACCACGCCGGCGCCGCGCCGCCGCGCGAGCTCGAGCAGCTTCAGGTCGACTTCCTGCGTCTCCGCCACGTCGTCATCGACCACTTCCACGCCCACGCCGGCAACGCTCTGCAGCCGCTGCACGATCTCGAACCCGCGCTTGCCGCGATTGCGCTTGAGCATGTCGCCGCCGTCGGCGAGACGCTGCAGCTCACGCAGCACGAAGCGCGGCACGACCAGCGGCCCCTCGAGGAAGCCGGTGCCCGCGAGATCGGCGATACGGCCGTCGATGATGGCCGAGGTGTCGAGCAGCTTCAGCCGACCCGCGCTCGGTGTCGCGGCCGGCCGCGCGGCGGCGATCGGAGCCTCGCGCAGCGCCACCGCGAGCTCGACGCCGATGATCACGCCACCGGCGGCGAGGCCGGCCAGCCCGAAGAGCACCGCCGGCAACCGCAGCGCCAGCGCCAGGATCACTCCGGCTGCGGCCGCCGACATGAGTACCAGCCCGCGCGCGAGCGAGACGCGATCGCTCAGGGCAGCAGCGCCTCGAGCGCCTCGCTCACCGTCGCCACGCCCTTCACCGCCAGTGGCAGCGACTTCGCGTCGGCGGCACTGCTGCGCGGCACGATGGCCGCGCGGAATCCGAGCTGGGCCGCCGCACGAAGTCGCGGCTCCAGCCCCGTGACGCTCCGCACCTCGCCCGTCAGGCCGACCTCACCGACGACGACGACGTCACCCGCGATCGGCCGCTCCATGTAGCTGGAGGCGGCGGCGATGACGATGCCGAGATCGGCCGCCGGCTCGACCACGCGACCACCGCCCGCGACGTTGACGAAGACGTCCTGGTTGCCGATGGGCAGGCCGGCCCGCTTTTCCAGCACCGCCAGCAGCACGCACACGCGATTGTAGTCGGCGCCCAGCACCGTGCGTCGCGGCGTCCCGAATGATGCGCGCGCCACCAGCGCCTGCAGCTCCAGCAGCATCGGCCGCGTGCCCTCGAGACCGGCCACGACGACCGACCCCGGCGCGTCGGCCGGGCGCTCGGCGAGGAAGAAGCCCGAGGGGTTGGTGACCTCGGCCAGCCCGCGCTCGCCCATCTCGAAGACGCCGATCTCGTTCGTCGAGCCGAAGCGGTTCTTCACCGCCCGCAGCACGCGGTAGGCGTGGTGCTGCTCGCCCTCGAAGTAGAGCACCGTGTCGACGAGATGCTCGAGCACCCGCGGTCCTGCCAGCGCGCCCTCCTTGGTGACGTGCCCGACGAGGAACGTCGCGATGCCACGTCCCTTCGCGAGCGTCATCAGCCTCGAGCCGCATTCCCGCACCTGGGCCACCGAGCCCGGCGCCGAGTCGAGGTCCGGGAGGAACACGGTCTGGATCGAGTCGACGATCAGCGCCTGCGGCTTCACGTCGTCGAGCTGCGCCTGCACGGCGGCCAGATCCGTCTCGGCCCACAGCAGCAGGCCGTCGACGGCGATCCCGAGCCGGTCCGCGCGCATCTTCACCTGGGCCGCGGACTCCTCGGCCGAGACATAGAGAACCGGCGGCCGCGCCCGTGTCAGCGCGCGGGCCGCCTGCAGCAGCAGCGTGCTCTTGCCGATGCCGGGATCGCCGCCGATGAGGACGAGCGAGCCGCGGACGACGCCGCCGCCCAGGACGCGATCGAGCTCGCCGAGCCCGGTCGGCAGCCGATCGCCGCGCTCGAGCGCCACGTCCTTGAGCGCGATTGGACGCGTCGCTGCCGTGCTGGCGCTTCGCCGTCCCGAGGCGCGCGGCTCCGCACGCTCCTCCACGAGGGCCACCCACGACCCCGTCCGCGCGCAGTCGGGGCACGTACCCGGCTTGGGACTGGCGAAGCCACAGTCCTGGCAGCGATAGACGCTGGTCGAGCGCGGGCTCACTCGCCCTCGCCCTTGTCCCGCGCGCGGTCGCCGCCGCCGAGACCGCGCAGCAGGCCGCGCAGCAGGCGACTGCGCGATGCGCCGTCCAGGATCGAGACGAGCCGCTCGTACACCGTGGGATCGCTGATGAGCGCGCCGAGGGTGCCGTCGCCCTCGTTGATCTTGTCCGTGATCGCGCGCAGATTCGCGAGGGCGGCCTGCAGGTCCTGCGAGGCCTGCCGGATCCCCGGCTCGCCCGGCTCGTCCTTCACGAGCGCGCCGAGCGTGCCCTTGCCGCCCGCGAGGCGGTCGGAGACCTCGCGGAAGTTGTGTGCGACGACGCGCAGATCCTCCAGCACGCCCTTGTACTTCGGGTCGAGCAGCAGTCCCGGCAGCAGCCCGCCGCTCTCCGGCTGCTCCACCGCCCGGCCGAGCCGGTCCATCGCCGCCACCAGTCGCCGCGCCGCCGCCGTGGAGTCATTGGAGATGAGCACGCCGGCCGCCCCCTGACCCCGCTCGACGCGGTCCAGCAGCTTCTGCGTCGTCGTGATCAGGCCGTCGAGCTGCCGCAGCGCCGCCGGCTCCTGATAGATGAGCGCGTGCGCCCACCCTTTGCCCTGCTCGACCTCGGCCACGATGCGCCCGAGCTGGTCGGTGACCTTGCGCGCGTTGGCCATGGTGCCGCTGGCGTCCTCGATGAGCCGCGACTGCTTCAGCCCCTCCGCCATCTCGCGCAGGGACGCCGCCAGCGCGGCCACGTCCTTCACGGTCTGGGCCCCCTGGCTCACCACCTGTCCGAGATCCGCCGGCTCCTTCGACGCGATGCGGTCGCCGGCGTGCGTCGGGGCCGCGCTCGCGCTGCCGACGCTGATCTCGATGATCTTGTCGCCGAGGAGGCCCTGCGTCTCGATGCGGGCGACCGAGTCCTTTCGGACGCGATCGCCGAACCGCCTGGCGATCGAGAGATCCACGCGGACCTTGCCGCCCGGTTCGCCGGGCAGGTGGACGCTCGAGACGCGGCCGATCTGCACCCCGGCCAGCCGGACGGTCGCCCCCTCGGCGAGACCGCCCACTTCGCTGAATTCCGTGTAGACGGTGTACTTCGCCTCGAACAGCCGGGACTTCGCGCCGAGCGCGTAGATCATCCCCAGAAATGCCACCAGCGCCACCAGGACGAAGACGCCCACGCGCAGCTTGCGTCCCACCTCGCTCCGCTCGTCGTTCACGTCGTCACCACCCTCACGTCGCCGGCCAGGAAGCCCTGCACGACGGGATCTGCGGAATTCATGACGTCACTCACGGGACCGATCACGGCGAACCGGCCGTTCATCAGGATGGCCACGCGGTCGGCCACCGTGCGGGCCAGCTCCACGTCGTGTGTCACCACGATCGACGTGTCGCACACGCCGTCCTTCAGCCGGAGAATGAGCTCGCCCACCAGCTTGGAGTTCGTGGGATCGAGCCCCGCCGTCGGCTCGTCGAACAGCAGCATCTCGGGCTCGATCACGAGCGCGCGCGCGATGCCGACGCGCTTGCGCATGCCGCCCGACAGCTCGGACGGCAGCTTCGGCAGCGCGTCCTCGCCGAGGCCGACCAGCGACAGCACGTGCTCGACGCGGCTGCGGATCTCGACCTCCGGCAGGTTCGTGTGCTCGCGCAGCGGGAAGGCGACGTTCTCGTGCACCGACAGCGAGTCGAACAGCGCGGCGCCCTGGAAGACATAGCCCATCCGCCGGCGCACCGGCAGCAGCTCCTCCTCGGACAGGCGCGCGATGGGGATGCCGAAGACCTCGATGCCGCCTGCATCCGGCCGGATCAGCCCGGCGATGGTGCGCAGGAGCACGGTCTTGCCGGAGCCGCTGCCGCCCATGATCACGAGCGTCTCGCGCTTGTCGAGGGCGAACGAGACGCCGCGCAGCACCTCGGTGGCGCCGAAGCGCTTGCGCAGCTCGGTGGCGTCGACGATGTGGTCGGCCACGCCGCTACCAGAACAGCATGAGCAGGATCTTCGTGAGAAAGAAATCCGACACGATCACGCCCATGGTCACGTGGACGACGGTGGCGGTGGTGGCGCGGCCGAGACCCTCGGTGCCGCCCTCGGTGCTGAGCCCGTTGTAGCAGCCGATCAGCGTGATGAGCCCCCCGAAGAACACCGTCTTGGCCACACCGGTGAGGAAGTCGCGCGGCGTGACCCAGTACGTCGTGACGTTCCAGTACGTGTACATGTCGGCGCCACGCTCCAGGAACATGATGACCATCCCGCCCAGCACGCCGAGCACGTCGGCCAGGATCGTCAGCAGCGGGAAGACGACGAGGGCGGCCAGCACGCGGGGGACGATCAGCCGCTTGATGTAGTTCACGCCGAGTGTCCGGAGCGCGTCGATCTGCTCGGTCACGCGCATGGAGCCGAGCTCGGCCGTGATGCCGGAAGCGACCTTGCCGCCCACCAGAATGGCCGTCAGCACCGGTCCGAGTTCACGCAGGATGGCCAGGGCGGCGATGGGTCCGACGTAACTCTCCGCGCCGAAGCGCGCCATGTTCACGGCACTCTGCAGCGCAAACACCATGCCCGTGAAGACGGACGCCGTCAGCGCGACGCCGAGCGAGCGCACGCCCTGGATCTCGATCTCCTGGACGATGAGCCGGAAGTACTTCGGCGGCAGGGCGAGGCTGCGCAGCACCTGCATGGTGAGCAGGCCCACGCCGCCGTACCACATCGCCGTGCGCCGGAGATAGGCCTCCATCAGCGCTCGGCGGCGAAGCTACCGACGAAGCGCGCGAAGTCCTCGTGGGCGGAGTCGAAGGCGGC
>DATAOC010000096.1:0-2513 GCA_036265915.1 Candidatus Methylomirabilota bacterium | reverse complement strand
CCCGAGATCGGGACGATCAAGGCCACGCATCCCCCCTACGTGATCCTGACCTCGAATCGCACCCGCGAGCTTTCCGATGCCCTCCGGCGCCGCTGTCTCTACCTGTGGATCGACTATCCGCCGTACGACAAGGAGCTGCGCATCATCGAGCGCAAGGTCCCCGGGATCAATCATCGTCTTGCCGGCGACCTGGCCCGGTTCATGGAGGCTCTGCGGCGGATGCGGCTCGCCAAGGTGCCCGGGGTCGCGGAGACGCTCGACTGGGCGCTGGCGCTGGCCGGTCTGCATGCCGACCACCTCGACGAGACGGTGGTCGCGGAGACGATCGGCTGCGTGCTGAAGGACGCCGACGACATCAAGCGCTTCCGCGCCGAGGTCCAGAAGTCGGGCCTGGCGCCGTTCCTCCAGGTCTCCGGCTGAGCGCGCCGCGCGATCTCGGTGGCGCCATGGCGCGCTTCGGCGCGCTGCTGCGTCGCCACGGTCTGCCGGTCACGCTCATCCACGTCACCGACGCCGTGCGCGCGCTCGAGCACCTCGACCTGGGTGACCGCGGCGAGGTCTACCTCGGCCTTCGCGCCGTGTTCGTCGGCCGCCCCGAAGACGTGCCCGCCTTCGATCGCCTGTTCGACGCGTTCTGGCGGGTGGAGACGGCGGCGGACGGCATCGCGGACGCGCTGATGCCGGCGCTCGCCGAGGAGGGGCCAGCCGTCGAGCGGGAGGCGCCCCGCGAGGCGCTGTCGCTCGAGGCCTGGGACGATGCCGAGGGCGACGACGGTGACGAGCCGCTCGGCGTGCCCGCCGCCTCCGAGCGCGAGGCGATGAGCACGAAGGACTTCGCGAGCTTCTCGGCCGACCAGCTCGACGCCGTCTACCGGCTGACGGTGCAGATCGCGCGTCGGCTGGCGCGTCGGATCAGTCGCCGGCGACGGCCGTCCGCCCGCCGCGGTCGGCTCGACCTGCGCCGGACGCTGCGCGCGAATCTGACGCGCGGCGACCTCATCGACCTCCGGTTCCGCCGGCGCAAGCGGCGGAAGGTGCGGCTCGTCCTGCTGTGTGACGTCTCCGGCTCCATGGATCTCTATAGCCGGTTTCTGCTGCAGTTCCTGTTCGCGCTGCAGTCGGTCTTCTCGCGCGTGGAGACGTTCACGTTCTCCGTCCATCTCACGCGCGTGACGGAATACTTGCGGACGCGCTCCTACCACGACGTCCTGCGCCGCCTCACGGCCGTGCAGGACTGGTCGGGCGGCACGCGGATCGGAGAGTCTCTGGCCGAGTTCAACCGGCGCTGGCCGGGGCTCGTGGACCGCCGGACGATCGTCATCATCCTGTCCGACGGCTGGGACACCGGCGATCCCGACGTGCTCGCGGCCGAGCTGCTGCGGATCAAGCGACGCGCCGGGCGCGTGGTGTGGCTGAATCCGCTCCTCGGCAACCCGTCGTACGAGCCGCTGACGCGCGGCATGGCGGCCGCGCTGCCGCTGGTCGATCACTTCGCCGCGGCGCACAATCTGGCGGCGCTGCGCACGCTGGCCGGGACGCTCCACCTGTGAGCGCAGCGCGCGCCACAGTCCCGTATCGCCACTGCGGAAGTTGTGCAAGCCGCTGCAGTTTTCCTGTCTTTCGGAGCCGGGTGACGCGCTGAAAGCTGCCTGGAGTGTGTGGCGCTGGGCTTGCACCGCAACACCGGCGGAGCGACGTTCCGCTCCCGGGAGGGTTGCGAGGCATGCGCAAGATAGTGGCGCCTCTGATGCTGTTGCTGCTGGCGGTGGTCCACGCGCCCACCCAGGCGCAGGCGCTGGTGTCGTCGTTCTTTCCCGACATCTTTCCGCTGGCCACGAGTGAACCCGCCATGCTGCTGCTGACGGGGCTCGCCCTCCTCAGCCTCGCGTCCGTCGGCAGCACCCGGCAGCGCTAGCCTCACCCGGCCCGGCTCCGGCCGCGGCTCGCCCCGCACCGCGTTTCGTTTTCCCCGCCGCGAGCGTATGATTGATGTGCCGTGGCGGAACTCTTCGATCACATTGATGAATTGCGCCGGAGTGGTGGCCGTGCCGCGGTCGCCACGCTGGTCAACACCCGTGGCACCACGCCCCGCAGGGAAGGCGCGAAGATGCTCGTCGGCGAGGGCGGGCGCGTGCTCGGCTCCGTCACCATCGGCGGGTGCGTCGACGCGCAGGTCATCGAGGAGGCCGAGGACGTCCTGAGCAACAACCGACCCCGTCTGCTCGAGATGAATCTCGGCGACGAGGAGGCGTGGGAGATCGGGCTCACGTGCGGCGGCACCATCGAGGTCTTCGTCGAGCCCGTCGCCCTCGACAGCCGCGATGACACCGCGACCCGGATGTACGATCGCGTGCGCGAGCATGCGCGGCACGGCGGCCACGGGGCCATCGTGACGCGGCTCGACGGCCCCCCGGCCAAGCTCCTCGTGCTCGACGACGGCGCGACGGAGGGGTCTTTTGGCGACGCGTTTCTCGACGCGCGGTTCACCGCGGAGGCGCGCGAGGCGATCGTGC
>DATAOC010000095.1:0-110890 GCA_036265915.1 Candidatus Methylomirabilota bacterium | reverse complement strand
AGACGACGACACAGCGGCCAGGGAGTGGGAACGAGTCCACGGGCGACCGGTACGGAGTCGGCGGTGGTCAGAGGACCCATCCCCCCGGCCCCCGCCGCGGCCCCCGCCCGCCTCATGGATGGTTCGTTCATGATTGGTGCGGCCTAGAACTGGACAGGCGCCGGCGGCATCTTGCCGCTGGCATAGAGCTCGGGAAGGTCCGGCGAGGCGTTCTCCCACACGAGGAGCATCGAGCGCTTCGGCGAGAAGCCGCGGTGGCGGATGTCGGCGGGCATGGCCGCCACGTCGCCCGCCTTCATGGTGACGCGCGCGCGCACCGCGCCCGTGTCGCGATCCTCCACCTCCCACTGGATCTCGTCGCTCAGCTGCACGAACCACTCGACGCGATCGTTGCCGTGGATGACCGGCAAGATGTACTCCTCCGTCGTCGGACAGTAGAGGCTGGCCTTGCAGACGGAGACGATCGACGGGTTCCACGTGACGTCGGACCGCGACAGGTAGGCGAACAGGCTGAAGGCGACGACCTCGTCCTCGAAGCCCGGCTCCGGCCGCACGTCCGGCTCGTCCTGGGGAACGTCGACGAAATGGCGATTCACCGGAAACCCGCGCTCGTCGGAGCGCGTGGGCTCGTCACCCGGCGCGCCGATCATGCGCTTGGCGGTCACGCGATGCCGGGTGATGGCGGCCTTGTTGCTGCCGTTCTTCGGGCCGAAGGCGCTGCCGGTCTCCTGCGGGCTGGCAAACGGATCGAAGCCGGCGTTCGTCCAGTCTTCGAGGATCGCCTCGAAGACGCGCTGGATGAGCGGCGTCGTGAACCGCTCGGTGTGATCGAGCTTCGCCCTTCGATAGTGGTCGTTGAAGCGGCCGGCGAAGAGATCGACGGAGCCGTAGTGATTCACGGTGCCGACGACGTGGTCGAAGTTGACGATGCCATAGAAGAAGCCCCACGCGATGTCTCGCTGGAGCGCCCGGAGAAACGCGTCGACGGCGAGCATGTGATGACCCTTCGCCCACGTCACGTGGGCAAAGTACTCGTCGCGGCTGAAGCCGAAGCCGCCGAGGGTGAACGTGCGGTAGCCGTGCTCGTTGACCTCGATCGATCCGATCTCGGGCACGGTCTCGCTCGGATGGCTCATGACGTTTCCCTTTCCGCGCTCATGCCTTCGGCCGCGGCGCGGTCTGGCAGATGTCGCTCCAGCGCTCGACGGTATCGGGGCCGGCCAGCGTCTGGAGCAGCACGACCCCGGGCTGCGCCGCGTGGAACTGGTAGGCGGCGCCGACGGGCAGGAGCGTCATGTGACCGCGACGAGCACGGACGACGCCCATCTTCTGCCCGGCCGGCGGCCCGATCAGCGCGATCGATCCTCTGGTCCCGGCGGCGACGATGGCCGGGTCCTGCAGCTTCACCAGCCGGATCTCGACCTCGCCGTCCATGACGAGCGCGAACTCGTCCTGCGCGGGCGCGCGCCATCCCGAGGTCCCCTCCACGCGGATCGCCTCGATCACGTACTCGATGTTCTTGCCGACGGCGACCTTCTCGAACGGCTTGGACCGCGAGGCGACCTCGAAGATGTTCGAGAAGACGTAGTTGCGCGCGTCGTCGTTGATGACCTCGACGCCGCCCTTGTCGTAGTGGCGGAGCGAGCCGAACCGCGTCGTGTGCTGCGCCATCTCGTGCTCCTTTCGGCGCCGACCGATCTGATCGCGTTCTAGCGGCCGGAACGGTGGTTGTCAAGGAGCGCGGCACCGGGACGCCGTGGTCGTGCCTTGACAACCCCGACCGGCGCACCCATAGTCCTGCTCGCCTGCCATGGCGTACGCGGAAGAGCCTCCACCGCCCTCGATCCGGGCATTGATTCGCCTTCGAGTGCCGCGCTCGGTCGAGCCGCGCGAGCTGTTCCGGCTCGATCTGCTGCAGCGCCTCGCACGGGCCTACCGGATCGAGTTCGACCACACGTACGCGCCGGTTCCGATCCGGCCCCCACGCGCGGCGCAGCAGGAGTTTCTCGAGAAAAATCTCCAGCTCGTGGTCGTGCGCGCGCGCGTCGATCCCCGGGATCTCGCGAGCCTGCAAGCCGAGCCGGCCGTCGACCGCGTCTCCCGCGACGCGCCGCTGCAGCCGTTCGAGCGCCGCCACGCGGTCGCGGCCGCCGAGCGCGGCGGACGGGTCGAGTGCGCGAGTGCCGAGCAGCCCACCGGGACGGTGCGCCAGGTCGTGCGCGATCTCGGCGTCGATCACATCTGGTCCGGGGGGCACACGGGCCGCGGCATCGTCGTCGGCGTGGTCGACGGCGGCATCACCGCGTACAGCCGTCCCACGCAGTTCGGAGGCTGGCCCGCGATTCCGGAGGCGCCGGCGCTCGGAGAGGTGATCGGCGGCTGGCCGGCGGCGGACTGGGGCACGACGGCGGAAGGATGGGGTCAGCATGGCAACATGATCGCGTTCGACGTGCAGGCGATGGCGCCGGAGGCCGACATCTGGGACATCCGGATCTGGGAGCCCGACGTCACGTTCCCGGCGCTCGTCAGCAACGCGGTCGCCGCGTATCGCGCCGTCATCGACCATCACCGCGTGCACGGCGTGCCGCACGTCCTCGTGAACGCATGGGGCCTGTACGACGCCGACAACGGGCCGGAGTACGCGTTCGATCCCGAGAGCGACATGGCGCTCGAGCTCGAGCACGCCCTCGACGAGGGCATCCTGGTCCTGTTCGCGGCCGGCAACTGCGGCGACGGCTGTCCCTTCCCCGGCGATACGCCGTGCGGCCTCGGCAGCCGCGGGCCGGCGGGCAGCATTCTGGGCCCGAACGGCCACCCGCAGGTGATGAGCGTCGGCGCCGCCACGATCCACGGCGAGTGGTGCGGCTACACGAGTCAGGGACCGGCCACGCTGCCGCCAAACGATCCCGACAAGCCCGACTTCTGCTCGATCTCCCAGTTCGCGGGATTCTTTCCCAACGACTCCGGCCTGCGTCCGTACGACGGCGGCACATCGGCCGCGACGGGCATCGCCGGCGGCATCGTGGCGCTCCTCAAGCAGGCGCGTCCGGACCTGACGCAAGAGGAGTGCAAGTGGCTGCTCACCTCGACGGCGCGGCCGATCAGGACGCCGGCCGCCCATTTTGGCGCGGGCGCAGGCCTGATCAATCCGCTGCAGGCGTACCGGACGCTATGAGCGCCACACGGGTTCTCGTCATGGGCGCCGGCAGCGCCGCGGCCGAGAATCTGCTTCGCAGCCTTCGGGCGGCGGATCCCTCGCTCGTGCTCCTCGGCGGCCACGACGATCGTTTCGTGCTCCGCCGGTCGGCCGCCGACGAGCGTTACTTGCTGGACGGCGACCGTACAGCCGGGTTTGCCACGGCGATCGCGCGGCTCGTACGCGAGGCGCGCGTCGATCTCGTCGTCCCGACGAGCGATCGACACGTGGAGGCGCTGTCGGCTCACCGCCACCGGCTTCGTGGACGCGTCTTCCTTCCGGCCGCGCCGGTGATCGCGCTGTGCCGCGACAAGTACCGGCTGGCCGCAACGCTGCGGCGCCATGCCGTTGCCGCACCGCGGACACACGTGGTCGGCTCACCGGATCGTCTCGAGCGCATCTTCGCCCGGCTCGGCCACCCCGCACGCGCGTGGTGCCGCCCGCGCACCGGGACCTGCGCGCGCGGCGGCGCCGCGGTGGCGACGCCGGCCGACGCGCGGCGGTGGATGGCCGTCTGGGAGCGCATGCAGGGCATCCCGCCGTCGGCGTTCACGGTGTCGGAGTTCCTGCCGGGCCGGGAGATCCTCTGCCAGAGCGTGTGGCAGCGCGGCCGGCTGGTGCTGGCGAATACCTTCGAGCGGCTCGCGTACTTCGGCGTGGACAACATCCCGAGCGGCGTCACCTCGCTGTCCGCGCTGGCCCGGACCGTGGTCGAGCCGGCCGTCGTCGACCTCGCGACGAAGGCCATCGCCGCCGTCGCCGCCCGCGCGTCCGGCGCGTTCAGCGTGGACGTGAAAGAGGACGCCGAGGGGCGTCCGCACGTCACCGAGATCAACGCCGGGCGCTTCTTCATGGCGATGACCGCCTTCGACGGCGCCCTCAAGCACAGCATCGCGCTCGCGTACGTCCGCCTGGCGCGCGGCGAGCGAGTCGACTTCGGCGAGGTCTACGACGCGACGGACGAGCACTACATGGTGCGGGACATGGATACCGAGCCGCGCGTCTTCCGTCGTGACGAGCTCTTCGAGGGCGTGCACGACGCGCGTGCGGCCGCCCGGTTCACCGTTCGACCAACAAGGAGCTGAGCGATGGGCATGGATCCACTCGACAACGGCGAGAATCTGGAGGTCACGATCGTGCTGCAGGGTCCGGTGAAGAAGGCCAACTTCCGCCTGTTCCAGGCGGAGGTCGACAAGTTCCTCGATGCCTGCGAGAAGCTGGACAGCGGCACGGGAAAGAAGCTACAGGTGCGGACGGCGCGCATCGGCGTCCGGAAGAACGTCTGATGAAGGAGCACCGGCTCACGCGCCGGCTTCGCGCCACTCCCAGGGCGGCCGAGGCGCTGCGTCTGGAGGTGCTGCGGCTCGCCGCGCGCCTCGGCCTTCGCGCGCCCACGGTGCGCATCCGGCGTGTCGAGCGCGCGGCTACCCCGCCGGCGGCGGCACGAACCCGGAGCGGCCGAGGCCCTCGAGCGCGGCGTCGCACCGCCTGACGAGCGGGATCATCCCGAGCTCGTCGCCGACACCGCGCGCCGCCCGGTAGAGCTCCGCCGCGCGCGTGGCGTCGACCGGCGAGCGCCGCGAGGCGATGTCGGCGAGCAGCCGGAGCGCCGCTGCCTCGTGGGCGCGTTCACCCTGAGCACGGAACTGCTGTAGCGCCGAGGCCGCCGCCTGCTCGGCGTCGGGAAGGCGGCCCGCGAGCAGGCGCACCTCGCCGAGCAGGAGGAGCACCTCCGAGTAGCTCGCGGCCTGCTTGCGCGCGTCCACCTGGTTCGCGGCGCCCTCCGCCATCGGCAGCGCCTCCGTGGTACGGCCGCCGAGTGCCAGCGCGAGGGCGAGCTCGGCCCCGACCCGCGGCGCATACGTGGGCATGTCGTACGTCCGGCACAGCCCGTACGCGCGCTCGAGCGCGGTCGTGGCGGCCGGCACGTCGCCCGCAGCCAGATGATGGAATCCGGCCCCGTGATACGCCCACAGCAGTGTGTCCGGGTGCGTGGAGGCCTCGGCGAGCGCGACCGCCTCCTCCGCGTAGCGCCGGCTGTCATCGAAGCGTCCGATCGCGACGAGGGGTTCCACCAGCAGACTCCGGGCGAAGGCCGATGGAAGGATCGGCAATCCGAGATGGTCGCGCAGCCGCTCGCCGGCCACCACGGCCACCACGCGCTCCAGTGTCGCGATCGCGTCGCCGAACGCGCCCAGGAACAGCTGCGCGCGGCCGACGTAGAGCTGGGTGGCCGTGCGCAGCGGCAGGTCCTCCAGCTCGTCGCTCACGGCGTACGCGGCGCGACCGGCCTCGATCGCCTCCCGATGACGCGCGAGGAGGAACAGCGCGTTTGCCTTGAACGACAGCACGCGACCGAGGCGAGCGCGGTGCCCGATCTGCTCGGCGAGCGCTTGCGCCCGCTCGAGATGCTGCAGCGTGCGCTCGTGCTCGCCGAGCAGCGTGAGCGCGTTCCGGAGCCCGAGGTGTGCGTCGATGGCCTCCGTCTGCATCTCGCGCGTCGGGGGCAGGTGCTGGGCGACGTCGAGCGCCTGCTCGAACCAGCTCACCGCCTCGCGGTTCGCCGAGTGCGCGAACGCCTTGGCCCCCGCCTGGCGCAGATAGCGGATGGCGCGCTCCCAGAGCGCGCCGTGGCGCGCATGGTGCGCCAGCTGCTCGACGTGGTCGTTCAAGCGGTCGCGGTGGTGACGCTCGACGTACTCCACGATGTGGGCGTGCAAGGCGCGGCGGCGGCCGTGGAGCAGCGAGTTGTAGGCCACTTGCCGCGTGAGCCCGTGCTTGAACAGGTATTCGGGCTCCGGGAAGAAGCGATGCTGGTACAGGAACTCGCGCGAGCGCAGGCGCGCGAGCCCCGCCGGCAGCTCGTCAGCCGGCACGTCGGTGATGGCCTGCAGCAGGGCGACGGGAACGTGCTCGCCGATCACGGATGCGCACTGCACGAGGCGCTTGTCCTGCGCGCCAAGCCGGTCGATGCGCGCCGCCAGCACCGCTTGCACCGTCGGCGGGATCTCGCTGATGTCCACCGGCCGCGCGAGATGGTGGCGGCCGCGCTCGCCGCCGAGGACGCCGTTCTCGACGAGCGTGCGCACGCTCTCTTCGAGGAAGAAGGGGTTGCCGTCGGTGCGCTCGATCAGCAGCCCCTTGAGCGGCGTGAGCTCGTCGCGATCGCCGAGGAGCGCGCTGAGCACGGCGTGCGCGCTGTCGGCGCCGAGCGGGTCGATGCGCAGCCGCGTGTAGTAGGTCTTGCTCCCCCAACCGTGCTCGAACTCGGGCCGGTAGTTGCACAGCAGCAGGAGCCGCGCGGCCGGCAGCTGCTCGACCAGCCCGTCCAGCACCGCATGAGTCTCGGAGTCGATCCAGTGCAGGTCCTCGAACACGAGGCAGACGGGCTGGACCATCGTCTCGCGCAGGACGAGCCGCCGGACGGCCTCGAGCGTCTCGTGGCGGCGCTGGCGACGATCGAGCAGCCGCCATTGCTCGCTTGCGGCGCCGCCCGACTGCAGCAGCTCGAGGAGGGCGGCCGCGATGGCCAGCAGCTCGGGGTCGAGGGCGGCGAGCCGGGCGCGAACGACGGCCTCGACGTCGGTCTGCTCGTCGCGCAGCCCGAAGTAGCTGCGCAGCAGGTCGATGACCGGACCATACGCGGTTGTCTTTCCATACGACGAGGCGCCGGTGTGGAGCACGAGCCAGCCGTCCCCCGCGCGCGAGGTCGTGAACTCGTGGAACAGTCGCGACTTGCCCACGCCTGGCTCGCCCACGACCCCCACCACCTGGCCGCGCCCTTCGGCGGCGGCGGCGAGCGCCGCGTCGAGCTGCATCAGCTCGACGGTCCGGCCGATGAACGGCGTGAGGCCGCGCGCGGCGGCCGCCTGCAGCGACGTGCGGATCCGTCCGGCCCCGGTGACGGCGTAGACGTCGACCGGCGTCTCCAGCCCCTTCACGTGGACCTGTCCGACCCGCGAGGACTCGACGTATCCCTCCGCGAGACGAATCGTCTCCGCCGCGGCCAGGATCGTGCCGGGCTCGGCCATCTGCTCCATGCGTGCCGCGACGTGGGTCGGCTGGCCGACCGCGGTGTAGTCCATACGAAGGTCGCCGCCGATCGTTCGCACCACGACCTCGCCGGAGTTCAATCCGATCCGGATGGCGACCGTCACGCCGCGCGACCGGCGCAGCTCCGCGGCGCTGCGACGGACGCGCTCCTGCATCAGCAGCGCGGCATAGCACGCGCGCACGGCATGGCCCTCGTGGGCGAGCGGGGCGCCGAACAGCGCCATGATCCCGTCGCCCATCACCTGGTTCACGGTGCCCTCGTATTCGTGGACGGCCTCGATCATCACCTCGAGCACGGGATCCAGGATCTTCCGCGCGTCCTCGGGATCGCGGTGCGCGATGAGCTCCATCGACCCCTTGAGATCGGCGAAGAGCACGGTGACCTGCTTGCGCTCTCCGTCGGCGGCCGCCGGTGGCGACGCGACCCGGCGCTCCTCGGCCACGTCGTCGCGGGTGGGGCGGCCGCAGCCGGGACAGAATTTCGCCGACGGGGGCAGCGGACGCTGGCAGCTGGCGCACGTCGCGCCCATGGCGGCGCCGCAGTGGCCGCAGTACCTGGCGTCGGGCTCCACGTCGTGCGCGCAGCTCGGACACTTCATCGGAGGCGCCCGTCGCCTAGAGCCGCGCCTCGTCGACGGGCAGCCCGAGCGTGTGTCGACCGACGAGCTCGTAGTGCGCGAGCCTGGCTTGCAGATGCTGCGTGATCACGTGGATGTCCTGGAAGTGCCGCTGGATCGGATGACCCTCGTACGCCGCGGTGGCGCCGGCCGCATTGTACACGGTGTCGACGACGCGGGCGGCCAGCCGGATGCCGTGCGTGGTCGCCAGCCGCAGTGACGCGCGCTGATCGAGCGTCAGCCCGGCGCCGGAGGCGACGGTGGCCCACAGCTCGCGCACCGTCTCCATGAGCAGCGCGCGGCCGGAGCGGAGCGCGGCCTCCGCCTGGCCGACCTGCATCTGGACCATCGACTGGTCGCGCAGCCGCGCCTCCATGGCGCGCGGCGTCTTGGACGCCGCGAGCTCGACGAACGTCTCGAGACACGTGCGGGCCATGCCGAGGGCCACCGCCGCGTCTCCGGAGGCGAAGCACAGCGTGCGCGGGATCCGGTACAGCGGTCCCGTCTCGCGCACGGGCGCGGTGGCCGACAGGACGGTCCGCTCGCCCGGGACGAAGACGTCGTCCACGGCGAAGTGGTGCGTCCCCGTCCCTCGCATGCCGCGCACCGTCCACGTGTCGAGCAGCTCCACCTCCGCGACCGGCACGAACATGTAGCGCGTCTCGGGCTGGCCGTTCTCGAGCCGGAGCCGGCCGTCATCGACGATCTGCGCGTGCGCGGCGATCCACGCCGCGTGACGACAGCCCGTGCTGAACCCCTGGCGCCCGGTGACGCGGTAGCCGCCCGGCACGACCACCGCGGTGGCGCTCGGCGCCGGTGTGTTCGCGACCACGCTGCGCGGCGTGTCGATCCAGATCTCGCGCGCCACGTCGAGCGGCATGCGCGCCGCGTACGTGGCGAAGATCGCGCCCTGGTTGACGATCCAGCCGGTGCTGGCGTCGGCCTTGCCGAGCTCCTCGATCACCTGCACGTAGGTCGGCAGGTCGAGCTCCGCGCCGCCGAGCGAGCGGGGCAGCGCGAGCTGAAACATGCCGGAGTCGGCCAGCGCCTCGAACAGCGCGCGCGGCAGCTCGCGGGTGGCCTCGATCGCGTCGGCGGCGGCACGGATCATCGGGACGAGCTTGCGGGCGGACTCGAGCGGGGCGGGCGCCATGGCCTCAGTCCTCGCGGTTCGACACGCGCGGGCCGCCGCTCACGTAGACGGTCTCGCCGGTCATGAAGCGCGCCTGGTCGGACGCCGCGAAGACGACGGCCCACGCGATCTCCTCGGGACGGCCCAGCCGCTGCAGCGGCACCTCGCGCGCTGCCTGCGCGGTCATGGCCGGCGTCTTCCACACCTCCAGGACGCCTTCGGTCTCGACCGGCCCGGGCGCGACGGCGTTCACGGTGATGCCGTACTTGGCCCACTCGGCGCCGAGGCTCTGCGTCAACACCATGACCGCCGCCTTGGTCGCCGCATATGCCGCCAGGCCGCGGGATCCGGTCCGGCCGGCCGTCGACGTCACGTTCACGATGGTGCCGCCCTGCTGGCGGATCATCACGCGGCCGACGGCCTGGCAGAAGTGAAACACGCCCGAGAGATTCGTGCGCACCATCGCGTCCCACTCGCTGCGCGGGAGATCCTCGAAGCGCGCGCGAACCCGGTAGGCGGCGTTGTTCACGAGAACGTCCACGCGCCGGAACTCCTCGAGCGTGCGGGCGACGACGGCGTCGACCTGCGCGGCGTCACCGACGTCGCACGCGAGGCCGAGCGCGCGACGGCCGCCCGCGCGGACCCGCTCGGCCACCGCCTCCACCACCGCGGACCGGCGGCTCACGGCGACGACGTGCGCGCCGACCTTGGCGAGCTCGAGCGCAATCGCGCGCCCGATGCCCTGGCTGGCGCCGGTGACGATGGCCACGCGGTCCTTCAGGGTGTCGGGCGTGAACCCCACGCGACGGCCTACTGGATGACGGAGTGCGGCGTGGCCACCAGCCGGGTGACCTTGATCTGCTCGCGGTCGATCATCGTCGGGACACGCGGCGAGATCTCGTTCTTCCAGTAGTCGCTCTGGTAGACGACGTCGTAGAGGCGCTTGCGCTCGGCCTCGCTCTCGAAGCGTCGGATCCACACGTACACGCTCTCGTCCTCTTCGCCCACGAAGCTCCCGAGGATGACCATCCCCATCTTCACCTGAAAGGGAATGATCTCCTCCTCCATGCACTTGACCCACTTCGCCTGCTGTCCGGGCCTGATGTGGTACTGGCGGAGCTCGAACAACATCGAGGCACCTCCTCCCCCGTCCGGGGGCTCCGAACATAGCATTGCCAAGCGGCGGCCGTTGAGCGATAAGTGGGCACTTTGGACACCGTCCTCCAGCTCGTTCTCAACGGCCTCGCCGTGGGCTGCATCTACGGGCTGGTGGCGCTCGGCTTCGTGCTCATCTACAAGGCGACCGAGCTGGTGAACTTCGCCCAGGGCGACCTGCTGATGCTCGGCGCCTTCATCTGCTACATGTTCGTCGTCTGGTATGGCGTCGGATACTGGATGGCGTTCGCGCTCGCGGTGGCCATCGTCGCCCTCTTCGGCGCCGCCCTCGACGCCGCCATCCTGAGGCGGGTGATCGGCCAGCCGCAGTTCGCCGTCGTCATGCTGACGATCGGCCTCGGCGCCATCTTCCGGAGCTTCGCGTCGATGACCTGGGGCTCCGAGATCTACACGCTGCCGACGCCGTTCAGCGCCAAGGCCACGCGGCTCGGCGGCGTCACGGTCAGCCACGAGTACGTCTCCATCATCGTGGGCACCGTCCTGCTGTGCGGGGTGCTCTACGCGTTCTTCACGTACACGAAAGTCGGCGTGGCCATGCAGGCCGCGTCTCAGAACCAGCTGGCCGCGTACTACATGGGCATCCCGGTCAAGCGGATGTTCTCGCTCATCTGGGCCATCTCGGCCGCCGTGGCTGCCCTGGCCGGTGTGCTGCTGGCGCCGGTCTCGCTCATCGACATCAACCTGGGCTTCATCGGTCTCAAGGCGTTCGCCGCCGCCGTCCTCGGCGGCTTCGGCTCGATCCCGGGCGCGCTCGTCGGGGGCCTCACCATCGGCCTCATCGAGCTGTTCGCCGGCGCCTACCTTCCCCACGGCTTCAAGGACGTCGCGGCCTACGTCGTGCTGCTCGTCGTGCTCGCCGTGCGTCCGCAGGGCATCTTCGGCACCGTCGGCCGGAAGAAGGTCTGACGGTATGCGGATCCCCTTCAAGACCTCCTACGCGCAGGACCTGGGTTTGTTCCGCGACAACGTGCAGCGAAACTGGTTCGTCGCGCTGCTCGGCGCCCTCATCGTGCTGCCGCGCGCGGTGCCCGACTACGCCGGGGACCTCAGCCTCGTGTTCATCTACGGGCTCGGCGGCGTGTCGCTCATGGTGCTCGCGGGCTACACGGGCCTCGTGAGCCTCGGCCACGCGGCGTTTCTCGGGATCGGCGCGTACGCGCATGTCTACTTCGTGCACGACCTCGGGCTGCCGTGGGTCGTGTCGGTCGCGGCCGCGAGCCTGGTCACGGCGGCCGCCGGCGTGCTCGTCGGGCTGCCCGCGCTGCGGATGACCGGCGTCTACCTGACCATTGCCACCCTCGCCTTCGCGCTCATCATCCAGGAGGTCTTCTCGCGCTGGGACCGCGTGACCGGCGGCCTCAAGGGCAAGCCCGTCGACAAGCCGATCGTGTTCGGCGTCTCGTTCGCCAGCGATCTCGCGTTCTATTTTCTCTGCCTCGCCGTGCTGATCGGCGCGCTCTGGCTCACCGCGAACCTGCTGCGGTCGCCGACGGGGCGGGCCTGGGTCGCGATCCGGGACAGCGAGATCGCCGCACAGTCGATGGGCGTGAACCTGGCGGTCTACAAGACCATGGCCTTCGCCTACTCCGCCGCGCTGATGGGCGCCGCCGGCGCGCTGTTCTCGCACAAGATCGGCTTCCTCGCGCCGGACATCTTCAGCGTGCTGCTCTCGATCCAGCTCCTGCTCATGGTGGTCGTGGGCGGCCTCGGCAGTCTGCACGGGGCGATCTTCGGCGCGGTCTTCGTGGCGATGCTGCCGGTGCTCATCTCGCAGGCGCGCGACTCCGTGCCGGCGCTGGTCGCCGCCGCGCTGGCGCCGCTCGGCCAGCACGCGGCCGGCGCGGCCTTCGGCGCGGTCGACCGGTTCGTGAAGCAGCCGGGGCTCGAGCCCGGACTGTTCGGGCTCATCCTCGTCCTGTTCATCCTGTTCGAGCCGCTCGGCATCTACGGCCGCTGGTCGAAGATCAAGCTCTACGGAAGCCTCTTCCCTCTCTACAAGCGCGCCACCTTCAAGCGGCAGAAGGCGTACATGCGCTCGGAGCGCCTGCGGTGAGCGCGGCGACGTTCTTCAGGGCCGAGGAGCTGGCCATCAACTTCGGCGGCATCGCGGCATTGGCCGGCGTGACCTTCGACGTCTCGCCGGGAGAGGTGCTGACGATCATCGGCCCCAACGGCGCCGGCAAGACGACGATCTTCAACCTGATGTCCCGCATCTACGAGCCGACGCGCGGCCGGCTCGTCTTCTGCGACGAGGACATCACGCGGGCGCCGGCGCACGAGATCGCCCGGCGCGGCATCGCGCGCACCTTCCAGAACATCGAGCTGTTCGAGCACGCCACGGTGCTGCAGAACCTCCTGCTCGGCCGCCACGCCCACAAGCGGACGCGCTTCGTCGAGGAGCTCCTCTTCCTTCCCCGCGTGCGCGCCCTCGAGCTCGAGCACCGCGAGGCGGCCGAGAAGATCATCGACTTCCTCGACCTGCAGGCCTATCGCGACAGCCTCATCGCGAACCTCCCGTACGGTGTGCGCAAGGTGGTCGAAGTGGGCCGGGCGCTCTGCACGCAGCCGCGGCTGCTGCTGCTCGACGAGCCGTCCTCCGGCCTCAGCGTCGAGGA
This sequence comes from Candidatus Methylomirabilota bacterium, assembly GCA_036265915.1. GTDB lineage: Bacteria > Methylomirabilota > Methylomirabilia > Rokubacteriales > CSP1-6 > AR12. Next base: position 98,101 of record DATAOC010000095.1, on the reverse strand, counting down.
GACCGAGGACATGGCGTTCTGGATCCAGGACATTCGCACGCTGCTCGGCGTCACCGTGCTCATGGTCGAGCACGACATGAGCCTGGTGAGCGCCGTCTCCGACCGGGTGGTGGCACTCAACTACGGCCGCGTGATCGCGGTCGGCACTCCGCGCGAGGTCCAGGCACACCCGGACGTCGTGAAGGCATACCTGGGCGGCTGACGTGGCCGACGACCTCCTGCGGGTGCGCAACGTCGAGACCTACTACGGGCCGATCATGGCCATCCGCGGCGTGAGCTTCGACGTGCCGCGCGGGGCGATCGTCACCATTCTCGGCGCCAACGGCGCCGGGAAGACGACGGTCCTCAAGACGGTCTCCGGCGTCATGGATCCGCAGAAGGGCACGGTGACCTTCGAGGGTCGCGACATCCAGGGGCTCGATCCCGACCGCGTCGCCCGCCTGGGCCTGAGCCACGTCCCCGAGGGTCGCGAGATCTTCCCGTTCCTCACCGTGGCCGAGAATCTGCGGATGGGCGCCTTCATGCGCTCGGACGCGACCGGCATCGCGGAGGACCTCGAGAGCGTGTATGGGTACTTCCCGGTGCTGGCCTCGCGCGCGCAGCAGCGCGCCGGCTCGCTCTCCGGCGGGGAGCAGCAGATGCTGGCCATCAGCCGGGCGCTCATGGCGCGGCCGAAGATGATGCTGCTGGACGAGCCCTCGCTCGGGCTCGCTCCCCGGCTCGTGAAGGAGATCTTCGACATCATCGTGCGCATCAACCGCGAGCGCGGCGTGACCGTGCTGCTGGTGGAGCAGAACGCCAACATGGCGCTGCACATCGCGCACTACGGCTACGTCCTGGAAGTGGGACGCATCGTGATGGAAGATACCTGCGCGCGGCTCCTCGAGAAGGAAGACATCAAGGAGTTCTATCTCGGCATGAAAGAGCACAGCGTGCGCGGCACCCGACGCTGGAAGCGCAAGAAGACGTGGCGATGACCGGCGCCGCCACCATCCACGGTCAGGACACGCTGCCGCGACTGTTCCGGCACGTGGTGGCCCAGCGCGGCGCCGCGGTCGCCCTGCGTGACAAGCAGCTCGGCGTGTGGCGCTCGATCACGTGGCGGCAGTACGGCGAGCGTGTCCGGCACGCCGGCCTCGGGCTGGTGGCGCTGGGGCTGCGTCCGCGCGACGTCGTCTCGGTGCTGGCCGAGAACGGGCCCGACTGGCTCTACGCCGACCTCGGCACCATGTCCGCGGGCGGCGTGACGAACGGCATCTACACCACGGACTCGCCCCGCCAGGTCGAGTACATCGTCAACGACAGCGGCACGCGCTTCTTCTTCGCCGGCGACGACGAGCAGCTCGACAAGATTCTCGACGTGCGCGCGCGCTGTCCCGGTCTCGTGAAGATCATCGTGTTCGACGTCGAGGATCTTCACGGCTTCAAGGACGAGCAGGTCATCTCGTTCGCAGAGCTCCAGGAGATCGGCGCCCGTTACGACGCCGAGCATCCCGCCGCCTGGGACGCCCTCGTCGACCTCGCCCGCCCGGAGGACCTCGCGATCCTCGTCTACACGTCGGGCACCACCGGCCCGCCCAAGGGCGCCATGCTGAGCCACCGCAACATCCTGTTCCAGCTCGGCTACGCGGACTTCATCGCCGAGCCGCGTGCCGGCGACCAGCAGCTGTCGTTCCTGCCGCTCTCGCACATCGCGGAGCGCACGTTCACCGTCTTCTACCCGCTGCGCACGGGCGCGACGGTGAACTTCGCGGAGTCCATCGACACCGTGCCCGACAACATTCGCGAGGTGGCACCCGCCGTGTTCTTCGCGGTGCCGCGGATCTGGGAGAAGTTCTATTCCGGCGTGGCGCTCCGCATGCGCGACGCCACGCGGCTGGGCGGGCTCGCCTACCAGTGGGCGCTGGCGGTCGGCATGCGGGTGGCCGACTGCCGCCTGGCCGGTCGCCGGCCGTCGCGCGGGCTGCGCGCCCTCTATCGCCTGGCCGACCTCCTCGTGCTCGACAACATCAAGCGCTCGATCGGGCTGCACCGCGCGCGCGGCGCCGCCACGGGCGCGGCCCCCATCGCTCCCGACCTCATCAAGTGGTACATGGCCCTCGGCATCGACATGCGCGAGGTCTACGGGCAGACGGAGAACTGCGGGCTGGCCACGGCCATGCCGCGCGACCGCATCAAGCTCGGCACCGTGGGGGTGGCCCGGCCCGACACCGAGGTGCGCATCTCGCCGCACGGCGAGATCCTCCTCAAGGGCCCCCACGTCTTCCTCGGGTACTACAAGAATCCCGAGCGCACCGCGCAGACGATCGTCGACGGCTGGCTGCACACGGGTGACGTCGGGCACCTCGATGCCGACGGCTTCCTGACCATCACCGACCGCATGAAGGACATCATCATCACCGCCGGCGGCAAGAACGTCACGCCCTCCGAGATCGAGAACCAGCTGAAGTTCTCGCCGTTCATCTCCGACGCGGTGGTCATCGGCGATCAGCGGAAGTTCCTCTCGTGCCTGGTCATGATCGACCACGAGACGGTGGCGCAGTTCGCGCAGGAGCGCAGCGTGCCCTTCACCAATTTCGCCTCGCTGTGCCGCGCCCGGGAAGTCCAGGACCTCATCTGGGGCGAGATCGAGCGCGTCAACAAGCAGTTCGCGCGGGTGGAGACGATCAAGAAGTTCCGGCTCATCGAGGAGCTGCTGACGGCGGAGGACGAGGAGCTGACGCCCACGATGAAGCTGAAGCGGACGTTCGTCAATCGCAAATACAAGGATGTCATCGACGGCATGTACGACGAAAGGAGCGAGCGATGAGAAAGCCTCTGACAGCCGCGCTGGCGCTGGCGGCGGTGGCGCTGACCGGCGTCGCCGTGGCCCAGACCGAGCGCGGCGTGACGAAGACCGAGATCGTGCTCGGCATGCACACGGACCTGTCCGGCCCGGCCGCCACCTACGGGGTGTCGTCGTCGAACGCGGTGAAGATGCGGTTCGACGAGGCCAACGAGAAGGGCGGCATCCACGGCCGCAAGATCCGGCTCGTCGTGGAGGACACGCAGTACCAGGTGCCGCGCGCGGTGCAGGCCGGCGCCAAGCTGATCAACCGCGACCGCATCTTCGCGATGGTGGCCCCGCTCGGGACGCCGATGAACAACGCCCTCTTCAAGGACCAGCTGGACGCCGGCGTGCCCAACCTCTTCCCCCTCTCGGCCGCCCGCTCGATGTACGAGCCGTTCCACCGCCTGAAGTTCTACGGCGCCGCCTCCTACGTCGACCAGATCCGCGCCGGTATCCAGTACTTCGTGACCAAGAAGGGCAAGAAGGCGCTGTGCGCGATGTACCAGGACACCGACTTCGGCAAGGAGGTCCTCGACGGCGTGCAGCTTCAGGCCGACAAGCTGAAGCTGAAGATCGTCGAGACGACCACCCACAAGCCGACCGACCAGGACTTCACCGCGCAGATCACGCGGCTCAAGGCGGCCGGATGCGACCTGGTGGCCCTGGGCACGATCGTCCGCGACTCGATCGTGCCGTACGCGACCGCGCGCAAGATCGGCTGGACCGACGTGGACTTCCTCGGCTCGGCCGCCGCCTACGACCTGTTCGTGGCCGCGGCGCAGGGCGGTGTCACCGAGGGTTTGTACGCGATGGGCCTGACCGACATGCCGTACCGCGATCATCTGTCGCCGGCCGCGCAGGCGTGGTTCGATCGCTACAAGGAACGCTACAAGGCCGATCCGAACATCGGCGCGGTGTACGGCCACGTGGCGGCCGATCTCACCGCCCTCGGCCTGGAAAAGACCGGCGCCGACCTGAACCTGAACAGCTTCGTGAAGGGCATGGAATCGATCCGCGGTTACCACGACATCTTCAACGGCCCCGAGGTGAACTTCGCGTCCGACAAGCACCAGGGCGCCAACTCGTCGTTCCTCGCCGTGGTCAAGGGCGGCCGCTGGATCCGCGTCACCGATCCCCTGACGTTCTGACCTCGCGCGCGACCCGCCGCCCGGTCGGCGGGTCGCGCGCCCTCCTCCGGTCCCGAATGTGAAGTCGACAACGGCGCCCTGAGCGAAGAGGCAGGCGCCGTGCCGCGTCCTAACCGAGGGGGTGGAGGATGATCGACGATCGCGAACGGCTCGAGCAGTACCTCGAATGGCGCCGCGCCCATGATCGGGCACGAGCCAGACGGCGACGGCGGGTGATCGGTCCAGTTGCCCTGGGCGTCACGGCGGCAGTCGTGGCGTGGAGTCTCACCGCCTGGCTTTCGCATGGTCCGCGGGAGGCGCGACGGACGGTCGCCGTCGCTCGCGTGCCGGGACCCACCGCCCCTGCGGCACCGATCGCTCCGCCTCAAACACCCGCTCCGCCGCCTCCGGCGACGTCCGCGGTGCCGCCAGCGAGCCCGGCGGTGTCGCCTGCGGCGCCTGCGGCGCCGGCGCGTCGAGCCGAGCCTCCCACGACGCCGCGTCGGCCACGAGCCGCTCGACCGCCGGCGCCGCTCGCCTCGTCTCCGGACGCGGCCTCGCCGCCCGAGACGGTGATCGCTCGACCGCCGGCGACGGCGGCTTCCGAAGCGCCCGCGCCGCTCGCCGAGAAGCGTACGCCGGCGTCCCCGCGAAGCTCGACCGCGCTCGATGAGCAGAACGCCTCAGCAGACGCCAACCTCGCCCGGCCGGTCGTCCAGCCACCGCCACCGCCGGACGTCGCCGCCGCGGCGCGCGAGCCGGAGGCACCGCCACCACCGGCGGCCATCACCGCCGCGCCGCCAGACGCCCCGCCGCCGCCCGCCATCGCCGCCGCGCCGCGCGAGGCGGACGCACCGCCACCGCCGCCAGCCCCGGCCGTTGCCGCGGCGACGGCGGCGCCGCCGTCGCCGGCGCCGGACGCGGGCGCGCCCGCCTCACCGCCGCGCGCCCGCGATCGGGTGGTCGGATGGTTCAAGGGCGAGGTGCAAGAGTTCCGTGACGGCGTCAACCGGGAGGTCGGCAATTTCCGAACGGGCTACGAACGTGTCCGCGGCGTGCTCTCAAAGCTCGGCTTCGATCGGTAGTACGTTGATGTTGCCGACGTAGGCCCGGGGCCCGTATGCTCGATCGCGGATGACGCGTATTCAGCGTCCCGATCGTGCCCGGCGGGTGGCGGCCGGCCTGACCGCGATTCTCCTCGCCGTTGCCTTCGCGATCCTCGCGCACAACGCCGCAGACCGGACGGTCTTCGACGTCGACCGCACCGCGCAGGCGACGCTTCGCGCGTGGCGCTCGCCCGCTCTGGACGGCCCCATGCGCGCATTCTCCACGCTGGGCTCCGGCACCGTGCTCGTTCCCTGCAACATCGCGCTCGCGATGGTGCTGTGGCGCCGCCGCTACCGCTATCCGGTGCTGATCTCCGCCCTCACGCTCGGTGCCGTCGCGCTGGAGGGCCTGTCCAAGTGGCTCGTGAACCGGCCGCGTCCGAAGGCGGTCGGATACGGGTTCCCGAGCGGCCATGTCATCGCGACCATCGTCTGCTTCGGACTCGTGCTGTACGTCTTGTGGCGCGCGCGCCGGGGCGACGCCCTTGCGCGCATCGCGACCGGGGCGGGCATCGTGGCCGTGCTTGGCATCGGCCTCAGCCGGATGTACTTGAACTCGCACTGGCTGTCCGACGTCCTCGGCGGTATCGCCGCCGGGCTGGCGTTTCTCATCGTCTCGCTGCTGCAGCTCGGCACGTGGCTGTGCGCGCGCACCGAGGAGACCGACGCCCCCGCGCCGGCGCGCGCGCCTGTGCACGCTCGGCGCTGGCGTGTGGCGCCGGAGTGGCTGCTCGTTGCCGGCGTCGCCATGCTCTCGCTCGTCGACGTCGGCACGCGCATCATCGCCACCAACGACGAGGCCCGGTTTCCAGTGATGGCGCAGCATCTGCTCAGCGGGGGCGATTGGCTGGTGCCCTCGCTCAACGGCAGCGCATACGTGAACAAGCCGCCGCTGCTCGCCTGGTGCATCGCGGCCGCGTCGTGGCGCGTCGGCCGTGTGACGGATCTGACCGCGGTCGTGCCGTCCGTGCTGGCGGGACTGCTGACGGTATTCGTCGTCTATCGGCTCGGCCGCGAGCTGTGGAACCCGGCGACGGGTCGGTACGCCGCCGCCATCGCGGCCACCAGCCAGGGGCTGTTCCTCCACGCCCGGCTGGCCATGCCCGACATGATGCTGACCGCGTTCGTCACGCTGAGCTTCTGGGCGCTGGCGCGAATGCGCCGGCGCGCCGACGGCCTCGCGTGGGTCGGCTTCTACGCCGCCGTCGCCGCCGCCTGCTGGGCCAAGGGTCCCCCCGGGCTCATGCCGCTCGGCGCGGCGATCGTCTATGCCGCGGCCCGACGTCACGCCCAGCCGATGGGGTGGCTCTCTCTCGGACGCGGCGCGCTCCTCCTCACCGTGCTGCTCGCCCCGTGGGGGATGGCGGCCGCGAGCCAGGCGGCGGGCACGGTCCATGACACGCTCATCGTCGACTACGTGCTGTGGTACGTCCCGCGCCAACCGTCGATCCTCATGCTGGTCACCCCGCTGCAGCACGTCGCGAGCGTGGTGTTCCCGTGGGTGTGGGTCGCGCCGTTCATGCTCGTCGACGCCTGGCGTGTGCGGCGAGGTCGCGGCGCCGAGCGTGATGCGGTCGTCCTCGTGCTCGTCTGGGCCGTCGTCGTGTTCGCCATGGTGTGCGTGTCGCAGCAGCAGCGGCTGCGCTACTACCTGCCGCTCGTGCCACCGCTGTCGCTGCTCCTGGGCTGGTGGCTCGCGGCCGCCGCCGTGCAGCGTCGCGCGGTGACGGTGTGGCCGCTTCGCTTCAGCGCCGCCCTCGCCGCCACCGCAGCCGCGGTGGCCGTCGTATGGTCGGCCAGTCACGGTCATGACTGGCGCGAAGCGTGGGACGTCGTGGCCGCCTCGGCATGGCAGTCCGCCTCGATCGTCGTCGCGGGCCTTGCCTTCGTGACCGCGATGGAGCTCGGGCTTCGGCAGCGCCATGCGGGGCGCGCCGTGCCGGTCGCGGTCGTGGCCGCCGCGGTGCTCGTCATCGGCGTGAACCACGTCGAGCAGGCGCGCCGGAACGCCGACCAGAACTACGCAGCGCTCACACGCCTGACTGCCGCCGTGCGGGGGCCGCACGAGCCAGTGGCCGCGCTCGGCATTCCCACGCTGCCGATCGCGTTCTACCTCGGCGAGCGCGTGGCGGAGCTGTCGCCGGCCGGCCACGGAGCGCAGGCGGGATTGCTGGTCGTCGCGGACGCGCGTCTCCTCGCGCGCGAGGGCGCCGACGTCGCGGTCGCCGCCACGACGACGCTCGCGCGTCGGCCGGTCGTCATCGGACACCTCGCCGCGTCACCGGCCGGGGTCGCGATGCGCTCGGTGCCGCCCGCGTCGGCCGACCGCGCCGGTGACGGCGACTCCGCAGCCTCGCGGCACATCGCGCTGGAGGTGCTCTGCGTCATGGTCGCCCTCGCCGCCCTGGTCGGCAGGACCGTCGCCGTCCGGCACGGCGCAGGGACAGGCGTGGTGTTCGCGATGGAGGCGACCAGCATCGTCGCGCTCGCGAGCTTCCCCGCGCACGCGCTGATCTTCGTCGGCGGCGTGCTGGCAGCCGCGGCGCGCGGCTATGTCCGCTGGCGTCGGCCCGCGTCGCCGGCCGCACCACAGCTTCTGGCCGGCGCGCTCCTCGTGCTGGCGCTGCCGCTCGACGTGCTCGATGACATTCTGAGGGGCGAGTCTGTAAAGGCCGACCCCATATGGACAATTGCCGCACTGATCGGCGTCGCTCTCATCACCTGGCACCGGCTGTATCGCGCGAGCGCGTAAGCACGGCTATCTGAGCTTCAGGTCCTCGCACGGCGCTGCGTACGGGTAGCCTTCGATGAGCCCCGCCGTCGCTTCGGCGACGCGCGGACCGACACCCCAGATGAACGCCTGCTGGAACATCGGCGCCACGAGCGCCTGGTCGGCCACCAGACGTTGAATCTGGTGCAGCAGCGCCTCGCGGGTCTTGCGATCCTGCTCGCGGGCCTGCCGCTGGAAGATCTCGTCGATCTCCGGCAGGAAGCCATACGCGTAGATCCCGTTGCGGGTGAAGAACGGCTCCAGCCGGGCCGCGGCGTTGCCCGCGGCGCCGGTCGCCCCGATCAGCAGCCCCTTCAGCTTCTTCTCGCGCCAGGCGCCGAGGAAGGCCGCCCGCTCCATCGTCCGCACCCGCGCCCGGATGCCGATGCCCTGCAGGTACCCGCCCACCGCCTCCCCGAGCGCCGTGTACGGCGGCAGCGGCGTGAGATCACCGGCGTCGAAGCCGTTCGGATAGCCGGCCTCCGCCAGCAGCTGGCGGGCGCGCTTCGGATCGAGGGCAGGCGGCTCGATGGCCAGCGAGAAGTCGAACGTGGGCGGCACGAAAGCGCCGGTGACACGGCCGAGTCCAAGCATCTCGGCCTGGTTCAGCGCCGGCCGGTCGATCACGAGACTCGCGGCCTGCCGAACGCGCCGGTCGCTCCACGGCGACTTCTTGTCCCACTGATCGAGGAAGTCGAGCCAGTAGATGCCGTACACGAGCGGCGCCGCGATGCGCATGCCCGGCGCGCGTCTCAGCTCGTCGGCCACCGGCGCGCTCAGCAGGTACGCGATGTCCACTTCGCCCGTGCGGACGGCGGCGGCCCGCGTGGTCTCCTCGGGAATGCTGCGCATCACCAGACGCTTGACGCTCGGCGATTTGCGCCAGTAGTCGCCGAACGCCTCCACCACCAGCTCCACGCCCGCCGTGAACGACACGAACCGGTACGGTCCGGCGCCGATCGGCGCCTTCTTGAAGCCCTCGTCGCCGACGCGCTCGACGTAGCGCTTCGGGACGATCCAGGCCGCGCCCGTGGCCGACGTTCCGTAGGATGCGAGGAAGTCCGGCCACGGCTCCTTCAGCACGAAGCGGACGCGGTTCGGCGCGACAACCTGGACGTCCTTGATCTTCTCCTTCCGGAGCTTGCCGCCGCCGCCCGTGTAGCGCTCGTACGAGAACTTCACGTCGTCGGCGGTGACGGGGTCGCCGTTGTGAAAGCGCGCGTTCTTGCGGAGCAGGAACTCGTACACGGTGCCGTCCTTCGACACCGTCCACGACTCCGCGAGCCCGGGTGTGTTGAGCCCGCCGGGCATCGGCTTCACGAGGGCGTCGTGCAAGGCGTAGAGCACCATGAACGGCGTGATGAGCGCCTCGGTCTCGCCGGGATCGAGCCATCGCGACACGAGCGTCACGTGAAGGCCGATGGTCAGCGTACCCTCGGGCGCAGCGGCCGCGGGCGCCCCGCTCCCGAGCGTGACGAGTGCGAGCGCCACGACGGCGAGAGCGGCGCGGATCCGCATCACGCGCACGCGATCGCGTAGACGTCGAGCACGCCGTCGGGCAGACGATCCTCGCGCCAGCTGCCGCCGGCGTCCTCGGTGCCGAACACCTGCCCGGTCCGGCTCACGCCGTACGCGCGCCCGGCGTCGCGCGGATGAAGCGCGAGGCCCATCATGGTGCTGTGCGCCTTCACGCCGTGGTCGAAGCGCGACCACGTCCGGCCCAGGTCCTGGCTTCGATAGAGCGAGCCGTCCTCGCTGCGCGCCGCAGGACTGAGGCAGGCGAGCAGCGTGTGCGCGTCGTGCGGCGAAACGCGGATGTCGCGGCCGTACGTGAGCGGCGAGAAGCGGCCGACCTCGAGGTCCTGCCAGCTGCGGCCGCCGTCGTCGCTGCGGAACAGCCCCATGCGGAGCGCGAGAAAGACCGTGCCGGGCTCGGCGGGGCTCACGGCGAGCGCGTGCACGTCGAGCATGCCCTCGATATCCGTGTCGCTGACGATGCGGCTCTTGAGATGCGGCAGCTCCGCGAGCTTGACGAGGTGGGCGCTGCAATCGTTCCACGTGTCGCCCGCGTCGTCGCTGCGCATCACGCCGCCCACCTCGACCGCCGCCCACAGCGTCTCGGGGCGCGCGGCGTCGGCGGCCAGCCGCATCACGCGGCAGGCGAACGGCATCTTCACGCGCTCGGGCTGCACCGCATTCGGCAACCGCCGCCAGTGATCACCGCCGTCGTCGCTGCGGAAGACGCCGAGCGGCGACGTCCCCGCGTAGAGCCGCCGCGGTGAGGAGGGATCGACGAGGATCGACCACACCTGCAGCCCCGGCTCGGGGAACGGGAGCCGCTCCCAGCGGTCGCCGCCGTCCACGCTGCGGTAGGGACCGTCGTTGGTGCCGATGTACACGACGTCCCGGTCGCCGGGGTGGGGGGTGATCGCCATGACCTGCACGGGCTCGGGCAAGCCCTTCGTCATCTGCTGCCACGGCCCGTCGTCGACGCGGCGGAAGATTCCGCTGCGGCTGCCGGCGGTGAACTGCCCTGCTCCCACGAAGACGCGCGACGCACTAGTCATGGACGATCCTTTCGTGTCAGCTCTTCCGCAGCTTCGGGTCCCAGGCGTCCCGCAGCGTATCACCGAAGAGGTTGAACCCGAGGACGGCGAGGCTGATGGCGAGGCCCGGGAAGATCGCCAGCCAGGGCGCCTGCTCCATGAACGCGCGACCGGTGCTGCTGAGCATCAGTCCCCACGACGGCGTGGGCGGCTGGGTGCCGACGCCCAGGAAGCTGAGCGAGGCCTCGATGAGGATCGCATTGCCGAACCAGATCGACGCGATGATCAGGATCGGCGCCGTCACGTTGGGCAGGATGTGGGCGACAATGATGCGCGGATGCCGGCAGCCGATGGCCTGCGCCGCTTCCACGTAGCGGTTCTGCTTGGCAGACAGGACGGCGCCGCGCACGATCCGGGAGTTGCCCGGCACGATGACCATCGCGATGGCCAGCATGGCGTTGGTCGTGTTCGGCCGGAGCACCGAGACGATGGCCAGCGCCAGCACGAGGCCGGGGATCGCCTGCACGGCGTCCATCACCCGCTGGAAGATCAGATCGACGCGACCCTCGCAGTAGCCGCACAGCAGGCCGATGATCATGCCGGCGACGGTGCCGATACCAACGGCGAGCAGACCGACCCACAGCGAGATGCGCGCGCCGTGCACGACGCGGCTGAGCACGTCGCGGCCGATGTCGTCGGTGCCGAACGGGTGCTCCCAGCTCGGCGCTGCCAGCCGGATCTCCGGCCGCGTGGCCAGCGGATCGTACGGCGCGAGCACATCGGCGAAGAGCGCCGTGAGCACGAGCACGACGATGACGCCGGCCGACAGGAAGCCGAGCGGCTTGCGACGCAGCGCCGCGAGCAGCGCGCGGCCGCGGCGGACCTCGTCGCGGGGCTCGGGGATCGGCGCGACGCGCTCGGTGACGGTGGCCACGCGCGCCTCAGCGGTACCGGATGCGCGGATCGAGCCACGCATACGTCAGATCGACCACGAGGTTCAGGGCGACCAGCGTTCCGGCGACCAGCATGACGTTGGTCTGCACCACGGGATAGTCGCGGAACAGGATGGCCTCTACCGTGAGCCGTCCCATCCCCGGCAGGGCGAAGATCGTCTCGACGATCACCGTCCCGGCGAGCAGCGTGCCCAGCTGACCACCGATAATCGTCACCACGGGAATGAGCGCGTTCTTCAGCGCGTGCTTGTACACCACGATGCGCCCGCCCAGGCCCTTGGCCCACGCGGTCCGCACGTAGTCCTCGCGGAGCACCTCCAGCACGGTCGAGCGCGTCATGCGCATGGTGGCGGCCGCCAGTCGGAAGCCCAGCACGGCCGCCGGCAGGAGGAACTGCTGCAGGTTTCGCCATGGCGAGTCCCACAGGCTGACGTAGCCGATGGGCGGGATCCAGTGGAACCAGATGGCGGCGAAGGTGATCACGAGCGTCGCCAGCCAGAAGTCCGGCAGCGAGAGTCCCGAGACGGCGACCAGGCGTCCGAGATAGTCGGAGGCGGTGTCCTGCCGCGTCGCCGAGATCACGCCGATCGGCACCGCGACCACCAGCCCGATGAGCAGCGCCAGCGTCGCGAGCTCCGCCGTGACCGGGATCGCCTTCGTGAGCGAGACCGCGATCGGCTCATTGGTGAAGATGGAGTGGCCGGGGTTCAGGCTCACCAGCTGCCACAGCCAGCGCGCGTACTGCTCGTGGTACGGACGGTCGAGGCCGAGGTCGGCGCGAAGGCTCGCCAGCTCGCGCTCGCCCACGTTGCCGGACTCGCCCATCAGCACCGTGAGGGCGTCGCCGGGCATGACGCGCATGAGGCCAAAGACGATCAGCGACGACAGCGCCAGCACGGGAATCGCCAGCAACACCCGGCGGAGCACGTACTTCTGCATCGGGCTACACGCCCTCGCCGCTCCGTACCACCTACTTGTCCATCCAGGCGCGGGCCAGCGCGGGCGAGCCGTAGCCATCGGTGCGACGCAGCGCGGGCGCGGCGACGTTCCGCATGTGCGGGTGGAAGACGAGGAAGCCGTTGTCGTACGGCATCCACAGGCGCAGGACCTGATCGAACTCGCGATCGACGATCTTCTTCGTCAGCGCGCGCTGCTCGGCGCGGTCCGGCGTCCGCCGCAGCTTCGTCGTCAGCTCGTCGATGACCGCATCGTTCACGCGGAAGAAGTTCTTCGTCGACTTCGAGTGCATGTACTGGTACGTCCGCTCGTCGACGCCGATGGCGTGGCCCGACTGAAAGCCCCACGACATGCCGTCCCACTTGCTTTCGACGTAGCGGCCATAATACGTCGTGTAGTCGAGCTTGGTGATCCGGACGTTGATGTTGAGGTTCTTCTTGAGATCCTGCTGGACGAGCTGCACCTGCGAGGTCATCTGAGGGAAGTACTCGTAGTAGAACAGCGTCGTGTCGAAGCCGTTCGGATGTCCGGCGTCGGCCAGCAGTCGACGCGCCTCCGCCGGCTTGTATTGCCACCAGGGGCCGAAGTCGGCCGCGGTCGGCGCCTTGTCCTGGTAGTAGACGTACGGAACGCCCCAGCCGAGGATGCCATGACCCTCGAACACGGTGTCGACCTGCTTCTGCCGGTCGATGGCCATGGCCACCGCCCGCCGCACGCGCACATCGCTGAACGGCGCCTTGTCCTGGGCGAGGGCGAGGCCGAACGGCGCCAGCGAGTTGTGGTACGACTGCACGACCGTGCTCGGGTTCGTCTTGCGCACCGTCTCGACTTCCGACGGGCTGGCGACCCAGATGAAGTCGCTCTGGCCCGTGCGATAGGCGGCGAGCCGCGTGGCGGCATCGGGCGTGGAGAGGATCACGTACTCGTCGACGTACGGTCGCCCCTGGTCGAAGTAGTCGGGGTTGCGCTGCAGGACGACCCGCACCTTGCGCGTGTGCTCCTTCAGGATGAACGGGCCGGTGCCGATGAGGCGCTTCTTGAGGTCGCCGTCTTGCTCCAGCACCTCGCGCGCGAACAGGATGGCGATGGGCTCCGCGAGCGCCTGCGGGAAGAACACGTTCGGCGTCTTGAGATGGACGCGCACGGTGCGGTGGTCCGGGGTCTCGATGCCCTCGATCTCCTGGAACGTGAACGTCTGCACCCCTTCCCGCGCGTACTGCTCGAAGCAGTACTTCACGTCGGCGGCCGCGAACTCACGGCCGTTCAGCGGCGGCACGTTCTGCCACTTCACGCCCTGACGCAGCTTGAACGTCCACTGACGGAAGTCGGCGTTGCTCTGCCAGGACTCGGCCAGGTCGCCCTTCAGCGAGAGGTCGGCGGCCCCCGTCGCCTCGTCGGCGAAGACGTAGCGCACCAGGCGATTGCTCGTGAGCCCGGCGAACTGAAAGGTGCCGACCGACTGGGTGAGACGCGGATCGATGACCGGCGGATCCCACGCCGACGCCCGCGTCAGCACGCCGCCGCGCTTGGAGGGGTTGGGACTGGCGGGCAGGAAGTCTGGATAGGACGCCGCAGCGCCGGCACGACGGCGGCTGCCCCCGATCACCGCCGCCGCCCCCGCGCCGTAGCCGGTGAGGCGCACGAAGTCGCGACGGGTGAGACGCCGATCGGCCCCGGAACGACGGCCGCAATGGGTCCGCATGCTGGGCTCTCCTTCTTCGGGACGTCGGGCGAAGGAAAGGGACCGTGAAGTGCCCGGAACAGTGCCGCCTGCGCGCGGCAAAGTCAAGAGGCCCGTCCGCGGGCGTATCATCAGCGGCCATGAGACCTCTTCTCCTCCGCGGTGCGCGCGTCAACGGCTCGACGGTCGACATCGCGATGCGGGACGGCCGCATCCACCGCATGGCTGCCGGCCTGCGTGCCGACGACCACGAGGTGCTCGACGTCGGCGATCGACTCGTGCTGCCGGGCTTCGTCGAGACGCACATCCACCCGGACAAGGCGTTCATCGCCGATCGCACGGAGGGGCTGCAGGCCGGCGGTCCCACCGCGCAGACGCTCGTGGCGCGGCTGAAGAAGGCGTTCACGGCGGACGATATCTATCGGCGCGCACGCCGGGTGCTGGAGCTCGCCGTGCGCCATGGCTGCACCGCGATGCGCGCCCACGTCGAGATCGACGCGCTCGTCGAGCTGCGCGGCGTCGAGGCGATGCGCCGCCTCCAGGCCGACTTCGCCGGCGTGCTGGATCTGGAGCTCATCGCCTTCGCCCAGGAAGGGATCTTCCACGACGCGGTCACGCGCGACCTCCTGCACGAGGCCCTCAAAACCGGTCTCAAGACGCTCGGCGGCTGTCCGTACATGGACGCCGACCAGCGCGCGCACATCGACTGGTTCTTCGACACGGCCCACGCCTTCGGCGTCCCGCTCGACTTCCACGCCGACTCCGCCGACGACCCCGCGCTGCTGACGTCGGACTACATCGCGGAGCAGACGATCGCGCGCGGCATGCAGGGCCGGGTCTCGCTCGGACATCTGTGCATGCTCGACGTGCTGGAGCCGCCGCACCGGGCCCGGGTCGTGGACCGACTGCGGGAGGCGCGCATCCACGTGATCAGCCTGCCCGCCACCGAGCTGCACATGAAGGGACGCGGCGACACCCGGCGCACGTGGCGCGGCATCACACGCATCGAAGAGCTGCGCGGGGCCGGCATCAACGTCGCGATCTCGACGAACAACGTGGTCAACCCCTTCACACCGTACGGCCACCCCGATCTGCTCCGTCAGGCGCTGGTGACCGCGATGGCCGCGCATCTGGGAAACCTCGACCAACTGGCGTGGCTGCCGGAGCTCTTCACGACGAACGCCGCCCGAGTGCTCGACCTCGACGGCTACGGGCTGGCCGAGGGGGCGCGCGCGGACCTGGTCGTCCTCGATGCCCGTGACGCGCCGCAGGCGATCGCCGAGCAGGCGGAGAAGCTCTACGTCATCAAGGCCGGGCGCGTCGTCGCCCGGAACACGCGCAGCTGTGAGCTCCTCGGCGGACCGGGCGCGTGAGCCGCGCGGCACGCCGCTGTCGCGACGCGCCGTCCTTGCCTTGATGGCGGCTGGAGCCGTCGCCGGCGGCGGCGGACGCGCGGAGGCACAGCCGGTGCTGCGGACCATTCCGTCGTCGCGCGAGACGCTTCCAGTCATCGGCCTCGGCACCTGGCAGACGTTCGACGTGGGTGGCGATGCGACGGAGCGGGCTCCGCTCCGCGAGGTGCTCCAGCGCTTCGTGGCGCTGGGCGGGCGCGCGATCGACTCATCGCCGATGTACGGGCGCGCGGAAGCCGTGGTCGGCGAGCTCGCCGCCGACCTGCGGCTGCGCGACGCGCTCTTCCTCGCCACCAAGGTGTGGACGACGGGCCGGGAGGCCGGCATCGCGCAGATGGAGGCCTCCGTCCGCCACTTTCGCACCCGCGTGGTCGATCTCATCCAGGTGCACAACCTCGTCGACTGGCGCACGCAGCTGGCCACGCTGCGCGAGTGGAAGCGCGCGGGCCGGATCCGCTACCTCGGCGTGACCCACTACACCGCGAGCGCCTACGCGGAGCTCGAGCGCGTGATGCGAGCCGAGACGGTGGACTTCGTGCAGCTCAACTACTCGGCCGTCGAGCGGGAGGCCGAGCGCCGCCTGCTGCCGCTGGCCGCCGATCGCGGCATCGCGGTGCTCGTCAACCGTCCGTTCGCCGAGGGCCGGCTCTTCCGCCGCCTGCGGGGTCAGCCGGTACCCGCCTGGGCGGGCGAGCTCGGCTGTGGCACGTGGGCGCAGCTGTTCTTGAAGTGGATCGCCGCGCATCCCGCGGTGACGTGCGTGATCCCGGCCACGAGCCGGCCCGAGCACCTCGCCGACAACATGCAGGCGTTGCTGAGCCCGCTGCCGGATGCGCCGACGCGGGACCGCATCGCGGCGCTGGTGCGCTGAGGGGCCGCTACGTCGGCAGCCCGAACAGCGAGGTCATCCGCTCGCCGTCCAGCATGGCCGCCATCGCCTCGTCCGGCGGCGGCGCCACGAACCGGCTGGCGGCGTCCAGGATGCGCGGCAGCAGCGTGAGGTCGCCGGCCGTGTTCAGGTGCACGCCGGGCAGGCCGAGCGCCCAGTGCACCGCGCGATCGATGTCCGACTGGCTCGCCAGCGGCTGATACCACGTCGTGTGGGTCCGTGCCGTCGTCGCCCACGGACCACGCGCGATCGTCTTGATGACCTGTACGGCCACGTTGCGCTCGCGACAGATGCCGAGCACGTCGGCGAATGCCTGCCGGTAGCGGGCGTCCTGGGCCATGAAGAAGTTGTAGGGCAGCAGCACCGAGTCGAAGTCGAACCGCGCGAGGCTCCGGCGGTGCATGGCCGCGATCGTCCAGCCATGCCCGGTGACGCCGATGAAGCGCACGAGCCCCTCCTCTCGCGCGCGCACGCACGCCTCGAGCGCGCCGCCCGGCCCCATGGCCTGCTCCCAGTCATCCGGGTGCGCGAGCGAGTGGAGCTGGATGAGATCCACGCGGTCGGTCCGCAGCCGCTCGAGGGAGCGATGGATGTCGTCGCGCGCCTCGCGCGCCGTGCGCGAGCCCGTCTTGGTGGCCAGGAAGAAGTCGCCGCGGTGGCGATCCATCCAGGCGCCGATGCGCAGCTCGGAGTCGCCGTAGCGCGCCGCCGTGTCGAGGTGGTTCACGCCGTGCCGCAGCAGCACCTCGAGCGCGCGGTCGGCCTCGGCTTGACTGGCGCGCGCGAGCGCGGCGCCGCCGAAGAGCGTGACGCTGCTGGCATGACCGGTGCGTCCGAACGCTCGCCGCGCGATCACGGCATGACCCAGCCGCCGTTCGGCTGCAACACCTGGCCGGTGAGATACCCACTCGCCTCGTCGGCGAGGAACAGCGCGCAGTGCGCCACGTCTTCGAGCGTTCCCAGGTGGCGCACCGGCAGCTCGCGCGCGCGCCGCGCGCGATATTCGGGCGTCATCACCGCTCGGCTCATGTCCGTGTCGATGCCGCCGGGCGCAATGGCGTTCACGGTGATGCCGTGCTCGCCCACCTCGTGCGCGAGCGCGCGCGTGAACGCCTCGATGGCGCCCTTGGTGGCCGCGTAGGCCGCGAAGCCGCCGGTCCCGACGCCTGCCCGCGCCAGCTGCGAGCTGAGATTGATCACGCGGCCGTACCGCCGCTCGATCATGACCGGCAGGACGGCGCGCGTGCAGGCCAGCGTCCCGGTCACGTTCGTCGCCAGCATGCGCGCGTAACTGCCGACCGCCACCTCGGCAAACAGTCCGCGGTCCATGATGCCGGCGTTGTTGACGAGGACATCGATGCGGCCGAAGCGCGCGACGGTCGCCTCCGCGAGCGCGGCCGCGTCCGACTCGCTCGCCACGTCCGCCTTCACGGCGAAGGCCTGCCGGCCCAGCTTCTCGATCGTCGCCACCGTGTCGGCGGCGGCGCGGCCCTGCTCGCGATAGTTGACCACGACGTCCGCGCCCTCTTCCGCGAACGCCAGCGCGATCGCGCGTCCGAATCCGCGGCTCGAGCCGGTGACGACCGCCACCCGTCGGTCCAGGCGTCCCACGCCGGCCATCCTACCGTCGGATGGCGGCGTGCGCGAGGGCGCCGTGCTTTTCCGCGTCGCAGGCGATGGTACGGTAAGACGCATGAAGACCCTTTTCCTGACCGCCGTCGCTCTGCTCGTATCCACGGTCAGTCCCGCACTCGCCGGTGCGCCCACGGACGCGCTCAAGCAGCGCGTCGACCGCGTGGTGCAGATCCTCGGCGAGCCGGGTGATCATCGTGCGGCCATCCGCAGCATCGCCCACGAGACGTTCGACTTCGAGGAAATGGCCCGCCGCGCCCTGGGCCCGCACTGGAACAGCAGGACACCCGAGGAACGCCGCGAATTCGTCCCGCTCTTCACCGACCTGCTGGAGCGCTCCTACATCGGTCGGATCGAGGCCGGCCGCGGCGGTACGGTGGCCTACGTCGGGGAGTCGGCCCAGGGCGACGAGGCCACCGTACGCACGCGCGTCACCACCGAGCAGCGGAGCGAGATTCCCATCGACTACCGGATGCACCGCAAGGACGGGCGCTGGCTCGTCTACGACGTCAACATCGAGGGAGTCAGTCTCGTGAACAATTACCGCTCCCAGTTCAACTCCGTGATCCAGTCGAGCTCGTTTGCCGCGCTCCTGGACCGGCTACGCGCGAAGGAGCCCGACGCCGCCGCCAGCCCGGCGCCGGCGAAACGGTCCCGCCGCGACTGACGCGAGGGCGACATGTCAGGCCGGCACCAAGACGCCACGCCGGCAAGTGGCCGCGCGCCGGGCAACGTCAACGATGCGATTTTGGTGCGAAGCCGGATGTGGCCCGGACCTTGCCTTCCTCACGCCGTCGGAGTCGCACGGACGACCGACTCGTCGAGGCGTCAGGAAAGGAATCGACATGTTTGGGACGAAAGTGCGGTGGGCGCGCATCGAGTACCAGCTGGACCTGCGCAGCGATGAGCCGAAAATCCCGCTCGGCGTGCTCGTGCTCGGAGGCGGCAGGGACACCGGACGCGCACTCGTCGCCGGACGGGCGCCGCGCGCGGGATCGCCCGCTCCCGATGCGCTGAAGTCGGTGGGTCCGCTCGGTCGCTCGCAACTCGACGGCTGGGTGGCCGCGATGGCGAAGGACGTGCTGGCGGCTCTCGAGAAGCGGGTGGATCCTCTCGAAAGCCTGGCCGCCACGTGGTGCTGGAACCTCAGCGTGACGCCCGCCGAGGACGCCGATACCCGACCCGGCGACACCATGCACGACGTGGCCGCCCGTCTCTATGCGCGCCACCTCGGAGCGCCGCTGCCCCAGGCCGTGGTCGAGCCCCTCGCCCGCGCCGAGATCGTCCCCGCGCACGGTGAGTGGACGTTCGCGGAAGCGATGTACGCTGCGGCCTAGTCGTCGAGAGCCACGCGCTCCAGCAGCTCGATGTCGTCCAGGAGCGCGCCCACCCCGAGCGCCACGCACGACAGCGGATTCGGCGCGATCGTCACCGGCAGGTACGTCTCCTTCCGGATGATCTCGTCGAGGCCGGTGAGGAGGGCGCCGCCGCCGGTGAGCGTCACACCATTGTCCAGCATGTCGGCCGAGATCTCCGGGGGCGTGCGCTCCAGGCAGGTGCGGACCGTCTCGACGATCGTCGCGATGCAATCGTACAGCGCCTCGCGCACCTCGTCCTCGTTCATGGTGATCGTCTTCGGCACGCGCGACACGAGGTCGCTGCCCTTCACCTCGATCGTGCGCGGCCGCTGCCGGCCAGCCTCCGGCGAGCCCAGCGCCAGCTTGATCTCCTCCGCGCGCCGCTCGCCGACGAGCAAGTTGTAGTGCTTGCGGATGTACTGGATGATCGCGTCGTTCATCTCGTCGCCGGCGGTGCGCACCGACCGGCACTGCACGATGCCGGACATCGAGATCACCGCCACCTCGGTGGTGCCGCCACCGATGTCGACGACGAGGTGGCCGCCCGGCTCCTGGATGCGCAGACCGGCGCCGATGGCGGCCGCCATCGGCTCCTCCACGAGATACACGGCGCGCGCGCCGGCCTGCATGGCCGCCTCGCGGACCGCACGCTTTTCCACCTGGGTGATGCCGGACGGCACGCCGACCACGATGCGGGGTCGGACGATACGCCGGCGGGGATGCACCCGCGCGATGAGCTGACGGAGCATCGTCTGGGCGACGTCGAAGTCGGCGATCACTCCGTCCTTCAGGGGACGGACGACCTCGATGTTTCCGGGGGTCCGGCCGAGCATCGCCTTTGCCGCCTGCCCGACGGCGATCACCGACTTGTGGGTCCGGTCGAAGGCCACGATGGACGGCTCGGACAGGACGATCCCCTGTCCGCGTACGAACAGGAGCGTATTGGCGGTGCCAAGGTCGATCGCGATGTCGTTGGCCAGGAAGTCCGATATCAAACCGAACATAGAAGCTCCTCCAGCTTACCGGTCAGAACGTTGGCAAATGACGGATGAGGCCCGAACGGCGACCGCACCGAGGTCCGCGGGTGCGAAGCAAGCGCCGAGCCGTCCGCGAAAGAAGCGAAAATTCGCAAGCTTTCCCGGGCCGGCGCGCCGACCGATGTCGAGTGACAGACAGTGACCGTGGACAGGTGTCAGGTCATCGCCGGCGCGCCGGCGTCTCCGTGGTGATTGCGGATTCCGGCCGCCGGGTCTATCGTCTCCGGCATGCCGGTCGTGATCGCCCCTTCGCGCTGCGAGGCGCTGCCCGACCGCCGCCCCCGGCGCCAGCCACCGCGGGGAGGCGACGGTTTGCCGCACCGGCCGTCCGACTTCCGCTTCCGCCAGCCGGGCGACGCGCCACCTCCGGATGCCGGCGTACTGCCCCGCATCCTGACCGGCCTCCATGTGCTGGTCGTCGACGACGATCAGGACGTTCTCGACGTCTTCACCATGGCGCTGACGACGTGCGGAGCCCGTGTCACCGCGGTCGACAACGCCAGTGACGCGCTCGCCATCACACGCGCCGCGCATCCGGACGTCATCGTGAGCGACATTGCCATGGTGGGCGAAGACGGGTACTGGCTCGTGCGGAGCCTTCGCCAGCTGTCGGCCGACGGCCGGCCGCGCATCCCCGTCATCGCCGCAACCGCCTACGGTCAGGAGCACTCGCGCTCGCGCGTGCTGGCGGCGGGATTCACCGAACACCTGCAGAAGCCCGTCGATCCCGAGGCGCTCTGCCGCCTCGTTGCCAAGCTCGCGGGACGATAGCATCATCGCCCGCGGCCCGCGCGGGCCGCCGCGGCGGCGGCGCGCCGAGCCGCCTGCCGCGCCTCCCGCAACCGACGCGACACGTCCGCCAGCGCCGCGCGCGCGGCGGTCACCTCGGTTTCCAGCCGGCTCGCCTCATGCCTGCGCGCCTCCGCCTCGCGCCCCAGCGCCTCGGCCTCGCGTGCCGCCTGCGCTCGCCGCTCGTCGAGCGCCCGTCGCCTCGCCACCGTCCGCTGCTCGACGGCGGCGCGTCGCTCGTGGGCGTCACGTCGAGAATCGCTCGCGGGACGCTCGCGGACCTCGCGCGGGGCGTCGGCCTTGCCGGCATGCGACGCGGTGTCCGACCGCCGCACCAGGCGCAGGGGGGTGGTCGGCCCCCCGGCACCGCCGAACGCCTCGAATCCCGGCGCCGGCAGCTCTCGCGCGAGCGTGCCGTGCTTGAGCGCGACGGCCTGCGTGCGGTCGACGGCGGCGCCGAGAAGCGTGTCGGTGATGCGCCGCATGACCGTCGGCGACGCGGTGAGGTCGGCGTCGTGCAAGAGCTCGCGCGCGCGGGCCGCGAGACGGTCGAGCACCGCGCGCTGCTCGCGCACGGTGTCCGCAGCTGCCCGCGGGTCGCGAAGCTGCTGACGGCGGAGACGCTCCACCGCGGCGACGAACGCGGCCACGCCGGGCGCGTCGACACGGGCCAGCTGATTGACCGCCCACAGCGCCGCGCTCGGCTTGCGCAGCCGCGCGATGGCGCGCGCGTCGGCGCCGCGGCCCGCCTTGCGCAGCTCGGCGGCGAGACGATCGCGGGTGGCCGTGAACGCGGCCGGCGCCATCGCGTACAGCGCCCGGGCGGCGTCCGTCATCAGCCCTCGTAGATCTTCTTCAGCTCGCCTTCCGCCCACTTCACGGCGTCCTCGGCGGTCGTTCCCTGGGCGGCCTTGGCGTACATGTCGGTGATGATGTACTTCGTCAGCGCCTCGCTCGCGCGCGCCGTCGGTGGTCCGGCGTACCCGATCATGCGCGCGCCGCGAGGCGCGGTGCGAAACGGCTTCAAGGAATCATCGACCTTCTCCCACATCGGGTGACTCTCCCAGGCGGTTGTGGCCCCCACGCTGTAGCCGTTCTCGATCTCGAACCATTTGCCGAACTGATCGCGGCTGTGCAGCCACTTGAGAAATTCCTTGGCGGCTGTCTGATTGCTCGAATACTTCATCACCGCGTGCGAGAAGGCCACTTTGTACGGGGCGGTGCGGCCGAGCGGACCGTCCGGGATCGAGAAGTGCGAGATGTCACGCCACATCGGCTGCCCGGCCTCGTCCCTGATCTTGTCGGGATTGCGCTTGGCGAAGATGAAAATGGAAGCACCGTTCAGCGTGGCGCTGATCTCGCCGGCGTGGAACGCGCGATTGTTGTTCGTATCGTCCCAGGCGAGCGCGCCTTCGTCGCACGCGTCCTTCCAGAAGCCGACCATCCACTTCACTGCCTCGAGGGTCGCCTTGGAGTTGAGCACCACGCGCTTGCCGCTCGCATCGGTCTCCATGCCGCCGAACGTCCACGTGAGCGGATACGTCCACGCCGGCGCGTCGCCGAAGGTGTGGCCGAGCGTCTGGCCGACCGGCTTGCCTTTCTTCTTCAGCGCCATCCCAATGCGGCGGTACTCGTCCAGCGTGCGCGGCGGGTCGCTGGCGCCGACGTCCGCGAACATCGACTTCCGGTACGCGATCAGGATGCCGCCGGTGCCGTACGGTAGCGCAAGCCAGCGCTTGCCGAGCCGCGCGGCCGCCTCGGAATGAGGATAGTAGCCACCCTGATCCCGGGCCTTCCATTCGGCGAGATCCCCGACATCGACGAGCGCGTTGGCGTAGAGATGCGGCCAGTTGTGGAGCATCAGGATGATATCGGGGCCGCTACCCGACTGGATCGCGGCGGTGATGCGCGCCTGCAGGTCGTTGGCGTTGATCGTCTCGACCGTCACCTCGGTCTTCGTCTGCCGGCCATACTCGGCCGCCTGCCGCCGCAGCTCTGCGTCGCCTTCCGGAATGAAATCCACCCACTGCAGCAGGTGAAGGCGCGACGGCTGCGCCCACGCGGGGGCCCGGTGCGCGGCGAGGATGCCGGCGAGCCCGACGGCGCCCGTGCCCTTGAGGAACGTCCGGCGCTTGAACCCATGGTCCGACATGCGTTCCTCCCCGCTGCGCCGACGCGGCGCGTTGCTTCGGTTCGGGTCGAGGGACCAAAAGTGGGAGGAATGTGGGCCTGTAAAGGTGGCTTGTCAAGAGCGACAGTCGACGATAGGCTGTGCGGCCACCACACAAGGAAGGGGATCCCGGATGGGTTCGACGGGTGCGATTACGCCGATCTTCTTGATCTTGCTCTGGCGGCGCCAGCTCTACGGCCGACGTCGTTTCTACGCCATCTCCAACTGACCCGCGGCGCGCCGGCGCGCCAGCACCCGGCCCGTGCTACTGCGCGTGGCAGGACGTTGGCGGCGGCCAGTGCAGGAGAACGTGGGCGTAGCGGCTCGGATTGAGGTCGGCGTGCGCCTTCCTGAAGTAGGCCTCCCAGAAGCCGCCGATACTCCGCGCAAGCTCCGCGGACGGCGCGGAGACGCCGGAGACGTAGACGCAGACGCCGGAGAGATCCGGAATCATGCGCTTGCTCTCGAGCTCGGCCAGCAGCTTCTGGCTCGTGGCCGGTGTCCACGTCATCCGGTCGAACGCGTAAGGCGGGTAGTCCTCGATCATGTCGGACATGAGGATCAGGACCTTCCGCCGCGTCTCGGCGCTGAAGATCTTCTCGGCAAGGGCCACGGAGCTGAAGATGTCCGTGTACTTCGCCTGAAACTTCTGGCTGAGTGCCTGCGCGGACTGCGTGCGGAGCGTCTCCTTCACCTGCACGATGCGCGCTTCGGTGTCCTGCGACTCCCGACGGAACTTCATCACGTTGTTGACCCAGCCGTTGAACTGAGGGCGCGCCGGCAGCTCCGCCTCGACCAGCGGGCGGAACTCGGTCAGCGTCTTGTCGGTGATGGGCGCGATCATGATGCTGTCACCGGGCTGCAGCCAGGGCAGGATCTGCTTCTCGATCTCGCGCTTGAAGCCGGAGCGGTCGTTACCCCCGACGCTGTCCGAGAAGTCCACGAAGATCAACACGGCGGTCCCGCGCTGGCCATCGGCCTGGGACGTCTTGGTGCAGCCAGCCGTCAGCACGATGGCCGGGAGCGCGAACAGCAGCAACAGCTCGGCGATTCTTCGTGGCGGAAGCATCAGGCCTCCTCGCGAGAGTCGAGCGACACCTCGGGCCACCACTTCAGCGGCGGAAACTCGGCATTCTTGCGGAAGGACGGCGGCGGCAGCAGCTTGCGGTGCCGGATGTTCGTCTGGCGGTAGAGCTGCACGCGCTGGTTGGTGAGCGCCCGTACCTGCTCGATCTGGCTCTTCGCCTGCTGGATCTCGCCGTTGAGTTCGGTGCCGATCGCGTACAGCTTCTTGCGCAGCGCCTGCTTCTGCTTGTCCAGGCCCTTCAGCGACTGGTGCAGCGCGTCCAGGCGCTCGTCCGGATCGTGAGCGAAGTAGGAGGCGACGGTGGCCCCGAAGAACACGAGGGCGTTGAGCGCGAAGAGCGCGTACGCCATCTGGTTGCCCTGCGTGTTGACCTGGCCGTTGCCGGAGAACTGTGACGCGATGTACGTGTTGCGCAGCAGGCTCACCGCGTAGAGCGTCGCCGACACGATGGCCGGGGTGAGCACGCCGATGAGGACGTTGCCGATGCGCTTCGGAATCGAGTGCCGCAGATGGGCGCCGATGAAGACGCCGATGAGCGGGATGATGATGGCCAGCGTGGACGCCATCACGTAGGTCAGGAACTCCGCCTCCCCGAAGAGCCGGAAGACGACGGTGTTCAGGGGGAACTCGCCGACGGCCAGGAAGACGATGAGCGCCCAGTGGAACACCGGCGGGAAGGCAATCGTCGCCTCGCGGCCGACCTCGGCTACACGCTGCTTGTACGCCTCGGTGAGCGGCCGCATGCGGCGCTCGACGTCCTCGAGCTGCCGCTGCTTGGCGTCCGCCGTCGGCCGCAGCCTCGCGATGGTGGCCGACGCCGTCTTGTAGATCTGTTGCACCGCCTGCTCGCCGTTGGAGATGAGCGCCTGCTCGAACGGCGCCGGAGTGTACGAGCCCATCTCCGGAATGTTCCGCTCGCCGTCCTTCTGCCCCTCGGCGAGGATACGGCTCTCGTCGGCAAACTCGACGGCCGGCGGCTTTGAGGACCCGAGCGTGAGCTTCATGCGGTTAGGCCTCGTGCTTCTTCAGCACCGAGCTGAGCTCATCGATGAGGAACTTGACGTTGTCGAGGACGGTGTCCTCGGTCGACGAGAGGTCGGTCATGCGCTTCATCACGGCCTGATAGTCGACCTTCATCTGCGCCAGCGTCTGGTGCAGGGCGTCGACGCTCGTCCGCAGGCCGTCCCGCTCGCTCTTCAGCGCCGACCACCGCTTCTGCAGCGTCTCGAGCTGGTCGCGCATCTCGCTCGACTGCTGGACCAGCTCGCGATACTCGGTGATCGCATCGATGATCCGTTTGACCTCTGTGTCGTTGAGCACTCCTCGACTCCTTTCGTCTGGCTGGCGTGCTCGCCACGCATCGCGACGGTTCGGACCGCGTCGAAAACGGCGCGCTGGGGGTTCAAACCATGTGCCAAGCGCAAGTACGCGAGAACGCGAGCGTGCGCATCCGCACGAAGCCGATGTGACACCGTGCAGGCTGCCTGCATGTCCCGTTGTCACGGTCTCGTGACGGCGGCGCACGCACGCATGAGGTCGACGCCTGAAGAATGTCAGGCGCGCACGCCGCCGTGATGCACGGGGTCGGCGGCAAGCCGCGTGACGACGCAACATCGCGGTTTCACGACCGCAAGCGGGCGGACGCAGTCGCCGCCCGGTGCGCTGCGGTGCGCGTCAATCCGCTCCTGGTTGCCACGGCGGCGCGTGGAGCGAGCGCACGCTGTCGCGTGCCGCAAAATTTGACTCGGCCGCGCGCGTTAAGGGACGATCGCGCTATGGACAAGCACGACGTCGCACAGCGGATCCGTCAGCGGATGGAGGCCGGCGTACTGCCGCGGGTGATTCCGCCCCTCACGACGGAGGCGGGCTGGCCGACGTCCCCGACCGGGCACATCAAGGCCGACACCGCGATCGGAGTCGTGAAGTGCGCTGCGTGCGACTCCCCGGGAGCGCAGGTCGCGTATCGCTTCCCCGACGGTCGCATCGTCCGCTTCCACGGCCGATGTCATCGCATCTGGGAAGAGGAGTGCCAGCGCAGCTAGGAAGCCTCTGACGGACGCTGGCGCGCCTCGGCGGCGACGAGCGCCCAGCCGTCAGTGCGCAGCTGCTCGTCGATCGCCATCTGGCGCCGCTCTCGGTCGGTGACGGTGCGGTCGGCAGGACGATCGGGACCGCGTCGCTCTCCGACTCGCCGGTCCAGCACGACCTCGATATCGCTCGCACACCCCACCGCCTCGAGGGCGGCTTCGTACAGATCAGGGCGGTACACCGAGACGATGAACAGCGCCGGCTTCATTCGAGTCTCCACCCGTGCACATCGATGACATGGCCCAGACGCCATGAGGCAGGCACACCGTCCTCGCTCAGTGTGCGGCCTCCCAGGCGTTCAGCACAAGGCGCTCGTCGCGAGGCCGCCGTCGCTGGCTGTTTTCGAGCCATTTCCCGCGGACAAGAGCTGGCCGGCGGCCGCCGCCGCCGCGGCGTTTCGGCTCGTAACGCCTTGACTACCAATGCGAAACGGTCAGGCATGGCGCTTGCCCTCTGACTGTCGGTCAGGAGGGCAGGCGTCATGCGAATGGACCGATACGATGTGCGCCGGGTCACGCTCTTGACGGCGGCCTTTGTGATGCTCCCGCTGGCCGCGTTCGTAATGGTGATCGTCGGCGTGCTGTGGCGCCGCATCGCCGGCCTCGCATAGTGCGGCACCTCGAGCCGCGCCTCGAGCTCGGCGTGGTGATCGCCGTGCTGCTCGCCTCGCTCGCGGCGGGCTTCACGGGCGGTCTTCTGGTCTGGGTGCTGTGGCGCTTCGATTTGCTCTCCACTGCAGAGGGCCGACCACTGCGCTGATTTCGCCCTGGCATCCGACGTGCTGACCGCCTCCGGTGCGCATCCAGCGCCTCGGAGGGACTTCCCCATGAAGAACGACCACGGCTTCACTCTGATCGAGCTCCTCATCGTCGTTGCGATCATCGGCATCCTCGCCTCGATCGCCATCCCGCTGTACGCCAACGTGCAGCAGAAAGCGCGCGTCGCCAAAGCACAGTCGGACTCGCGTGCAATGGCGACGGCGGCGTCGATCTATGGAGCACACATGGGCAATGTGCCGGCAAGCCTCGATCAGCTCACGGCGCAGGCCACGAACGGACAGAACCAGGTCGCTGGTCCATTTCTCGCCTCCGTGCCGGCCGCACCGACGGGCTGGTCGGCGTATAGCTACTCCGCCGACACGGTGACCGGCGTCTTCACGATCTCCGCCACGGGCGACGCCACCACCGTGCGCGTCCCGTAGTCAGAACGCAGGGCACACCGCCGCGTCGTCAGTGCACCCGATGGCAGCGCCGGGCAACGGCGGCGCGGTGAGCGGAGGATCGCCGATAGGCGCGCGCGAAACTTCGAGACGGAGCATGTGTCGAGCTAATCTCGAAGCACCTCGATCCGCCTCGAGGCTCCGAACTTCGCCCAGGCGGCGCGGCCGCGCACGAATTGTGGACGGGCGACACGGTGATCTCCCCCGCTCTGCTGCTGCTTGGCTGGCACACCGACGACCGACCGCACCGCCCGTGTCGACTTCGCCCTTCCCTCGATGCCTCGGTCGCCGAGGGAGCCGCTGCGGAAGTCTTCGGCGCCTGTGCCGGGGGCGCCGTCCTGACCGGCTGGGCCCTCTACCTGGGGGCGGGCCCATTCCTCATCGGCTTGCTCGCGGCACTCCCGGTGGCGGCGCAGGTGGTACAGCTACCGGCCGCGTGTCTGACCCAGCGGCTGGGCGCCAAGTGTCTGGCCGTCGCGGCCATCGGTGCCTCGCGCCTGGCGTGGCTGCCGCTCGTGATTCTTCCATTCGTCCAGCTTCCGGCGGCGACGGCCCTGACGGTATTCGTGGCCGTCGTCGCTGTCGCGGCCGTGCTCGGCGTCGTCGGCAGCAACGCGTGGACGGCCTGGATGGGCGAGCTGGTCCCGGGGATGATCCGGGGCCGGTTCTTCGGCCGGCGATTGGTATTCGTCAACATCGCAGGAACCATGGCGTCACTCGGCGCAGCGCTCGCCCTCGACGTGTTCTCGCCTGTCGGCGGACGAGGCCCGACGCTCGGCGCGCTGAGCGCGGTGGCGTGCGCCGCCGGTGTCGTCAGCATCGCGCTCCTCGTTCGGCAGCGGGCTCCCGGTCCCTCCGGTGACGCGCGCGCGGCCGACTGGCGCGACGCGCTGCGCTGCACCCGCGACGCGCGCACGCGCCCGCTGCTGCTCTATCTGCTTGCCTGGAACGCCGCGGTCGGCATCGCGGCGGGATTCTTCTCGTACCACATGCTCGTGAATCTGCGGATGGGCTTCCTCCTCGTGGCGGCACACGGGGTCCTCGTGGCGGCGGTGCGGGTCGTGGCCGCGCCCGGATGGGGCCGGCTCGTCGACGGCTTCGGGGCGCGCCCGGTTCTCATCGTGTGCTCCTTCGGTATCGCCGTGGTGCCGCTCGTGTGGCTCGGCATCACGAGCGACCGGCTCTGGCCGATCGGGATCGAGGCCGTGGTGGCCGGCGCGCTCTGGGGAGGCCACGGCATCGCCGCCTTCGACCTGTCGATCGGGCTCTCGCCCCGGCCGCGGCGGCCGTTCTACCTGGCCGCGTTCGCCACCGCCGGTGGCTTCGGCTTCGCGGCGGCGTCGGCGCTGGGCGGATGGCTGCTGAGCATGCTCGCGACGCCGATCGATGTCATCGCCGGAGGCTGGCGCGACGTGCACGTGCTCTTCCTGCTGTCTGCGCTCGGCCGGGGCGGCGCCGCCTGGCTCGCCGTGCACATCGACGAGCCCGCCTCGCGCAGCGTGCGCGACGTCGTGCAGGCGGTGCACGGCATGCTTGCGCGCGGCGAGAGCCGTATCACGACACGCGCGACCGCGCGGCCCGCGTCAGCGCAGCGCGGGAATGACGTCGTCGGCGAAGATGCGCAGCGTGCGGAGCATTGGCTCCATCCCAAGCAAGCCGCCGGGGTTCAACTCGGCGATCATCCCGCTCAGCCCGAGCTCCTCGCCTAGCGTCCCCAGCCGCTCCACGAGCGCCGGCGCCGTGCCGAAGGCCACGCGCTTCTCGAGGATGTCGTCGTACGACATCGTGGTCACTTCCTCCAGGCGAGCGCGATTACGGGCGTCGGGCCCCGTATCCGCGCGCCCGATGCGCGAGCGCGTGAGGTCGGCATGGCGCCGGAAGAAATACGTGATGTTCTCGAAGGGCTCCTCGATCGCCGCACGGTGTGTCGGGGCCGCGTAGAGCGGGATGCGCAGGCAGACGTCGCCGTCGCCAGCGTGCCCGGCCTCCCGCCATGCCGCGCGGTACGTGGCCAGATGCCCACGCAGCTCGGGGATGTCGAGGTCGCGCAGGCCGACGAACAGCGGAAGGCCCATGCGACCGACGAACCCGAATGTCTCCGGCGAGTTGGCCGCCATGCGGAGCGGCGGATGCGGCTGCTGGAGCGGCCGCGGCGCCACGATCGTGTTGTGGAAACGATGGAACTTTCCCTCATAGCTGAAGGGCTCGCCCTTCCAGGCCTCGCGCAGGATCGCCAGCGCTTCCTCGAAGCGCGCCTGGCTCTCGCTGTACGAGACGTTGAGCACGTCGTACGCGCGCGGCGACCCGCTACGCCCGATGCCGAAGTCGAAGCGGCCGCCGCTGAGATGATCGACCGTCGCCACTTCCTCGGCGATCCGGAGCGGGTTCGCCAGCGGCAGGACGGTCACCGCGGTACCGATCCGGACCCGGCGGGTGCGCGCGGCCAGAAAGCTGGCGAGCGCCATCGGGGCCGACTGCACCGACCGCGTCGGGCTGAAATGAATCTCGCCGAGCCACACGCCGTCGAGGCCCGACGCCTCGGCGGCGTCGGTCAGGGCCAGTGCGTCGGCGAACGCTGTGGCCTCGCTCGTGTCGCGCCGCCGCTCCTCCACGAAGATGCCGAAGTGCATGGTCAGGCGCCGCCGCCCTTGCGCTCGAGAAAGTCCTTGAACCCGTCCCGCGGATGCGGCGAGGTGAGCCACGAGGCGCGCGCTTGCTCCTCGTTGTCGTAACGCTCGCGCCACGGCCTGCCGACATCCTCGTGCAACAGAGCCTTGATGCCCTGCACCATGCGCGCGTCGTTCCGCGCGATCGCCCGCGCCATCTCGAGCGCGGTCTGTCGCAGCGCGGCCGCTGGCACAATCTGGTTGAGCAGCCCGATGCGCTCCGCCTCGTCTGCGAGAACGTCCCGCCCCGTGTAGAGCAGCTCCTTGGCCTTCGGCATGCCGACGAGCAGCGGCAGCGACCAGGTCGAGTTCACCCGGCCGTAGCTCGCGGCCAGGAACCGGAACTTCGTTCGCTCGCAGCCGATGCGGATGTCGACCATCGAGCACAGGAGCGCCGCTCCGCCGTACGCCAGCCCGTTCACCGCCGCGATCAGCGGCTTGGAAAACGTCGCGATGTGCCAGTTCGCGCGACTGCGGAAGGCCTGTCGCTCGGACAGCGCCTCGGCGCTCAGACCCGCCATCTCGTGGATGTCGGCACCGGCCGAGAATGCCTTGTCACCCGCACCCGTGAGCACCACCGCCTTGACCGTCTCGTCGGCCTCGAGCGCAGTGAGCTCGGTGTCGAGCTCGCGCACGAGTGCGTAGCTCAGCGCGTTCAGCTTGTCCGGTCGGTTGAGGACGATCAGCGCGACGCCGTCGGCGCGCTCGGTCTCGAGAGCCGCGTATCCCACGCCTGTCACCTGCCTTTCGTCGTGCGGACGATCGCCCTGCGCCGGCTGCTTGTCAAGGTGGATGCGAGCGCTCAGGAGAGCAACAGGCGCGTCAGCGTTTCCGGTTCGCTCAGCATCGGATAGTGACCGGTGTCGAGCTCGTGCCAGGCGGCGCCGAGACGCTCGGCCGTCCGCCGCTGGTGGCTTTCGGGTGGATTCACGGCCCGGCGACACCGAATGACGCCGGCGCGCCACGGCAACTGCCAGAATCTGGTCGGTGGCATCGGCGCCTCCAGGGCGGCCACCGGATGGGGCGTGATCCGGGCGAGCGCCCATTGCCGGTCAGCCGGCGCGAGATCGCGGAATAGACGCGTCTCGGCATCCGCGCGCGTCGGCCCGGTGGCGACGTCCGACGTGTCGTTCGGAGTGGTGCGCTTCACGATGTCGTCCACGCGCTCACCGGGGAGCAGGGCAAGGGCGTCGACGAAGGCGAGGCGCCCGATCCGCGGCCGAGCCAGCTCGGCCGCCATCTGGACGACCATCCCGCCCGAGCTGGTGCCGACGAGCACGACGTCCGTCAGGTCTTCGAAGAAGAGGAACTCGGCCACCTCGGCGGCATGCGTGCTGACGGTGATGCCGCTGCGGATCGCGTGGCGCCGCTCAGCGCAGCCGTCCAGCGTGACGGCGTGCACCGCGTGGCCGGCGGCACGCAGGCGCGTGGCGACGGGCTTCCAGATCCAGGCTCCCTGATACGCTCCGTGGACCAGCACGTACACGGACATGCGCGCTCCTTTGCACGAGCGAGGTTCCTGAGGTACTGCGCTGGCGGGGATTCTAGCGGGAACCGCAGGACTTCGGGGGCGGCCAGTGCAGCAGGACGTGCGCGTACCGCGTGGCGTCGAAGTCGGCGTGGGCGCGCTCGAAGTAGCCCTGCCAGAACCGGCCGATGTGACCGGCCAGCATGGGTGAAGCCGCCGAAGCGCCGCTGACGTACACGCACACCTCCGAGAGATCCGCGATGAGGCCTTTGCCGCTCAGCTCGCCGAGTAGCCGGTCGCTCTCGCCGGCACGCCACCGCAGGGCGTCGAACTTGTACGGAGGATTGTCCTCGATCATGTCCGACATCACCACCAGCACCTTTCGTCGCGGATCGCCGTGCAGGTACTTCTCGGCCATGCTCAGCGAGCTGAAAATGTCCGTGTAGCGGCTGGCGAGCGGCCGCGCGAACATCTCGCGCACGTCAGCCTTCAGCCGCTGCCGCGCCTCCGCGATCTGGCGCTCGACCTCCTTGACGTGCTGTGCGTGCTTGAGGGTGTTGTCGACGAAGCCGTTGAACTGCGGCAGCGCGGGCAGCGCGGCCTCCGCCAGTGGCCGGAACTCGGTGAGCGTCTTGTCGTGGATCGGCGCGATCAGGATGCGGTCGCCGGCGCCGAGAAACGGCAAGATCATCGTCTCGAGCTCGCGGCGGTAGCCCGTTCGCGATGCGCTCTGGATGCTGGCTGAGAAATCGACGAAGACGACGACGGTCGTGGCCGGATGCGCCTCCGCCGCGACGGACACGGCGGCCGGTGCAAAGAACGCCGACACGATCAGCAGCAGCTCGCTGATCATGGATCACCGCGCCAGCGTCAGGCGCGTTTCTCCTTGGCTCGCACGACGACCCCGGCCACGATGAGGCCGACCGGAATGATCCAGCCCGGCAGGTTGAACTTCGTCACGGCAACGACGAGGACGATGAGCGCGACGATCATCATCACCGCACGGGCACCCGAGAAGCTCATGGTCGACTCGCCTCCTCGGGGATCGCCAAGGCAAAGAGCGAGCCAGGCGACCTTTCGGTGTCCTCATCGTGAGTTGCACGAGCGCGGAGGATCGTGCGGCGCCCCCCTGCCCTCGGGGTGACGGCGTGGCGTGCCGTTCTGCTACGCCACCAGGCACACGGCGCCGAGACGGTCGGAGCAACGAGGCGCGCCCCGGCGACGCCGGGGCGCGGCCACCGTTGCGACAGCGTCAGTCGCGGGGGACGAGCACGATCTCGATGCGGCGGTTTCTCGCGCGCCCCTCGGGAGTCGCGTTGTCCGCGACCGGCTTGAACTCGCCGAAGCCGGCGGCCGAGAGGAGGCCCGGGTCGATCGCCTCCTTCTGCAGGTACCGCGCGACGGTGATCGCGCGCGCGGCGGACAGCTCCCAGTTCGTCGGGTAGCGCTGGGTCAGGCTGCCGGTGATCGGCTGCGCGTCGGTGTGGCCTTCGATGCGGATCGCCTTGTCGTTGACCGACTTGAGGATCTCGATCACCTTGCCGAGCACCACGAGCCCCTCGGGCTTGATCTCGGCCTTGCCGGAGTCGAAGAGGATCGCGTCGACCATGTTCACCGTGAGCTTCCCCTTGAGCTCGGAGATGGTGACCTGACCTTTGGCGATCTCGCCCTTCATCTTGTCGACCAGCTGCTCGTAGGTCGAGCTGACCTCGCGGACCTTCTCGTCACGCGCCTTCTGGGCCTCGTCGCGCGCCTTCTGGGCGTCGGCCGCCTCCTGCACGAGCCGGGCGTTCTCGGTCTCGAGCGTGCCGATCCGCTGCCGCAGGTCGGCGACGGTGCGGCCGAGCTCTCCCGAGCGTGCAGTCAGCAGGCGTTCGAGCTCGCTGCGATCGGCGGCGAGTTGCTCGCCGCGCTTGCCAGAGGCGGCCAGCTCGGTCTTCAGGCGCGTGTTGTCGACCTCGAGCGCGTTCGCGGCGTCGACGGTCTTCATGTACTCGCTCTTCGAGACGCACCCGGCGGCGGCGAACGGAAGAATGACAAGAGCCGTGACAGCAACCAGCGACTTCTGCATCTATAGCCTCCTCGGTCCAGGAGACTGGCGACGTGCCAGCACGTCGATTATTGCAGGCGCCGGTCGGAGAAACGAAGATATAGCGCGCGAGCGTTATGGTCCCTTGGGCGTGTCGCCGGCCAGCGTGATGCGGTGCAGGAGTCGGCGATGGCCGTGATAGTCGTTGATGGCGTTGTGCTGCGCGCATCGGTTGTCCCAGAGCGCGATCGACCCCGGACGCCAGCGGAACCGGCAGCCGAACTCCGGCCGCGTCTGGTGACGGAAGAGATAATCGAGCAGCGGCGCGCTTTCTTCCTCCGTCATCCCGTCGAACCGGACGGTGTGGGCGACGTTGACGTACAGCGCGCACCGGCCGGTCTCGGGATGCCGGCGGACCACCGGATGCGCGGCGAGGTAGTCCTTCCTGACCTCGCGTCCGCTGTCCTTCATGCGATCCTCGCGCGTCCGACTCGCGTCGGCCTTCGAGGAGCTGTTGACGGCTCGCAGCGGCTCGAGCGTCCGCCTCAGGCCCTCGGAGAGGGTCTCGTAGGCCAGATACATGTTGGCGAACAGCGTGTCGCCGCCGACCGGCGGAATCTCGCGTGCGACGAGCATGCTCGCCATCGGCGGCGCGTCGAGATAGGCGGTGTCGGAGTGCCAGACGCCGCCGAAGTTGATGTGCTCGTGGGCGAGCTTGAGGACCGGAATGATCTCGGGATGCTCGTCGAGGCCTTTGACGAACGGATACTCGACGGGATCCCCGAAGCGCCGCGCGAAGGCGAGGAACTGTGCGGGCGAGAGGTCCTGATCACGAAAGAAGATGACGAGATGCTCGAGCCAGGCGCGCCGGAGCAGCGTGTACGTCGCATCGTCGAGCGGCTTCCGCAGGTCGACACCCGTGATCTCCGCGCCAAGGGCGCCCGCCACTCGCTCGATGCCGATGGAGCTCATCGCTCGCCCGCTGCGTCGAAGAAGTCCGCGACCATCCGCGCAACCTTCTCCGGCTGCTCCAGCTGCGGCGCGTGACCGGCGGCGTCCACCAGCTGCA
Source organism: Candidatus Methylomirabilota bacterium (assembly GCA_036265915.1). Classification (GTDB taxonomy): domain Bacteria; phylum Methylomirabilota; class Methylomirabilia; order Rokubacteriales; family CSP1-6; genus AR12. The sequence goes on along the minus strand of DATAOC010000095.1, from coordinate 63,218 downwards.
CGCGCGCGTCCGCGATCCGGCCGGCGAACTCCTCGGCATAGACGGCGGGCACGATGCGATCTTCCTTGCCCCAGAGCAGCAGCGTCGGCGCCGCGACGCGATGAATCCGCTTCTTCAGCCCCTTGTCGGGCAGCGGCCACACGAACTTGCCGGTGGCGCCCATCGACCACATCAAGCGCACCCGCGCCGCGGCCGCCGCCTCGGGATCGTCGGTGGCGCCGAACATCCGGCGCGCCGCCTCGCCGGCGACGTCGTGAAAGATCGCCTCGCGCAGCCGCGGCGGCGAGAGCATCATCCAGTTGGCCACGCGGTCGGTGTCCCGCCAGAAACCGATCGGATCGATGAGCGCCAGGCGACGGACCCGTCGCGGCTCGGCGGCGGCCAGCTCGCACGCGACCATGCCGCCGAACGAGTGGCCGACCAGCATGACCGAGTCGAGACCGAGCGCATCGAGCATCTCTTCGTAGCAGACGATGAGATCCCAGAGGCCGTCGAGGTGGTACACGTCGTCGGGCGCGTCCGGCGTCGTGCCCGGATGCTCCGGGGCATACACGGTGTAACGCTGCGCCAGCGTCTCGAGAAACGGATCCCACGTGAGTCCCCACGGCCCGTGCAAGTACACGACCGCGGACCCCCGGCCCTCGACGCGGACGCGGATTCGTACCTTGCCCTGCCAGACGGAGACTGTGCGCTCCGTCATGCGCGGGCGGCCGCCACGGCGGTTCCCGCCGTCGAGACCGGGGTGCGGCGCAGGCGCTCGGGCCACCAGTGGTTCACCCACCCCTCGTCGTCCCACAGCGGCCGCAGGGACGGCAGCACCTCGCGCGCGAAGAGGTCGATGTTCTCGAGCGTCAGCTCGTGGGGCATCGAGCCGATCTGCAGCAGCACCATGAGGTTGCCCACACGCAGCCCCTTGACGACCTCCTCGCGGATCCGCTGGCGTACCGTGGCCGGGCTGCCGGCGATGACATAGCCCTTGTCGACGAAATCGCGATAGCGCAGCTGCTTGGGATCCTCGGCGCGGCGGATGTTGCTCTTCACCGCCGACACGAGACTGCGGTAGTCCTGGTTGCCGGGCGGCGAGAGGTACTCGACCGGCCAGTGCAAGCACTTGTGATAGAAGTACTCGACGTGCCGCGCGTACTTTTCCTCGGCGCGCGCGTCGCTTTCGGCCACCGCCACCAGCTGCAGGAAGCCGGCACGGTACGGATTCGGCTCGCGTCCTCTATCGGCGACGACCTTCCAGTAGCCCTGCATCATCGTGCTGGCCGCCTTGGCGCCGGAGTAGCTGAGGAAGCAGTAGCACACGTCGTTGTCGACGGCGAAGTCGAACGTGCTGACGCTTCCCGAGCCCGGCACCCACACCGGCGGGTGCGGCTGCTGGATCGGCCGCGGCCACAAGTTCACGTTGGCGAGCTGGTAGTAGCGCCCGTTCCACGCGAACAGCTCGCGCGCTTGCCAGGCTTTCAGCGTGAGCGCGAAGGCCTCGCGATACCGCTCGCGGTGCTCCATCGGCGTGATCCCGTAGCAGAAGTTCACGTCCATGGGACTGCCGAGCGGAAGTCCCGCCACCAGGCGACCGCCGCTGATGCAGTCGAGCATGGCGTATTCCTCGGCCACGCGGATCGGCGGGTTCGACGTCGGCAGCGTGGCCCCCATCTGCACCACCGCCACGTCGAGGTCCTGCGTCCCGCGCGCGAGGACGCTGCCCATGAGGTTCGGGCTCGGCATGAAGCCGTAGGCGTTCTGGTGATGCTCGTTGGTGCACACGCCGTCGAAGCCGGCGCGCGCGGCGTAGAGCAGCTCGTCCAGCGTCCAGTTGTAGTACTGGCCAACGCGCCGCGCATCGGCGAGCTCCCACCAGGGCGGCGTCACCCACACGGATTCGTAGCGCTTCTCGAAATCGTCCGGCAGCTCTCGATGCGGCATCAGATGAAAGGCGCTGATCTTCATGGGTCCCTCGCGGCCTGCAGTGTACCCGAACTCAGGTGTTGCGCTCCCGCAGCGTCTTGCGATCGATCTTGCCGGCCGGCGTCTTCGGCAGCTCGCTCACCAGCTCGATGGCGCGCGGATATTCGTGCTTGCTCAAGCGCTCCTTCACGAACTCCTGCAGCTCCCGTGCGAATCCCGGACCGGCGCCGGGCGCCACCACGCACGCCTTCGGGATCTGCCCGCGCAGGGCGTCGGGGACGCCGACGACCGCCGCCTCGGCCACGGCCGGATGCGCGAGGAGCGCCTGCTCGATCTCGAGCGCGCTCATCGTCCACCCCGCCGAGATGATCACGTCGTCGGAGCGCCCGGCGTGATAGAAATACCCCTCCGCGTCCATGTGGCCGCGGTCCTTCACCGGGAACCACGCGCCCCGGCGGCGGACCGCGATCTCGCCGAGCACGCCGGGCGCCACCGGCCCATCGTCGCCGATGACGGCAACGTCCCAGCCGGGCGCCGCCTTGCCGAGCGCGCCGCGCCGCACCTCGAAGCCCTCGAAGCCGGGATAGTTCACGATGATGACGCCGACCTCGGTGCTGCCGTACATGCTGCACGGGGAGACGCCGAACGCCTGCTCCACGAAGTCCCACGTTCGGCCGTCCATCGGCTCGCCCGTGAACGACAGCTTCGCCGGTGCGAAGCGCCGCCGGTCCGCCACGCCCGCCTCGCGCAGCATCCGGTACACGGTCGGCGCGGCGGCGAGGTTGGTCGCGCCGAACGCCTCGAGCGCCTCCGCGATGCGATCGGCACGGAACCTCCCGGAATACGCGCCGACGGCGATCCCGAGCGCGAGTGGCGCCACCGTCCCGTGCCAGAGTCCGTGGCCCCACGCGGGGGACGACGGGCAGAAATAGCGATCCCCCGCGCGCAGGCCGAGGCCGTAGAGCGCGGCCACCATCAGCGTCACCACCGAGCGGTGCGTGTGTCGCACCGCTTCGGGCAGTGCGCGCGTCGTGCCCGACGTGTACTGAAACAGCGCAACGTCGTCGGGAGCGGTCGCCGGCACGTACCGTGCCGGGGCGGCGCGCAGGCGCGGGGCGAGCTCGTCCACCGTGACGACATTCAGGCCGGGAAAGCGTGTCCGCCACCGATCGGCGTCGTCCTCCACGAGCAGCAGGCGTGGGCGGCAGTCGTCGAGCCGGAGAGCGAGCCCCTCGGGGCCGAACAGCGTGAACAGCGGCACCGCCACGGCGCCACGCTTCATGGTGCCGAAGACGGCGCCGTAGAACGCGAGCGACGGCTCCAGCATGATCGCGACGCGATCGCCGCGATCGACGCCCTCGGCCTCGAGCACGTTGGCGAACCGCGACGACCACTCGGCGAGCGCGGCGAAGTCGTGCTCCTCACGATGGCCGTCGGCGAACTGGATGCGCAGCGCTGTCCCGCGGCCCAGGTGACGATCGACGCACTCGTGCGCGAGATTGAGACGCCCGCGGTCGCCGTCGAACAGCTCCCACAGCGCGTCCCAGCGAAAGGCGTCGCGAGCCTCCGGATAGCGATGCACCTCGAGGACCGCGCTCATCGCGACGGCAGCACCACCTCGGCCGTGCCCGCGGCGATCGTCTCGCCTCGCTGGTTGACGCCGGAGAGCTCGAGCGAGACGACGCCGCCCGGCGCCTTGGCGATGACGCGGCCGCGACACCACGTCGTGTCGCCGATGAGATTGTGGCGCAGCACCTTCGCGTTGAGCCGGCGCAGAAAGCCGGCGTCGCCCATCCAGTTCGTCACGAGGTGTCCCAGCCACGCGACGCGCTCGGGACCGTAGTCGTACGCGCCGGGCACGCCGACCGCCCGCGCCATCGCCTCGTCCCAGTGCACCCGCTCGGGCGGCTCCGGCACGCCGAAGCCGTTCGGGATGCCGAGCGCCGGATGTCGCTCGAACATCTCGAAGGCCAGGCCGTGGGCACGCACGTACAGGCTGCCCCAGCCCTGGACGAAGGCGACCACCGACGTGACGGTGAGCGGCCCTTTCACGACCTCCGGCAGCACGTCGCCGACGTGGACGTCGTCCCAGCGACGGGGCGTGTGCCCGCGGATCTCCTCCGTTTGATACGCACGCCGGATTCGCTCGAGCTCCTCCGCCGTGTACCGGTGCGGACCGTCGGACGTGTACTTGCCGCGCTCACGCGCCGTCTCGCGCTCGGTGCGAAAGCACCAGGAGTCGGCCTCGCAGACGAGCTCGCCCCGCTGGTTCGTGAACCGCGTGCGATAGATCTGCTGGATCGCGCGGCGCGCGAACTTCGACGGCTTCTCCACCAGCGCATGCAGCACGCTGTCGCCGATGACGCGGTCGTCGGTGCGGATCGGCCGCTCCCAGCGGAAATCGGTGCCGGCATACATCGCGTGAATGCCGGGCAGTCCACCGACGTAGCCGGAGACGATGCGGTCGAGCGCGAACAGGATGGTCGGCGGCGCCACACCGTCGGCGAGCCAGTGCGGGTTCCGATCGCCGATCCCGTGCGCCCAGTGGCGGATCGCGTCGCGTGTCGCAACCTCGATGTACGGCTCCGGGCGCGGCACCGGCTTGCCCAGGCGGGCTTGCAGCGCGGCCAGCGCGTCGGGCGTGATCGTGGGAAACCGCGTCGAGGCCAGCGTGTCCATCGCTCCTCCTCCGTCGACAACCGTCGAGTCCCCGTATGAGACCATAGAATTGGTGACGAAGTCGCCGCGCGACCGGACCCTCCTCGGAACGCTGCTGATCTACACGGGCCTCGTGGCCGTGATTCTCGTGCTGCCGATCGGCACTCCGCACATACGTCGTGGCTATCTCGCCGAGTACCGCCTGCCGCTCGGCCGGCGGCTGCTCGCCGACGTGGCGGTGAACGCGGCGCTCTTCGCACCGATCGGCTGGGGCGTGCACCGCGTCGCGCGGAGTTATACGCGCCGGCAGGCGGTGCGGATACTCCTTGCCGTCGGCGCGGCAGCCCTCTTCAGCTTCGCGATGGAGGCCGTGCAGCTCTGGCTTCCCGGCCGCTATTCCTCGATCGTCGACGTGGCCGTCAATACGCTGGGCGCGGCGCTCGGCGCCTGGGCCGAGGCGCGGCTCGGTCGTGGCCGCGGCTGACACTCGCCGCGCTCTCCCGCGTGAGATAGCATGCGGCCGTGGAGACGGCCGCGGTCCCGTCGCGCTCGCATGCCTGGCGTCAGGAAGGCCGGCGCTCACGGCAGATGCGGTTGATTCCCGCCGATACTCTGGCGCGGCTCTACATGAAGTCCGACGCCCACGGCGCCTGGCGCACCCTTGCGCACGTCGCGCTGCTGACGAGCAGCACGCTGGCCATCCAGCTGAGTCGGGGGCGGTGGTGGCTGCCGGCGGCTCTCCTGCTGCAGGGGCTCGTGCTCGTCTCGCTCTTCGCGGTCATGCACGAGTGCGTGCATTACTCGGCGTTCCGGACACGGCGCGCCAACCAGATCGTCGGGTGGCTCGCCGGCGCCGCGATCCTGTACGTGTCGACCTACTACCGCCAGTTCCACTTCGCGCATCACCGCTACACCCAGGACCCGGTGCGGGACCCCGAGCTGGTCACGGCTCCCCCGCCGCAAACGCGCGCGGCGTACTGGTGGCGGGCCAGCGGCGCTCCGTACTGGGCGGCGCGAGTGAGCAATCTGATCGCGCTCGTCCGGGGGCAATTCGACGGACTGGACTGGGTGGTGCCGGCGGCGCGGCCCTCCGTGGTGCGCTCCGCGTGGCTGCTTGCCCTGCTGCTGGGGACGGTCGCGATCGCGTCACTGGCGTTCCGGAGCACCGCCGCGCTGTGGTACTGGCTGGTGCCGCTTGCGCTGGGGCTGCCGTTCCTCCGCCTCTACCTGCTGAGCGAGCATACCGGCTGCAGCGAGGACGACGACGGGCTGACGAACACGCGGACGACGATCTCGCTGTGGCCGATCCGCTTCCTCATGTGGAACCTTCCCTACCACGCCGAGCACCATCTGTACCCGAGCCTGCCGTTCCATCGACTGCCGGCCGCCCACCGGCTACTCCGCGCACACCTGTGCGTGGTGGCCGCAGGCTACGTTGCCGTGCAGCGATCGCTCTACACGGCGCTCCGCGAGCCTCGCTAGCCGCCGCCGCCACTGCCTCGCACAGTCGTGCGCGCGCGGCCGCGTCAGCCGGAGAGCGCCTCGATGGCGTCGACCTCGTCGCTCGACATCGCGAGTACGGGGCTGTCGAGATCCTCGCGCATGTGCTCTGCGTCGGTGGTGCCGGTGAGCGGCAGCATGCCGACCGCGAGCGCGAAGCGAAACACTACCTGCGCGGGCGAGGCTGAGGTCCGCGCGGCGACCCGGCTCACGAACGGGTGCGCCAGGACCTCGGGATTGGCGGTCAGCAGCGAGAAGCCCTGGTACACGATGCCTCGCTCGCGGCAGAAGCCCCGTACGTCGCGGTCCCATCCGAGGCGCGCGAAGCAGCGATTCTGCACGAACGCCGGCAGCTCGGCGCCCGACGCCTCCAGCTGACGGAGCTGACGCAGCGACACGTTGCTGACCCCGAGTCGTGCCGTCCGGCCCGCGTCGCGCTCCGCGGCCATGGCCGCCCAGACCTCGGCATCGGCCGAGGTCCAGTCCAGCCGCGACGCCGGTCCATGCAGGACATAGCTGTCCACGTGGTCGGTGCCGAGGTGCTCGAGCGAGCTCGCGAGCGACTGGGCAACCTGTGTCGCCAGCGGCGCCGCAGGATCGTAGGGCAGCCGGTGATCCTGCCCGGCCTGATAGGTGAACTTCGTCTGCAGAAACACGTCGGCGCGCCGCACGATGCCGGCGCGATAGGCTGCGGTCAGCCCCTGCCCCACCGCGGCCTCGAAATAGTGCCGCCGCTGGTTCGCGGTGTCGATGCCGCGAAAGCCCACGCGCAGGGCGAGCTCCGTCAGCGCGGCGGTCCGCGCTTCCTTCCACGCCGTTCCGTACAGGAAGGTCGGCGTCATCACGCCGGCGGCGCCACCGACACGCCGCGGGCGCCGGTGTGCGCGATGGCGCGGCCCACGAGGCCGGAGGCCTTGGCGTCCTCGACGAAGTCTCTCAGGTATGCGAGGCCGGCGTCACGCCCACGCGGAACGCCGATCGCCTGCTGGACGGCCATGAACGCCCCGTCCACCATGCGTGAGCCCGGGAGACGGTCCGCCAGCTCGATGAGCGATTGTCGCAGCCCGGCCAGGGCGTCGACCCGCCCGCTCTGCAGCAGCTCGAAGGCCCCGGCTGCGGTCGGTGTGCTCTCGAGCCGAGCACGCGTCAGGGTGCGACGCAGGAAGAGCTCGTAATTGGCGCGCGCGGGCGCCGCCACGCGGATGCCGTCCGCATCCACGTCCGCGGCGCTGCGGAGCGGAGAGCCGATCGGCACCAGATACGTGGCCTCGATCTGCAGATACGCGCCGGTGAAGCCGATGGTATCGGCGCGCGCGGGATCGATACCGAGAAACGCGATATCCCACGCATCCGCCCGCGCCGCGTCCACCATGGCCGCGACGGAGTCGTAGGCCACGATCGCCGGCGGCACGCCCAGACGGCCCGTCAGCGCGCGCGTCAGGTCGACGGCGACGCCGCGCGACTCCCCGGTGGCGGCGTCCCGCGTGGCCAGGATGGCGTTGCCGTAATTGATGGCAGCACGCAGCGTGCCGGACGGAGCGAGGTCGGCGCGCACGGCGGCGGGGATCGGCGGCATGGTCGCGCAGGATGCTAGCAGAACGGCGGCCGCGACGGGTGCCAGCGTCCCAAAATGCCAAACTCCACTTTGGAGCCTGCTACGCTGTCGCAGTGAGCGGGCTTCCCTCGCCGGAGGACACGCGCGGCAGGCATCGGCGGCTGAGCGCCTGGGAGGCGACCGCGCATCGCCTGCTCCATCGACTTCATCTCGATCGTCTCCGGCTCAAGATCCTCGTCTTCGCCCTGGTTGCTACGCTCGTCCCCTCGCTCACGATGAGCTACCACTCGTACTCGATGAATCGCGAGCACGTCAACGCGAAGATCTCCGAGGAGCTGCGGCACGCCAGCTCCCAGAGCGCGCGGGAGTTCAACCTCTGGCTCAAGGAGCGTTTCTACGAGACGCGGGTGTTCTCCAGCTCCTACGAGGTGACGGAAAACCTCGAGCTGCTCGCGCGCCCGGGCGATGCCCGGCAAAGCGAGGCGAGCCGACGGCTGGCGCAGTATCTCGGTTCCGTCCGCGCCAAGTTCGCCGACTACGACGAGCTGGCCGTGCTGGACCTCGAGGGCCACCGGCTGGTTCCGGCGGGGCCGCCGGCCATCGTCGCGAAGCTTCCGCGCGACTGGGTCAAGCAGATCCAGGCCGACGAGAACGTCATCGGCGAGGCCTTTCGCGAGGCGAACCGTGACAGGCCGGCGATGCTGATCGCGGTGCCGATCAAGTCGGCGAGCGGCCGCCGGCTCGGAGCCATGGTGGGCAAGCTGAATTTCGAGTCGATCCGCAAGACGCTGGCGACGTTTTCGGTGGGACAGACCGGCGGCGTGCACCTCATCACCCGCGACGGACGCATCATCGTGAGCTCGGCGACGATCGCCGGCGGCACGCTCGCCGGTCGGCTGTCGGCCACGGCCGCGAAGACGCTCGCCGCGAGCAGCGACGAGCTCGCGAACTACAGTGACTATCGCGGGCAGCGCGCCATCGGCATGATGCGACCGGTGTCCGCGCTCGGCTGGGCGGTGGTGGCCGAGATCCCGCGGGCGGAGGCGTACGCGCGGGTCTCACGCCAGCGGACGGTGACACTACTGATGCTGGTGGCGCTCGTGATCCTGATCGGTGCGGCGGCCTACGTCCTCGCCTTGACCGTGGTGCGCCCCCTGGAGCGGCTCACCGCGGGCGCCACCCAGGTCGGCGATGGAAACTTCAAGGTGAGCGTGCCGGTGCTCGATTACGGCGAGGTCGGCTATCTCACGCGCACCTTCAACACGATGGTTGCTCACCTTCGCCAGGGCCGCGAGGAGCTGGCCGCCATCAACGTGACGCTCGAGACACTGTCCGTCACCGACGGCTTGACGGGCCTCTACAACCACAAGCACCTGATGGACACTCTCGGCAAGGAACTGGCGCGGGCCCAGCGGCTCAAGCACCCGCTGTCGATCCTGATGATCGACGTCGACAACTTCAAGCACTACAACGACAGCTTCGGTCACCAGGTGGGCGACAAGCTGCTGACCGAGATCGCGGCACTCCTCAAGCGCGCCACGCGCAACATCGACTATGCCGCCCGCTATGGGGGCGACGAATTCGTGCTGCTTCTGCACGAGATCAACGCACCGGACGCCATGCAGCTCGCCGAGCGCCTGCGGAAATCGGTGGCAGCGGCGACGTTCGAGCCCGGGCACCACAAGGTCACGGTGAGCGTCGGCGTCGCCACGTACCCGGACCACGGTGACGACGCACAGGCGATGATCGAGAGCGCGGACGCCGTGCTCTACGAGGCCAAGCGCGGTGGGCGCAACCAGACGGTCATGGCGACCGGCGCGCAGCGGGTCACGCGTCGTCGCTGAGCGGCGCGCTCAGCGCTGGTCGAGCATCGTGTAGTGCATCCAGCCGGCCCGGCCGTCGTCGGTCTTCACGCGAACCCACACACCGCTGTAGGACAGCCCGCTGAGCGGCGTGCCCTTGTCGACGACGAAGAGAACCTTGAAGGCGGGCCCCGGGCCCTCGCGCACGTTTGTCCGCCCGGCGGCGCGGAGCGGCAGCATCGAGGCGAGCGTCAGCTCGCTCTCCGCTTTCCTCGCCTCGGCACTCTTGAGCGGCCGGTCGCTTCGCGGTCGGATGAGCGCCTTCACCTGGCTGGTGAGATAGACGGTGCCGTCGTAGTTCTGCTTCTTGAATTCTTCGGTGGCCATGCCCAGGAGCTGCTGGGCCTGGGCAAGGTCGCCGTCCTTGGGCCGACCGGGGTCGCTGGCAACGGCCTTCAGCGCGATCTCGGTCTCCGCGAGGTTGGAAGCGGCTTCGGCGCGTCCTGACAGGCCGCGCAGCTTGGCCATCGCGCGCACGACCTCGAGAATCGCCGCCTCGAGCTTCTGGTTCAGCGCCTTGATTTCCGCGTCGCGCTCGAACAGCAGAAGCTGCTGCCGGGCCAGCTTCTCCTCGAGCTCGCGGCTGGCCGCCGCATGCCTGCGCGCCGTCTCGTCGGCGGCGCGACGTTCGGCCGGCCCCGGGCGCTGGCCGCCGGAAGGCTCGCCGTCGCCGAGCGCCGACAGGCAGCCGGCAAGCGCGGCGGCCGCCATCGCGATACCGAGAGTGCCGCTGATGCGGGACGTCACGAGCCGTGGCATAGAGCAAGCGTAGGACCAGACCCGCAACTCTCCGAAGTAAAAGCGCGATGACGAGCCCGAGGCCGGCGCCCCGGACGGGTGATTCCTGTTCAGGCGGCGACAAAGCGGCCGGCCGCACCGCGGAGTGGGGCGGCAGCCCGACCTGCTATGCCGCGGTGCAGATCGGACAGACGGGCGTCAGGGACGGCTCGAGCTCACAGCACTCCAGATCGAGGAAGTGACCGTTCGGACAGGCGAGCGTGGGCGGCTCGCCTTCGAGCCAGATGTTGCCGCAGACAGCGCAGTCCTCGGCCTGTCCCGCCCGCCACCCCGAGGCGACTGCCTTGCGAATCACCGCCGCCTGGATGGCGGCCGTGACCTCGCGCTCGATGTCGTCCCGGTCGTCGCCGTCGGTCTCATCGTCCATGAGTCCACTGTAACTCCGCGACCGCGCGGCAGCCGTACGCGGTCAGTCGACGAGCGTGACCTCGTCGCCAACCGCGGCGGAGCCGCCGTGGAGCACGTCGCAGTCGAGCGCCATGCGGCCGCCGAACTCGGTCGCGATCCGTCGCAGCACGCCGACGTCCTGCACCAGCGTGTCCGGATCGAACGTCGTCATGACGCATCTCGCGCGCAGCTTGGCGACGCCGATGACCACGTCCCCGATACGGAGCCGCCGCCCCGGCCACGTGCGCTCGGCGAGGCCCTCGACGCCGGCGATGACGATGTTCGGGCGCAGCCGTCGATGGTCGACCCCGAGCTGAGCGAGCGCGCCGTCGGTGGCCACCAGCAAGGGAAGGACGTCGAATCGCTCGCGCCCGTCGTAGCGGACGAGGACAGCTTCGGGTCCCGCGGCCGCGCGCACGTCCGCCGCGGCCGCCTCGCTCGTCCACGGCCGGCCCTCGACGAGCGGCTCGCCGTCGGCTCCGAGCGTCGCGTGCAGGCCGAGCAGACGATGTCGGGTGCGCGCCGTCGTCACCCGCCCGTGGCCGTCCCGCACGTGGACCACCCGATCGCCGGCAATGCCATCCGGCGTCACCTCCGCGTGCTGCAGCGGCTCGCCCGCGAGCGACTTGACCGGGTAGCGCCACAGCTCTGCGACGGTCACCGGCCGCCCTCCTTCGTGAGGGCCTCGACCAGGAACGCGCGGAGGCGTCGCTGCATCTGCTCCGGCATCTCGGTGTCGACTGCGCGCCGCGCGAGCCGCGAGGTCTTTCGATAGGTCCGCAGATATGCGCGGCATGCCGCGCAGCCCATGAGATGCGCCGACAGGCGCGCGACGGCCTTCGGTCCGAGCGTGAGCCCGAGATAGTCGGCGAGCACCTCGATGGCGTCGCGACAGGTCACGGGATCACCGCGGAGCCCGCCTCGAGCCGGCGACGGCGTTGTCGCTGCATACGAGATAGACACGTTCTCCCCGGCGCCCGGTGCGTGCGCTCCGGTGTCGCGGTCGGGGATGAGCCTCTCGTGGTGCACCCGGCGCTCATGAAATCTCCGCGGCCCCGCGCGCCGCCGCCAGCAGCTGCTCGTCTCCGGGATCGACGGAGGTCAGATGGATGCGCAGCAGGCCGGCCACCTCGCCGGTGACCTTGCCATACAGGTCGCCGGACGCCCGGCCCGAGCCGGCCCACGTCAGTCGCAGACGAACGTTCGTGAGCGGCGGTAGCAGTGGCGCCGCCACATCCAGATGATGGCGCCCGAGCCGCCGGACCTCGCCCGTGAACGAGTCTGCGCGCACGCGCTTGTCGTCGATGACCCAGCCGACGAGCGGCAGGGTGACGGCGACGCCTGCGTCCGGTGTCACGTCGCGTCGCTGCGCCCAGCGGCCGCCCAGCCCGCGCAGCTCGTAGAGCGGCACGGAGCCCTCGATGCCCTTCAGCTCGACGTGGATCGGCGGCGCCACGTCGGCGAGCGGGCCGAGGTACCGCACGGTTGACTCGCTCAGCAGCACCTGGCCGCCGACCGTGCAGCCCTCGACGCGCGCGGCAAGGTTCACGGCGGCGCCGACCACCGCGTACTTCGTGCGTTGCTCGGAGCCGATGTTGCCGACGACGGCCTCGCCCGTGTTGATCCCGATGCCCATCTCGAACCGCGGTCGCCCGCGGACCGCGTGGGCCTCGTTCAAGGCGTCCATCGCGCGCTGCATGGCGAGCGCGGTGGCGGCCGCGCGCTCGGCGTGGTCCGGATGCTCGATGGGCGCACCGAACACCGCGAAGATCGCGTCACCGATGAACTCGTTGATGGTGCCGCCATGGGCGATGACGATGTCGGCCATCTGGCCGAGATAGCCGTTGAGGACATCCATGACGCCGGCGGGATCGCCGTGTTCGGCAAAGCGCGTGTAGCCGCGCAGATCCGACATGAGGACGGTCACCTCCCGCTTCCGGCCGCCGAGCCGGAGTCCCTCCGGCGACTCCAGCACGGCCTGCGCGACCTCCGGGGAGACGTAGCGGCCAAACGCGTTGCGAATGACCTCGCGCTGGCGCAAGCCCTCCACCATCGCGTTGAACGCGCGCGTCAGCTGGCCGATCTCGTCGCGCGAGCGCACCGCCACCGCCGGCGACAGATCGCCGCCGGCGACGCGCGCCGCGGCCGACGTGAGCGCCAGCACCGGACGCGTCAGCCTCCGAGAGACGACGACGGCGAGGCCGATGGCGAGCAGCGACCCCGCGGCCAGGCCCTGGACGATCGTGGTATCGAGCTCGCGCAGTCGGTCGAAGTAGAAGTCGACCGGATAGTCGACCTCGAGCACGGCGGCGGTGCGGCCGTCGGGTCCCGGGACCGGCGCGAACGCGCTGATGCGCAGACCCGCCCGCGTCCGGTAGATGCCGGTGTAGCGAGCGACGCCGTCCTCGAACGTCCACGCCACCGCATCGGCCGCCTCGGGTCCGACGGTGAACGGCTCGCCGGGGCGCTCGTCGTCGGCGGTGGTGACGACGATGCGCGCGCGGCGCGAAGCGCGATCGTACCCGGCCAATGTCCGCATCGGCGTGGTGAGCAGCGTCTCGAGCTGTACCGCCTTCAGCGCCGCCACCACCCGCTTGTACGGGCCGCTCTCTGCGGTGCGTGCACGAGCCGCCTCCGCATGGAGCGCGGGATCGATCAGCAGCCCGCTCACCCGTGCGATGTTCAGCAGCTGCGTGCCGACGGTATCCTCGACCTCGCGGCTCTGGCGCTGGTGCACGAGCACGCCGACCACGCTCACGCCGAGGAGCGTGACCACCACGAAAACCGCGGCCAGCCGGACGGCGAGGCGCTGCCACGGGCGCAGCGCCGCCGCCGAGGGACCGGCGAAGTCAGCGCGCTCGGCCATGCCCGTCAACGCGTGGCCGGCTCACGCCTTCTTCGGTTCCTTGCTGCCGCCGACCAGCTTCTCGCAGGAGCCGGCGGGGATGTAGATCCACGCGTCGCCCTGGTTGTCACGCTTCGAGGTGCCCGCGCACGAGGAGTTCGCCGTCTGGCAGTCGTTCTTGCCGGCCTTGGCGACGCCGTAGCACTTCTCGGCTTCGAACTTCGGCTTGGGCGCGGGGCCGGCGCCGGCGCGGTACGGCATGGCGAGCGCAGCGGCAACGGCCGAGGCGATGAGAAGCTGGGATGTCTTCACCGGTGAACCTCCTGCTCGGGTGGTGCGGGCTCATGCTCGAATGGGTCCGGCCGCGGCGGAGCCCGCGTTCATCGCGGCCCGGACGTCGCCGACTAAGACACGCGCGATCCCGGGGGCGATGCGGCGCGCGCGCGCTCCAGCGTCTGCCAGGCGCGCAGCGTCTCGGCGACGCTCCAGGCCTGCGCGATGCAGCCGTTCGGGACGAACGGCGGCGCGCCGTCGAAGATCTCCGCGATCGAGCCCAGCCCATGGTCACCGAGGTGATCCGCCAGCGGCTCGAGAAACGCGCGCGCGCGGGCGGCATCGCCATGGGCGCTGAAATGCGCGAGCGCAAACGGGCCGAGCAGCCACGCCCACACCGCACCCTGGTGATAGCTGCCGTCGCGCGTCCGCGCGTCGCCGGCGTAGCGATCGACGTAGCGGGCGTCGGACGGGGCGAGGCTGCGCAGGCCGTACGAGGTCAGCAGATGGCGGGCGCAGGCGTCCACCACCGCGCGGCGCCGCGCCGGTGGCAGCAGCGCCTGTGGAAGAGCGACGGCCAGGATCTGGTTCGGACGCAGCGTGGCGTCGTCGCCGTCGGGACCGTCGATCACGTCGAAGCACCAGCCGTGACGCTCGCTCCAGAACCGCGCGAACGCGCCGGCGACACGGCGGGCGAGCGCGTCGAGGTCACGCGCGGCGGCGGACTTGCCCAGCCGGCGCGCGAAGTCGGCCACCGTGCACACCGCCGCGTACCAGAGCGCGTTGATCTCCACGGGCTTGCCGATGCGCGGCGTGACGACCCAGTCACCCACCTTCGCGTCCATCCAGGTGAGCTGCACCCCCGGCTCGCCCGCGACGAGCAGGCCGTCGACGGGATCCTCGCGGATGCCGTAGCGCGTTCCCGATCGATGCCAGCCGACGATCGACTCGAGGACCGGATAGAGCTCCTTGAGCACGCCGTCGTCGCCGGTGGCCGCGTGATAGGCGCGAATCGCTTCGACGTACCACAGGGTCGCGTCGACGGTGTTGTACTCCGGCTGCGCGCCGGCGTCGGGAAAGCGGTTCGGCAGCATGCCGCGGTCCACGAAGCGCGCGAACGTGGTGAGGATCGTCCGCGCGATGGCGGGGCGACCTGTCTCGAGCGCAAGACCGGGCACCGCGACCATCGTGTCACGTCCCCAGTCGCCGAACCAGTGATAGCCGGCGATGACGCTCGCGCCCTCCGGATCGTCCGGCGTCGGCCGCCGCACGACGAACTGATCGCACGCGAGCACCAGGTGCCGGATCCACGGCGGCGCGGCGTCCGAGTCCGGTCGCGTCGCACGCCAGCGGTCCAGCAGGGCGGTCTCGTGCGCCGAGCGGCGCTGCCACGCCGCACTCGAGTCCGGCACGTCGGCCTCCGCTGATGCAATCAACATCACGTCGCGGCCTGCCTCGAGAGAGGCGTGCAGGGTGGCGGCGTGCAGATGGTCGTCGACGTGGTCGAGGCCCCGCTCCCGCTCGCGCGCGAGCTCGAAGTCGCGGTACCACACGTGAAGCGGCTCGATCGCGCCATCGACCGCTCGCAGCCACAGCGGTCGCGCGCCGTCGAACGCCACGACCCGCACGCCGTTGCCCGCGCGCGCGACGTCGAGGCGCCAGTCGCCCGCCCGCGTCGTGCCGTGATAGTCGCGATAGTTCACGAGCACCTTGGCATTGAGACCGATCGGGCCCGACGTGCGCAGCACGTGCCAGCGCACGTATGTCGTGTTCGCCCCCGGCTCCATCCACACGCGCTTCTCGACCAGCGCGTCGGCGATGGCGTACGTCCACACGGGCGTCGTCCCATCCAGCCGGAATCGTTCGATGAATCGATAGCCGGACGGCTCCACGCCGGCGTTGACCCAGCGCGCCGCGAAGAGGGGCCACTCGGCGCCGGCGTACTCGAGCGTCTCGTGCACGCCGGTCGCGAGCAGCGTCCGGCCGAGCGGGGGATCGAGCGCCGCGATGAGCAGGCCGTGGTAGCGCCGGGTCTGCGTGCCGGCGATCGTTCCGGAGGCAAAGCCGCCGATCCCGTTCACGCACAGCCATTCGCGGCGCTCCGCGGCCGCGAGGTCGCCGGCGACCTCTCTCCCCCAGCTCAGGAACGTCTCGTCCATGCCGGACATTTGACACCCGTTCGCTCCGCCCGGGGCCGCGCATCGAACGCCGTCGCGCTCGTGTCCAACGGGGCGGCATGCCAGCCACCGGCTGCGGCATCGGACTGCGCGCGCCCCACGTGGCGGAGCTCGTCGAGCGGCGCCCTGCGGTCGGCTGGCTGGAGGTGCACGCCGAAAATTACATGGGCGGCGGCCCGGCGATCCGGACGCTCCTGGCTCTGCGCCACGATTACCCGATCTCGCTGCACGGCGTCGGCCTCTCGCTCGGCAGCCCCGACGACGGCAACGACCGCCATCTCGAGCGGCTGGCCCGCCTGGTCGAGCGCGTGGAGCCCGTCCTGATATCCGAGCACCTCGCCTGGAGCGTCGCGGACGGCAGGTACCTGAACCACCTGCTGCCCCTGCCGTACACGCCGGAGGCGCTGGCGCTGCTGATCGATCGCATCGCGCGCGTCCAGGACCGGCTCGGGCGGCGGCTGCTCGTCGAAAATCCGTCCGGCTACCTGCGTTTTCGCGAGTCGCCGATCCCGGAGGCGGAGTTCCTCGACGAGCTGGCCCGGCGCACCGGCTGCGGCCTGCTGTGCGACGTCAACAACATCTACGTGACATGCGCCAACCTGGGCGGAAGCGCCGAGCAGTGGCTGGACGCGCTCACGCCGAGCGCGGTCGCCGAGATCCACCTGGCGGGACACGTCGTGAACGATGCCGACGGCACGCGCCTGCTCATCGACGACCACGGATCGGCGGTCACGGACGACGTCTGGCGGCTGTACGAGCGCGCCCTCGGGCGCTTCGGCGCGGTGCCAACGCTCGTCGAGTGGGACACGGAGCTGCCCGCCCTCGACGTGCTGCTCGCTGAAGCCGACAAAGCGCAGCGCCGACTCGCGGCCGCGAACGCTGATGCCGCCGCTGCGTGAGCTCGAGCGGCGCTTCGCCGCGGCGCTGCTCGACGGCGACGAACGCGCCGTCGTCTGCGACATCGAGCCCGATGCTCCGGGCGCGTCGGCGAGGCTTGCCGTGTACCGGCATCACGTGCTCGCCAGCCTCACTGCCGCCCTCGCCTCGACGTTCCCCGTCGTGCGCCGGCTCGTGGACCCGCGCTTCTTCGGCTGGCTCGCCGATCGCTACCTGCATGCCCACCCGCCGACCAGCCCGTGCCTCTTCGAGCTCGGCCACGACTTCGCGGACTTCGTCGCCGCGTTTCCGGCGTGTGCGGGGCTGCCGTGGCTGCCCGACGTGGCGCGACTCGAATGGGCGATGAACCAGGCGCTGCACGCCGACGACATCGACGCGCTCGACGCCGCGAGCCTGGCCGCGCTCACCCCATCGGGCATCGGGGCGCTGGTTGTTCGGCTGCATCCGTCGGTCACGCTGCTGGCCTCTCGCTGGCCGGTTGACGCGATCTGGCGGGCGAACCGGGATGGCGCCGTCGAGGCGGGCGCTGTGGGTCTCGACTCCGGCGGCGTGCGTCTCGAGATCCGCCGCTCGGGCGACGACGTCGTGCTGCGCGCGCTGCCACACGGAACGTTTGCGCTCAGGGTCGCGCTCGCGGGGCACTCGCCGCTCGAGGCGGCGTTCGAGGCCGCGCTGGCAGCAGACCCCCTGCTCGACGTGACGGCGGAGATGCGCGCGCTCCTCGACGAGCGGCTGCTCGTCAGGCCGCTCGCGTCGTCGTGCTAGCCGCGGAACGTCAGCGTGCGATCGCCGGCGCGCACGCTCGCATCCCACGTCACGTCGATGGCGCCCTGGACGCTGGCGTGCGCCGGGCAGCCTTGCGGGTGCGCCATCAGCGCCCGCTCGGTGGCCTCGAGCGCGTCGGCGGGCACGGCCACCTCGTAGTGGACATGGATCGCCCGGATCCGGATCGTCTTGCCGTGCCCGCTGATCCGCCCCTCGGCCGACGCGGTGAACGTGTCGCGGTCGAACGCGATCTTGCGCCCTGCCAGGGCGCCTCGCAGAGTGCCGTACATTCAGCCGGCGACGCCGGCGACGATGTGGTCGAGCGTGGAGGCGACGGGCGGCCCCTCCGGCGCGCCGTAATACTGGCGCAGCGCGCCCTGCACGCCGTACACCACCGGCTCGGGCACCTCGCCGAGGTAGGCATGCCGGGCACCGTTCTTGTACACGAGGCGGGTGCGCGAGACGTACTCGAAATCCTCAGCCATGTCGTCCTCCTGAGCGGCCGCGGAGCTCGCGCAGCGCGGCCACGGTGTGCTCGGGCTCCGAGCGCGTGGTGTAGTCGGGATCGCTCTCGGCGTAGCGGATGATGCCGTCCCGATCGATGATGAAGCGCGCGGGCATGGGCAGCGTCCACGACGCATCGCCGTTGTAGACCGCCAGGTCGAGCGGGAAGCTCGCGTACACCTTTCGCAGGTTCTCCGGCAGCGTGAAGCGCAGGCCGAACCGGTCGGCGACCTCGTTCCCGGCGTCGCTCAGGATCTCGAACTCGAGCCCGCGGCTGCGGATGAGCTCGCGGTTGTGCTCCGGCCGCTGCGGCGAGATGGCCACGAGCGTGGCGCCGAGGTCCGTGATCTGCGTGAGCGCGTTCTGTAGAGCTACCAGCTCCACATTGCAGTAAGGTCACCAGCGGCCGCGGTAGAACGTCACGACCAGCGGTCCGGCGGCGAGCAGCGTGTCGGAGTCCACGAGCCGCCCGTCGGCATTCGGCAGCGAGAACCGCGGCGCCGGCGTCCCCGGCCGCAGCACACGCGCTGGCGCGCCGGATCGACGCAGCTCGTCGACGGCACCGTGCATGACAGCCAGCGTCTCCGGCGAGCGTCGCGCCTCGAGGCGCGTCCGGAGCGCGTGCAGCTCCTCGTTGAGCGACATGCGGCGTCCTCCTCTTCCCTTCGACACGCCGTGAGCCGGCCGCGATTCGCGGCGGTGCTAGACTGCCCGCGTGAGCAGCGACGACGATCGTACACTGCTCGCGCGCGCCGCCGGCGGCGACTCGGACGCGCTCGAGGTGTTGATGAGTCGCCACGCGTCACGAGTCTACCGTGTCGCCCTCGGCATTACCCGCAGCAGCGCCGACGCCGAGGAGGTCGTGCAGGACGTGTTCCTGCAGATCGTCCACAAGGGCGCCGGCTTCGAGGGTCGCGCCGCACTCGGCAGCTGGATCTATCGGATCACCACGAACGTCAGCCTCAACAAGCGCCGGGGCAAGCGGCGCGAGCTCGAGACGTCGCTGGAGGACCTCCTGCCTCGATACAAGGCAGACGGACATCGCGAGGGCGACCGCGCGTTCCTGCTGGCCGACTGGTCGAGCATGCCGGATCGCGAGCTCCTGGCTGGCGAGTCACGCCGCATCCTGGAGGAGGCGCTGGATCGGCTCCCCGACCACTATCGAGCGGTGCTCGTGCTCAAGGACGTCGAGGAGCTGTCGAGCGAGGAGGTCGCGGAGGCCGTCGGCGATTCCGTGGCGGCCGTGAAGACGCGCCTGCACCGCGCCCGCATGGCCCTCCGCGAGCAGCTCACGCGGCGGCTCGGAGCCGGCCGGTGAGCTGTCGCGAGCTGATCGCCGTCCTCGACGACTACCTCGAAGGCACGCTGGCGGCCGATCTGCGTCGCGAGCTCGAGCGTCATCTCGCGGAGTGCCCGCCGTGCCGCGCGTACCTCGCGACGTATCGCCGCACGCGCGAGGTCGCGGCCGCCGCCGCCAACGTCGTGGTGCCCGAGGAGCTGAAGGCCCGCTTGCGCCGGCTGCTCGGCGTGTCTCGCGCAGGCTGACCTCCGGCACCGCGTATCCTCGCCCGCGCGCGCAGTGTCCAAGCGAGCAGACGAGGAGGATCGGGCATGCATCAGCCACTGAAGGGCCAGGCGGCGCTCGTGAACTACGCGGCCTCGAAAGGCGGTGTGAAGCTGTTCATGCAGTCGCTCGCGCAGGAGCTGGCGCCGCATCGCATCCGGGTCAACTGGCGCCAGGAGCGATCGGGACGCCCATCAACCGCGGCAGCGTGGGAGACGCCGGAGACGCTGGTCGCGCGCCTCACGCTCATTGCGTACGGCCGCATCGGCACGCCGGAAGACATCGGGCGCGTGGTCGCCTGGCTCGTCTCCGACGACGCCGACTACGTCCACGGGCAGACGATCGTCGTCGACGGCGGCATGACGCTCTACCCCGAGTTCGGGCGAGGCGGCTGAGCCATGTCCGCCGAGCAGGCGCGTCTCGATCAGGCCCGCGAGCGCCAGGTGCACTGGCGCCGGTGGGGCCCGTACCTCGCCGATCGACAGTGGGGCACGGTGCGCGAGGACTACTCGCCGCACGGCACCGCATGGGAATACTTCCCGCACGATCACGCGCGCTCGCGCGCATACCGCTGGGGCGAGGACGGTATCCTCGGCATCTCCGACAATCACCAGCGGCTGTGCCTGGCCGTTGCGCTGTGGAATGGTCGCGATCCCATTCTGAAGGAGCGCTACTTCGGGCTCACCGGCCCCGAAGGCAATCACGGTGAGGACGTCAAGGAGCAATACTTCTACCTGGACGGCACCCCGACGCACTCGTACATGCGCGGGCTCTACAAGTACCCGCAGGCCGAGTACCCGTACGCCGGGCTGGTGGAGGAGAACCGGCGTCGCGACCGTCGACAGCCGGAATACGAGTTGCTCGACACCGGCGTGTTCGCGGGCGAGCGCTACTTCGACGTGACCGTCGAGTACGCGAAGGCGACCGCGGACGATATCGCGGTGCGCATCAGCGTCGCCAACCGCGGGCCCGAGGCCGCGACCGTGCACGTCCTGCCCACGCTGTGGTTTCGCAACACGTGGGCGTGGGAGGCGGGCGCGCCGCGACCACACCTGGCCGATGCCGGCGGTGGCGTGATCGCGGCCGAGCATCCCACGCTCGGACGGCGCTGGCTGGCGTGCGACGGACAGCCCGAGCTCGTCTTCACGGAGAACGAGACGAATCGCGCGCGCGTGTTCGGCACGCCGAACGCGACGCCGTACGTGAAGGACGCGTTCCACGCGTGGCTGGTCGACGGTCGTCGCGACGCCGTGAATCCGGCCCGGACCGGGACGAAGGCCGCCGCGCACTATCGGCTCGAGATCCCCGCCGGCGTTACGGTCGTGACCCGGCTGCGGCTGAGCGACACGCGGCCGGCCGCGCAGACCTTCGACGCCTTCGAGACCACGTTCGCCGCGCGCCGGCGCGAGGCCGACGAGTTCTACGCCGGTGTCGTGCCCGACACGCTGTCGGCCGACGCGCGGTCGGTGATGCGCCAGGCGCTGGCCGGCATGCTGTGGACGAAGCAGTGGTACCACTTCGAGGTCCGTCGCTGGCTGGACGGCGATCCGACGCAGCCGGCGCCACCGCCCGAGCGGCGCCACGGTCGCAACGCCGAGTGGACGCATCTCTACAACGACGACGTCGTCTCCATGCCGGACAAGTGGGAGTACCCGTGGTACGCGGCCTGGGACCTCGCCTTCCACATGATCCCGCTCGCGCTGGTCGATTCCGACTTCGCCAAGGACCAGCTCGTGCTGTTCCTTCGCGAGTGGTACATGCACCCCAACGGCCAGCTGCCGGCGTACGAGTGGGCGTTCGGGGACGTCAACCCCCCCGTGCACGCCTGGGCCGCGTGGCGCGTGTACAAGATCGACAAGCGCCGCCACGGCCGCGGCGACCGGCTCTTCCTCGAGCGCGTCTTCCAGAAGCTGCTGCTGAACTTCACGTGGTGGGTCAACCGCGAGGATCCCGAGGGCCGGAACATCTTCCAGGGCGGCTTCCTGGGCCTCGACAACATCGGCGTGTTCGATCGCTCGGCGCCGCTGCCCACGGGGGATCACATCGAGCAATCTGACGGCACGGCCTGGGTGGCGATGTTCGCGCTGAACATGCTCGTCATCGCGCTGGAGCTCGCGCAGGACAACGCCGCCTACGAGGACATGGCGTCGAAATTCTTCGAGCACTTCCTGCGGATCGCCGAGGCCATGAGCGGTCTCGGCGGCGACGGCATCGACCTGTGGAACGAGAACGACGGCTTCTTCTACGACGTGCTGCACACACCCGACGGCGGGCGCCCGATGAAGATCCGCTCGCTGGTGGGGCTGGTGCCGCTGTTCTCCGCGCACGTGGTGGAGCCGGAGGTGGTGGCGCGCCTGCCGCGCTTCGCCCGGCGCATGCACTGGTTCCTCGAGAACCGACCGGACCTCGCGCGTCTGGTGACGGCGCAGCCGGTGGACGACATGACCAACCGGCGACTGCTGGCGCTGGTGAGCCGCGAGCGGCTCACGCGCGTGCTGCGGACGATGCTCGACGAGCGTGAGTTCCTCTCGCCGTTCGGCATCCGGGCGCTCTCGCGGTATCACGCCGAGCATCCCTACGTCTTCGAGATCGAGGGACGTACGTATCGCGTCGACTATGAGCCGGCCGAGTCCTCGAGCGGACTGTTCGGCGGCAACTCGAACTGGCGCGGCCCGGTCTGGATTCCGATGAACTTCCTCATCGTGGAGGCGCTGCAGCGCTTCGACCACTTCTATCGCGGCGAGCTGAAGGTCGAGCTGCCGACGGGCTCCGGTCACATGAGCACGCTCGGGGAGGCCGCCTCCGAGCTGTCGCGACGTCTCACCCGGATCTTCCTGCGCGATTCGGACGGCCGTCGCCCCGTGCACGGCGACGTGGAGCGCTTCGCCCGCGACCCCGACTGGCGCGACCTCGTCCTCTTCTACGAGTACTTCCACGGCGACAACGGCGCCGGCCTCGGCGCCAGCCACCAGACGGGCTGGACGGGCCTGGTGGCGAAGCTGCTGCAGCAGAGTGGTCGGTAGCCATGCGCGCGCACTGGCCGGGGTACCTCGTCGAGGCCTCATGGGCAATGGCCATAGGGCTCACGGCGAGCGCGCTCGTGTACGCGCCGTGCGCGAGGCGGTCCGGCCCCACTTCAATGGGGCCACCACGCGCGATCTGGACCAGCACGCGCTCCGCGTGATCCAGCAATGACGTAGACTGCCCGACGGAGGACACGCCATGCCTCGGCTCGCCATCCGAACGGTCGCCCTCTATCTGCTCGCGCTCGTGCTCACCGCCTGCGCCGGCGCGCCGACGACGTCCACCGCGGCGCGGACACCGCGGCTCGACGTGCCCTACGTGCCGACGGACCAGAATCTCGTCGACGAGATGCTCAGCATGGCGAGCGTCGGCAGGGACGACGTGCTGTACGACCTGGGCTCGGGCGACGGTCGCATCGTGATCACGGCCGCGCGCCGCTTCGGCACGCGCGGCGTGGGTTACGACCTCGATCCCGCACGGGTCCGCGAGGCGCGCGACAACGCGCAGCGTGCCGGCGTGGCCCATCTGGTGCGGTTCGAGCAGCAGGACATCTTCGCGGCGAAGTTCGACGACGCCACCGTCGTGACGATGTACCTGCTGCCGGCGGTCAACCTGCGGCTGCGGCCGCGCCTGCTCGCGGAGCTGAGACCCGGCACGCGGATCGTCTCGCACAACTACGATCTCGGCGACTGGCCGCCGCTCCGCCGCAAGGAGATGGAGATCGCCGGCATCCCCCACCATCTCTTTCTCTGGGTGGTACCGGCGCGTTAGCCGCGCCAGCTCCGCCCTGGGCGCCCGTCGGCCGTTCGGCGTCCCCCGCGAGTCATCGCTGCCGCGAGCTGAGAATCGCCCGCGCGGCGTTCAGGCCGGGCGCACCCATGACACCGCCGCCAGGATGGGCCGCCGCCCCGCAGAGATAGAGGCCGCGAATCGGCATGCGATAGCCCGCATAGCCGGCGACCGGCCGGAACGAGAAGAGCTGGCTGGGCGTCATGGCGCCCTGGAAGATGTTGCCGCCTGTCAGGTTGAAGATCCGCTCCAGGTCCACGGGCGTCAGGATCTGGCGGGCGAGCACCGAGCGCTTG
This sequence comes from Candidatus Methylomirabilota bacterium, assembly GCA_036265915.1. Taxonomy (GTDB): domain Bacteria; phylum Methylomirabilota; class Methylomirabilia; order Rokubacteriales; family CSP1-6; genus AR12. The sequence continues at coordinate 39,413 of DATAOC010000095.1, read as the reverse complement.
AAGTTCGGCGCGTACGCGTCGAGCACATCGAAGCAGCGATCCGCGAACGCCTCGCGGTGCTGATCCCAGCTGCCATCTCGCAGCGCATACGGCGCGTACTGCACGAACATCGACATGAGGTGCCGCCCCGGCGGCGCCACCGTGGGATCGACGGCCGACGGAATCGTGCATTCGAGGACCGGAGAGGCGGACGGCCGACCGTACTTCGCGTCGTCGTACGCGCGCTCGATATAGTCCTGGTCGGGCGCGATGTGAATGGTCCCGCGGTGCTGGGGGCCGGCGGTCGTGCCCGGTAGGACCCGGAAGCTGGGCAGCTCGGCGAGCGCGACGTTGATCTTCAGCGAGGCGCTGTCGTAGCGAATCCGGTCGACGGCGCACGCGAACTCGGCGGGCAGCGAGGCCGGCTGAAGCAGGCGCCGGAAGGTCACGTGGGCGTCGGCATTGCTGGCCACGACCGGTGCGGTGAACTCCTCACCGGAGACGAGCGCCACGCCCCGCACGGCGCCCGCCGCCACGACGATCTGGGCGACCTCGGCGTTGCACCGTATGTCGACGCCGAGATCGCGCGCCGCGGCCGCCAGCGCCTGCGTGAGCCCGCCCATGCCGCCGCGCACGTAGCCCCACACGCCACGCTTGCCGTTCGTCTCGCCCATGACGTGGTGGAAGAGCACGTACGCCGTGCCCGGCATCGACGGACTCGCCATGGCGCCGATGATCGCGTCCGTGGCGAGCGTCGCCTTCAACGCCTCCGACTGAAACCAGCGGTCCAGCACGACGCGCGCGGGCCCGGTGAGGATCTCGACCGCCTCGCCGGCGGCCGTACCGAGCCGGCGGAACGCCCGCGCCAGCGACAGCAGCTTTCGAAGATCGGCGAGCCGTGGACGCAACAGGTCCGGCGGCGCCATGGTGAGCGTCGGCTCGATCACGTCGGCCACGCGCTCGAGCATCGCCTCGTACTCCGGGTACCGCTCGGCGTCGCGGGCGCTGAACTTCCCGATCTCCTTGCGCGTCAGCTCCGTGTCAGGGCCGAGGAACAGGAAGCGCCCGTCGGGCAGCGGCGTGAAGGACGACGGATCGCGCGGCAGTATCTCGAACCCGTAGTCGGCCAGCCGGAGATCACGCACGATCTCCTTGCGGAAGAGACTGCTCACGTATGCCGCCGTCGACACCTTGAAGCCGGGGAAAACTTCCTCGGTGACGCAGGCGCCGCCGACGACGTGGCGTCGCTCGAGGACGAGGACCCGCCGCCCGGCGCGTGCGAGATACGCGGCCGTCACCAGGCCGTTGTGGCCGGCGCCGACGATGACGGCGTCGTAACGCGACGGTGTCATGCACGCATTATCGGTACAGTGCCGAGATGCGTCCATCGCCACGCGGTCGCGGTCTCGCGGTTGGACCATCCGGCCGTTGCACGTCGGATCTTTCAACACGCGTCGGAAATCGGTTTCCGATTGCGATCCGCACGCGGTATCGGTACCGTTGAGCGCACCACGAAAAGGAGGTCGACATGCTGAAGGCGATGGCAGGCGCGCTGGCGTTGACGCTCGCGCTGACCGCAGCGGCGGCGGCGGCGGACGTCGAGGGCAAGATCAAGACGCTCGATAGCACCGAGAAGAGCTTCGTGCTGGAGGACGGCACCAAGGTCTGGCTGGGTGACGGCGTCTCGATGGACAACCTGAAGGAGGGCGCCGACGTGAAGGCGTCCTACGACGAGAAGGACGGCCGGAACGTCGCGACGAGTGTCGAGGTGAAAGAGTAGCCGACGCCGGGGACGACGGGCGCGCGCCGTCCGGCGACGCCCGTCGTCAGTCCTCCAGGAATGCCGCCAGCCCTGCCTCAACGATGAAGCGACGGATGATGTCGGCGGAGATCAGCGTCGTCTCGCCCGGCACGGGAATCTCGATCACGCGCTCCGGCGGTCCCTTGACGCTCATGCGCGCGGTGCGATAGCTCTCCACGAGACCGATCAGAGCGCCGGTGGGCGCGTCGAAGACACCGCCGCCGCTGGCACCGTAGCTGACGGACACGTCGACCATGCGCGCGGGGCCTTCGTAGTGCGCGTCGGTATCGCCGTCGTCTCTCACGATCTGGCTGACCACGCCGCTCGACAGCGTCATGCGGCGGCCCCACGGATACGCGACGACCCAGACCTCGTCGCCCAGCGTGACGCTGTCCTTCAACCTCACGGGACTCGACTCCGCACCGTCCACTTCGAGAAGCGCGAGGTCCGCGCGCTCGCTCACGCTCACGACGCGTGCCGTCGCCCGAGCCTTCCGCCCCGAGAACGACACCGAGACCTTCTGCGGCGCGAGCGGCTCCAGGAAGTGGCGTGTGGTAACGATCCAGGTCCGCCCGGCGGCGGTGTCACGGGCGAGGATGACACCGGAGGCGGCGCGGCGATCGCCGCCGTCACGCTCGCAGCGCAGCTGCACGGTGGCCGGCAGGATCTGCCGGATGACGTCGGAGCGCGTAGCCCCGCGTCCCGCCGTCGTGCAGCCGCCGGCGAACACGATCAACGCCAGCACCAGGCGCAGCCCGCGAACCGCACCACTCCGGGTACGCACTGCCGCTACTCTAGCCCAGAAGCGTACGCCGGCGCTGACAGTTCCCGTCACCTCGTGTCGATCTGGTCGGCGCGCGCCGCGGACACCCCGGCGGATCTGCGCGATTTTCCGGTGTCGGGCGTGGTACCGCGTTTGCTGAACGCGAGTAGCATGAGACGCCGGCTGCCGATGGTGCTAGCGATCGTGGTCGTCGTCGGAATCGGGCTCCGCTATCTGTCGCAGTCGATCGGCCTCGAGGACCGCCTCGTGTCCCTGGCCAGCCAGCCCGGGGTTCGCACGGCGTTCCAGCACCCCGAGAGCGCGCGGAGCGACGCGCTGACGGCCCTCATCGCGGTGTCGCTGGTGACCCCGATCGCCGCCTTCGTCGTCGCGATGCTGGCCGTCCTCGTGGTGAAGATGTTCGAGGCGTTGCTGGTCTCGATCCACCTGCCTGCGTGGTTGTCACTGCCCGTGATCAGCATGAGCGCGCTCGCGGCGATCTACGCCACCAGCCCGTCATGGGTTCCCCAGTCCCTCTACGCGCTCGGCCTGGTGGCACGCGCGTACCTGGTCTACAGCGACAGCGCCCCACCCGTCTTTCAGTAGAGCGCGTCGGCCGCCGGCGGCGGTCAGGCCGCCGAGACCAGGTCTCGCGTGAGACGTTGCCGGACGAAGAGACGCGCCCGGTGGACGCGGGACGCGGCAACCGCAGCGCTCGTTCCCAGAACGGCCGCGATGTCCTCGAGCGTGAATGCTTGCGCGTCCCGGAGCACGAGGGCCACGCGGTACTCCGGCGGCAGCGCGTCGAGGGCGGCGGACAGCGCACCGTTGAGCGCGGGTCCCGGCACACCGTCGAGACGCGCGGACCAGTCGGGCATCGGCGTGAAATGATGGCCGTCGTCGTCGATCGGCGGTAGGAGGTCCGCCAGCGCGAGCTCCTCGCGTCCGCCGGCGCGACGCCGGAGTGCGTCATACGCCGCGCGCGCGGTGATGCGATCGATGCACGCCTTCTGCCTTGCCGCATCTTCGGCGGGATTCACCTCCCGCGCGATGCGACGCACGGCTTCCTCGGTGGCCTCGATCGCCTGCTCCCCGTCTCCCGTGACCCGCATGGCGAGCTGGAAGATGCGCTCCGCGTACCGCTCGATCAGCTGCTCGGCGGCGTCGGTGTCCGGCGACTTCGTCACGACTCGATCTCCCTGTTGAGCATGGTCGTATGCGTCCGGCGTGCGCGTCGAACGGCAGTCAACAATGGCCGGATTAGACAAGGCAACCGCGGTGCCAGCTGTCGTATCCGCCGTGGCGGCCACTTACGACGAATCGTGCGGCGTATCGATGTCCGTAACCGGGCAGTTCACCCGAACAGACGGCACGTCGCCCGAAACGGAGCGGACGAGAGCAAGCGAGCGAGGACATACATAGGAGGAACACCACGAAGGGGAGACCGTGAAAGACGGCGCTGTCGACCCGGACGGCACTCGGCCGTCCGGGTTGACACACCCGACCGGCAGCTACGCGGGGCGGCGATTGCTCCGCGGACTACGCCGCCAGGTCACGGTAGGGGCCGGGATCGACGGCTTGATGGATGCGAGCGGCGCTTTCATTTCCTTCTCGGCCTTCAGCGACGCGGTGCGAAGGATTCTGTCGAACCGCCGTCGCACTTCAGTCACGTTGCTCGGGGTGAAGTTCGACCTGCCACGACGAGTGATCACAGGCGGCCTCCTTACGTGATAGGGCCGTACGTGTACCAATTGGTAGGACCATCTGCAAGCCGCAGTGCGGCATAAGCCTTCGACTGGCGCCGAACCGCGCGCTATGCGCGCATCAGAGGAACAGCCTGCCAGCCGACACGTGGCTTTCGTTCGCGCGGCGCAGGACCACGAGCTCGCCCATCTGCAGCTGTAGACCGGTGAGGTCGGCAATCACGCTGCCGTGCGTGACGAGCACCAGCGGTGGCCCGTCGCGATGGGCCGCGATGCGCTGCTTCACCGCGTCGACCTGCGCGCGTCGACGCGGCGAATCGTTCAGCGCGCCCTGCAGCGGGTCCCAGGCCTCCACACGACCGAAGGCCAGCCGTGCCGTATCGAGGCAGCGGCAGCGCGGGCTCGCGAGAACATCGCCGACCTCGATGCCGTGCGCGCGGAACGCCTCGCCGATCCGCCGTGCCTGCGCGCGCCCGCGGTCGTCGAGGTTGCGCTGGGTGGAGCAGTCATCCAGGCGCGCGTCCGGGGGATCGAAGCCACCGGGCGCGAAGCTGTGGCGCAGCACGATCACCGTGCCTGGCGCACGCAGCGCCGTCCAGACAGCTTGCGTCTCAGTCGAATCCCCGCCGGCCGCTGAGGCGGTGAGCGTCTTCGCCGATACGAGCGCGAGCAGAACGAGGAGGATCGCCACCACTCGACCGACGCGTGCGACACGCATGCGGACTACCGATCGGGCTTCGGATCCTGGCGCAGCAGATCGATCAGGGCTTGCTCGTTCGCCGTGAGCGGCTCGTTGCGGCGTTGCTTGGCAAGGAGATGGCCGACCACGTCTGTGTCGGCCAGCGGCGCGGACTCCGCGTCGGGTGCGGACGGCGCCGCGGGCTCGGCGCGCGGCTCGGGCATGCTGGCCGTCCGCTCCTCGGCAACCGTCTCGATCACGACGGTGAGCGTCCGGAGGTGTCCGCTGATGCGCTTGACCACGTAGCCGCGCAGCGGCTCGGTGTGCGTGCGACGCTCGTATCCGGTGTAGGCCTTTCGCACTGCCTCCTCGAGCGCCGCCTGCAGACTCAGCGTGTCAGACGTCCCCTCGAATTCGGCCATGATCCCTCCCCCGGCGCAGCATAGCAGAGCGTCATACGCTACAGTCGTAGGCTACAGTGGGGGGAGGAAGGCGATGAAGAGCCCATCACGCCGCGACGTCGTCAAGGGACTGGCAGGATTCGGTACGCTGCTCGCCGCGGGCGGCTGGCGCGCGACGAGCGCCTCGGCGCAGGCGGATCCTGTCCTTGCCGGCCGGCCGCTCGTGCGATACCCGGAGAAGACCGATCTGATTCTGCTCACGTCGCGGCCGCCCCAGCTCGAGACGCCGATGTCGTACTTCGACCGCGCCATCACACCGAACGAGGCGTTCTTCGTGCGCTATCACGTCTTCCCGATTCCGCTGGAGGTCGACCTCGCCACGTGGCGCCTGCGGATCACCGGGCTCGTCGACCGGCCCCTGGAGCTCTCGCTCGACGATCTGAAGACGAAGTTTCCCGCCGCGCGCGTGACCGCCGTGAACCAGTGCTCCGGCAACAGTCGCGGCCGCTTCGCGCCGCGTGTGCTCGGCGGCCAGTGGGGCGACGGCGCGATGGGCAACGCTGAGTGGGTCGGCGCTCGACTGAAGGACATCCTGGCGGCGGCCGGGCCACGCGCAACGGCCGTGCAAGCCACGTTCGACGGGCTGGACAAGCCGGCCTTCCCCTCGGTGCCGGACTTCGTGAAAAGTCTCGACGTCACTCGTGTCATCGAGGATCCGGACGTCCTCGTCGCCTACCAGATGAACGGCGCGCCTCTGCCGATGCTGAACGGTTATCCCGCGCGGCTCGTCGTGCCCGGCTGGTACGCCACGTACTGGGTCAAGCACCTCACCGCGATCGAGCTGGTCGACCAGCCCTTCGAGAAGTTCTGGATGAAGCCCGGGTATCGCATTCCGGACAACGCGTGCGGCTGCGTTCCACCGGGAACCGCGCCCGCCCGCACGGTGCCGATCAATCGCATGTCCGTGCGCTCCTTCATCGCGTCGCCGTCGCCCGGCGCGCGCGTGGCGCCGGGTCGTGCGATGACGCTCAAGGGCGTCGCGTTCGACGGCGGCGCCGGCATCCGCGAGGTCGACGTCTCGGACGACGATGGCGCCACGTGGCGGCGCGCCAGCCTCGGCGCCGATCTGGGTCGCTACTCGTTCCGGGAGTGGAGCGCGTCGTGGACGCCGAGGCAGGCGGGATCCGCGCGGCTGCTCGTCCGCGCCTTCAACGCGATCGGCGAGTCACAGAGCCGCGAGCCGCGCTGGAACCCGGCGGGGTATCTGCGCAACGTGATCGAGTCGATCGACGTGCAGGTCGGGTAGGACGCGGCCGTGCGACTCGCCTTGCTCGCCACCCTCCTGCTCGTGATGCTCGTGCGCGGCGCTGACGCCGCCGACAAGACGATCGCGATGCCGCCCGATCAACCCTTCGCCACCCTGAAGCCCGGCGCCGGTGTGGAGGCGACGCGGCAGCAGTGCGTCGCGTGTCATTCGACCGACTACATCGTGATCCAGCCGCGCGGCGGCGCCAAGCAGTGGGACGCCGTGGTCACGAAGATGATCAAGGTCTTCGGCGCACCCGTGAGCGACGCCGACGCACGGACGATCGTCGAGTACCTGGCCACCCAGTACGGAGACTAGCGAGCGGCGGGCCGCGAGCGCGCCCCTCACAGGAGATCGATGGTGAGATACGCGCTGTGGACGGTGCAGGCGCTCCTGGCGGCGCTGTTTCTCTTCGCCGGCGTCATGAAGCTGGTCCTTCCCCTCGATCAGCTCACCGGGCCGGTACCCATCCCGGGCCCATTCCTGCGCTTCATCGCCGTGGCCGAAGTCCTCGGCGCCCTCGGCCTCCTCCTGCCCGGCCTCTTCGGCATCCGCCCGGGGCTCACGCCGCTGGCGGCGGCCGGCCTCGTGATCATCATGATCGGTGCCACCGTGGTAACGCTCGCCGGCGGCCAGGTCGCGCCGGCGCTCATCCCGCTCGTGGTCGGCGTGCTCGCGGCGTTCGTCGCCTATGGCCGCTGGCGCATCGCGCCCCACCGCGCGGCCGGTCACCGATCGGTACTGCGTCCGACCGAAACTCGCTGACCCCCTGCACGGCTGACCGGCATCGCGCGAGTGTAGACTGTGCGCGGGGCTGCGTCAGTCCCGCGCACAGGAGCAGCCATGGCCATTCCTGACGCGGCGGGCCGCGCGAGGATCAATCGCGAAGCCGTGCCGCGGGACGTCGTCGTCATCGGTGCCTCCGCGGGCGGCGTGGAGGCGCTGAGCCGACTCTTCGCGCGGCTTCCCGCGCGCCTGCCGGCGGCACTGGCGGTCGTCCTGCACATGCGCCCGACACAGGCCTCCAGCCTCCCGGCAATCCTCGCCCGCGCCGGCCGCCTCCCCGTTGTGGCCGCCACCGACGGGGCCGCGTTCGGCCCAGGATCCGTCTACGTCGCCGTTCCCGATCAGCATCTCCTCGTGCAGAAGGACCGCATTCACCTCAGCCGCGATCCGCGTGAGCATCTGACGCGTCCGGCCATCGATCCATTGTTCCGCTCCGCGGCAGCGGCCTACGGGCCGCGCGTGATCGGCGTCCTGCTGTCCGGCGTCGGTACCGACGGCGTGACGGGCGCCACGGCCATCAAGCGCGCCGGAGGCCTGGTGTTCGTCGAAAAACCGTCCGAGGCCCGACATCCGACGTTGCCCCTGGCCGCCATCAGGCACGACGGCGTCGACGCCGTCCTCGCGGTGGATGAGCTCGCCGACGTTCTGCCGAAGCTGGCCGTCGGTGAGAGCGTCGATCACGTACCGGGCTTGACCATCGCACGACGCGAGGGCTAAATATCACCGATGGACATCACCGACCTCGTGAGCGCGCTGCTGCGTGGTGCGGCGGACGAGCCGCGCTGCGATCGCTGCATCGCGGTCACGTTGCGGGAGACTCTGACTGCGGTCCGCCGCGCCCTCCCGATCGTCCTCGACAGCTCGAATGACTACGCGCGGCGCGCCACGCGCTGCACGGCCTGCGGCGAGAGCACCGTGACCGTCGTGTACGCACCTGCCGTGAAGTGCACGCGCTGCAGCCGGACCGTCGCTCCGCCGGACGGCATCTCGGAGCACGGGGACGTGTTTCACCATCACTGCTGGGACGTGCTGCGGTCGGAGCTTCGCATCGCGAACTCGCGCCAGCTCGCGCGCCTCTCGCGGGAGGTGGTCCGGCGCAGCCGCGAGCGGCTCGACGGCAACGGGCAAGATCCGCCCGCGCGTTGAGCCCGGCGCCGTCCATGTCGCTCGCCCTCCGCGTTGCCTCGCTGCTGCTCGCGCTCGCCGCCGGCGCCGCGCACGCCGGCAGCGAGCTGCGGTCGCCATACCGGGCCCAGGCGCTCTCGGGGCTCCGCGGTCTCGACGCGCGCGAGATTGCGGACCTCCGTGCCGGACGAGGCATGGGGCTGGCTCGCGCTGCCGAGCTGAACGGATATCCCGGTCCGCGACACGTCCTCGACGCCATCGACTCCGGCGATCTGCGCGCGGCCGGCGGCCAGCGGATCCAGATCGACGGTATCTTCGAGCGCATGAAGCGCGACGCCATACGCGTCGGTGGAAACATTCTCCACGAGGAGGAGCTCCTCGAGGCGGCGTTCCGCACCGGGACCGTGTCAGACGCCGAGGTTCGCAGCCGCGTGGCGCGAATCGCCGTGTTGCAGGGTGAGCTCCGGGCGATTCACCTCGCCGCCCACAACGCCACGCGCGCGATCCTGTCCGACGCGCAGGTCGCGCAGTACAAGCAGCTCCGCGGCTACACCGATGCGACGCCGCCTCAGCCGTCAGCGCACGGCCATCACTGAACGGCTAGAAGCCACGCCCTTTCATGCAGTCGCGGTATGACTGCTGATACGTCGCGTCATCCTTGTAGCTGTCCGCAATGCCGCGCAGCTGATCGGCCTGGTTCTCCACGCGCGCCTGGCTCGCGGACTGCGGGCTCGGCGCCGCCTGCTGCGTGGCGGGCGAGGGCGATTGCGTCTGGCTCTGGGGCGACGCGCTCGGACTGCTCATCTTCGCCTGCGCCATCCGGTTGCAGGCATCGAAGTCCGCCTGCGACGGATCGGCAGCGAGCGCGAGCGTCGAGCCACCGAGAACACCAATCGTAAGCAAGCCGGCGAGCACGCTGACCCGGTTCATGATGAATCCTCCTGGCTCGGAGCTCGCAGCAAGCCGTATGCCGGTGAAGCGGCATGCCGCTTCGGTGCGCGGACGCACCGGCAGCAGCTGGCGGAACGCGTCAGCTCGAGCGGCGGATGACTTCCGCGACCACGCTCGTGAGCCGCAGCGGGTCGACCGGCTTCTGGAGATAGACATCGAAGCCCGCCCGAGTCGCCTTCGCGTGGTCCTCTGGCGCGCCGTACGCACTGATGGCGATGATCGGGACGCGGCGGCCACGCTCGCTGAACGCCGCCCGCATGGTGCGCAGGAGGACGAAGCCATCCTCTTCTGGCATGGCGACGTCCGTGACGACGACGTTCGGCTGCCACGGCGAGTCGAGCACGGCGCTGGCGCGGAGCACCGATGGCGCCGTCCTGACCTCGGCCCCAGCCCCGCGCAGCATCATGGCCGCCAGGTCGATGAAATCGGGGTCATCGTCCACGAGCAAGACCCGGGCGCCGCTCAATGCCGTCGGTTCGACCGGGGCGGCGGCATCCGCATCCGCCTCGTCACGCCGTACGCCGCGCACGCCGCGCATCGGTAGGGCCACCGTAAACGTCGCACCACCACCCTTGCCGGGGCTCGCGCCGCGGACCCGACCGCCATGCAGCTCTACCAGCTGCCGGACGAGAGCGAGGCCGAGGCCGAGCCCGCCGTGCGTCCGGGTGCTCGAGCTGTCCTCCTGCCGGAACGCGTCGAAGACGTGGGGCAACAGATCGGGCGCGATGCCTTCGCCGGTGTCGGCCACCACGATCTCGGCCATGCCGCCCGCCTGTTGCACCGAGACCCTCACGGTGCCGCCCTGAGGTGTGAACTTCACCGCGTTCATCAGAAGGTTCCAGACGACCTGCTGCAGGCGGTCGGCGGCGCCCATGATGGTGCCGAGTGACGGGTCCGGCGTCACCACCAGCTCGATATTCTTGGCACTGGCCGCCGGCCGCACCGTTTCCACGGCGGCGTCGACCACGGCATTGAGGTCGACGACGTCGAAATCCAGCCGCATGCGCCCGGTCGCGATTCGCGAGAGATCGAGCAGATCCTCGATGAGCCGAGCCTGTGCCGATGCGTTGCGCACGATGGCGTCGATGGCGCGCGCGCGGGTGCCGTCCTCCATCTGCGTCGTCTGCATCATGCGCGCCCACCCGAAGATCGAGTTCAGCGGCGTCCGCAGCTCGTGCGATACGGTGGCGAGCAGCTCATCCTTGGTGCGGTTGAGCGCCTCCGCCTCCTCGCGCGCCTCGCGCTCGCGTACGAGCAGCCGCGCGCGCTCGTCCTCGATGCGGCGACGGTCCGTGATGTCGCGGGCGATCTTCGACGCGCCGACGATCCGGCCGCTGGCGTCCTTGATGGGCGACACGGTGATGGAGACGTGGATCAGGCGGCCGTCCTTGGTCATCCGCACCGTGTCGAAGTGATCCACCCGCTCCCCGCGCCCGACGCGCGCCAGCACCTCGTTCTCCTCCGCGTGCCGGTCGACAGGCACGATCAGCGTGATGTGCCGGCCGATTGCCTCGGCGGCCGTCCAGCCAAACAGACGCTCGGCGGCGCCGTTCCACGACGTGATGACTCCGCCGAGCGTCTTGCTGACGATGACGTCATCCGAGGAATCGACGATGGCGGCGAGCCGCGCCTGCGTGAGCTCGTTCCGGCGTCGGTCACTGATGTCGCGGGCGATCTTCGAGGCGCCGACGACGCGGCCGGTGGCGTCCCTGATCGGGGACACGGTGATGGACACGTCTACGAGCCGGCCGTCCTTGGTGACGCGGACGGTCTCGAAGTGATCCACGCGCTCGCCGCGGCTGAGCTTCGCGAGCACCTCGTCCTCTTCGGGGTGCCGCTCGGGGGGAATGATGAGCGTGATGTGACGGCCGACCGCTTCTGCCGCCGACCATCCGAACAGACGCTCGGCGGCCCTGTTCCAAGAGGTGATGACGCCGTCGAGTGTCTTGCTGACGATGACGTCGTCAGACGACTCGACGATGGCGGCGAGCCGGGCCCGGGGGTCCGGCTCCATGTAATTGGCCGCTTCGCGGTTCTGATCGGTCGGCGCGTCCAAGCGTCTCCGGGAAGACTCAGCGGGGTGGCGGCGGTGGAGGCGGCGTGGCGGCCGGGACCCAGACCCACTGCCACGGCTGGCCGGCACCGTCGCCATACAGCACGTACCGCCCGTTGGGGAACACCACCTCGCGCTGAACCGCTGGCGCCGGCGGCGCGGCTGCATACCGCGGGGGCGGCGGGGTCGCATACGTGGGCGCGACATAGTACGTCGGCGCCGGCGCGTACGCCGGCGGCGCGTACACGACAGGCGGCTCCGCGGCGATCGTCGCGGGTGCCGCAACGGCCCAGAGCGGTGCCGTGGCGATGGCGACCGCGCCGAGGGCCAGGCCGCCCAGGATCGCGCCGGGCCACCACCAGCCACCTCCATGGTGGCCGCCACGATGGCCGTGCCAGCCGCCGGCCGCTGCCGCGGGAGCCGGCAAGCAGACGGTGGACAGGACAACGGCGACGACGATCAGCGCGAGCGCTCGCTTCATGGGCGTCCTCCTGTGATGCCGAGCATATCAGATCGGCACGGCGCCCCACCGCCGTTGACACGCCGATCGACCACGTCGATAGTCCCCGCGAAGGAGGCGCCCATGGGACGCTCGGTCGTGATCGTTGCAATGCTCGTGCTGTGCGCGTGCGTGGAACCGCTGCAGGTGCTGGCCCAGCCGGCCACCACGAGCCCCGCCGACTATGTGCTGATCACCGTCGTGCTCAAGCACGATCAGTCCAAGAACCTCGAGGAGATCGGCAAGATCCAGGACGAGCAGAGCTTCTGGGCGAAGTTTCCGCCGGACGGCATCGCCGTCGAGTCCTGGTACATCGTCATGGGGCTCGGCCAGGTGGTGACGCTTCGCGTACCGCCCGCCCGTCTCCGAGAGGTCAACCGGGCGATCGAGCTCACCGCCTGGAAGGCGTTTCGCACCGAGATCTACGCGACCTACGACTTCAAGGAGGCCGCCCGCGCGCAGCGCGAGCGGGCGCAGAAGAAGTGAGCGGGCCGGCCTAGGCGACGACGCTCGGCGTCGCGTGCCTGCTCTTCACGTGACGTCCGCGGTGCATCGGGAGCGCGAAAGCGCGGTCGCACTCCGGGCAGCGGAACGCGCCGCGCGCGCCGGCGGCGATGCCGCCGAGCATCCGGCGGACCGCGTCCGCGCGATCCTCGGGGATGCGCCGGCGGGCAATGCGCGCTAGGCGCGCGGCTTCCGTCTCCTGTCGGGCGAACTTCGCGGCAAGCTTCATGACCGGATGACTCGAGCATACACTGAACGCGTTCCCGACGCGCATCGAGGCGAGGTTCCGAGCGCCACAACGCGGGTCGGGCGCGCGGGAGCCCCGGCATGGCCTGGATCGATCTGATCGACGTGTCGAAGACGCTGAGCGACCCGCAGCGCGCCGGGACCGCCCCCACATCGTTCTCGATCGACAAGCTCAGCCTGCGGATCCCCGACGGCAAGACGACGGTCATCCTCGGCCCGAGTGGCTGCGGCAAGACGACGCTTCTGAAGATCATCGCCGGGCTGATCAGGCCCGACGCGGGCGAGGTGCGCAACGACGGGCGAGACGTGAAGGACCTCCGGCCGGGCGATCGGCGGATCGGCATGGTGTTCCAGAACTATGCGCTCTACCCGCACCTGACCTCCCGGACGAACGTGCTGTCCTATTTCCTCTTCAGGAGGAGGACGCCCGAGCTCGATGCCGTGGCGCGCGCCAAGTACCAGCGGACGAGCGAGCTCATGGGTGTGGACCTGGCCTACTTGCTGGATCGCAAGCCGACGACGCTGTCCGGCGGCGAGAAGCAGCGCGTGGCCCTCGGCCGGTGCATCACCCGCGACGCCGCCCTGTTTCTCGTCGACGAGCCGTTCGCCAACCTCGACCAGGCGCTGCGCGAGAAGTATCGCGTGAACTTGAAGATCCTCCTGCGGCAGTTCAGCATCACCACGGTGTACGTCACCCACGATCACAACGAGGCGTTGATCCTCGCCGACATGCTCGCGATCATGAACCGTGGACGGATCGAGCAGGTCGGCACGTTCGAAGACGTCTACGATCGGCCCAAGAACCTGTTCGTCGCCGCCTTCTTGAACCTGCACGTCGACACGCCGCCGCTCAGCGTCATCGCCGTGCCGCAGCGCCTCCCGGGCGCCGAGGGCGCCGTGCGAATCGGTGTGCGCCCCGAGGATGTCGAAGTGTCGCCGCAAGAAGACGCGGCCGGACGGCCAGGCGTCGTCAGCCACGTGGTGAGCATCCCCATGAAGCACGTGACGGTCGTGACCGTTCGCGTCGGCGCCGACGACGTTCACGCGCGGATCCCCGGCGCCCAGCCGTACACGGCTGGCGACCGGGTGTGGATCCGATTCAGGCGCTATCACGTCTTCGACGCGGCCACCGGCGAGCGGCGAGAGAGCTGTGGACCCGCCGCGACGACTTCCGGCCCTTGCTCACCGGGAGATTGACGGCGCAGGTCGGCCGCACTCACCCGCATCGCTGTCGGCACACGACGTGTTGTCGGAGCGGCGTCACGGTGTCGCGCTCTCCGCCGGTCGCCGGCGGGCGCGCGCGGCTACGCCGCCAGCCCCGCGCGCCAATGACACGGGGGCTTTGCGCATCGCCGCGTGTGAGCCGCGCACCGCGTGGTATCGCAGTTGCACCACCGGACGCCGCACCAATGCAACTAGAGAGCCGCACCACTCCCACCGTGCTCGTCGTCGATGATGACGCCGACATGCGAAAACTCCTCAGAGACGTCTTGCAGCCGAACGGCTACGACGTCGTCGAAGCCGCCAGCGGCGGTGATGCCGTGCGGCTCGTCGAATCGGAGACGATCGACGTCGTCGTGCTCGACAAGGAGATGCCCGGGATGAGCGGCCTCGACGTGCTGACCGTTCTCCACCGCCGACGCCCCGGGCTGCCGGTGATCTTCGTCACGGCCTTCGGGGGACCCGACGTCGCCGCCGAGTCCTTGAGCCGCGGCGCCCTGGAGTATGTCGAGAAGCCGTTTCGTCTGCGGCGCATCGTGGACACGATCCGAAGGGTGACGGACGGTCGGCGCTGACGGTATCCTTGGCGGCCGTGGGACTGAGACGTCGCCTCATCCTCGTCCTGATGGTCCCGCCGATCCTCGTCTTCGGCGTCTACGGTGTCCTCCGCGTGCGGAAAGAGCAGGCGGAAGTGCTGAGCGCCGACCGCGACAACGTCGTACTGATCGCCAAGACGGTACAGGTCGCGGTCGAGCGTGCCCTTCGCGACCCCCAGACGCCCGAGCTCCACGCGCTGCTCGCGGAGATCGTGCGCGATCAGCGGACGATCGACCGCGTGCGCATCTTCGACCGTGGCCTGCGTGCAACGGTGGTCTCGAATTCTCTCGCCGTGGGCGGCGCGCCGCCGACCGACGCGCTGCGGCGCGTTCTCGACACCGGCCAGGCGGAAGGCGTCTCGCGGCGCGACGGCGCCGCCTCGGTCTTCTACTATGTGGTGCCGCTGCGGGGCGCCGACAAGACGGTCGTCGGCGCCATGGAAGTGGCGCACCTGGTGTCGGCGCTCGATGAGCGGCTGCGCAGCGCGACCTGGGACATCATCCTGCGGCTGAGCCTGCTCGTGGCCTCGATCACTCTGCTGACGGGTGTCGTGCTCCAGCGTCAGGTGCTGCGCCCGCTCTTCGCACTGACCGAGAGCATCCGTAACGTCGGCCGCGGCGATCCCGCCCGGCCGCTGCCCGTCGAGCGCGACGACGAGCTCGGGCGCGTGGCCGAGGCATTCAACACGATGGCCGAGCAGCTGCACGTCGCGCGCCGCGACCTGCTGCTGGAGACGGAGCGCACGCTCGACCTCGAGCAGCAGCTGCGCCACTCGGCGACGCTGGCCGTCGCCGGTCGGCTGGCGAGCGGTCTCGCCCACGAGGTCGGCACGCCACTCAACATCATCTCGGGTCGCGCCGAGTTCCTGCTGCAGAGCCTGCCCGTGGGCGATCCGCGCCGCGACGAGCTGCAGGTGATCGTCGACCAGATCGATCGGATCTCGGCCATGATCCGCTCCCTCCTGGACACCGTGCGGCCCGGCAAGCCGGACATCCAGCCGGTGCACCTCGAGAGTGTCCTGGAGCGCCTGCTGCTGCTGCTGTCCCACACGGCACGGCGGCACGGCGTGAGTCTCGACGTGGCGGTGGACCAGGCGCTGCCGCCGGTCCGCGCCGATCACAACCAGTTGCAGCAAGTCCTCATCAACGTGCTCATGAACGCCTTCGAGGCGGCCCGCCCGTCGGGACACGTCTCGATCACGGCCGAGCCGCACGAGCGCGGCGGGAGCCGCGGCGTTCAGGTCGCCGTGAGCGACACGGGTCCCGGGATTCCGGCCTCCATGCTCGCGCGGGTATTCGAGCCGTTCTTCAGCACCAAGCCACCGGGCGAGGGCACCGGGCTGGGCTTGCCGATCTCGCGCGACATCCTGCGTGGCCTCGGCGGCGACATCCGGGTCGAGAGCGCGGTGGACGCGGGCACCACGTTCTTCATCTGGCTGCCGAAGCACGAGCACGAATAAGACGATGCCGACCCGCGTGTTGATCGCCGACAACGACCTCGAGATGCTCAAGCTGCTGCGACAACACCTCGAGGCCGAGGGATGCCAGGTCGTCGCCGCCGCCGGCGGTGCCGCCGCCATCGCCGCGCTGGGCGCCGAGGAGTACGACATCGTTCTGACCGACCTGGTCATGGACGACATCGATGGGCTCGCCGTGCTCGCGGAGGCCCAGCGCCGCCAGCCCACCGCGCGCGTCATCCTGATGACGGCCTTCGCGAGCCTCGAGACCGCCATCGCCGCCATGCGACACGGCGCCGACGACTATCTCTCGAAGCCCTTCAAGATGGCCGAGGTCAGCGTGGCCGTGCGCCGGGCGGTCGAGGATCGTCGGCTGCGCGACGAGAATCGCCGGCTGCGCGACGAGGTCGGCCGGCGCTACGCTTCGTCGACCCTCCTCGGCGAGTCACGCGCCATGCAGGCGGTCTTCGAGCACATCGACGCCGTCGCCGCCAGCGAGGCGACCATTCTGCTGATCGGTGAGAGCGGCACCGGCAAGGAGCTGGTCGCGCGCGCCATCCACGCCGGCGGGGCCCGACGCGACCGGCCGTTCGTGGCCGTGAACTGTGCGGCCATTCCCGACGCCCTGCTAGAGTCCGAGCTGTTCGGACACGAGCGCGGCGCCTTCACCGGCGCCGAGCGCAAGCGTCGGGGGCTGTTCGCGGAGGCACACGGCGGCACGATGTTCCTCGACGAGATCGCCGACATGTCGCTCGCCCTGCAGGCCAAGCTCCTGCGCGCGCTCCAGGAGAAGGCGGTGCGCTCGGTTGGCGCCAACGAGGAGGTGCGCCTCGATGTCCGCGTGATCAGCGCAACGAATCGCGATCTGGCCACCCTCGTGCGCGACGGTCAGTTTCGCGAAGACCTCTACTACCGGCTCGCCGTGATTCCGGTCCGCCTGCCCGCCCTGCGCGAGCGGGTCGAGGACATTCCGCTGCTGGCGCGGCATTTTCTCGACCGCGCCGCGGCCACCCTCGGCAAGCGGTTCGACGGCTTCGCGGACGACGCGCTGACCTGGCTGGGCACGCAGCGGTGGCCGGGCAACGTCCGGCAGCTCGAGAACGTCGTCGAGCGGGCCGCGACGCTCGCGAGGACGGGCATCATCACCGCCGCCGATTTGAGCACCGACCTCGCGCCGGTCTCGGGCCCGGGCGATACCCAGCTGCGGCCGACGCTCGAGACCCTCGAGCGTGAGTACATCGGCCGAGTGCTGGCGGAGACGAAGGGCGACAAGAACGCCGCGGCGAGGATCCTCGGCGTGAGCGTCCGGACGCTGCAGCGGATGTTCAAGCCGCCCCACCCCTAGCGCGCACGCGACCGACAGCGTGTCGGCGGGACGACACGCTGTCGCGTCACCGCGGCCGCAACGGTGCGCTTCGCCGCCGATTCGCCGCCGCGACGTTTGGCACCATCGGTGCTTGCACGCCGCGCCGGGCTCCAGCGGAGAGCCGACGAGAACCGCACCCGTGGACGCGGAGGAATCGCATGTCGAAAGCCGTGGTCGTAGTGTTCGTGGCCGTCATCGCCGTCGCCGGCTGCGCCAAGCAGCCGGGCCTCACGCAGAGCGCCGCGCCGTCCCCGAGCGGGGCGGCCACGGCCACCAGCCGGGCGAGCACGTCGGGCAACCTGACGGGCGCGGCGGCGCGGCCGGCGGCCGCGAATCCCTCGCGCGGCGGCGGCAGCGCCGGCCTCACGACAACGGCGCGACCGAAGCCCACGGAGTACACCGACAACGCCGAGCTGCAGGACATCCACTTCGACTTCGACCGCTACGAGCTACGCGACGCCGATCGCCGCACGCTGGACCGGCACGCCACGTGGATGCAGGAGCATCCCGGAACGCTGCTGCTCGTGGAAGGCCACTGCGACGAGCGCGGCACGGCGGAGTACAACATCGGCCTCGGCGATCGGCGCGCTCGGGCCACCGCCAGCTACCTCGGCTCCCGCGGTGTGGCCACCGATCGGATCACGATCGTGAGCTACGGCGAGGAACGCCCGGTCTGCCAGGAGCACAACGAGGCCTGCTGGAGCCAGAACCGCCGCGCCCATTTCCGCGTGAAGCAGCCGTGAGCGTCGTCGCCTCCCCCGTCCCCATCGGCGACGTCGTGCTGTGGGCGATCCTCGCGTTCGCCATGTGGCTCGGCCTGATCGCGCTGCTGAATCGGCTCGGCGTCCACGCCTCGGCGATGATCGCAGCGCCGCTCAGCTGGCTGCTGGCGCGGCTGCTGATGGCCGGCGTGCCCGAGCTCATCCGCTGGGCCGCGCACGCCACGACCACGATGGTCGGTTAGCCGCCCAGCCGCAGCGCGAAGCCGAACAGCAGCGCCGCGATCAGCGCGGCGGCGATGATGGCGTACGGGCGGTCGTGCTCTTGCACGAATCCGACGAGGGCGGCCGCGAGACCGAGGGCGGGCGTGAGCAGCAGCACCACTACCCCGACCGTCATGATGGCGGTCGGGTCGGGCGGCCAGCGGTGCAGCGCGCGCATGAGCTGCGGCAGCGAGACGAACACGTCGACTGCGCGGCCCGCCTGCCGGTTCTCGATGATCCGCGCGACGTCGACGGGATGCCGACCGCTGACCGCGTGAACCTGCAGACTTACAAGCCCGACGAGCATGAGGGCGACGCTGACGACACCGCCCACGAACAGCAGCCGCGCGACGAGCGTCTCGGCCCTCAACGCCACAGTCCGGCTCCGCGAAGGAGCATCGAGAGCGCCAGGTACAGCACGACGGGCAGGAAGAGCTTTCGCACCGTCGTGTTGCGTAGACTCGTGATCAGCCGCGTGCCCGCGTAGGAGCCGAGCAGCACGCCGACGGCCACCGGCGTCGCGATGACGGGGTGAATGTCGCCACGGCCGAAGTAGACGCCGGCGCTGGCGGCGGCCGTGATGCCGATCATGAAATTGCTGGTGGCCGTCGAGACCTTCATGGGCAGCCGCATGAAGTAGTCCATCGCCAGCACCTTGAAGGCGCCACTGCCGATGCCGAGCAGTCCCGACAGCAGGCCGGCGCTGAACATCGCGACCGCGCCGGCCTTCACCCGCGTCGCGCGATACGGGACGTCGCGCCGCAGCACCCGGTCGTAGTACGTCCCCGACAGTCCGAAGCGCACCGCCCACGGGTCGGCCTCACCCTCCACCGGCAGCTCGAGCTTGAGCTGTCGCATGGTCGTGAACGCCGAGTACGAGAGTGCGAGGCCGAACAGGATTTCCAGCACCGAGGCAGGCAGCACGCCCACCAGCGAGGCGCCGATGAGCGCTCCCGATACCGTGGCCAGCGCGAGGAAGAGTCCGAGACGGACATTGGCGAGCCCCGAGCGCAGATGACCGGCGGCGGCGCCACACGATGTGGCGATCACGGAGATGATGCTCGCGCCCATCGCATAGGGCAGCGAGACACCGAAGAACACGGTGAGGATCGGCACGAGTAGAATGCCGCCGCCCAGGCCGAGGATCGCGCCGAGAACGCCGGCGCCGGCCGCCGAGACGCAGACGGAGGCGAGAAACACGACGTCGCTCACCGGGCGAGCTCGCTCACGTCCATATAGTAGTCATTTCGTCGTCGTTCCCGCGGCTCTGAGCCCGGCGGGAGGCGGCGCGCCTAGAGGTCGTTGCCGGAGTACGAGAGATTGAAGGACTTGTTGCAGAGCGGAAAATCGGGAACGATGTTGTTCAGCACGGCGTATTCGAGCGCGGGCCAGTTACGGAACGACGGGTCGACGACCTTCACCCGAGCGAGTGACGAAGGTCCTGCCGCCGTGACCCAGTGCCAGATCGGGCCGCGCCAGCCCTCCACCAGTCCCACTGCATCGGCGCCCGGGCGCAGCGCACCGAGCGGTGAGCGCGCGACCCCGCGGTCGCCCGCCTGCGCCGCCGCCACGCGGATCAACCCCATCGACTGGCGCGTCTCCTCGAGGCGCACCATGGTGCGCGCCCAGACGTCCCCCGTCGCGTGGACGGGCACGCGAAGGTCGGCGCCGCCGTACGCGGCGAACGGCGCATCGCGCCGGGCGTCGGCGTCGATGCCACTCGCCCGCCCCACGACGCCGACCACCTGCATCTCGCGCGCGGTGCGCGTGGTGAGCCGTCCCGTGCCCTGAAGCCGCTCGAGGACCGTCGTGTTCTCCAGGCACATGCGGGCCAGCTCCGCGAACTCATCGACGACTCGTTCCGCCGCGGCAACCGCATCGCCGAGCGGGGCGGTGGCCAGCGGTTCCCCGATCCCGCCCGGCACGACGGCGCCGCGCAGCAGGCGATGGCCGGTCAGCCGCGCGTTCAGGCGCAACAGCTGCTCGCGAAGGCGAACGCAGTGGGCGTGGCCGAAGGCGTAGCCGGTGTCGTTGACGATCATCCCGACGTCGCCGACGTGATTGTAGAGACGCTCGAGCTCGAGCGCGAGCACCCGGAGCCACGCCGCCCGCGTCGGAATACGACAGCCGGCCAGCGCCTCGAGCGCCTGACAGAACGCCAGCGAATGGCCGACCGCCGTGTCCCCCGAGATCCGTTCCGCGAGCTCGGGCGTCCGCTCGAATGGCAGAGTCTCGAAGAGCTTCTCCACACCCTTGTGCACGAAGCCCAGCCGCGTCTCCAGATGCACGATGGTCTCGCCCTCGACGGAGAACCGGAAGTGGCCCGGCTCGATGATGCCCGCGTGCACCGGGCCGACGGTGATCTCGAACACGCCGGCGCCCTCGACGCGCCGGAACGGAAACGGCTGTCCGCGGTCGGCGAACCGGGGCGGCGGCTCGGACGAGTCGCGCAGCGGATGGTAGCCGTCGGGCCAGAACTGGTGGAGCGTCAGGCGGCGCAGGTCGGGATGACCAGCCGGCACGAGGCCGAAGAGATCGTGCACCTCCCGCTCGAACCGGCTCAGCGCGAAGGATCGGGTCGCCAGCGAGGGGAACGTGGTGCACTGCGGCTCGAGCGCCACGCGCGCGAGCAGCGACGGCCGATGGGTCGGCGGCGCGAACAGGTAGAGCAGCGTGAACTGGTCCGCCGGGGCGCGCGTGTGCGCGGCCGTCAGGAGCTGCGGCTCGAGCCCGAGTGCCTGAAGCCGTTCGGCCACGCCCGGCACCGCGGCCGGCCGCAGCCGGCACTGCACCGGCTCGCCGGCGGCGGCCTCCACGATGTCCGAGCCGCCGGCCTCACGCGCGACACGGGCCACAGCGGCGCCGTCGACCGCGCTCACCGCGTCACCGCCTGCGCGGCGAGCGCGAGCGCGGCGCCGAGGCCGGGCGGCCACGCCACGCCCGTGAGGACGAGCAGCGCCAGCGCCGCCACGATCGGCAGCGCGGTCACCCACGATCCGCGTGCGGCGCCAACCTCGGGCGCGGCGCCCACGGTCATCGCGTGGGCGGCGCGCAGCAGGCCGCCGAACGCGAGGACAAGCAGGACGAGCGTGGCGCCGGCGATCCACGCATGCCCCTGCTCGATGCCCGCCGCGACGATCATCACCTCGCTCGTGAACAACCCGAACGGCGGCAGCCCGAGCAGTGCGATGAGCGCGACGACGAACGCGCGCCCGGTAAACGGCAGCGCTGTGAGCAGCCCGCGCACGCGCGCCAGCTCGACGGTGCCGTAGGCGGCCCGGATGCGGCCGGCGAGCAAGAAGAGCGCGGACTTCGCCAGCCCGTGATTGGCCACGTGGAGCAGCGCGCCGGCCACGCCGAGTGCGCCGCCGAAGCCGAGACCCAGACACACGAGGCCGATGTGCTCGACGCTCGAATACGCGAGCATGCGCTTGTAGTTGTCGGGGGCCCAGAGAAACACGGCCGCGACCGCGAGGGACAGCAGCCCCAGCGCGAGGAGGATGCGCCCGGCGAAGCCCGAGCCCCCCGCGGCGTCGATGATCGGCTTGAAGCGGGCGATCGCGTACACGCCCACGCTGAGCAGAACGCCCGACATGAGGGCGCTCACGGGCGCGGGCGCCTCGCTGTGCGCGTCGGGCAGCCAGGTGTGCATGGGCGCCAGGCCGGCCTTGGTGCCGTAGCCCACGACGAGACACACGAAGGCAACCTCCAGCACGCGCGACGGCAGCGCGGGCGCCAGCGCCACCAGCGTCGTCCACCGCAGCGCGGACGGCGCGTGAACGGCCAGCGTCTGCTGCCGCACCATCTCGGCGTAGTACACGAGCACCGTCCCGGCAAACGCGATGGCGATCCCGACCGAGCAGATGAGCAGATACTTGTAGGCGGCCTCGAGGGAGGCGCGCGTCCGCTCGAAGTTCACCAGGAAGACGGAGGCCAGCGTTGTACCTTCCACCGCGACCCACATCGCGCCCACGTCATCGGTGGAGACGGCGAGAAGCATGGAGAAGATCATGAGGTGCAGCAGCGGGTACAGCCGCCGCTCGTCGTGCAACGCGTAGCGCGGAGCCTCGGTGGCCGCCAGTGCGCCGACGACGACGATGACCGCGATCATCCAGGCGGCCAGCGCGTCGACACGGAGAAAGCCGTCGAGCGCAGTGTCGACGCGTCCCCGCACGCCGACCGTTGCCACCACCAGACCGATCACGAGCGTGCAGGCGGTCGTCAGCCCGTGCACCGTCCCCGCCAGGCGGCCGGTCGCCCGCGACAGGATACCGGCACCGACGAGCGGCACCGCGAGCAGCAGCACGATCATCCGCGAAGCTCCCCCAGACGCTCCACGTCGAGCGAGTCGTGCTCGCGACGGATCTCGAGGAGCACGCCCTCGAGCAGCAGCACGAAGACGAGAACCTCGAGAAAGGCGCCGATCTCCACGATGCCGGGCAGCCCGTACGTCGCGAGCAGGGCCAGGGCGAAGAGTCCGTTCTCGAGCACCAGGAAGCCGGTCACCTGACCGAGCGCGTCGTGGCCGGTCACGCACACGAAGAGACCGATGAGCACCATCGCAAAGGCCAGCGGCATGGCGGCGCGCGTGGGGACGCCGCCGGCGACGGCGCCGGTGACCGGCAGCATCACGACGTACGCGACGACGACGAGGGCTGCCGCGGCGAGGACACGCAGCCCGGCGGACCGCCCGGGCGCCAGGGGGCGGAGCGGAATGCCGAGTGCCATGCGCCGGATGACGCGCGGGATGAGCCACGTCTTGCCGACCGCGAACACGACGCCGAGCACCACCAGCGTCGGGCGGTCCGCGAGGGCGCCGATGGCGACGGCGAGCGCCGCCAGCAAGGCCGATTGGAGGACGAAGAGCCGGAGTCGTGCGCGCCACGACTGCCGCCAGACGAGCACCATGGTGGCGGCCAGCGCGGCGAACACGAGGAGATTGCTGATCGCGCTCATCGGAGCAGGAACACCGCGGTGACGGACAGGAGCGCCAGCGCGAACGAGCCCGCGAGCAGCTCCGGCACCCGGAAGAGCCGCAGCTTCGCGATGCTCGTCTCGAGCACGGCCAGCGCGGTCGTCAGGACCGCCAGCTTGCCGACGAGAGCAGCCGTGCCGAGGAGGATGGCCACGGGCGTCCGGACGTGCGGCACGCCCCACGGGAAGAACAGGTTCGCGAGCAGCGTGAGGAAGAGCAGGAGCTTCATCGCCGATGTCCACTCCACGAGCGCGAGGTAGCGGCCCGAGTACTCGAGCACCATGGCCTCGTGGATCATCGTGAGCTCGAGGTGGGTGGCGGGATTGTCCACGGGCAGGCGGCCGGCCTCCGCGAGCATGACGATGAAGAACGCCGCGAACGCGAGGAGGTGGGCGGGATTGAGGGCCAGCTGCGGATCACCGGCCAGACGTTCCACCACGCCGCCGAGATTCGTGGTGCTCGCCTGCAGCGAGAGCGCGAAGACCGCGAGGATCACTGTCGGCTCCGCGAGCGCGGCCACCGCGACGGCGCGGCTGCTGCCCATGCCACCGAACGCGCTGCCGGCATCGAGCCCGGCCAGGGCGAGAAAGAAGGTGCCGAGCAGGAAGAGGTACATGACGAGGATGATGCCGGCAAAGCCGAGCGGCGGGCGCGAGGACAGCACCGGCGCCGCCAGCGCCGCCACCACGGTGGTTGCGGCGAGGACGTACGGCGTGGCGCGAAACACCCACGACGTGGTCACCGAGACCACCGGCGTCTTGCCGAACAGCTTGCGGAGATCGAGATATGGCTGCCACACCGGAGCGCCGCGTCGTCCGGTCAGCCGGGCCTTCAGCGTGCGCAGACTACCGACGAGCAGCGGCGCGCCGGCGCCGACCACGATCACGTGGAGGAGCGCCATCACGGCGTCCGCGATCACGTCAGCACCAGCAGCAGGAGCAGCGCCGCGAGCACGTAGGCGAGGTAGCGGTTGGGGCTGCCTGACTGGATGGCGGCCGCCCGCCGCGCCAGCGCGCGCAGCGCCCGGCCGGCCGGCCGATACAGCCATTCGTCGACGACGAAGCGGGGCGCGTTGTCGTACGCGATCCGCTGCACGAAGAAGCGCGAGTCCGGATGCGCGTCGATGTCGAGCCGCGCCACCGGGCGGTACACGAAGTCGAACACCCGCGTGAAGGGATTTGCGAACGCGGTGGCCGTGTACTCCATGCGCGCCGTCTGCAGCAGCCGACCGCACCCCCACGTTTCGTAGCGCCGCGGGCTGGGTCGCGCTCGCGCCAGCGTCAGGGCGAGGAACGGCAGCAGGAACGCGCCGACGAGCGCGATGGCCACCGCCGGCATGGACAGCGTCGCGAAGCCGCTCGACACGTCGACAGTGAGCCCGCCGCGCGTGCTCACCGACGCCGCGTCCGGCACGAGCGTTTCGGCGATCGGTGCCAGCGTCGCGACGACACCGGTGGCGCCGACGGCCAGCGCGACGCAGGCCAGCGCCGCCACCGCCATGCCGAGGCGCATCGAGCCCGGCATCTCCCGGGCACTCGCAGCCGACTCCGTGCGCGGCAGCGCGAGAAACGCGATGCCGTAGGCCTTGACGAAGCACGCCACGGCGAGCCCGCCGGTGAGCGCGAGGGCGGCGATGGCCACGGTGAAGACGAGGTTCAGCGCGGGCATCGGCAGCCGCACGTTCTGCAGGAGCGCCTGGAACATGAGCCACTCGCTGACGAACCCGTTCAGCGGCGGCAACGCCGCGATGGCCGCCGCGCCGAGAAAGAACGCGGCGGCGGTCCACGGCATGCGGTGAACCAGCCCGCCCATGGCTTCCAGATCGCGCGTGCCCGTCGCGCGCACGACGCCGCCGGCGGCCATGAACAGCAGGCTCTTGAAGGCCGCATGGTTCACGACGTGGTAGAGGGCGGCCACGAGAGCCACGAGAGCCAGCGGCCCCGCCGCGCTGGCCTGGAACGCGAGCGCGGCGCCCACGCCGATGAGCACGATGCCGACGTTCTCGACCGACGAGTACGCGAGCAGCCGCTGGAGATCCCGATCGGCGAGCGCGTACAGGACGCCGCTCACGGCGGCCACCGCGCCGAGCAGCAGCAGCGTGGCGCCCCACCACACGGGCGCCGGGCCGAGCCAGGTGAAGCTCGCGCGCACGACGCCATAGACGCCGAGCTTGAGCATCACGCCGGACATCAGAGCAGACACGTGGCTCGGCGCGGCCGGATGCGCGAGCGGCAACCAGACGTGGGCCGGCACGGCGCCGGCCTTCACCAGAAATCCGGCTGCGAGCAGCGCCCACGCGAGCGAGCGCGCGCCGGCGTCGAGCGCGGACATCGGGGCCGCCCAGTCGGCGAATCGCGCGCTGCCGGTCCAGGCGCCCACGAGCAGCATTCCGGCCAGCCAGCACGCGAGCGCCGCGTGCGTCATCACCGCGTAGACCCAGCCGGCGTGGGCCGACTCGCGGGTGCGATGCTGCACGACCATCAGATAGGACGCGAGGGACATGAGCTCCCAGGCGATCGCGAACGTCATCGTGTTGGCAGCGACCGGCACCAGCAGCATGGCGGCGACGAAGACCAGATATGCCAGCACGCCGCGACGCTCGCGGCCGGCGTAGCCGACGGCATAGATCGACACCGGCACGGAGGTGGCGCCGACGAGGGCGACGAAGAGCCCGCCCAGACGGTCCATCTCGAGCGCAAGGCCACCCAGTGGCACCAGCCACGGCCATGAAACGTGCCAGACATGGCCGAGCATCCCGGCTCCGCCGACAGCGGCGCCGCCGGCACCGAGCAGGATCGCGAGCACGTACCCGGCGAGCGCCATCAGCGACGCCGGCCCAGCGCGTCGAGCAGCCCGGCCAGCAGCCGCGCCGGCGACGGAGGACATCCGCGGATCAACGCGTCGACCGGCACGATCGCGCTCACGCCGCCCACCACCGCATAGGAGCCGGCGAAGATGCCGCCGTCGCCCGCGCAGTCACCGGCCGCGATGACGAGCTTCGGATCCGGAGTGGCGTTGTAGGTGTGCCGCAGCGCCTCGGCCATGTTCCGCGTGACCGGCCCCGTCACGAGCAGGCAGTCGGCATGCCGCGGCGAGGCGACGAAGTGGAGGCCGAAGCGCTCGAGATCATAGTGCGGCCCCGTCAGCCCCGTGATCTCCAGCTCGCAGCCGTTGCATGATCCCGCGTCGACCTGCCGGATGTGCAGCGACCGCCCGAAGCGTGCCCGCACCTGACGCGCCAGCTGAGCGCCGAGCCGCTCCACCTCCGTCTCCGTTGGAGCCGGCTCGGTGACGATCCCGGTGCGCAGCGCGACTCGAAGTGGCTGAAGCACGCCGTCAGCGTCGCCGGCGCTGCTCGCGCTGAAGCTCGCGAAGCATCGTGCGACTGCCCTCGAGATGGCTGCCGAAGATCCGGCGTGCGACGTCCAGCAGCTCGCCCACCGCGGGATCGCGGACGGTATACCGGACGGTCGTGCCGTCCTTGCGCGCGCTGACCACGTTCTTCGCGCGCAGGATGGCGAGGTGCTGCGAGACGACGGACTGGTCCAGCGCGAGCGACTGCTGCAGCTCCTGCACGCTCCGCTCGCCGTGCCGCAGGATCTCGAGCAGGCGCACCCGGGTCGGATGCCCGAGGGCCTTGAAGAACTCGGCCTTCAGCGTCTGCAGCTCGAACCGGCGCGGCGTCTCGGTCACTGGGACATGAATATAGCAATATTAATATATTTGTAAAGTGAAATGCCGTCGGGCACCCCGGCCGCCTGCGGCGCCTGCTGCCGCGGGCGGGTGGGGTCAGCGACCTCCGGCGGTGAGCGCGACCGTGCCCGCCGTATGGCGGGCGATCATCAGCTCCTCGTTCGTCGGCACGATGCGAACCGTGCACGGCGCGGACGACCGGCTCACGACCTCCCCGTGGACGTCATTGCGGGCCGGGTCCACCTCGATGCCGAGATGACCGAGACCGTCGGCGATCTCGCGGCGCACCGCGGCGGCTCGCTCCCCGATGGCGCCGGTGAAGACGAGCGCGTCGATGCCGCCCAGGGCCGCGGCGAACGCGCCGATGTGCTTTCGCACCGACGTGCAGAACATGGCCACGGCCTGGGCGGCGCGCGGGTCCTCGGCGCGCCGCTCGAGCAGCGTCTTCATGTCCGCCGTGGTCGCCGAGATGCCGCGGAGTCCCGACTCTTCGTTCAGCAGGCGGTCGAGCCGGGACGGCTCGTATCCCCTCGTCTCGAGCATGTACAGGAGGATGCCGGGATCGAGGTCGCCGGGCCGCGTTCCCATGACGAGGCCGCCGAGGGGCGTGAGACCCATCGTCGTGTCGACGCAGCGTCCGTCCAGCACGGCCGCGAGGCTGGCGCCGCTTCCCAGGTGGGCGATCACGAGCCGCCCGCGCGCGGCGCTGCCCAGCTTCCAGACGACGTATTCGTAGGACAGCCCGTGAAATCCGTAGCGGCGAACGCCGTCGTCCCACAGCGAGCGAGGCAGCGGAAGTCGCTGCGCCGCCTCCGGCATGCCGCGATGAAAGGCCGTGTCGAAGCAGGCGACTTGCGGTACGTCTGGATGCTCGCGCGCGATGGCCTCGATGATGGCGATCTCGCTGGGCAGGTGCAGCGGCGCCAGCGGCACCAGGCCGCGCAGGGCATCCAGCACCTCGCGGTCGACACGGCGTGGCGTCGAGAACACGGGGCCGCCGTGAACCACGCGGTGCCCGACCGCGGTCGCGGCGTTCAGGCCGTGGCGCTCGAGCGCCGCGAGCACCTCGCGCGCGGCCGCCGCGTGATCGGCGATGGCGCGGGCGCTGTCCTCGATCCCGCCGTCGCTGTCCGCCCTCAGCCACAGCCGGCCACCCGGGCGTCCGATGCTTTCCACGGCGCCGCTCGCCACGCGGGCCTCCGCAGGGCCCACCCGGTAGACGGCGAACTTCAGCGAGGACGAGCCGCTGTTGAGACAGAGAACCGTATCAGCCATCGCTCCACGTCCACTGGCTCACCTCGGGCATGTCCTCGAGATGGGCACGGACGTAGGCCTCGTGCCGGCTCAGCATTCCCTCGCACTGCTCGATGAGACCGGGCGCCCGGGCGGCCAGACGCGGCGTGCGCCGGAGCGCCTCGATGCAGAGATGGTAACGGCTCATGCCGTTGCGCACGACCATGTCGAACGGCGTCGTCGTCGTGCCCTCCTCGTTGAAGCCGCGGACGTGGAACCGATCGGTATTCGGCCGGCCGTGCACGATCTCGTGGATGGCGCGCTGGTAGCCATGGAAGGCGAACACGACGTCCGTACGGTCCGTGAAGAGCCCGCGGAAGAGGTCCGCGCTCATGCCGTGCGGATGCACGGTCGGCGGAAAGAGCGTCATGAGATCGACGACATTCACGACGCGCACGCGCATCTCGGGAATGTGCTGGCGAAGCCAGCTCGCGGCGGCGACGACCTCCAGCGTGGGAATGTCACCGGCGGCGGCGAGGATCACGTCCGGGTCCTGGCCGCCGTCGTCGTTGCTGGCCCAGCGCCAGACCGACGCCCCGCGCGCGCAGTGCTCACGCGCCGCCGCCATGTCGAGCCACTGGAGCTGCGGCTGCTTGTCGATGACGATCAGGTTGACGTAGTTCCGACTGCGCAGGCAGTGGTCCGCCACCGACAGCAGGCAGTTCGCGTCCGGCGGCAGGTAGATTCGCGACACGGTTCCCTTCCTCGATAGCACGACGTCGATGAGCCCGGGGCCCTGGTGGCTGAAGCCGTTGTGATCGTTGCGCCAGCACGTGGAGCTCAGCAGCACGTTGAGCGACGCGACGGGTTTCCGCCACGGCAGCCGCAAACTCTCCTGCAGCCACTTCGCGTGCTGCACCGTCATCGACGCCGACACCATCGCAAACGCCTCGTAGCTGGCGAACACGCCGTGACGGCCGGTCAGCACGTAACCCTCGAGCCAGCCCTGGCAGCTGTGCTCGCTGAGCACTTCCATCACCCGCCCGTCCGCGGCAACATGATCGTCGCCCGGCAGCACGGGATCCATCGAGGCGCGGTTCTCGACGTCGAAGACGTCGCCGAGCCGGTTCGACGTCGTCTCGTCCGGGCAAAACAGGCGGAAGTTTCCCTGGACGGCGTTCCGCGTGAAGGTGTCCCGCAACAGCTTGCCGAGCTGGCGCGTCGACTCGCGGCGCTCGCGCGCCGGCCGCTCCACGGCGACGGCATAGTCCTCGTACCGCGGCAGATCGAGCGGCACCAGCAGCCGTCCGCCATTCGCGTGCGGGTTGGCGCCCATCCGCCGATCGCCCTTCGGCGCGAGCTCCGCGAGCGCCGGCACGAGCCGGCCGGCGGCGTCGAACAGCCGCTCGGGCTCATAGCTGCGCATCCAGCTCTCGAGCTGGCGCAGGTGCTGGAGGTTGTCGCGCACGTTCGGCAGCGGGACCTGGTGCGCGCGGAAGGTGCCCTCGACCGGCGTGCCGTCGACCTCCTTCGGCCCCGTCCAGCCCTTCGGCGTCCGCAGGACGATCATTGGCCATCGCGGTCGCTGGCCCGCCCGCGTGCGTCGCGCCGTGAGCTGGATGTCGCGGATCGTGCGGTAGCAGTCGTCGAGCACGCCGGCGAATGTGCGGTGCATGACGGCAGGATCGTCGCCCTCGACGAACCGCGGCTCCCAGCCGTGGCCTCGCAAGAGGCTGGCGATCTCCGCGTCAGCAGTGCGGCCCAGCACCGTCGGGCCCGCGATCTTGTAGCCATTGAGGTGCAAGATGGGCAGCACCGCGCCGTCGCGCGCGGGATTGAGGAAGTGTGTACCCTTCCACCCGCCTTCCAGTGCCGCCGTCTCCGCCTCGCCGTCGCCGACCACGGCCACCGCGATCAGGTCGGGGTTGTCGAAGACCGCGCCGAAGGCGTGAACGAGGACGTAGCCGAGCTCGCCGCCCTCGTGAATCGAGCCTGGCGTCGGCACGCTCACATGGCTCGGAATCCCGCCCGGCGTCGAGAACTGCCGAAAAAGGCGGCGGAGCCCCTCCGCGTCCTGGCCGACGTCCGGGTAGATCTCGGAGTACGTGCCCTCCAGATAGACGCTCGCCACCACCGCCGGGCCGCCGTGCCCGGGGCCGGCGAGATAGATGACGCTCGCATCGGTCTCGCGGATCAGCCGGTTGAGGTGCGCGTAGATGAAGCTGAGACCGGGCGACGTGCCCCAGTGACCGAGCAGTCGCGGCTTGATGTGCTCCGGCCTGAGCGGCTCGCGCAATAGCGGATTGTCGAGCAGGTAGATCTGGCCAACGGTCAGATAGTTCGCGGCACGCCACCACGCGTCCAGGCGATCGAGCACGTCGCTCATCACGGAACCTCCTTCCGTGATGATCTCACCGCACGCGAACGCGTCAGTTCCTGCGCCCCGGGCGGTCGAATTCCGGTTGCGCCACGCCGCGGCGCGCCGTCACCTGGGCTTCCGTCTGGCGCATCAGCAGCACGGGTACGTCTGCGTGGCGCACGACCTGCTCCGCCACGGAGCCGAAGAGCAGCCGGCCGAAGCCGGTGCGGCCGTGCGTCGTCATCGCGATGACGTCCGCGCCGACGGCACGGGCCGCGGCGAGGATCGTCGCTGCCGCCTCGCCGCGACGGACCTCGCAGCTCACCTTCACGCCGTTGCTCCGCAGATCGATCGCGACCCGTGCAAGGTATTCTCCGGCCTCCGCGGTCCGCGCCTCGATGTCGTCGACGATCACCGGCCCGCCGGCGTCCGCGACAACGGCACGCATCGGCTCCACGACGGACAGCAGCGTCACCGCCATGTCGAGGGGACCCGCGATGGCCAGCACGAACGGGATCACGGCCTCGGCGACGGCGGAGCCGTCGAGCGGAACCAACGCCCGCTCGTACAGTGGTCGCTTGCGGCTGTTCATCGCCATTCTCCCCGCCGGATCATCGCCGGCCACGGCAACTCGGCACGGACGGCGCGCGGCCGCCCCTCCCGGTGCAGGGTCACGCGGCGCACCGCGCGCGCCGCGACGGCGCGCTCCGTTCCACCGACCGGATCCGCACCCGCCCCGCCGTGCACAGCATGGCGAGGCACGAGCACACAGCCTCGGTCGACATCCCGAGCCGCTTGGCGATCTCACTCGGGTCCATCGCCGCGTCGGTGCTCAACGTCGAGAGAATCTGCTCGTCCAGCTCGTCCCACCAGCCTTCCATCGCAGCCTCCTCCATCACCCGCGCCGATCAGATCTCTCCTTCATCGGGGTCAGCGGGCGGCGAGCATCGGCGCCGCCATGGCGACGAACGCCCGCATGACGTCCGTCTCGGTCATGATGCCGACCACCGTTCCGCTCTCGACGGCCGGCAGCGCGCCGATCTTGTGGTCGAGCATGATCCGCGCCGCCTCGACCGCGTCCCGGTCGGGGTCAACGGTGATCACGGTGGCCGTCATCACGGCGCCGACCGTCATCCGCGCGAGAAGATAGTTGATCTCCCACATCGACAGGCTGGTCGCCGGCGACGGAAGATTCAGACGGATGTCACGGTCGGTGATGATTCCGGCGAGCCGCCCGTCGTCCGTGACGAGCAGGTGACGAAAGCGGTGCTCGACCATCATGCGTCGCGCCTCGACGACCGGCGTGTCGATCGACACGGTGAGCGGCTTTCGCGTCATCAGGTCCCGGACTTTCACGGTGGCCTCCTTTGCCTCGGGCCGTGAACGGAGCATCGCCGGTGCCAAGCGCCACGTGCATCATTTCGGCTACTTATCGTCGGCCGGCCATCGCCGCCGGGACGACGGCGCCACGAGGTGGGGCGTGGCCGCCCCGGCGGCGAAGGGGCCCGCCGTGCGGCGGAGCTACTCGAAGCGGTAGGCGAGGGTGGCGCCGATGATGTGGGCCGTGTAGCTCTTGATATCGCCGCCGAGCCAGATCGACGTCTGGCCCGGCAAGCCGGCCGTGGACGGCACGGGCACGAAGGGGTTCAGCGTGTCGGTGCGCCAGTCTTTCTTCTCGAACGACTCCCACGCGTAGCCAAGAGTCGCCGTCCAGGCCTTGGCGAAGTGGTATTTCAGCGCGACGTCCACGCGGAACAGCTGGTCCTCGAACGCCGGCCACGGCTTGGCGCTGGCCGTCGCGTTCTGGGCTGCCGTGCCACTGCTCGGGTTGACCGGGTTCCTGGTGTCCACACGGCCGAGCGCGTAGGACCAGTTCGCCCCGATCGCCCACTCGAGGATGCTCGGGATGATCGCACCGCGCGCAGCGGTGTGGGCGGTCTGTACGGTGTCGACGTTGTGCGAGATCCAGTCGAAGTCGACCACGTCGAGCGTCGCCGTGCGCTGACGCTGACGCTGATGCTGGTCATTCTTCTCGTACATGTAGCCGGTCGAGAACGAGAACCACTGGTTCGGCGTGAAATTGAGGTCGATGCCGGTCGACCAGCTGGTCTCGTTCTGCAAGCCCAGCCTCGAGCCGACGAAGTCGTCCCACCGATAGCTGAACGTGGGGGTGATGGTCACCGTCTCCGTGGGCGTGAACGTCAAATCGAAGTCGACGCGCTGCCGGTCACGATCCGCCTCGTCGAACTTGCGCAGGAGCTTCGACTGCCCCGTGGCCTCGGCCGCAACGTCCTCGATGACGATGGTGTTCTCGCGGGCAAACGTGTTGTACCGGTCGTAGCGCCGGAACGACGGCCGATAGGTCAGCCGCGCCTGGAGCCAGTCCGTTGGCGTGGCGTCGAGCGCGGCCTTGCCGAAGAACTCATCCGTGGTGTTCGCCTCACGTCCCTTGCTGCGGTCCCAGCGTTCCCACGCGGTGCCGACGGCCACCGCGAGCGGTTGCACGAGCTGGTAGCGCGCATCCAGATCGACGTTGTGCTTGGTGTAATCCAGCCGCGCGGCACGGTGGTCCTGCGGGTTCACCGTCCGATCGTTGGGCACCACGCCGTCGAAGATCGGCCGGTCGCTCAATTCGTTCTGGTCGTAGAGCCGGTACTTCGCGCTCAGCGTGAGCGGCGTCCACGGGCGCGTCACCGCCTGCAACAGAGCCGTGAAGATCTGCACGTTGCCGTTGAGGCTGCGCTGTGGCAGGCGGAGCTGGGGGTCGTTTCTGATCGTGTCGTTGATCGTCTGCGGCAGGAACGAGTCGTTCTGGAGCCTCAGGCTGTACGTGACGTTGCCGTTGATACGGGTTCGCATCGGCAGGTTCGCGCCGCCACTGAGCGAGAAGGTGTGAGCCATGTTGCTCGGCGGCAAGGACACCTGCCCGCTCGCCGGGCCCCCCACGTCGCTGGCGCTGCACTGCCCTGCGTTGGCAAAGCAGGGGTTGTCCGCGCGGACGCGCCGCTCGTCATTCACGAACACCGAGCCGCTGTAGGAGAACAGCAGCTGCCACCGCTCGGTGGCATAGGTACCCTGCAGGCGGAAATCGTGGGTCGTCTGCTCGATGGGCTCCAGCACCTGGAGGAAGTTGTTGCCAGGCGAGCCGAACACGATGCCGAAGGGCCGGTCGCCGTCCTTGCGGATCCGCGTGTACTCGGCTTTCACGGCGAAATCCGGGGTGAAGCTGTACTGCCACCCCATGCGTGCGGTGTCCCAGCGGACGCTGATGTCGTCTTGTTCCGGCGCGCTGTTGTAGGCCGCCAGCGGCGGCCGTCGCGTCGGAAGCACGAACACCCCGCGGTTCGCCTCGACGGCGAGCATTCGCGTGTTCGTGAACAGCACGTGTCGGAGCTGATCCCACTCGAAGTTGAACTGCCAGACGCCCAGCCGCCCGCTCGTCAGCGAGAAGTTCTGGTTCTCCGAGCCCCACTCCGCCCCTGCGAGCTCGGTGGAGTACGCGTCGTCGGCGGTGAACGCGCGGAGATAGAAGCGCTGCAGGAACAGCCCGTCGTCGACGTCCTTGTACTCCTGGAACTTGGCGGCACGCGTCTTCGAAGGCTCCGCGAGGAAGAACCGCGCGCCGGTCTCGACCTCGCCTTCCAGACGCATCCCACCGAGCGTGTATTGCGCGGCCGCCGGCCGCCCGGCGGCCCACAGCACTCCGGTCGCCAATGCGACGAGCAGCAGCACCCGCCTCGTCATGGGCAATCCCCTATCGCGTGAATGCGAAGCCGGACGGGTGATTCGAGCCGTGGATATTGACGTGGCAGTTCAGGCACTGGCGGCCGAGCATGAATTTCAAGGAGGCGGCGTCACGGCCGTAGGGATTCGTCGGGTGCTGCGTCTCGTTGTGGCATTGCTGGCAGAGGCGCGGCTTCGCCACTTTGAGCATCCGCTCGTGGTTGCTGCCGTGAGGGTCGTGGCAGTTCAGGCACGACTCGTTCTGCGGCGCGTGCTGCCAGAGAAACGGCCCGCGCTTCTCGGCGTGACAGGTGAAGCAGCTATCGTTCACCGATGCTTCCTTGAGAAGCGACTGGCTCACCGTCCCGTGCGGGTTGTGGCAGGACGTGCATGTCAGCTTGCCTTCGCGGAGCGGCATGTGGGACGAGCGCATCTGCTGCGCGCGCTTCTGGATGTGGCACGTGCCGCACGTCTCGATCTGCGTCGGCTTCGCCAGCTGATGCCGCGGAGAGACGTCCTGCATGACCCGATGACAGCTCGTGCACGCCACGTCGCGCAGCTCATGCGGACTGCCTCGCCAGAAGATGCGGTCGCCCTTCGAGTGGCAGGTCAAACACATCGCGTTGCGCTGCGCCACCGGGGTGGGATCGTTCTTGGCGAAGGTGATCATGCCGCCAACGCCTTTCCCACCGCCGGCTTCGACGTGCTTCTGGCCGGGACCGTGACAGTTCTCGCAGGCAAGGCTCTCCTTGGAGTTGCGTGGGTGCTTCAGGAAGAGCCGGCCCATTTTCGTGGTCTCGAACTGGCGGAAGGCGTCCTCGTGGCAGCCCTTGCAGGTCTCTGCGCCGACGTAGCCCGCCGGCGGCTCCGCCGGTGCCTGGGCCGGCCCGGACGAGGGAGAGCCGAGGACGACGGCGATGAGCGCGAGGAGGATTGCAGCGCTGACACCAAGCCACACCGGTCTCGTGACCATGCGTCGCTTCTCTCCGGCCGACGAGGCAAGCAGCGACTGTGTCGGCCGCGCCGAATTTGACGCACGGCACGGCGAACATCAATGAGTCAAACGCACCATTCCGCTCGTTGTGACGCGGTGCGACGCCGGCGCGACCTCAGAACAGATCTTTGGCCCGGAGATCGGCGACCACGGCGCCGATGAGGAGGACGACGGCGATCACGAACAGCGGCTGAGCGCCGAACATGAACAGCGTGAAGACGATTGGCGTCGTGTGGACCATCACCAGCAGCGCCAGGACGTTGAAGACGAGCGTGAGGACGATCGCCAGCCGCAGCACGCGCGCCGGCACGCCGCGCGGGCTCATCGTGCACGCGCCTCCTTCTTCTGCTCCGGGTGGGCGGGACCGTGGCAGCCGATGCAGGGCAGCGTGCCGTCCACGAGGCTCGGGAGAACGTCCTTGGGGTGTCCCGCCGCGTTGAGGAATCGCTGCGACTCCGCGTGGCACGACAAGCAGCGGACGTTCGGGAAGGGCGACGCGATCTTGATCGGAAGCTCGTAGCGGCCAGTCGTATAACGCCACACGTGGCCGAGTCCTTCCACTTTGGCCTTGAAGGTGCCCGCCAGCCCGTAGTCGGAGTGGCACGTATAGCACTGGCTCTCCGGGATGAATCGGTTCTTGTAGTGCGTCGCCGCCAGCGTGGTGCTCTGGACGTTCCGGAGATCCTGGACGAACGGCGTCATCACATGACACGAGCCGCATGCGTTGACCGTCGTGGATGCCTCCAGGCCATGGCTGAACGAGAGGAACGCGACCATGATCGGCACCAGCCCCACCGAGACCAGCAGCCACCCCCGCGCCGTCGGCGTGACGGCGCTCGACCGCAGACTTCGCCAGGCGAGCACGAGGAGCACGACGTCGAGCAGCGCGAACGCAATGCCGAGGCCGCGCACCCAGTCGCTGGCGGTTCCGATCCAGCCGTGCGGCCGCGGCACCGCGACCTCCGCGCCGGCGACCGCCACCGGCACGAAGAGCGCGAGCAGCGTGACGGCGGCTACTGCCCGCCGGGATAGTTCTTGAGCCACTCGACGTTCACGCTCTTGGCCTTGGTCTTGTCCTTCTCGGCGAGCAGCCATTTGCCGCGCTCGTTCAGGTCCTCGGGCTTGAACGTCTCCTTCTTCGGTGCGGCGGCGACGTGGCAGTACTGACAGTTCTTGACCGGCATTCCCGCGCTCTTGGCCTGCGAGAACATCTGGGGCGTGGCGTGGGCGGGCGCCGCCATCGTCCACAGCAGAGCGAGCGTGGCCGCCGTCACCACACGCGTGCGGTTGATCATCCGTCCTCCTCGTCGGTTGCGCTGCATGGGGTCACTTTCGAGATCGCGCCAGCGACCGAAGATAAGCGATGAGGTCGCCCATCTCTGGCCCGGTGAGCGCCCGCGCCTGCGCGTCACGCGCGCGCCGCGGATCATCGACGAACGTATGGTTCCACAGCGAGGCGAGCACACCGGCCGCGGTGTCGATGCCGCGGGCGGCCGCGAGGTCGCTCGCCGGCTTCCCGCGCTCGCCGTATAGGCCGTGACACTCGAAGCAGCCTTTCTGCTGCGCGAGAATGACGCCGTTCCGCGGATCGCCGGCGCCGGCAAAGTAACGCACCGAGTACAGATACGCGACGATGTCGGCCATGCCCTGCGGCGTCAGCCGCGGCACCGGGATGCTGCGCTTGCTCATGGCGTCGGTCATGGCCGGCGCCTTGTTCCACATCGCTGCCGCGAATTCCGTCAGGCTCTTGTGCGCGCCCCGCTCGGCCAGATCGATGTTCTTGGAGCCGCCGGCCGCGGACGGACGGTGGCACTGGACACAGCCCTGCTCGGCGAAGGCCTTCCCGCCCTCGACGATACGGCCCGGGATCACCCAGATCGGTCCGGACGGCAGCGTCGGCGATGCGCGGTTGATGTACGCGATGACGTCGATCAGCTCGCGGCCGGTGAACGAGGGACGCTCGATGCCCTTCGCGGCCATGGCCTTCGCCATCGCCGGTCCGTGGTTCCACATCGTGGCCGCCAGCGCGATGGGCGAGGCGTAGGGCTTGAGGCTGTCCAGCTTCGGTCCCACGCGACCGCCGCTGCCGCCGATCTCGTGGCAGGCGGCACAGCCCTTCGCGGCAAAGAGGCGTCCGCCCGCGTCGGCGTCACCGCGAGGATCGAAGTAGTCGAGCGTGAACAGATAGGCGGCGATGTTGCCGGCCTCGCGCGCAGTCAGCCTGGGCCGCGGCGCGCCGGCCCGTCGACTCGCGGCCGCCATCTGCGGCGCGTGGTTCCAGAGCGCCGCTGCCAGATCGTAAAACGATCGCGGACGCGACGTGCGCGACAGGTTGGGGCCCGATCCGCCGCCCTTGCTGTCGACGGCGTGACAGCCGGCACAGCCCTTCTCGCTGAACAGCTCGGCGCCGGCGATCGCGTCGTGGCCGGGGCTCAGGATCGGCTGCGCCGCCACGGTGTCCGCCGTTACGCCGATGCCGATGGCGGCCAGCGACAGCGCTGCGATCGTCAGCCACGCGCGCATCCGACCTCCGTCTGCCGCACTGCGGACGGCGGCACGCACAGAGTACGCGGTCGGCTTGCGTGACAGCCATAGAGCAAATGCACTACCAACGGTGACGCCGCCCGTATCGCGTCAGCGCGACGAGCGACCAGGACGCGAGAGCGTCCGGAAATACGCGGCGAGGTCCGCGAGCGCAGGCCCGCTCAGCTCCGGCCACGCGATCCGCTGCCTCGTCGCCTGCGCCTCCATCAACGGCGCGTGGTTCCACAGTCCCGCCACGAGGCCGCTCGGGGTCGCGACGACCGTCGACCTGGCGAAGTCGCCGCCGGTGGTGCCGCCCTTGCCTGCGATCGAGTGGCAGTTGATACAGCCCTGGCTCTGCACCAGCCTCTCGCCACGCACGGCGCTGCCGCCACGCTCGAAATACCGGGAGGCGAACAGATACGCGAGAATGTCGGCCATCTGCTGCCCGGACACCTCGGGCACGTCGATCTTCATCTGGCGCATCTTCGCCGTCATTCCGGGCGCGTGATTCCACATCCGGGCGGCGAACTCGGTGAGGCTCACGTGATGTCCCCGGCCGCCCAGATCGGGTCCCACGCGCGGCCCACGGCCACCGACGGCGTGACAGCTGGCGCAGCGCTTCTCGGCGAAGAGCACGCGGCCACGCTCGGGCGTCCCCGGCACCACCTGCTGCGTCTCGGTCGACGCGGTCCGCGCCGCCGAACCGACGTAGGCGATGATGTCGAGCAGCTCCGCGCCACTGAGCACCGGTCGCT
Organism: Candidatus Methylomirabilota bacterium; assembly: GCA_036265915.1. Lineage (GTDB taxonomy): Bacteria > Methylomirabilota > Methylomirabilia > Rokubacteriales > CSP1-6 > AR12. The sequence continues at coordinate 736 of DATAOC010000095.1, read as the reverse complement.
TCGTGCCGGCCTCACGCAGCTCCTCCGCCATCCGCGGCGCGTGATTCCACATCGCCGCCGCCAGAAGGACCGGCGAGTTCGCGCGCTTCCATGGATCGAGCGCGGGGCCGGTCACACCGCCCTCGCCGCCCACGCTGTGACAGGTGACGCACGCCTTCGTCGTGAACAGAGGCTCCCCGCGCCTGGGATCGCCGCGCCGGTCGAAGTACTGCGCGGTGTAGATGAAGGCGATCAGGTTGGCCGTCTCGGCCGGCGTCAGCCGCGCCCGCTCGATGCCGGCGGCGCGCATGCGCTCCCCCATCTTCGGCAGGTGATTCCACATCGCGGCGCCGATGTCGAAGAAGCTGCCGCCGTTCTGCATCCGGCTGAGATCGGGACCAACGTCCCCGCCGACGCCGCGCACCGCGTGACAGCGGCCGCATCCCTTGTCCGCGTACACCGTCCAGCCCGCCACCATCCCCCAGTCGGGCGCGAACGGTCCCGGCGGCGGCTGCTGCGCGCGGGCCGGGGTGGCGGCGGATGCGAGCACCAGGAGCGCGGCGATGACCACAGCAGCCGATCGAACGCGAACTCTCACGTGGGCTCCTCTCGCAACGCTAGATCAGGCGATGCCGCCGGCCGTGGGCCACGGCCTCCAGACGGCTGTGCACCTCGAGCTTGGGCAGGATGTTCTGGACGTGGTTGCGAACGGTCGCCCGGCTGACGTTGAGTCGCCGCGCCATGGCCGTGGTATTGA
>DATAOC010000094.1:0-9621 GCA_036265915.1 Candidatus Methylomirabilota bacterium | reverse complement strand
AGCTCTTTCTGGAATTCCGGCGAGGCGAGCTGCTCGGTGAGCACGGGCGAGAGATTGATCGTCCACTTCGGCGCGACGCCGTCGGCGACGAGACGGTGGGCGACCTCGAGGAGCGGCAGGTAGCACTCGAAGGCGGCTTCGTTCAGCCAGTCGCTGCCGTGCGGCCAGCGACCGTGGTTGACCACCATCGGAAGATGGGTGTGAAGGACCAGAGCGAACGGATAGGCCATGTCGGCGAACACCTTTCAGCAAGAGCTGAGCCCAGACAGCGATCAAGGGTAATTGGACCGTATGAAATCACTCGGCGCAAGCCTTCATCTGGGCGCGGCCGTGCGCGAGGACGGTGTCGTCTTTCGTGTCTGGGCGCCCGCGCGCCGGACGGTGGAGGTCGTGATCGATGGCCGCCGCCCCTTGCCGCTGACCCGGCAGGCCGACGGCACCTACGAGGCGACCGCGCCCGGGGTCCCCCCCGGCGCGCGCTACCAGTACCGACTCGACGGAGAGCGGTACCGGCCCGACCCCGCCTCCCGGTTCCAGCCCGAGGGCGTCCACGGCCCGTCGGTCGTCGTCGAGCCCTCGGCGTTCCCGTGGACGGACGAGGCGTTTCACGGTCACGAGCTCGCTGACCTGGTCCTCTACGAGCTCCACGTGGGCACGTTCACCCGAGCGGGCACGTTCGAGGCAGTCATCCCGCACCTGCCGCAGCTCGTCGACCTCGGCATCACCGCCGTCGAGATCATGCCGGTGGCCGAGTTTCCGGGCTCCCGGAACTGGGGCTACGACGGCGTGCACCTCTTCGCCCCCCAGTCGACCTACGGTGGCCCCCGCGGCCTCCGGCGCCTGGTCGATGCCTGCCACGCCCACAACCTGTCCGTGGTGCTCGACGTCGTCTACAACCATCTCGGGCCGGAGGGCAACTATCTCGGGGACTTCGGGCCTTACTTCACCGACCGCTACCAGACGCCCTGGGGCGGGGCGATGAACTTCGACGGCCCGGACAGCGCGGGTGTCCGCCGGCACTTCGTCGAGAACGCGCGCGCGTGGGCTCGCGAGTTCCACGTGGACGGCCTGCGGCTGGACGCGATCCACTCGATCTTCGACGGCAGCCCGCGCCACATCCTGACCGACATCGCGGACGCCGCACGGGAAGAGGCGCGCGCGTTCGATCGCCCGCTGCACATCATGGCCGAGTCCCACGACAACGATCGGCGCGTGGTCCTGCCCCCGGACGAGGGCGGTCTGGGCCTCGACGCGGTGTGGTCGGACGACTTTCACCACGCGCTGCACGTCCGCCTCACCGGTGAGCGCGGCGGCTACTACTGTGACTTCACGGATCCAGCGCGGCTGCCCCGCGCCGTGGCGCAGGGCTTTGCCTTCCAGGGCGAGCCGTCGCAGTACTTCGGCCGCAAGCGCGGCACGCCGAGCGGCGATCTGCCGGGCGAGCGGTTCGTGATCTGCGTGCAGAACCACGATCAGGTCGGCAATCGGGCCCAGGGCGACCGGCTGAGCACGATCGTGCCGTTCGAGGCCGTCAAGCTCGCGGCCGCGCTGCTGCTCGCGGCACCGGCGGTGCCGCTGCTCTTCATGGGCGAGGAGTACGGCGAGACGGCGCCGTTCCAGTTCTTCACGTCGTTTCTCGATCGCGACCTCGCGGAGGCAGTGCGCAAGGGCCGGACGGAAGAGTTCAGTCGCTTCGCCTGGGAAGGCAGCGTGCCGGACCCGGGCGACCCGGCCACCTTCGTCCGCTCGCGCCTGAACCATCCACTCGCCGGCGCGCCGCGCCACCGCGAGCTGCATCAGTTCTACCGCCGCTGGCTCGCCCTGCGCGCCTCGCACGGCGCACTCGGCGCGCGGGGCAAGGAACTGGCACGTGCCGAGCTGGACGCCGCCGGCGCCGTCCTCACCCTCTCGCGCGACGCCGCGTCCGGCCCCGGAGTCCGCCTCGTGGCCAACCTGACGGCGGACGTGCGGCCATTCATCCCGCCGGCCGGATGGCGCGTCCTGCTCGACAGCGAGGAGCCGCGCTTCGCCGGCCGGGCGCGCCCACCGCTGGCGCCCCACCAGGCGATCCTCTTCGAGGTGGCGGCGTAGCTAGAAGCCAGTAAACGTCGTCACCGCCTTGCTGCCGACCCCGCTGACAGTATCGAGGATGAAGTTGCCGGGGCAGATCAGCAGCCCGCGCTCCTGCTTGGGGTTGTGAACCGGGCCGCCCTTGATCACGCGCTTGAAGACGCGCCCGCTGCGCCAGACGATGGCAAACACGCGGTCGTCCCCGGTCTCGAGTGACTCACGGCGGTTGAGGCAGAAGCGGTCGGCCACGTTCTTCACGTCCCGCTCGATGTACTCCTCGCCGTAGTGCTGGGCCATGTAGTCGGCGTAGGCCTTGATGTCCTCCGGCCGCTGGAGCGGCGGCGGGCTGACGCCCATGCCGACCGCGGCGAGCGCGTCGTTGCCGTAGAGCGGCCGCGTGTTCGGGCGCCGCTTCCGGCCCGCGGGATCGAGATAGATGGAGAAGCCCTTGGCCCGGACCTCCGCGATCGTGTCGCCCAGGACGCCCTTGCTCTCGTCCGTCTCCTGGATCGTCATAAAGCGGTCGGCCATCCTCAACATGTGGACGCTGTTGCACTGGTTGGCCTCGGTCTCGAGACCGTCGTCCGGGATCTCGCGCTTGGCGTCGAGCACTTCCGGCGACTCGCACGGCAGCTTGAACAGCGCCGTGGTCTTGAAATCAAAGGCCTGCTTTCGCAGCACCGGTGCGGTCGCGCAGCCGGGGGCGACGACGACGAGCGCGGCCACGATGAGGGCGCGTTGCATTCGAGGTCTCAGCCTTGCTAAAAAGCAAAGGTCTTGCCAGCCCTGCGCTTCGGCCCCATCGACCATCTCCTGGCGCTCGACCCGGGCCGACGGGGCATCGCCGCGTTCTTCCACCCGGGGGCGGCTCGGCGCGCCGCGGAGGCACTGCGGCGGGCGCGGCGGGTGCTGATCACCACCGGGTTCATCGTCGAGCCCAAGACGCCCGAGACGGACGGGCCGCCGGGCGCGGCCGTGCTCGGCCGCGCGCTGCGCGCGCTCGGCGCGCACGTCACGTACGTGACCGATCCGGTCGCCGTTCCGGTGCTCAACGCCGCGCTGCGCGCGCTGGACGAGCCGATCGACGCCGTCCGCGCGTACGGTGACGGCGCGCACGCCGCCGACGAGGCGCTGCGGCGCGAGCGTCCGACGCATCTGGTGGCCATCGAGCGGCCGGCGCGTGCCCGCGGCGGTGACTACCTGAACATGCGTGGTGACTCGGTCGCCGAATGGAACCGCCCGATCGATGAGCTGTTCCTCCGGCGAGGGCGGATCACCACCGTCGGCGTCGGCGACGGCGGCAACGAGGTCGGCATGGGCAACGTGCGCGCGCGGGTGGCACGGGCCGGCGCGCTGGCCGCCCGCATCGCGTCGACGGTCCCCGTCGACCACCTCGTGGTGGCCGGCGTGTCGAACTGGGGCGCGTACGGCATCGTCGCCGAGCTCGGACGGCTGACCGGCCGCCCCCTCCTTCACGCACCGGGCGACGAGCGCGCGCTGGTGATTGCGTGCGTGGAAGCCGGCGCGTCCGACGGCGTCACGCGGCGGCGCGAGCCGACGGTCGACGGCCTGCCGCTGGACGTGCACGCCGCCATGGTCGGGCTGCTCGGAGTATCATGGGCGCCATGACGATCCACGAAGAGTTCCGCGCCCGTCATCCGAAGTCTGCCGCGCTTGCCGAGCGCGCGCGGGCCGCCATCCCGGGCGGCATCACCCACGACATCCGCTATCTCGTGCCGTTTCCGGTCTACGTCGAGCGCGCGAGCGGAACGCGGAAGTGGGACGTCGACGGCCACGAGTACGTGGACTACTGGATGGGACACGGCGCGCTGTTCCTCGGTCACTGCCATCCCGCCGTCGTGCGCGCGGTGCAGGAGCAGGTTGCGCGCGGCACGCATCTCGGCGCCAGTCACGAGCTCGAGGTGCGCTGGGCCGAGCACGTCAATCGGCTCGTCCCCTGCGCGGATCTCACGCGCTTCACGATGTCGGGCACGGAGGCCACGCACCTGGCCATGCGCGTGGCGCGCGCGTACACGGGCCGCACCAAGATCTTGAAGTTCGCGGGACACTTCCACGGCTGGCACGACGGCGCCGTGGGCGGCGTCAATCCTCCGTACGAAGTCCCGATGTCCGCCGGCATCCCGGGCGCCACGCTCGATCAGGTCGTGATCTGTCCGGCCAACGACATCAAGGCCGTCGAGATCGCGCTGAAGCGCGGCGACGTCGCCGCCGTCATCATGGAGCCCGCGGGCGGGCAGTCGGGGACCACGCCAACCATTCCGGGATACCTGCAAGAGCTGCGCGCGCTCACGACGCAGCACGACGTCGTGCTGATCTTCGACGAGGTGATCACGGGCTTCCGCTACGCGCCGGGCGGCGCGCAGGCGTACTTCGGCGTCACGCCCGATCTCACCACGCTGGCCAAGATCGTGGCCGGCGGGCTGCCGGGCGGGGCGCTGTGCGGCACGCGCGCGCTCATGTCGATGCTGACGTTCCGCGGCGATCCGGACTGGGACCGCGGCCAGCGCGTCGCCCACGCCGGGACGTTCAACGCCAACCCCCTGTCGGCGGCCGCCGCCATCGCGACCCTCGAGCTGTGCGCCGACGCCTCGCTGCAGGCGCGCGCGAACAAGTACGGCGAGGAGCTGCGTCGCGCGCTGAGCGAGGCCCTGCGCCGCGCCGGCGCGCCGGGGGTCTGCTACGGCGAGGCCTCGATCTACCACGTGTCGTTCGAGGGCAAACCCGGGCTGGCCGGCTTCGACCGGCCGCGGAAGGGTGGTCTCTACCATCTCCTGCGCTGTGCGCTGCTCAACAACGGTGTGGACTGCTCGAGCAACCACGGCTGGGTGTCGGCGATGCACGCGGAGGAGGACCTGGAGCGCACGGTGCGCGCCTACGAAGCGGCGTTCCGCGCGATGGTGGCCGAGGGCGCCTTCAAGTGATCCGCCTCGCGCTGGCGGTCGCGCTGCTGCTCACCGCCGGCTGCGTCCACTATCCGACCGTGAACGATGCCGGCGGCACGCGCGTGCGCCCCGAGAAGGGACGCGCGGTGCGGCAGGCCGAGGGCGCGCAGGTCTTCTTCGATCTCAACAGCACCGGCAAGTACGGCGACGTGATCACCGCCGTCTACTCGCCGATCGCGCGTCAGGCGGCGCTGGTCGACGCGGCCGGCGCGCCGGTCGCGCGGGTCGAGGTGCCGGGCGCGACCACGATGCGCTTCACCGCGGAGGGGCCGCACGTGGTGCTGAGCGACCTGACGCGTCCGCTCACGCTCGGCGAGACCATCATCGTCACGCTGATCTTCGAGAAGTCGGGCGGCATCGGCGTCATCACGACCGTCGAGTAGCGATCGGCGCGCGCTGCAGCACCTCCGTCAAACGCTCCGGTGTCACCGGCTTCACGAGGTGGACGTCGAACCCGGCTTCGAGCGCGCGCCGCCGGTCTTCCGCTTGACCGTAGCCGGTGAGCGCCACCAGCAGCATGCGCGTCCGGCGCTCCGCCGCGCGAATCTGCCGCGCCACCGCGTACCCGTCGAGCGTCGGCAGCCCGACGTCGATCAGCGCCGCGTCGGGCGCGAGGCGTAGCGCCGCCTCGACGCCCTCCGCGCCGTCGGCGGCCTCGTGCACCTGGTGGCCGTCCAGCGTGAGCGCCAGTCGCAGCACCTCTCGCGCGTCGGTGTTGTCCTCCACGATGAGCACTCGGCGCGGCGCCGTGCCGCCTGCCGGCGGCGCTGGTGTCGTCGACGACACCGGTGCCGAGGCCCGCGGCAGGCGGACCGTGAACGTGCTGCCGCGGCCGATCCCGCCGCTGGCGGCGGCGACGGAGCCGCCGTGCATCTCCGCCAGGCGCTTCACCAGTGCCAGGCCGAGCCCCAGCCCGCCGTGGCGTCGATCGGGACTGCGCTCGCCCTGCACGAACGGCTCGAACACGTGGGGCAGGAGCGCGGCCGGGATGCCATCGCCCGTGTCCTCGATCTCGAGCACGGCATCGCCGCCTTCGCCGCGCACGCGGATGCGGACCTCGCCGGCAGCCGGCGTGTACTCGCGCGCGTTCGCGACCAGGTTGCCGATGATCTGATCGAGCCGGGTCTCGTCGGCGGTGACCCAGACCGACTCGACGTCGACGCGCACGCGCTGGCGCGGGGCGCCGAGGGAGCTGATCATCCGCGTGACGGCCGCGCCCAGATCCACCGGCGCCATTCGCAGCACGATCTTGCCGGTCGATACGCGCGCGGCGTCGAGCAGATCATCCACGAGACCGGCCAGATGCCGCACCTGCCGGTGAATGACCGCGCTCGCCCGCGCGGCCGCCTCGTCGACGGTCCCGACGCGATCGAGCACGTGCGCCGCATTGCCGATCGCCGCCAGTGGATTGCGCAGCTCGTGGCCGAGCATGGCGAGGAAGTCGTCCTTCGCGCGGTTGGCCGCCTCGGCGTCCGCCCGCAGTCGCTCTTCGGCGCGGTACTGCTGGGCGTTCGTGAGCGCGATGGCCGCCATGTCGGCGAACATCTTCATGTGGCGCAGCTCCCGCTCGGTGAAGCGACGCCCGGGCAAGTCGGCCACCGTGATGGCGCCGACGATGCGACCGCGCGAGAGCAGCGGTGCTGACATCATCGCGCGGTGGTCGAGCGCGGCAAGGCGGGCGCGCATCGGCGCGTCGAGGAAGATGGCCGGATCCTGGAGCACGTCGTCGCTGGCGATCGGATGTCCGGCCCGCAGCGCGACCGCGGTGATGCCGAGGCCCTTCGGCAGCCGGAGGCCGACCGACCAGTCCTGATCGAGGCCCGAGACGCCCTCGAGCACCAGCGTTCCCGTCGCGTCCTCGACGCGATAGACGGTGGCGCCCTGGCAGCGCAGCAGCTGCCGCACGCTCGCCGCCACGCGCGAGACGACGATGGCCGGATCGAGCGACTCCGCGAGCGCCGCCGAGACTTGTGCGAGCGCCTCCGCCGCTTCGAGCTCGCTGTCGCCGGTCGCGCCGCCGGTCACGTCGCCAAGAGTACCGCGACTCGTGTGGTACTCTAAGCGGCCTGGCGGGCAGGTAGCTCAGTTGGTAGAGCACAGGACTGAAAATCCTGGTGTCGGCGGTTCAATCCCGTCCCTGCCCACCATTTTTTCAGCGACTTAACCGGCCTGTCTTCCGCGCTGTAACCGAATTGTCACCGGGATTATCACTGAGCGCGGCCGTCTCCGGCGTCGTTCCTAGCATCGTCGCGAGCTTCGTGCCCGCCTCGCGGAGGTCGCTCTCGGCGACGATCGCGTAGCGTCGATACACGGCCTCCGTCTTGTGGCCGGTGAGCTTCATCGCGACCGAGCGCGAGATGCCGGCGCGCTCGAGGTTCCTCACCGCCGAGCGTCTCAGGTCGTGGAGCAGGAGCCCGGGCCGCCCCGCGTCCTTGCACGCCGTCATCCAGGTACGCCGGAGCGACTTGATCGGCTTGCCGTAGCGGTGGAACACGTGGGCGATGATGCGAGCCTGGGCGCGCTCGCAGCGCCGCGTGATCGCTTGCCGGCGCTCCAGGAGGACGCGGAGCTCGGGGATGAGCGGGAACGCGCGGCCTTCGTTGTTCTTCATCGTTCCCGGCTCTAGGCGAACGAAGCCTCCCACGAAGTCCACCTGCGCCCACTTCAGAGGGAGCACCTCGGACCGGCTCCCCGACCCAGTGATGAACATGAACTGGACCGCGTCGGCGAGACCTGCCGGGAGGCGCCGACAGATCGCCACCATCTGCTTGGCCTCCGCGAACCCCTGCCGCGCGTTGTTCTCGGGCAGGAGCCGGATGCGTGGCATCGCGACGATCGTGTCATTGTCGAGGCCGAGCCGGTAGGCAACGCGGAGCGCCGCGAGCTCGCGGTTGATGGTGGCAGGCTTGGCCTTCTCTTCGAGGCGGAGGTTCGCGTACCTGAGCACGTCGGCGCCCTTGACCTGCGCCGCCGGCGCGCCGCGGAACATCCGGAGCAAGTGCTCGACGGCGTCCTCCAGCCGCTCCAGGCTGCGCCGCCCCTCGACGCGGTAGCGGTTCTTCAGCGCCTCGAGGAGGTCCCCCACCAGCGTGCGCCGCGGATCTGGCGAAGCGGAAAGACCTTCGGCCTTGCGCTTGAGCTCGTCACGAAGCATGTTCTCGGCGCGACGTGACGGTCCTGAGAGCCCGACGAGCGATAGCGAGTTCTTCCGAACGCGTCGGTCCACTTCAGCCAGAAGACCTGTCCACGGCGGTAGACACATCCTTCGGGACGGCGGCGGCGTCGCTTCATGCTCCGAACCTCCGCGCGCTAGGGAAATCGGTGCCGGTCTTATGCTCGCCGCCGCCATGTCTGTCAAGCGAGGGTGCGCACAGGATTAACGATCCAGTGCGCACGGGCGCGTGGCGTGTCGGCGCCGACCGATCGAGGAGTTACACGCCGCCCTCTGACGCTGTCACTCGCCCTGTCACCGCCCGGCGGCGAGGATGTGGAGGCGCGAGCTGGCGAGGAACACGTGCCCGGACAGCGGTTCCAATGGCGATCGTGCGGTCCCTTGCGCGGCGGTGGTCTTCGCATTCTCGATCAGGACCTCGAGATCGCGTAGTCGACGCGCAGCTTGTTTGCGAGTCGGAGAGCGGAGAGCTGCCTGGAGGCGACCAGCCGGTAAACCGCGAAACGGCTCCGAAGCCCGCGGTAGGCGGCCGCTTGCTCCGGAGATAGAAGCCTACGCTCAGTCAGGCGCAGCTCGCTTCGGTCACCGCGCCGGCTGTGATCCTCGGCCGTGCCGCCACCTTGAGGGTCGGACCTTGCACGCATGTTTGTGATTCCTGTCCTTGCGGCAGTTAGCGACGGACATGCCAGCATCATCGCGAGCCGCACCTCTGCGCAAGTTCCCGTGGAACCGCGTGATCCGAGCAGGTTGGATCATTGCGATCGTCCTGTCCGCCCTCCAACGCGATGCGAAAACGCGCGCGCTGATGCAGAATCCCGCGCGCCGGACCGGCTCTTCTGGAGTCGGCGTTTGGACGGGCACTGACGGCCTACCAGCCCACGGCAATTGAGGCGGTTAAGCGCGCACTCCGCTGGCCCCGCGATCGTCGCGGCTCCTGTTGCGCTACCGCGGCGGCGCGTCACCCGCGGCCCCGCGCGACCGACCGGCGCTCCGCACTGGACCCATCGCCGCGCACGAGCCGGTCGGGCTTGCGCGCCTCCTCGTCCTCGTAGATGTCCGGCATGAGGTGTCACCACGGGCGCCGATGGCGCGGTTCTTTCCGCTGTGCGCCCCAGCGCTGTGGCGTATCCATTGCCGGGCATTGTGGGTGCGCGCGGCGCGCCTATGTCGCCGCCATATCTCGCAGTGTCGGGGACTACCGTGGAGCGATGTCCGGTGAGGGTGAGGCGGTCGAGGAAACCGGACAGGCATGATTGTTCGAGCCCGCAAGCACCCGCTACTGCGGTAGCTTGATCAGCGATGTCTCCGGCGAGCGCGAGGCCGCGGCGAAGGCCGTCGATCGCTGCCAGAAGGTCGGGTGGAGGGGGCGATTCGTGACAAGCTCGTACCGCGCGACATCTCTCACGCGGTCGGCAC
>DATAOC010000093.1:0-24376 GCA_036265915.1 Candidatus Methylomirabilota bacterium | reverse complement strand
AGGCACAGCGGAAACGCGTCGACATTGGCGAGCTCCTTGAAGAGCATCGCCTTGCCTTCCATCACCGGCAGTGCGGCCTCGGGACCGATGTCGCCGAGCCCGAGCACGGCCGTGCCGTCAGTGACGACCGCCACCGAGTTCTGCTTGATGGTGAGCGCGAAGGCGCGTTGACGATCGTCGGCGATGGCCAGACACACGCGGGCGACGCCCGGCGTGTAGGCCATCGAGAGGTCGTCACGCGTCCGGATGGGCACCTTGCTATGAATCTCGATCTTCCCGCCGAGATGCATCAGGAACGTGCGGTCGGAGATGTTCACCACGCGCACGCCCGGCAGGTGCTTGAGCCGCGCGACGATCTGCAGCCCGTGCGCGCTGTCCCGCGCGTCGATCGTGATGTCGCGGAGGATCCGGTCGCGGTGGGACTCCACCAGGTCCACGGCGCCGATGTCACCGCCCGCGTCGCCGATAGCGGAGGCCACCCTGCCCAGCATGCCAGGACGGTTCTGGATCGCCACGCGCACGGTGAGGCTGTAGCTCGCGCTCGGCGCGACCGCGGACATGCCTCGCTTCTACTCTCCCGCGCGGAGCGGTGTCAACACGCGGGCATCGCCCGCCGCAGCTCGTCGAGCAGCAGCGTTGCGGCGCGGATCCGCTGCGACGGCGCGTCGCCGCCGAGCACGTGCTCGTGGCCGCTGAGCGTGCCGCGCACGGCGACGCCGAGCGCGACGCGGGCCACCGGCGGCGCCGAGCCGGCGACGGCCTCGACGTAGCTGGCGGCGCCGATGTCGACCCCGGCCCAGCGGGCGGCGGCCAGCGCGAGCGCGTGCGCACGGGCCAGCGGCGTGGCGTCGCGGCCGGCGTCGACCCGCAGCGGTCCATCCGAGTTGACGTGGGCCATCACCATCGAGCCGGCGAAGCGATCGGGGATCCCGGCGGCCAGGCGCTCGGTCGCCGCCCCCGCCGTGCCCACCTCGACGATCGCGACTCTGCTGTCCAGGGCGGTGGCCCGCCGACCGATCTCGCCCTCCAGCGTGTCATCGTCGGCGCCGAAGACGGCGTCGCCGAGACGGTCGCGGATCTCGATCTCCACCGGCGCGATGAGCCGGCGAGCCTCCTCCGCGTCCGCACCCTTGGCGGCGATCCGGACGTCGACCTGGCCGAGGTGCGCAAGGGTGCCGACGGTCGGGTTCGCGCCTTTCTCCATGAAGTCTGCCAGCCGCTCGCCGATCCGGCTCTCGCCCAGCCCCACGCACTTGAGTACTCGCAAGCGGATCTCACCCCGGATACCGTAGCGCTCGCGAAGATACGGGATTGCTCGGCTCACGAGCAGGTATTCCATCTCGCGGGGAACCCCGGGCAGGGTGATCAGCGTTTTCCCGCCGTCGTCCACGATGAAGGCGGGCGCGGTGCCGACCGGGTTCTCCACCGCGACGGCGCCCTTGGGGATGTACGCCTGGCGCCGGTTCGACGGCGAGAGCCGGAAGCCTCGCGACGCGAAGTAGGCCTCGATCTGTCGCATCAGCTCCTCTGAAAAGAGCAGCTCGCGGCCGGTGGCCGCCGCAACGGCCTCTCGCGTGATATCGTCGGCAGTCGGTCCAATGCCCCCGGTGGTCACGACGACGTCGGAGCGGTCCAGGGCCTGACGGATGACCGCCGTCGTGCGGGCGAGGTTGTCTCCGACGGTCGTTTTGTAGAACAGGTTTAGCCCGATCGACGTGAAATGCCGGGCGATCACGGCGGAGTTGGTGTCGATGATCTGACCCAGCAGCAGCTCGGACCCGACGGCAATGACCTCGGCCTGCACGGAAAGACCCTCCGGGGCCACAAAGAATAGCAGAGGAATCAAGGCCTGAATACGTGAACAACATTTCCCACCACTTCGAGGCCCCGTATGTTGCGGAGGTACAGCGGAGGCAGGTCTTACAACCGGTTAGCAAAAAGGGACACGCGCTGGCGTGTTTCTTGAAAACTCGGCGCTATTACTGAAACGTTCGACCGACGTCAAGCGTCATACAGGTAAAGAAAATTGGCCGGTGACACCATGACATTTCGAGAGAGCGCGCGGGAAGGCAACATGGACGCGGCGGAGCTGGTTCCGTCGGCGGCGCTGGTGACGACCGAGGAAGAGCCGCAGACCCCGGTCATCGCCGAGGACGACAGTGAGGAGATCCAGCCCATTCCTGAAGAGGCGTTCACGCCGCTTCCGGCGAAGGGCGAGGACCCCGTCCGTCTGTACCTGAAGGAGATCGGCAAGGTCCCGCTGCTGACTGCCCAGCAGGAAGTGCAGATCGGTCGGCGGATCGAGGTCGGGCAGATCGCGCTGCGCCGGGCCCTGTCCGGCATTCCGTTCGCCGTCCGCGCGCTGCTCGAAGTCGGCGACCGCCTTCGTCACAACGAGATCGCGGCTGACGACGTCATCGTCCTGCCCGAAGGCGGCGAGCTCGAAGCGAAGGAGATTCGCCCGGTCGTCCTCGCCTTTGGTCGCATCCGGCGGCTGGAGCGCAAGATCGCGCGGCTGGAAGAGTCCCTGGACGACAAGCGGCGCTCGGCTACCGGCCGGGCCAACGTGCAGCGACAGATCCAGGTCTGTCGGGAGGGCATCCAGAAGATCGTCGCCGAGATGCCGCTCAAGCCGGCCCTCATCGATGACCTGGTGGGCAAGGTTCGCCGCCTCTGCCAGCGCATCGATGCGCTCGCAGCCGAGGCTCGACGCAACCGCACGGCAGCCATCGCCCGGGAGCTGAAGCAGCTGGAGACGGACGCCGGTCTGCCCCGCAAGCAGCTCCAGGCGGTGCTCAAGGAAATCGAGACGAGCGACCGGACGGTGCGACAGGCCAAGCGCGAGCTCATGGAGGCCAACCTCCGCCTGGTGGTCTCGGTGGCCAAGCGCTACCTGGGCAGCGATCTGTCGCTTCTCGACCTCGTCCAGGAGGGCAACATCGGCCTGATGAAGGCCGTCGACCGGTTCCAGTACCGGCGTGGCTTCAAGTTCTCGACGTACGCGACGTGGTGGATCCGGCAGGCGATCACGCGGGCGATCGCGGACCACTCGCGGACGATCCGGATCCCGGTCCACATGGTGGAGACGCTGAACCGCATCTCCCGCGTGAACCGGAACATGATCAACGAGATGGGCCGCGAGCCGACGCCGGAGGAGCTGGCGCAGCGGACCGGCGTGCCGGCCAAGAAGGTGCGGCTCATCCTCGAGTCCTCGCGCAAGCCGCTATCGCTCGAGACGCCGATCGGCGAGGACTCCGAGCTCGGCGACTTCCTGGAAGACAAGAGCGCCGGGTCGCCCAACGACTCGCTGCTGAACCAGGATCTGACGACGCAGGTCGAGCGCGCGCTCGCCACGCTGTCGCCGAAGGAAAAGGAGATCCTGCGCCTTCGCTTCGGCATCGGCGAGGAGGGCGAGCACACGCTGGAAGAAGTCGGCAAGCGGTTCGCGGTCACCCGCGAGCGCATCCGTCAGATCGAGGCCAAGGCGCTCCGCAAGCTGCGCCATCCGCTTCGTGGCCGTAACCTCAAGGCCTTCATCGAGAACTGATCGTCGCGCGGCCCGGGCGCTCTGCCGCCCGGGCCGCCGGTGATTCCCCCATGAAGTCCTCGCTGAGCCGCCGCGACATGCTCGCCCTCCTGGGTGCTGGCGTCGCCGGTGCGGCGAGCGGACGGCCGGCAGCGACGGCCGGCGAGGCTCCGGCCTGCGTGGTCCGCCCCGAGCAGACCGAGGGGCCGTTCTTCGTGGAGGAGCGGCTGAACCGCTCGGACATCCGGCTCGACCCTGTGAGCGGCGCGGCCGTGGCCGGCGCTCCCCTCGCGCTCACGTTCCGGACGTCCCGCGCCCGCGGCGGTCGCTGCACGCCGCTGGCCGGCGCCATCGTCGACGTCTGGCACTGCGACGCCGCTGGCGTCTATTCCGACGTGCGGGACCCTCGCGGTCGTACGGTCGGACAGAAATTCCTCCGCGGCTACCAGATGACCGACGCCTCCGGGGTCGCACGATTCGTCACGATCTATCCCGGCTGGTACGAGGGCCGCGCCGTCCACATCCACTTCAAGGTCCGCACGCAGGTGGACGGGCGCGGCCGTGAGTTCACCTCGCAGCTGTACTTCGACGACGCGCTCACCGACGCGGTGCACCGCCAGGCCCCGTACGCGGCGCGGCGCGAGCGGCGGACGCGGAACGACGGAGACGGCCTGTTCCGGCATGGCGGTCGCGCGCTGCTGCTGAACGTCGCCGAGGATGGCCGGGGCTACGCCGGCACGTTCGACCTCGGGCTCGAGCTCGCCTGATTCAGCGCGACCTCGCTCAGTGACGAAGCTGCCCCGTCACCGTCCGGTGCCACATCACCACACCGGTGTCGGGTGGTGAGGCGCTGAGCATCGTGATCATGGTCGCGATCTCGCTGCGGTGATGGTTGCCGTGGGCGGCCACGTGGGTCAGCAGGATGCCGAGTGGCGTGTGATACCGCGTGCCGGCGGAGTCCTTGTAGTGCACCATCCGACCAAGGTCCACCGGCTTCAGGCTTTCCACGTAGCTCTGCTGCTCCTCGCACAGCGTGTCCCACGTGGTCCGCAGCGCCGACATCGACGGGATGTCGCCGCCGGGGAGCGCGCCGGTCGGCTGCCCCTTCCAGCGCGTCAACCACACCCGGTCGGCCGCGTACACGTGCGCGAACATCCGGAGCAGACTCGGCATGCTGAACTGCGAGCCCACCGGTCGCGCGCACATCTCGTCGCCGAGCGCATCGGCGACGTCGAACAGGCGGCGGTTCGCCCAGCGGTGGTAGGTGTACAGCTCGGTCGGTGTCACGGCGCCTCCTGACCGCTGCGGATGGCGAGGAAGCGCGCGAGCCCGGTGCCGGGCGGCGAGCCGCTCACCATCGTCAGCATCGTCGCGATCTCGCTTCGATGGTGTGTCCCGTGGTCCGTCACGTGATGCAGGAGCAGGCCGAGCGGCAGCCGGTACGACTTCCCTGACAGCAGGCGAAAGCTGATCAGCCGATCGAAATCCGCGTCGACGAGCCCGTCGAGGAACGTCTTCTGCTCCCGCTCCAGGGTCACCCAGCGCTCGCCGAGCGCCGCCAGCGTCGGCGGCTCGTCGGGGATCGAGGTCGGCGACACCCCCTGCCACCGCGCGAGCCACAACGAGTCGACGCCGAAGAGGTGGAAGAACATCCGGTGCAGCGACGGCTCGCTGAACTGCGAGCCGACGGCGCGGGTGGCGGCCGGCTCGCCGAGCGTCGCCGCCGTCTCGAGCAGCGTCCGGTTGGCCCACCAGTGATGGTCGTAGAGCGTCCGGACTGCTGCGAGGCTCACCGCCTCACTCCAGCACGGCCACCGTCTCGCCTTCCTGCACCGTCTGTCCCTCCCGTACGCGGATCTCCTTCACCGACCCGGCCCGCGGCGCCTCCACCGGAATCTCCATCTTCATCGACTCGAGCACGATGACGGGATCGCCGGCAGCCACCGTGTCTCCCGGCTTCGTCGTGATCTGGAACACGACGCCGGTGATGTGGGCCTTGATCTCCTCAGCCATTGAACGCTCCTTGTTCGACCAGCTGGGTGTGCACGGTGCCGCCGCGGAAGTCCGGATGCGCGACGATGCGGCGCAGCAGCGGCAGCGTCGTCTTCACACCCTCGACGTCACAGGCGTCGAGCGCCGCGGCCAGTCGGTCCACCGCCTGTGCGCGGTCGGCGCCGCTGGCGATCAGCTTGAAGAGCAGCGCGTCGTAGTGAACGGACACGACGCTGCCCTGGACGACGCCGGATTCGAGCCGCACGCCGGCGCCGGCCGGCAGGGTGAGCCGCGTGATCGTGCCCGGCGACGGCAGGAAGCCCTTCGCGGGATCCTCGGCGTAGACGCGCACCTCGATGGCGGCGCCGCGCTGCCGGATCGCGTCCTGCGTCCACGGCAGCGGAGCGCCGGCCGCCACGTCGAGCTGGGTGGTCACCAGATCGAGGCCGGTGACCTCCTCCGTCACGGGATGCTCGACCTGCAGCCGTGTGTTCATCTCGAGGAAGTAGAAGTCGCGCCCGTCGACCAGGAACTCCATTGTTCCCGCGTTGACGTAGCCGATGGCGCGCGCGCCCGCGACCGCCGCCTCGGTCAAGCCCCGCTTGGTGGTGGCGTCCAGGTTCGGGGCCGGCGATTCCTCGAGCAGCTTCTGGTGCCGCCGCTGGAGCGAGCATTCGCGCTCGTGCATGTGTACGACGGCGCCCTTGGTATCGCCGAAGACCTGCACCTCGACGTGCCGCCCGCGCTCGACGTAGCGCTCGACGTAGACGTCGGCGCGACCGAACGCCGCCTGCGCACGCCGCGTCGCCGTCGCCCACGCGGAGGCGACATCGGCGGCGCTGGCGACCTTCGCCATGCCGATGCCGCCGCCGCCCGCCGCCGCCTTCAGGATGACCGGATAGCCGATGCGCCCGGCCACGGCCTCGGCCCCCGCCGCGTCGGGCACCGGATCGACGCTGCCCGGCACGGTCGGAACGCCGGCCGCCGCCATGCGACGCCGCGCCTCCGTCTTGTCGCCCATGGCGCGAATGGCATCCGGCGAGGGACCGACGAAGGTCAGGCCTGCGCGCGCGCACGCCTCCGCGAAGCGCCAGTTCTCGGACAGGAATCCGTACCCGGGGTGCACGGCATCGGCGCTCGCCTCGCGGGCGGCCGCGATGATGCGGTCGATGTCGAGGTAGCTCTCGCGCGCGGGCGCCGGTCCGATGGCGACCGCGCGATCGGCGTCCTTGACGTGCGGCGCGTCGCGATCCGCCTCGGAGTACACGGCCACCGTCGCGAGCCCGCGGGCGCGGCAGGCCCGGAAGATGCGACGCGCGATCTCTCCGCGGTTGGCGACCAGGACGGTGCGCAGCACGCTCAGACGGCCGGAGCTGCGTCGACTCGCTCGACCCGGACGAGCTCGGCGAACGTGATCGCCCACCCCGACGGCACCGGCGTCCAGCGCAGCTGAACGTAGCCGACGGCGCGCTCGCCCTCCAGGCGGAGCTTGACGATGCGGTGATGCCCGATCGTGGCCAGCGCCACGACCCTGGCGGCACGCACCCGCTCGCCGAAGCGCGCATTCTCGGCGTCCACGCTCGTCCGCGCCGCCGGCGCGACGAGCGCCGCGGCGGCCGCGCTGTCTCCGGACGCCAGCGCAGCGCCATACGCTTCGACCGCCGCCGCCAGCGCGGGCTCCAGGACCGACGCATCGAAGTCCGCCGGCACCTCGACCAGGTCCTGAGCGACCGCGCGCGCCTCGGCGGCGACGGCGGCGCCGTCGACCAGGGGTGCGGCGACATCGCCGGTGATCCCGCCGGCCTCGGTGAGGGCGCTCAGCAGCCGCTGCTCCCACGCCGTGGCGCGCGCGCGCGTGCCGTCGTCCCGGGTGAGCCGTCCGAGGACCACCGCGCCGGCGGCCGCGTGCCGCCGCTCTTCCTCCAGGCAGCGCTCGAGGATGCGCCGCGTCGGGGGCTCGTAGACGGGATTCGCCGAGGCCAGGTGGCGCGCGTAGAGGGTCACCAGGTGCGGCTTGAGCACGCGGTAGACCCCGGCCACACGCTCGATGGTCTGGCGAGGACCGTCCGCCGACTCCACCACATCGAAGAACTTCACCACGCGATCGTTGGCGGGCTCGGACACCTGGGCGGGAGCGCGCAGTTCTGGCAGCCGCTTGCCCCAGAGGTCGGCGTGCTGCGCGCAGTCCCAGACATGGCGGCCGAACAGCAGCTTCGCCGGCAGCTCCGGCGTGAGCGCAATCCACCCGCCCAGCGTCCGCAGCATGCGCTCCTCGGCGTACCGGTAGTGACGGATCCGGCGCGCCGAGTCGTCGACGGAGAAGTGCCCGGCGAGGCGGTGGGAGCTCAATACACCTGCGAGCGCTGCGTGCTCTTGATCAGCCGCTCGATCTCCTCGTCGGTGAAGCCGGCGAGCTTGCGCGCGTCCTTGGCGATCGAGATGGGGACGAGGTCGTGCTGGCCGTCCTGCCGCGTGCCGCCGAGGTTGAAGCGCTCGTCGATCGTCTCCTGGAACTCGATGGCTTTTCGACGCCGCTCCGGCTCCCCGCGTGTCAGCTCGTTGAGCCAGCGGGAGCCCATCCGTACGTGCGTGATCTCGTCGGCGAGGACATAGTCGACCGACTGCTCGAGGACGGGATCGCCGATCTTGCCCGCGATGTGAATGAGCTGGTTGAACACGTCGCACGCGAGCCCCTCGAGCCCGCGGTTGACGCCGGCCACGCGCGCGGCGGCGTCCTCGGCGCATGCGCAGCGCCAGAGGATCGTCGTCTCGGGATACTCGCCCAGCCGCCCGCCCAGGTGGTCCAGCAGGCCAAGGTACGTCTCGACATGACGCGACTCGTCCCAGACCTGCCGCGCCATGTCCATGGTGAACTCCCACGGCGCGTCGGGGAAGTCACACACCGTACGTCCGGCGCCCTCCATCGCCTGGAGCTCGCCAACCAGGATGCCGTGCACACGCTCGCGCATCGATTCGCGGCTGGAGAGATCGGGGAATGGCGGCAGGCCCTGGGTGACCTTCAGCTCGGCCACGTCGCGCGCGCGCATCCGGACGAAGCGATCCTCGCGCGCAAGCTTGTCGTAGGCGATCGGGCGCTCCATGATGTCACCTCGCTCGACTGAACGGCTATTCAGCGCGAGTGTAGCACACGGGCGCGGCTCCGAGCCGAGGAGCAGTGCGACGCACGCACCGCTACGGAGTGCGGCGCCGCGGCCTGACGAGGGCCGCGGGGCGAATGGCGTCGGCGCCGAAGCGGCCGGTGATGCCATCCACGGCGCGGTCCAGCCGCTCGCGGCGGACCGCGTTCGCATCGAGCAGCGCGAGCTGCCCCGAAGCGGGCGGCCCCAGCGTGGAGGCGGACACGCCGATCAGACGGACCGGCTGCACCAGGCGCTCGCGCGCGAACAGGGCCATCACGCGCCGGTAGAGCTCGAGGCCGTCCTGCGTCGGATCGCCGGTGTGGCTTCGCGTGATCGTGTGGAAATCCGCAAACCGCAGCTTCAGCGTCACCCGACAGGCGGCGAAGCCGCCCGCCCGCAGCTCACGGGCCACGCGCTCGGCCTGGCCGCGCAGCGTGGCTTCGAGGCGCGCGCGATCCGTCGTGTCGCGCTCGAACGTCGTCTCGGCGCCCATCGACTTCGGCGCCGTCCACGGCTCCACCGCCCGCTCGTCGCAGCCGAACGCAAGCGCATGAAGATCGGCGCCATGCGCGCCGAGCCGCGCCACCAGCGTGGCACGCGGAATCCGCTGGAGCTGTCCGATGGTCGCGATCCCGAGCGCGGACAGCGTCCCCGCCGTCGCAGCGCCGACTCCCCACAGCCGCTCGATCGGCAGCGGCGCCAGGAACGCGGCCTCGCGCCCCGGCTCGACGACGACCAGCCCGTCGGGCTTGCGCAGGTCGGAGGCGACCTTCGCGATGAACTTGTTGGCGGCGAGCCCCGCCGAGGCGGTGAGGCCGGTGGCCACGCGCAGGCGGTGCTTGATGGCGCGGACGGCGTCGGCCGGCGGCCCGAACAGGGACTCGGTGCCGGTCAGGTCGACGAAGGCCTCGTCCACCGACACCGGCTCCACCAGCGGCGAGAACTCGGCGAGGATCGCCATGATCTCCGCCGACACGCGCGCGTACTTCTCCATGTCCACGGGGACGAAGACGCCGTGCGGGCAGAGTCGCGCGGCTTTGCCGATCGGCATCGCCGACCGCACGCCGTAGACGCGCGCCTCGTAGGAGGCTGCTGAGACCACGCCGCGTCCGCGCGGGTCGGCGCCCACGATCACCGGTCGGCCGCGCAGCTCGGGGCGGTCGCGCTGCTCCACGGACGCGTAGAAGGCGTCCATGTCGACGTGCGTGATTGCGCGCGGCCGCGGCGGCACGTCAGCCTCGGGCCAGGCCCACCTCGGAAGCGACCTCGCCGAGCGCGCTCACCACGAAGGCGATGTGGGCGTCGAGCTCGACGTCCAGCTCGGCGGCGCCGCGATAGACGTCGTCGCGATTCACCGTGCGGGCGAACGCCTTGTCCTTGAGCTTCTTGCGGACCGAGGCCGGCTCCAGGCCGGTGACGACCTTGCCGGGCCGCACGAGCGCGCACGCATGCACGAAGCCGGTGAGCTCGTCGCACGCGTAGAGCGCGCGATCCAGGAGGCTGACGCGGGGCATGCCGGAATAGTCGGCGTGCGCGAGGATGGCGTACACGACGTCGGCCCGAACACCGCGAGCCGTCAGGATCTCGGCGCCCTTCAGAGGATGGTGGGGCGCATGCGGATGCATCTCGTAGTCGAAGTCGTGGAGCATCCCGGCGATGCCCCAGCGGTCCACATCCTCGCCGAAGCGGGCGGCGTAGGCCCGCATGGAGGCCTCGACCGCCCGCGCGTGCTTGCGAAGGCTGTCGCTCCGGGTGAACTCGGTCAGGATCGCCCAGGCGACGTCGCGCGTCACCGGTGGCTCAGGCTCGGCGGCTTTGCTGGCTCCGCCACTTGTCGATGGACTTCTTCGAGAACACCCACGCGCCGTCGGTCTGCAGGCACGGGATCCGCCGCTCGTGGGCCAGCGCCGCCAGCGCCGTCTTGTCGATGGACAGGTACGTCGACGCCTCCTCGATGCTGAGCACGTCCTTCGGGTTCACGGGCGCTCCTCCTTGTCGACCGTCTTGCGCAGCGTCTCGAGCTCGCCTTCGAGCGTGCGAATTCGCTCCACGAGCTGCTCGAGTGCCTTGGCGATCGGGTCGGGCAGGTCCGTCTGGTTCAGGTCGATGCCACCTACCCGCTGACCGTCCTTGTATGTTACCCGGCCGGGGACGCCGACCACAACGGCGTTCGGCGGCACCTCGCGGACCACGACCGAGCCGGCGCCGATGCGGCTGTTGTCGCCGATCCGGAAGCCGCCGATGATCTTGGCGCCGGCGCCCACGACCACGTTGTTGCCGAGCGTCGGATGGCGCTTCTCGCGGCGCAGGCTGGTGCCGCCGAGGGTCACGCCCTGGAGCAGGGTGACGTTGTCGCCGACCTCGGCCGTCTCGCCGATCACGACACCCATGCCGTGGTCGATGAAGAGGCCGTGCCCGAGCCGCGCGGCCGGGTGGATCTCGATGCCGGTCGCGAAGCGCGCGACGTGGGACACGGCGCGCGCGAGCGTCGTGAAGCCGGCATGCCACAGCCGATGAGCCAGCCGGTGGAAGGCGAGAGCGTGCACGCCGGGGTAGCAGAGCAGGACTTCCAGGCGCGAGCGGGCCGCCGGATCCCGCTCGAGCACGGTATGGATGTCCCGACGCAGCTCCGCGAACATCAAGCGCCTCGCCGTGCGAGGGCGTCCAGCGCCGCCGCGCGTACGGCGCCGGCGGCCACCTCGGCCGCGTGCTTGCGATCGTCCGGCAACCCCTGCAGCGCGTCCTCGATCTCGTCGGCTTTCAGGTTCACCAGCTCCTCCACCGCGCGGCCCGTGGCCAGCTCGCTGGCCGCGCTCGCCGCCGCGATCGTCGGTCCGCACCCGTACGTCTGGAATCGCACCTCGGCGGCCCGCCCGTCGCGCACGCGCAGGAAGAACCGCGCGAGGTCGCCGCACCCGGCGTACTCGTCCGTGCCCGTGCCGTCCGCCTCCCGCATGAGCCCCGCGTTGCGCGGGTTGAGGAAATGGTCGAGCACCGCCGCGCTGTATCTCACGCGGCGCCGACCGGCAGCGCCGCCCGCAGCTTGCGCACGATCGGTTCCACCGACTCGATCACGTAGTCGATGTCCTCGGCCGTCGTGGACCGGCCCAGCGACGACCGCACGGCGCCCATGGCCCATTCCACCGGCACGCCCATGGCGACCAGCACATACGAGGGCTCCACGCTGCCCGCGGTGCACGCCGAGCCGGCGGAGACGGCAATGCCCTTGAGATCCAGCCCGAGGACGATCGATTCGGACTCGACGTTCTTGTAGGCGATGTTGGCGGTTCCCGGGACGCGCTCGGACGGGTGACCGTTCAGGCGAACGTCCGGCACCCGTGCCCGGACGCCGTCCCAGAGCCGGTCCCGGAGCGCGGTGAGCCGCACCGCCTCGTCCTTCATGTCCCGCCCCCGGACCTCGACCGCCTTGCCGAGACCCACGATGCCGGGCACGTTCTCCGTCCCGGCGCGGCGCCGCCGCTCGTGCTCACCGCCGTGCTGCACGGAGACCATCTTCGTCCCCTTGCGGATGAAGAGACCGGCCACGCCCTTGGGGCCGTAGATCTTGTGGCCGGAGAACGAGAGCAGATCGATGTTGAACGCGTCGACGTCGATGTCGATCTTGCCGAACGTCTGCACGGCGTCGACGTGGAACGGCACGTCGTGCTCGTGCGCGATGGCGCCGATGGCGCGCACGGGCTGGATGGTGCCGACCTCGCTGTTCGCGTGCATGATCGAGATCGCGATCGTGTCGCCGCGCATCGCGCGCCGCACGTCGTCCGGGTCGATCATCCCGTACTGGTCGACGGGCAGATAGGTGACGGCGAAGCCCTGCGCCTCCAGCGCCTGGCATGTGCGGAGCACGGCATGGTGCTCGATCTTCGAGGTGATGACGTGGCCGTGGCCGCGGGCCCACGCGAGGCCCTTCACCCCGAAGTTGTCGGATTCGGTGCCGCCCGACGTGAAGACGATCTCGTCCGGCCGCGCCCGCAGAAAGGCCGCCACGCGATCGCGCGCGACATCGACCGCGTCGCGCGCCTCGCGGCCGAAGCCGTGGACGCTCGACGGATTGCCGTAGACCTGACCGAAGTACGGCAACATCTCGGCCACCACTTCGGGATGCACGGGCGTGGACGCGTTGTGATCGAGATAAACACGACGGCTCATTTGATCTCCCCTATCGGCGATGCTACGCTCCGCTGGCGATGGATCTGACGAAGAAAAAACTCGGCGTGCTGCTGTCGACGGGCCCCGATCGTCCCGAGAATCTCGACACCGCGGTCGGCCTCGGCGACGCCGCCCTCGCGCGCGGGGCCGGCGTGTACCTCTATCTGATCGACGACGGCGTGCGTGCGGTCGACGACGCGCGCGTGCAGGCGCTCGCCGCGCAGGGCGCGAAACTGTTCGTGTGCGCGTACGGCTGTCAGAAGCGCCGGCTGCCGCTCGCGCACGGCGACACCGTGACCTACTGCGGGCTCGTGGTGCTCACGGACCTGATCAACGGCACCGACCGCTTCGTCGCGCTGAACTGAGCGCGTGAGCGACGCGCCCGTCCTCGTGCTCATCTCCGCCGATCCGCGCCGCTCCGGCCGCGCGTTCGAGGCCATGCGCATCGGCGTCGGTGTCGTCGCCGGCGAGAACACCGTCACCTTCGTGCTGACCGGCCCCGCCGTCCACTTGCTCGACGCCGACACCGACGACCTCGTCGACGGCGACGACATCGCGAAGTTCCGCGAGAATCTCAAGCGGCTCGGCGTGCCGTTCCACGTGGACGGCGCCGCCGTTCCCGCCGACGCCGACTGGAATGCCGACGGCCACCCGATCGTCCGCGTCTCCGCCGACGACATCGCCGCGCTGGCGCGCGGCGCTCGCCGCGCGCTCGTCTTCTGATGCCCCGCGCGCTTCACCTGTTGAAGGACGGCGCCTCCGCGGTCGCGACGAGGACCATCGAGCAGGAGGCCGCTCGGGGCGACACGGTCACCGTGGTCCTGCTTCACGACGCCGACCCACCGCCGCTGCCCGCGAACGTCACCGTCCGCCGCGTCCCCTCCGACATGCCCTACCCCGACCTGCTCGAAGCCATCTTCACCGCCGATCGCGTCATCGCCTGGTGATCGCGTAGCGCAGTCGACCGCGCGGAGCACCGGCTCCGCCGGCGCCGTCAATGTTGTGCTCGCCCGGGACGCCTCGGAGAGGGCCGTCGCCCGTTCCCGATCATCGGTCACGGTATTCATCCAGCCACGCCATCTGAATCGCCTCGAGGATCTTCTCGTTCGATCCCCTCGGATCGTCGGTGAAGCCCGGCAGCTCGGTCACGTAGCGATGCAGGTCCGTGAATCGCACGGTGAGCGGATCGGTCTCGGGAAACTTCTCGCTCAGGGCGATCCCGATGTCCTCGGCGTCGCGCCACTGCATCACTCCGGCACCTCGATGACGACGTCGCCGTGCACGACCGCCTGGCAGCCCAGCCGCGAGTGGATGGTGAGCCCCTCGGCCATGTCGAGCCGGTCCTCCTCGTCCTCCGCCATTTCCGAGAGGTTCTCCGCGCCCTCGCGGACGATGACGTGGCAGGTGGTGCACGCGCACGAGCCGCCGCAGTTGTGCTCGAGCTCGATGTCGTTGGCCAGCGCGATGTCGAGCAGCGAGCCCGGCCGACCGTGATCGGCGAGCGGGTACTTGCTGTCGTCGACCTCCACCGTCTTGTTCGCGGGCAAGAACGTCACCTTGTGCGTGGCCATCAGGGCCGCTCCTTCAGCAGCTCCGCGGCGCGCGTACTGCCGAGCGCGCCCTTGAGCGCGGCGTCCATCATCGCCTCCGCCAGGCGCTCGGTCGCCCGGTTGACGGCCGTGGTCGCCTCGTGGATGCGGTCGCGGTCGACACCGTCGCGCGCCGCGCGCAGCGCCGTCAGCGCGGTCTCGATGGCTACCCGCTCCTCCGCCGACACGAGCGTGGCGCCCTGTCTGAGCGCTCGCGTCACGTGGGTGAGAACGGTGTCCGCCTCGTTGCGCGCCTCGATCAGCAGCCGCGTCTCGACGTCGGCCTCCGCGTAGGTGAAGGACTCCTCGATCATCCGCTCCACCTCGGCCTCGCTGAGACCGTACGTCGGCTTCACCTCGATCGACGCGGCCTTGCCGCTCCGCTGCTCCTTGGCCTGGACCTGCAGGATGCCGTTGGCGTCGATCAGGAACGTCACCTCGATCTTCGGCATGCCGGCCGGCATCGGATCGATGCGCAGCTCGAAGCGGCCGAGTGATCGGCAATCCTTGACGAGCTCGCGCTCGCCCTGCACCACGTGCAAGTCGACCAGGGTCTGCCCGTCCACCGAGGTGGTGAACATCTCCCGCGCGCTGGTCGGGATGGTCGTGTTGCGCGAGATGAGCACGTTGACGATGCCGCCGAGCGACTCGATCCCGAGCGACAGCGGCGTCACGTCGAGCAGCAGCATCGACGTGATGCCACCGGCGAGGATGTACGCCTGCACGGCCGCGCCCAGCGCGACCACCTCGTCCGGGTTCAGCTGGCTGTGCGGCGTCTTGCCGAACAGCTCCTCCACGCGGCGCCGCACGAGCGGTACGCGCGTGGAGCCGCCGACGAGCACGACCTGGTCGATGTCCGCTGCTTGCAGACCGGCATCCGCGAGCGCGCGGCGGCAAGGCCCGAGCGTCCGCGTGACCAGCGGCTCGATCAAACGGTCCACGTCTCCACGCGTGAGCTGGCGCCGGTACGTGAAGCCACCGAGCGGCAGCGTCAACGTCGTACGCTCCTCGCTCGACAGCCGGATCTTCGCCGCCTCGGCGGCAAGCCGCAGCTCCTGGAGAATTTCCGCGTCCCCGGCCAGGTCGAGGCCGTCCCGCGCCAGCTCCGCGTGATGCCGCGTCTGGATGTCGTCGAGCAGCCATTGGACGAGCACGCGGTCGAAATCGTCCCCGCCGAGATGAGTGTCGCCGTTCGTCGCGAGCACCTCGAAGACGCCGTCGTCGACACGGAGGATCGACACGTCGAACGTTCCGCCCCCGAGGTCGTAGACGGCGATGACGCCCTGCTGCAGCCGCTGCAGGCCGTACGCGAGGGAGGCTGCCGTCGGCTCGTTCACGATGCGGACGACGTCGAGGCCGGCGATACGCCCGGCATCCCGCGTGGCCTGCCGCTGCGCGTCGTTGAAGTAGGCCGGCACGGTGATGACCGCCTTCTCGATCGGCTCGCCGAAGTGCCGCTCCGCGCGCAGCTTGAGCGCCTTCAGCACGGCCGCCGAGACCTCGGGCGGGGTGACCTCGCGGCCGCCGGCCACCAGCTTCACGGTGCCATCCGCCGGCACGACGCGAAACGGGAGATAGCGCAGCTCGTCCTTGACGTCGTCGTAGCCGCGACCCATCAGGCGCTTGATCGAATAGACGGTGTCCGCCGGCCGCCGCGCCAGCTGGCGGCGCGCCGCCTCGCCGACGACGAGACCGTCCGGCGTGAAGGCCACGATCGATGGCAGCAGCGCGCGGCCCTCGTCGTCCGGAATCACGCGCGGCAGACCACTCGCCTCGTCGACGTACGCCACGAGGCTGTTCGTGGTCCCGAGGTCAATGCCGATGATGCGCGACACCCGATGCCTCCTCTCCGAGCGCGTCGCTCAGATCCGTGATCACGGTGCGCAGATACGCGAGCGTCGCCAGCGCATCCTTGAGCGCGACGAGCGCGGCCGGCCGCTCGGCGCCGGTGGCGGCGTCCCAGCGCGCGGCCAGTGCCCCTCGCACGCGGTCGATCTCCTGCGCATACCGGTGCTGCAGGGCGTCGCGCTGTGCGGCCAGCGCGGCGCGCCCCGCCTCGTCGAGCGGCCCGGCCTTCGCCTCGGCCAGCGCCTCCTGGATCTCGAACATCTCGGCCAGCAGGGACGCCGGCGCGGCCGGCCGCGCCTCGCCGCCCTCACGGGTGGTGCGACCCTCCTCGAGACGGACGAGATACTCCGCGCGCGTCAGCGGGTCCCGCAGGGTGCGATACGCCGCGTTGACGACGGCGGCTCGCTCCTCGGCCGCCACCCGCTCCGCGGGCGGCGCCGCCTGGTGGAAATCCGGGTGCGTCTGTCGCGCCAGCGCGTAGAAGCGCCGCTGCAGCTCGTCGACGTCGATCGCGAGCCGCCGCGGGAGCCCGAAGACCTCGAAGAAGTTCACCGATCCTCCAAAATCAGAACGGGCCCTCGCCCGGGCCCGTTCGCGTCCGGAACGCTCGGACCCGGCTTACGCCGAGAACGACGTCCCGCACCCACAGCTCGACTTCGCGTTCGGGTTGACGAACGTGAAGCCGCCCGTCAGTCCCTGCGTGACGTAGTCGAGCGTGGTGCCGTTCAGGTACAGGTAGCTCTTCTTGTCGACGACCACCTTCACGCCGTCGATCTCGAACTCCTTGTCGTGCGGCCCCTTCTCGCTGTCGAACTCGAGCATGTACGACATGCCGGAGCACCCGCCGCCCTTCACGCCCATGCGCAGAAACACGCTGTCGGGCAGCTTCTGGGCCTCCTTCAGCTGCTTGACCTGCTTTGCTGCCGTCTCCGACAGACTCAGTGCCATGCTTGATGCCTCCGCTATTTCGATGCCGCCGCGACCGCGCCGGTCGCGCTCTTCTCTTTGAAATCGGCGAGCGCCGCCTTGATGGCATCCTCGGCCAGGACCGAGCAATGGATCTTCACCGGCGGCAGCTTGAGCTCGTTGACGATGTCCGTGTTCTTGATCTTCGCCGCCTCGTCGACCGTCTTGCCCTTGAGCCACTCGGTGGCCAGGCTGGAGGACGCGATGGCGCTGCCGCAGCCGAACGTCTTGAACTTGGCGTCCTCGATGACGCCCGTTTCCACGTTCACCTTGATCTGCAGCTTCATGACGTCGCCGCATTCCGGCGCGCCGACCAGCCCCGTGCCCACGCCCGGCGTGTCCTTGGCGAACGAGCCGACGTTACGCGGGTTGTTGTAGTGGTCGACGACCTTGTCGCTGTATGCCATTCCGATCTCCCCTTTACTCGGCCTTCCACTTGATGGACTTCAGATCGACGCCTTCCTTCGCCAGCTCGTAGAGCGGCGACATCTCGCGCAGTCGCTTGATGACTTCCACCGTGCGCTGCCCGACGTACTCGACCTCTTCCGGCGTCGTGAAGCGATGCAGGCTGAAGCGGATCGACGAGTGGGCCAGCTCGGCCGAGGCGCCGAGCGCGGCGATGACGTACGACGGCTCGAGCGTGGCCGACGTGCATGCGGAGCCGGACGACAGCGCCGTCTCCTTGTTGAGTCCCATCAGGACCGACTCGCCTTCCACGTACGCGAACGAGATGTTGAGATTGTGCGGCAGCCGCCGGTCGGGCCGTCCATTCAGGAACGCCTCGTCGACGCTCGACAGGATGATGTCCTGTAGCCGGTCGCGCAGCCGGCCAAGCCGCGCCGCCTCCGCCGGCATCTCCTCGCGGGCGATCTCGGCCGCCTTGCCGAAGCCCACGATGAGGGGCACCGGCAGCGTGCCGGATCGCATCCCGCGCTCGTGGCCGCCGCCGTCGATCATCGGCGCCAGCCGCACGCGCGGCGCCTTGCGCCGGACATACAGCGCGCCCACACCCTTGGGGCCGTACATCAGGTGCGCCGTGCAGGACAGCAAATCGATGCCCATCGCCTCGACGTCGACGGGAATCTTGCCGACGGCCTGGGTGGCGTCGGTGTGGAACAGGATGCCCTTCTCCTTGGCCAGCTTGCCAATCGCTGCGACGTCCTGGATGGTCCCGATCTCGTTGTTCGCGAACATGACCGAGATCAGGATGGTCTTGTCCGTGATCGCCTTCCGGATCTCGTCGACGTCGATGAGCCCGTCGGCCTGCACCGGCACGTAGGAGACACTGAACCCCTGCCGCTCGAGGCGCTTGCACACGTCGACGCCCGCGCGTTGCTCGATGACGGTGGTGACGATGTGCGTGCCCTTCTCGCGGTACATCTCGGCCACGCCCTTGAGCGCGAGGTTGATCGCCTCGGTGCCACCCGAGGTGAACACCAGCTCCTTGGGATCGCGCGCGCCGATCAGCGTCGCGAGCCGCTGGCGGGCGACGTCCACAGCCGCCTCGGCTTCCCAGCCGAACGGGTGGTTGCGGCTGCCCGGATGACCGAACTTCTCGGTGAAGTACGGCAGCATCGCCTCGACCACGCGCGGGTCCGCGGGTGTCGTCGATTGCGCGTCCATGAAGATCGGGAACTTCAACGCCATGTCCTCGTCACCCCTTGATCGACAGCAGCTCGGGAACGTCGTCGTGCGTCAGCTCGGCGAGACTCATCGTGTCGAGCACCTGGCTGATCGCGGCCTGCAGCTTGTGGACGGGCCGGCGGAGATTGCACCGCTCGATCTGGGCGCAATCACCGCCGTCGAGACAGCCGACGATGTTGATCGGCCCTTCGAGCGCGCGGATCACCTCGCCGACCATGATCTCGGCCGGCCGGCGCGACAGGGTGTAGCCACCCTTCGGCCCGTTCTGGCTCTCGATCAGGCCCTGCTTGGCCAGCCTCTGGAGGATCTTCGCCATGAGCTCGGGCGGGATCGTGAACTCCTCGGCGATCCGCTTGGCGCTGACGGAGCCGACGGCGTCGTGAACGGCGATATAATGAATCGCCATCAACCCGTAATCAGCGCGCTTGGTGAATCGAAGCATGCCCTTACCGTCCTTGTCCTTCGCCCATCCAGTCTATACCCGATGTTTTTGATCGGCGACTGTTTCGGTCGGATTCTGCCACCCCTGCCGTGCCCTGTCAACGGAAAGGTGCCCCGATGAACGAGAAATCCGAATTCGACTCGGAGCTGCATCGGACGGCCGTGGCACAGCTCGACGGGGTGGCCTCCCGACTCGGCCTCGACGACGACATCCACCAGCGGCTCCGGCTGCCGCGGCGGGCGCTGGTCGTCTCCATCCCGGTCAAGATGGACTCGGGAAAGACTGAAGTCTTCACCGGTTACCGTGTCCACCACTCGACGGTGCTTGGACCGACGAAGGGGGGCATCCGCTACGCTCCGGACGTGGACCTGGGTGAAGTCTCCGCGCTCGCGATGCTGATGTCCTGGAAGTGCGCGCTGATGGGCCTGCCCTACGGGGGCGCCAAGGGCGGGGTCCGCTGCAACCCTCGGGCGATGTCCATGCAGGAAAAGGAGAACCTGACCCGGCGGTATACCGCGGAGATCATCCTCCTCATCGGCCCCGACCTCGACATCCCGGCCCCGGATCTAGGAACCGACGAACAGACGATGGCCTGGATGATGGACACCTACTCGATGACCCAGGGTAAGAGCGTCCCCGGCGTCGTGACGGGCAAGCCTCTGATCGTCGGCGGCTCCGCGGGCCGGCGTGAGGCGACGGGCCGAGGAATCGTCTACGCGATCTACCAGGCCGCACGCCATCTCGGATACGAGATCCGGGGCCGGAAGGTCGCGGTGCAAGGCTTCGGCAACGTGGGCGGCGTCGCCGCGCGCCTGCTATGGCGAGAGGGCTGCGTGATCGTCGGCATCAGCGACGTCAAGGGCGGCATCCACAATCCCGCCGGCCTCGACATCCGACAGCTCGAAGCCCACATCGCGGAGTCCGGCTCGGTGGTCGGGTTTCCGGGCACCGAGCCGGTCAGCAACGAAGAGCTCCTGGCCCTGCCGTGCGACATTCTCGTCCCCGCCGCCGTCGGCGGCCAGATCCACGCGCGCAACGCCGACCGGATCAAGGCGAGCCTCGTGGCCGAGGGCGCCAACGGCCCCACCACGCCGGAGGGTGACGTCATCCTGCGCGATCGAGGCGTGACGGTGATCCCCGACATCCTCGCCAATGCGGGCGGTGTCGTCGTCTCCTACTTCGAGTGGGTGCAGGGTCTGCAGTACTACTTCTGGCGGGAGAGCGAGATCACCGCACGGCTCCAGGAGGTCATGACGCGCGCCTTCAATCGCGTCTGGGCGCTCGGCACCAAGGAGGGCACCGACCTCCGAACGGCCGCGCTGATGGAAGGCGTCAAGCGCGTGGCGGAGGGTTACAAGGTCCGCGGCCTCTACCCCTAGCCGCCTCCGTCGAGCGCGCGCCGGAGATCGGCCGCCGTGGCCTCCGGCGGGGTCTCGTTGATGTAGATGCCGCCCACCCGATTCGTGCGCTCGGGCTCCGCGAGGATCTCGAGGTGCCAGTGGTAGTCGTCACGGATCGTCGCCCAGTCGCCCTGCAAGATTCGCGACCGTAGATTCGGCGCCGTGTGCAGGACCAGCTCGTAGCCGGGGTCACCGTAGCGACGCGCGAGCGCGCGGAAGAAGTCGGACAGCAAGCGCGCCAGATCCCGCGCCGCACCGGCCGTGAGCGCGTCCTCGAAGGAGCAGCCGTGTTGCCGCGGCAGCACCCACGTCTCCAGCGGTCCGCGGGCGGCGTACGGCACGAGCGCGGCGAATCCGCTGGTGAGTCGCACCACGCGCTCCTCGGCCGCAATCTCCTGACGCAGCATGTCGCAGTACAGGCAGCGCCGCTTGTACTGGTAGTACTCGCGCGCCTCGCGCAGCTCGCGGCGCGTCTCGTCGAACACGATCGGGATGGCCGTGACCCGCGAGTACGGATGGTGGATGCCGACGCCCGGCTTCTTGTGATGCCGCGCGATCAGGATGTCGCGGATCTGGCCGTCGCGCTTGAGGTCGATGAGGCGGTCGCGGTACATCCACAGCACGGACTCGAGCTGCTCGGGATCGATGGTCGCCAGCGTGTCGTCGTGGTTCGGCGATTCGAGGATGAGCTCGCTGGCGCCGCGCGGCGTGATCATGTCGAACATGCCGACGCCTTCGCGCACGAGTTCGTGCTCCACGCGGAAGTAGGCGTCGGGCTCGGGCACGACCCGCACCGTCCACCCGGGCTCGTTGGCCAGCGAGCCATCCTTGCGGTAGGCGGCGATCTCACGACCGCTGAGCTGCTCGGCGCCGGGGCAGTACGGACATCCCGGCTCGGTCGTGGCGGACTTCTTCGGCCGGATCAGCGACCACTGGCCGCGAGTCGGGTCTTTGCGGAGCTCGTCCACCCTATTCCTTGACCTGACCTTTCAGCTTCCGTAGATGCTGACGGGCCACGTCGACCCAGTCCTTCTCGTTCGGCAGCTGCGAGGCCAGCGCGATGTAGCGCTCCCACTGGGCCATCGCTTCCTTGGGATCGGTCTTCTCATACACCATGGCGAGGTTGTACATGGCGCCCGTGTGCTTGTCGTCGAGCTCGATCACCTTGCGGTACTCGTCGACGGCTTCTTTCCAGAGCCCCTTGTCCTCGTAGACCTCACCGAGGCCCATCCGCGCCTCGACCGACTGCGCGTCGAGGTCGATCGCGCGCTTGTACGCCTGCACGGACTCGTAGTAGAGGCCCTTCTCGGAGTAGTAGATCTTGCCCAGGCTCATGTAGACGCGGGGGTTCACCGCATTGAAGGCCAGCGCTTTCTGATAGGCCGTGATGGCCCCGTCGACGTCGCCCTTGGCGGCGCGGGCATCGCCGAGCCCGACGTGAGCGTCGGCATAGAACGGACGCAGCTCGATGGCCTTCTGATACGCCTCGACCGCCTGGTCGAAGAGCCGCCGCGGCGCGGCGAGGAAGAGATCGCCGAGCGCCTTGTACGGCTCCGGGTAGCTCGGGTCGAGCTGGGTCGACGCCCGGAACTGCGCGGCCGCCTTCCAGCGATTGCCGAGCGACTGGTGCACCGCGCCCAGCGTGTACTGCGCGACCACGAAGTTGGCGTCCACCTCGATGGCGCGGGCGAGCAGGTCCACCGCCGTCTCGTTTGCCTCCTGGCCGCCGCGCGCCGCGGCCATCTGGGCGCGCGAGTAGAGCTCGAAGGCCTTCACCGACTTCGTCGGCATCGCCGCCTTCTCGATGCGCCGGCTTTCCGCGTCCGTCAGCGGCACCTTGAGGGTGCGGGCATAGCTCACCGGCAAGGTCGCCAGCCGGGCCAGCATGTCGGCCTCGGTGACGGTGAGCGGCTCGAGCGCCACCGGCTCGCCGCCCTTGAGCTCCACCACGCGCGGCTGCACGACGTACTCGGCGTTCTGCTTGGTGACGCGCCCATAGAGGGCGGCGTCGGCCTTGAGCGCGCGCGCCGCCTGGAGCACGACGGCCTCGCCCCAGAGCTCGGGGCGGCCGGCAACGGTGCGAGATCGGCTGCGATCGATCTGGACGAAGGCCGGATGCTGGGCGAGCCCGAGCGCGATGACCTCGCCGATGCCCTCGCCGATCCACTGCTCGTCGCGCTCGAGGGCGCTCGCGTCGAACGGCAGGATGACGACCGACCGCGGCTTCACGGCGGCGTGCGACGGCACCGCCGCCAGCGCCGCACACAGCGACAGGAGCGCTACTGCGATCCGCCGCACCCCGTCTCGAGTCATCATCTGTCCTCCCCCGGCGCTCTTGACGCCGCCGGCGCCGTGCCCGTCCGCGCCCGGCCGGTGAGCCACCGGCCGAGCCGGCCGAACGTCCCCGGTCCGAGCCGCCGCAGGGCGATATCCGGTACCATCAGGAGCGCCACCGCGCCGACGAGCCACGGCCAGATCTCCACGGCGATCCGCGACCGGCGGCGCGCCTTCAGGAACGCATCCTTGGGGTCATCGAGGGCGGTGCCGCCGGTGAGCTCGGAAAGCTCACGCAGCAGCGTCTCGTCGACACCGAGGTCGCGAACCTCCTGAGCATACGGTACCACCAGGCCGGCCAGCTGAGAGCCAACCACGCGCTCGTTCTTTCGCTGCGCCATGCCCACCAGATAGACACCCTCCTGGGGCGCCGGGAACCGCCCGCGGTACCGGCCGGGACCGATCTGCTCGAGGTCGATGACACTGCGCTCGCGGTTCGGCGCCACCACGCCCACCTGCGAGTCGAGGAAGTTGATGAACTCGCCCTTGCCGTCGACGGCGTCGACGACCACCTCGCCCGTCTGGTCCATGCGCTGAACGATCGCCGTCGTATCCGAGCGCGACCCGCCGCGCAGCGTCCACCGCGTCAGCTGCGCCCAAAACTTGTTGAAGTCCCGCCAGCGCAGCCAGAGAATGCCCCACTTCGCCTTGGCGTCCGACGTGAACGCGGCGGCGCGGCCGAGACCATAGCGCCAGGTCGCCAGGACGGGATCCTCCTGGTGGCTCATGAGCACCAGCTCGGCGTTCTGCTTCACCGTGGTGGCGACGTACCCGCCGAGGGGGGGAACCCCCTTCCAGTCGATATCCTGCATCGCCTCGTGATTCGGCGCCGTCAGCTGCGGCTTGAACGGCTGCTCCACGAGCGAGGCCTTCGAGGCCAGCTGCGTCTCCAGCGTGAAGATGCGCGGGATCGTCTGCGAGTCCTCGGTGTAGTAGAAGCGGCCCTTGCCCCACTTCGCGATGTCGACCATCAGCTGCACGTCCGCGTCCTTGCCGATGGCGACCGTGGACACGGTGATCTTGTCCTTGGACATCCGGCGCAACAGGCCGGCAAAGTCGCCCCGCGTCATCTGGCCGTCGGACAGGAAGATGACGTGCTTCAGCAGCGCCGGCCGCTCGAACAGCACGGCATACGACTCCTTGAGCGCGGGATACCCATCGGTGCCGCCGCCCGCCTTGATGGTGGCGATGGCGTGGTGGATGGCCGACTTGTCCTTCGCGCCCTTCATGGCGGAGTCCCAGATGAACTCCGTGTCCCACGACATGACGCCGACCTCGTTGCGTTCGTCGAGCAGGTCGACCACGAGGTGGGCCGCTTCCTTGGCCAG
>DATAOC010000092.1:0-10249 GCA_036265915.1 Candidatus Methylomirabilota bacterium | reverse complement strand
CACGTCGCCGTCCTGCGTGTTGTGCACGTCCGCCCGCTTCACCCACGCCGGCAGCGTCGCGATCTCGCCCGGCGCCGCCGCCGTCGACACCACGCGGCTGTCGATGAAGCGAACGTCTGCCTCGCCGAGGACCGCGATCATCCGCGCGCGGTACGTGTTGAGGATTGCCTGCGGCGAGTTCACGTGAGGCACGCCGCGTGTTTCCAGGGTGCGCAGGTGATCGAGGATCTCCGGGCGCTCGCACATCAGGAACACCCCGCGCGGGCGGCCGTCGGGCATGGCGAGCACGTCCTCGGCAGTCTTCAGGAGCACCTGGAATCCGCGGGCCTCGAGGTGCTTGCCGGTGAGCCTGAGGATCTCGCCGTCGTCCGTCTCGCGTCCCGGTGAATGCTCCCGCTCTCGGAAAATTCCCCAGCAGTACGCGTCGCTCACCTGTCCACCTCTCTTGCAAGCGTTTCGGCCAGCACGACGTCGGACGCGCGATCGACGTCGACCACGTGCTCGATCGTCTCGGCATAGAACGGCTCGCCGTGCTCCAGCAGCCACGTCAGGAAATCGCGCAGGCGCCCGAGCGCCGGCGGCGACGCCGCGCGCGCCCGCGCCGACAGCAGGTACATGCCGGCCGTCACGTGCGTGCCCACCTCGCCGCCGATCCGGCGCACACGCGCGTCGGCATCGACGGTGACCCACAGCGGGCGCTCGTCGGCCACCAGCGGCGTCACCGCCAGCACGCTGGCCTCGGGCGGTCGGCCGAGGGCGGCGTCGACGAAGCGGGTGAAGTCGGCCGGATGGCACCACGCGTCGACGGTCGAGACGAGCGCGCGCTCACCATCGAGCCGCCGGCTGACCTCCTGGAAGCTTTCGAGCGACGACGCGGTCGTCTTCACGATCACGTCGATGTCGAGGTCGGGGAATCGCTCCCGGGCCCAGTCGCGGCAGGCGGTGCCTCCCTCGTTGACGATCATGACGAGTGACGTGATTCCCGCCGCCCGGAAGTTCTCGACGACACGCCCGAGCAGCGGCACGCCGCCCACCGGCACCAGCGGCTTCGGCATCGCGAATCCCGAGGCCCGAAGGCGTTGTCCGTCACCCGCCGCGATGATGCCGCCGCGGCACGGCGCCGAACGCGTCATGATAGCAACCCGGATAGCTCCTGGAGCGAGCGAATCACGCGGTCACCGGGACAGCAGGCGCTCGGCTCACGCACCGCCTCGCTCGCGAGCCAGACGTGCGGCATTCCGATGCCCCGCGCGCCGGCCATGTCGCGCGGCAGCGAGTCGCCGACGAACGTCGCGCGCGCGGGGGGCACGCCCAGCTCGGCAAGCGCGTGGGCGAAGATCCGACGATCCGGCTTCACGCAGCCGACGATGGTGGAGTCCACGATCACCCGGAACAGCGGACGGAGACCGAGGTCGCCGCATACCCTCTCGAGGTTGCCATAGAAATTCGAGACGATCCCGAGCGGATAGCGGCCGGCCAGCCGGGACAGCAGTACGAGGTTGTCCCGGACGGACGCGGTGGCGTCGTCGACGAAGCGCGCGGCGATGCGTTCGACGCGCCCGCCGTTGCCCACATCGAGTGCAGCGGCGAGCCCGGCCACGAGTCGTTCGACCGTCTCGGACAGCGTGAGGGAGGCCGGGATGGCGCCCACCAGTGCGTCGTCGGCCTGGTAGAAGGCGCGGTCGAACCGCTCGGCCGTCACGCAGACACCTTCCGACCGGCAGAGCCGGAGCATCCGCTCCTTCCAGGTGTGCCCGGCTGCATCGAGGGTGCCGCCGAAGTCGAACAGAAGGGCGTCCATCCCAAGCGGAGATGATCCCACGGAGGCGCGCCCGAGCCTAGTCCAGCCAGTCTTCCTCGCGAAGCTTTCTCGGCAGGTACGTCTTCGTGAGGTAGCGGAAGTCCTTGTTGGCCAGCGCGTCCAGCTCGTACTTGAGTCCCGACGCCAGCATGCGCTTGATCTCCTCCTGCCACGGCTTCTTCTGGAACCACTGGTAGCGGAGCAGCTCCTTGGCGCGGCCGACGTCCTTGTCGTTCAGCTTGATGCCGACGTTGCGCGGCAGCTCGTAGCGGTCGGGATCGGCGCTGGAGAGGCCGATGAACTTCGCCTTCGGAATGGCCATGCGCTCGCTCTCGAAGGCGAGGTTGATGGAGCCCTGCTTGACGACCGAGTAGATGTAGTAGCCCCACGGGTCGTTGTCGACGAGGACGTAGACCGGAATCTTGTATTCCTCGTGCAGCCGCCGCGCCAGCCGACGCACGCCGCGCGGCGGCTGGCCGTTGCCGGTCAGCAGCACGCAGTTGTAGCGCCGCCAGAACTTGTCCTCCGACAGCCGGTTCCACTGCGTGCCCTTCTCGACGAGGAGCACGAAGTCCGCGGTGCAGCGGCGGATGCGGATATATTCCGGCTCCACGATCGACGGCACCGAGTAGCCGCCCTTGCCGAGGCGCGCGCAGTCCACACGGTCGCCGTCGTCGTCGAGGACGACCGGGCCGACCACGCTGCCCGCGTTCTCCGCGCGCACGTGCAGCTCCTCGCGCAGCGCGGCCAGGCTGACCTCGAGATCCTCGATGAGCGGGTCGGACTCGTTCTGGCCGTCGAAGGTGTTCTCGTGCGAGCCGGTCATCGTGTGCTTGGTGCGGTAGTAGATCTCGCGGAGCGAGGTCGTGAGGTTCGCGCGCTGCAGCTCGGCCAGCGCGTCGGCGACGAGCACCGTCTGCATGAACTTCTTGGCCATGGCCACGTTGAAGAACGACCGTTCCTGCTTGCGTTTGCCGAGCTCGATGATGCCGCGCTTCTCGCTGAAGTTGACGTTCGCGAGACTGCGCACGGGGATGAGCAGCGTCGGGTCCTTGCTGCGGTCGGCGGCCGTGATGACCGTGTCGGCGATGCCGACCAGCTTCTTCTCGACCACGCCGCTCGTCTTCGCCTTCGCCATGCCTACCTCGTCTTCCGCTTCGGCGCCCTGGCCTTCACCTTCACCGTCTTGCCCTTCGCCTTCGCCGCAACCGTGCCCGATGCCCGCTTGCGCGTGCCGCGCGCCACCTTCACCGCCGCCGGCGCCTCCGGGATCGGCGGCTCGGCGCGCGGCGCCTCGGCCGGTCCGGTCTCGCTCGGCGCGAGATCGGGCAGCGTCGGCGCCTCGCCCTCGGTGCCGTCCGGCGTGACGATGATCGAGTGCGGCAGCCCCTCGGGACCGCTGCGCTTGCCGAGGATCTCATCGACGCGGGCGCCGCCCGTCCGCTTCGCGGCGATCCTGGAGAGCTGCGCCTTCAGCTTCTCTTTCGGCAGCTTCCCGCCCTTGAGGCGGGCGCAGGCCTCCACGACCTCCTCGATGTAGAGCTCGAAGATGTTGCGGCGCCGGAACTCGCTCTTGGCGCGCTCGCGGCGCCGCAGGAAGACGCCGAGCCGGCGCCCGCACTCCTGGAGCGCCAGCTTGATGTCCTTGCGGATCTCGTCGTAGTCGGCGATCGCTTCCTTGGACTCGCTCGTGAAGGGCACCCACACCGAGGCCATGTGGACGAAGATGACCATGGGCCCGGCCGGCAGGGCGCCGCGCGACTGCGTGATGCCGTAGTTGCGCCACGCCGTCTCGAGGACCGCCTTGAACGTCGCGCACGCCGACTGCTGGTAGAGCAATGGCACGCGGTTGGCGTAGCGGATCACGCGCGCGAGCTCGGCGTCGTCGTCGACCTGCTCGCCCTCGGCCAGCGGCGCCGCCGGCGCCTCCGGCGCGGCGCCCGGCTGCTCCGGCCCCTTGCCGTACGCCAGCCCCGCCTCGATCACGAACGGGTTGCCGCGATACACCGACGGCGGGCGCGTCACCGCGGTGTAGAAGTCGCCCTTGATCTGCTTGTAGAGGCCGTGCAGGATCGCCTTCTCGCCGATCGGCGAGATGCAGTTCGACGGCGGCGCCATGATCTTGGTCGCCTGGATCGCCTTGTAGAGCGCTTCCGCGTCCGTGCCGTGGATGTTCCGCGGCTTGGCGGCCGGCGACAGCTTGGCGGTCTTGCAGATCTCCTCGGCGACCGCGGTCGACACGCGGCTGAAGTCGCCGGCCAGGAACGCGGCCAGCGTCTGGCTCTTGGTGTCCTGCAGCATGCGCAGCAGCGCGCCGAACTCGATGCCGTACGGATGCGGCTTGATCTCCTTCGGCTGCGGCGGCAGCTCCTGGATCGTGCGCGGGAACTTCCGGGTATCGCCCTCCGGCGTGTGGTAGACGAGATCGACGTGCGGGTTGGCGATGGCCGTCTGCTCGAGGTACTCGTCCACCGAGGCGCGTCCCTTCTGGTAGCGTCCCTCGATCTCGAGCGTGACCTGCGTGCCGCGCGGATGCTCCCAGTCGATCTTCTTGCTCTCGAAGATGCGCGGCTCGTTCTTCTTGGTGTCGATCGACACCTCGAAGTAGTGGCCGGCGGCGCGCGGGCCCGTGCGCGAGATGATCTGCACGGCCTTGCCGGTGGTCAGCTGCGCGTACATGCCGGCCGCCGAGATGCCGATGCCCTGCTGCCCACGGCTCATGCGCAGCCGGTGGAACTTCGAGCCGTAGAGCAGCTTGGCGAAGATGGGCGGGATCTGCTGGCGCACGATGCCGGGACCGTTGTCGATGACGGTCACGCGGAAGCGCGTCGCCTGGCTGGCCGGCGGCGGCGGCGCGCCGTCGGCGGCCACGACCTCGAGCGTCACGACGACATCCGGCAGGATGCCAGCTTCTTCCGCCGCGTCGAGCGCGTTGTCGACGGCCTCCTTCACGCACGTGAGCAGCGCCTTGCGCGGATTGTCGAATCCGAGCAGGTGGCGGTTCTTCGTGAAGAACTCGGACACCGAGATCTCACGCTGACGCGCCCCCATCTCGACGGCAGACACGACGGTGGCCATAACCTCCTTGATATCAAACCCCCGTGCCGGGGCCCTCCTTTATCTCGCCGGGCTGGATCGCTCGGTCGGACCGATCAGCGCAGGCCGCCGGAGACGAGAATCGTCTCGCCGGTGATCCACGCCGCGTCGTCCGAGGCGAGGAACACCGCCGCCGGCGCGATGTCGCGCGGCTGTCCGATGCGGCCGAGCGGTGTCTGCGCCTCCACCTGCTTGCGCAGGTCGCTGCTCTCCAGGCCCGCCGCCCGCCAGCCCTCCGTCTCCACCATGCCGGGGTTCAGCGCGTTGACGCGGATCCGGCGCGGGCCGAGCTCCTTCGCGAGCGACTTCGTCATCGCGTCGAGCGCCGCCTTGGTCGCGCTGTAGACGCTCGCGTTCGGCGGCGTCGCCGTGCTGACGACCGAGCTGATGTTCACGATGCTGCCGCCCTGCGCGCCGAAGTGCCTCGCGGCCTCGCGGCTGGTGAGCAGTGGCCCGAGCACGTTGACGTCGATCAGCCGACGCACGTGCGCCTCGCTGATCGCGTCGAGCGGCGCGAACTCGTACACACCGGCGTTGTTGACGAGCACGTCCACGCGGCCGAACGCGCGCATCGTCTCCGCGAACAGCCGCTGGACGTCCACCTCGCGGCTCACGTCGGCCTGGGCGGCGACCGCCTTGCCGCCGGCGCCCGTGATGTCCGCGACCACACGCTCGGCGCCGTCCTTCCCGGCCGCGTAGTTCACCACGACCGCCGCTCCTTCCGCTGCCAGCGAGCGGGCGATCGACGCCCCGATTCCCTTCGACGCACCGGTCACCACCGCGACCTTGCCGTCGAGCTTGCGCATGGGCTGGTCCTCCTGCGCTTGAGATGCAGGGAGGCGCGAGCAGGGTGCGGCGCTCAGCTCCTGAGGCGGGCGCCGCCGGGGAACCGGAAACCGATGAGGCGCGTCGCGGTGGCGCCGTCGGCGCCGAGGATGGCGATCCCCTGCGGCTCGAGGACGAAGATTCGCCCGTCGGCCGCGCGCAGCGCGTCGGGGGCAGCGCGGTGCTGCCACTCCTGCTGCGGCTGGGGTCGCAGGCTGGCGCCCACGCGAGTCACGGCGCCATCCGCGCCGACTTTGAGCACGCCGCCGACGGCGCCCGCGAACGTGGTGGCGCCAACCCACCCGGCTCCGGTCCCCGGCTCGGGGATCGCCCATGCGAGCCCCTGGAAGCGCGGCACGCGCCAGAGCACGCGGCCGTCCTCGGCCAGCCGCGTGAGCTGCGTCCGATTCGCCTCGATGATGGTGAGCGTGCCGCCGTCCACCATCACGTCGGCCGGGCTGTTCAGCTCGCGGTACTCGCGGACCAGGCGCCCGGTCGATGCCTCGAGGCGTGTGATGCGGTGACGCTCCGTCTCCACCACCCAGACGTCGGCGCCGGCCGAGCGCACGGCGCGCGGCCGCGAGTCGAACGGCCCGAGCCGCGGCTCTCGCAGACCGCCGAGCGTCAGGCGCTGGACGAAGTGCGGCGGCTGGGGCGGCGACACGCCCGGCGCGGCGAGGATCCACACGCCGCCGGCCGCGCCGTCGAAGCCGAGCACCCGCTCGGCCGCGATCGGCGCCGTGCGCTCGAGCACCCGCCCGCCCTCGCCGATGCGAGCCAGCGACAGCTGCCCCTGCGGCCACAGACTCTCCGACATGAGCACGAGCAGCTGTCCGTCGTCGGCGACGGTGGCATCGGCGACGCGCCCCTCGATCTCGCTCGACGTCAGCTCTTTCCCCGCGGCGTCGAAGACGCAGAGATCGGTGCGCGCGGACGGGCGCGCGCCGGGCGGCGACATCATCGAGGGCGGCCGCGGCACGAGCACGAGCAGCCGCTGCCTCGGCTCGTCCCACACCAGCCGCGTCTCGGGGCCGAAGGCGCGGCCGGCCACCCGCACGTCGGCGAAGTACGGCCGTCCGAGAAACCCGCCGTGCAGGCTCGCGGCGACGAGCGCGGGACCCGTGAGTCGGCTCATGGCGGCGTCGTCGACGGGAATCGAGCGTGGCAGATCGAGCTCGATGGCGAGCGGCGGCGTGCCGATCTGCGCGATGAGCCGGCCGTCGCGCGGGGGGACGCGAATGCCGTCACGCTCGCCCACGATCCGCCCAGGCACCGAGAACCCGGTGGCGCTGAATGCCGCGGCGCGCCGGCCGCGCTCGACGGCGAAGATGCGCGGACGCCCCACCGGCTCGGCCGTGAAGAAGACCACGACGCGATCGCCGGGCACAAGCCCGGGCGCCGGCGTCAACGCCCGCGCGTCGAGATCGAGCGATGACTCGCCGAACACGTGCGCGCCGCGAAACGGGTCACGCGTGGCGTGCGCGTGGATGAGCTCGACGTCGACCGACGTCCCGGGATCGAGCGCCCGGTTCAGCTCCTGCGGAGCGATGACGGCGGCGAGCGCCAGCAGCTGTGCGGCCACCAGCGCATACATGAGGCCGCGCGAGGGGCGACGGACGCGAGCCGCGCGGACGA
This sequence comes from Candidatus Methylomirabilota bacterium, assembly GCA_036265915.1. Taxonomy (GTDB): domain Bacteria; phylum Methylomirabilota; class Methylomirabilia; order Rokubacteriales; family CSP1-6; genus AR12. The sequence continues at coordinate 2,892 of DATAOC010000092.1, read as the reverse complement.
CGCTCACGCGGCGGCCGCCGCGAACTGCCGGATCACGCGGCGGCGCAGCCGCTCGACCCACACGCCGCCCAGGATGAGCGCGGCGCCGCCGACGATGAAGAAGAGCGACTTCGGCATGGCGTCCCAGAAATACTCGTAGAAGCGCGTGTACAGGTTGATCGCGAAGAACACCAGACTCGTGTTGAGGAACACCGCGCTCTCCCAGGCGATGCCGACGTAGATGCCGGCCGAGGTGAGCAGGCTCAGCAGCAGGATGAACCAGACCGCCCGCGAGTGCGGCGTGGTCGCGATCACGCTCGCCAGCGTGGCGAGCACGAGCAGGAAGAGCACCAGGAGCGTCGGCGCGTCGCCGACGGAGGCGCCGCCGCCCAGGTAGATGGCGACCATGGCCGTCACCGCCAGCACGTACGGGGCGACGAACAGCGCCCACACGAGCCAGGGCGCCGTCGACGCATCGAGCCGGAACATCCGTCCGACGTCGAAGATCGAGAGGATGAGCACCGAAAGGTAGACCAGCAGGAGTCCCACCAGCGCCCAGGCGGCGCCGAAGTCGCGCCAGCCCCGCCGGCCATGCAGGCCTCCAATGGCCATCAGCGCCGCCCCGACGCCGATGAAGTGAAAGGGCCGCCCGAGGTAGAGCCAGTAGCCGCCCCAGCAGTAGCCGACCTCGGCGCCAAACCAGGCGACGACGCCGATCAGCGCGAGAAACAGCACCAGCCGCGAGCGCACGACGTACGCGACGGACAGCCAGGCCGCGCCTTGCAGCAGCAGCGACCACGCGTGCTCGGCGGTGAGGTCGTACATCAACCCCAGGAGCACGAGGTCGGTGCCGAACATCACGCAGCCCAGGAAGACGAGGGCGAGCCCGAGCTTGGGGAAGCCCCAGCGGCTGCCGCGGATCAGCTCGAACCCGGCGACGTAGAAGAGCAGCGTCAGGCCGACCAGGCTGGCGATCTTCGCGGCCCGTCCGAACTCCATCCAGTTGCCGGCGAAGAACACGACCAGACCGGCGCCGAGGGCAATGGCGCCAAGATTCACGAGGATGGTGACGCCGCGGCCGAGCTTTCGCTCGTTCACGGCGGCGCGCCGCGGCGCGGGCGCGGACGCCAGCGTCCGCAGCAGCCGTTCGCTGTCGTCGGCGGTGAGCGTGCCGGACGCGCGCCACGCCTGGATGCCGTCGCGCAGGATCTGGGTCCGGACCTCCGGCGTGACATCCATAGACATGGACGCTACGGACTTGCCCGGCGGCAGGTCAAGAAATCAGATGCGGAGGCCGCGGACGCTCCACGTCGGTACGGCTCGCGCCAGCCCCTTGAGCGTCAGCGGGCCGACCTCCACCGCGTCGACGAGGCCTTCGACCGCCGCTGCCACGCGCGCGGAGACGAGGATCTGGCCGGCGGCGGCCTCACCGCACAGCCGAGCAGCGAGGTTGGTGACGGTGCCGATCGCGCCGTAGTCGAGGCGGCCCTCGAAGCCGATGGCCCCGATCGTCGCGTAGCCCTGCGCGATGCCGATGCCGAGGCCGAGGTCCCAGCCGCGCTTGCGCCAGCCGACGGCGAGGCCGGCCACCACGTCGCGCATCGCGATCACCATGCGCAGCGCGCGCTCGGCGGGGTTGGGGACCTCGACCGGATCGTTGAAGAAGACCATCATTCCGTCGCCGGTGAAGCGCTCCAGCGTGCCCTCGTGCTCGAGGATCAGCGCGCCCATGGCGGTGTGATACTCGCGCAGCACGCCCATGACCTCCTCGGGCTCGGCGGTCTCGGCGAACGCGGTGAAGCCGCGGAGGTCCGCGAACACCACGGTGACCTCGCGGCGGTGGGTCCGCAGCGGATCGTCGGCGCCGCCGGCGACGATGAGCTCGGCGAGCTGCGGCGAGAAGAAGCGCTTGAGGCGGCCGAGCCGCTCGAGCTGCGCCACCTGCTCGGCGACACGGTGCTCGAGCGTCCGGTTCAGCTCGGCGAGCTCCCGCCGATGGCGCACCTCTTGGTCGTGGAGCCGCTTCTTCTCGAGGCAGGCGCCGATCCGCGCCTGCAGCAGCACCGGGTCGAACGGCTTGCCGAGGTAATCCTCCGCCCCGAGCTCGATGCAGCGCACGACGCTGTCGAGCTCGTCCAGTGCGGAAATCATCAGCACCGGGATGTCGCGCAGCCCCGCATCCTCCTTGATCCGGCGCAGCACCGCGTAGCCATCCAGGTCCGGCATCATGACGTCGAGGAGCACGAGATCCACCGCCGTGCGCGCGAGCGTCGCGAGGGCGGCGGCACCACCGTCCACGGTCAGCACCTCGTAGCCCTGCCGACCGAGCCGCCGGGCGAGCATCTGACGATTGTCCGCGTTGTCGTCGACGACGAGGATGAGCGATCGAGAGGTGGACGCTGGCCGACCGCCGGCCTGCGACGAGACCGATCCGCGGGCGCGCTCTCGGGTCGCGGTGGCCCCGCCGAGGAGTGCATCGAGCTGATCGGCCGCGGTGCAGATCCGCTCCAGATCGGCGGTCGCGGAGGCGGCGCCGACATCCGTCGCCCGGCGCCGCAGCGCCTCTGCCGCCGAGCGCACACGCGCGAGCGGAGCACGCAGCCGGTCGGCGGCGGCCGTAACGTCGGTCTCGTGACCGCGGGCCAGTGCCTCGTTCAGCACAGTGAGGAGCTCGCGCGCGTCGCCGCGCAGCGCGCTCAGCCCGGTCATGAGGTCCGGCTTGCCCGCGTCCTCGAGTTCCTCCAGCAGCATCTCCGCGTAGCCGATGATGTGGTTCAGCGGCGTGCGAAGCTCGTGACGCAGCTGCGCGGCCGGGTCGACGCTCACGGCCCCGCAGCCCGGCCTAGCAGCACCTCGATCTTCTCGAGTAGCCGCGTCAGCTCCACCGGCTTGGTGTCGAAGTCGTCGCAGCCG
>DATAOC010000091.1:0-21710 GCA_036265915.1 Candidatus Methylomirabilota bacterium | reverse complement strand
CGTCGGCCGTCGACGACTCGAGCTCCTGCGCGTCGTCAACGGGCTCACGGCCGCCGACCGGTGCGGCACCGGCGCTGTCGGCGACCTGGGCGGACATCAGGCGCGCGTAGACGCCGTCACGCGCCATGAGCGCCGCGTGCGTGCCCTGCTCGACGAGCCGGCCGTGATCGAGCACCACGATGCGCTCGGCGCCGATGACGCTCGAGAGCCGGTGCGCGAAGATCAGCGTGGTCCGTCCGACCATGAGGCCATCGAGGGCGGCCTGGATCAGCGCCTCGCTTTCCGCATCGACCGACGACAGCGCCTCGTCGAGCACCAGGATGGGCGCGTCGCGGAGCAGCGCGCGAGCGATGGCGATGCGCTGGCGCTGTCCCCCGGAGAGCCGGACGCCGCGCTCACCGACGACGGTGGCGTAGCCCTGCGGCAGCCGCAAGATGAACTCCTCGGCGTTCGCGGCGCGCGCGGCTGCGCGCACGGCCGCGTCATCGGCGTCCGGATGCCCCATGCGGAGGTTGTCCTCGACGGTGCCGTGAAAGAGCCAGGTGTCCTGGCTGACGACCGCGATTCGCGCGCGGAGCTGCTCGAGGCTGAGCGCGCGCAGATCGACGTCGCCGATGCGCACGGCGCCGGCGTCCGGATCGTGAAAGCGCAGAAGCAGCCGGGCGATGGTGGACTTGCCGGCACCGCTGGCGCCGACGAACGCCACGCGGGCGCCGGCGTCGATGCGGAAGCTCAGCCGCTCGTGCGCCGGGCGGCGACCGCCCGGGTACGCGAACGACACGTCATCGAAGACGATGCTCGCGTCGCGCGGCGCCGGCCCCGGCGGGCGATCGCCGACGGCGGGCACGGCGTCGAGCAGCGTGAAGATCCCGCGCGCGGCCGACAGCCCGAGCATGCCCTGGTGCAGCAGCACGCGCAGCTCGCGGAGCGGACGGAAGACCTCGACGCCGAGCATCAGGATGACGAGCAGCGCGGCGAGCGACATCCGCCCCTGCGACACGCGCCACGCCCCGACCGCGAGCGCCGCCGCCGCGCCGACGGCGATGCCGGCGTCGGTGATCCCGCGCGCGAGCGTGTTCGTTCCGAGCACCCACATGGTGCTGTGAAAGAGCTCGCGCGCGCGCGCGTCCAGGCGGTGCGCGCGCTCGCCGCTCTGGCCGAAGGCCTTGAGCGTGGCGAGCCCCTGGACCGAGTCGAGGAACTCCGCGCCGAAGGCCGCGTAGGCGCCGTTGCGCGCGAGGCTGGCGCGACTGTCCCAGCGATGCCACAGCGTCGGCCCGAGCAGCACGACAAGGGCCGCCGCCAGCACCGTCGCCGCCACCGGCAGATCCACGAAGGCGACGAAGGCGAAGATGAGCAGGGGCGTCAGCGCGGCGACGAACAGCTGGGGCAGATACTGGCCGAAGTACACCTCGAGCTGCTGCACGCCCTCCACGAGCGTGAGCATCACCTCGCCGCTGCGGTGGCGCGCGAAGTGCGCGGGGCCGAGGGCCACGACGTGCGCGTACAGCGTCTGGCGAAGGCGCTGCTGCACGCGCGCGGCGGTGTGGTGCGCGGCCATGGCGCGCGCGTGATCCAGAGCGGCGCGTCCGCAGAGCGCGACGGCGGTGAGGACAGCCGCGAGCGCGATCGTCGACAGGGGTCGGCCGGCGAGCACCAGACCGAGCAGCCAGCCGAGCAGCGCCAGCCGCGCGATGCCGACACCGACGGCGAGCAGACCGATCAGCACGGTGCCCGCGATCCGGCCGCGGACGCCGCGGGTCAGCGCCCACAGTCGTCGGTCGAAGTACACGTTCTCACCCCCGGGTCGCGAGCTGGCGGCCGCGCCTCATGCTCGCGGAGTCATCGCCATGCGTCAAGCTGGCAATGAATACATCGCCGCGGTCGACGGTCGAACGAGCCAGAAACACCCGTCGTAGGAAGGGCAAGGAGGACGACGATGAAACGCCTGGCCGCTTCGTTGGTAGTCGCGCTGCTTCCGCTGCTGCCCGCCGCCGCCTGGGCGGGGTCCTCCACCGACGCCGCGCTCGGCCTCGGCGCCTTCGCCGTGTTCAGCCAGATCATCGCCGGCACCGGTCTCTTCGGAGGCCTGGCACCCGCCGCGCCACGCCCCGTCGTGTACGTGCAACCCGCGCCTGTCGTCGTTGCGCCGCCGCCGCCACCGGTGTACGTGGCCGCGCCCGCACCGGTCTACGTGGCGCCGCGCCCGGTCTACATCGCGCCGCGGCCGGTCTACGTGACACCGCGCCCGGTCGTCGTCGTGCCGCAGCCGGTGTACGTCGCGCCACGACCGGTCGTCGTCTACCGCAGCGCGGGGCCGGCGCACCTCGTGCGCGGGCACGGGCCGCGCCATCGCGGCTGGTAGACGCGCAGTCTCCGAGCTCTGCGGCAACGCGCGAGCTGCGGTGGGCTCAGGCGCCGGCCAGCCCCGCCCACAGCTCGCGCAGTCGCGTCAGCGCGGCGGCGGGCAGCGGCCCCTTCGCCACGCACGCCGCCGCGTACTCGAGCTGATCGAGGCTGGAATAGCCGAGCAGGACCGTCGACACGCCGTCGGCGCCCACCGCGAAGCGCAGCGAGGCCTCGATGAGGCTCTCCACGTGGCCCTCGTCGACGAGCGGCTGCAGCTGCCGCGCGCGCCGGACGTCGCTGGCGTAGTCGGCGCCCGATGCGATCGGCTCCGGTGGCGGCGACGCGATCGGGTGACGCGTCTCGACGCCGCTCAGCGCGCCGCCGGCCGCGACACGGATCACGATCGTGCCGATGCCGCGCTCGCGGCATCGCGGCAGCAGCCGGCCGAAGTCCTGGGCCGGAAAGCCACGTGCGACGTCGACGGCCGCGGTCGGATTGAGCAAGTTCAGGCACACCTGGGCCGTCGCGATGCGCCCGTCGGCGACGACGTCGAGCAGCGCGCGCGTGTCGCCGAGCGCGGTGACGCCAAAGAACCGCGCCTTCCCCTGCTGCACGAGCCGCGCCAGCGCGGGCACGATCGTCTCCAGCAGGTCCTTGGCGGAGACCGAGCTGCCGTGCCGATCGACGGCGATTGGATTGTGGAACTGCATCAGGTCCACGCGCTCCATGCCGAGCCGGCGAAGGCTGGCCTCCGTGGAGCGCTCGATGGCGGCCGGCATCGCGGCGAGATCGCTCGGCGCGAGTCGAACCTTGGTGCCGACCAGCGGCGCCGCTCCCAGCGCCCGCAGCGCCTGCCCCAGGTGCTGCTCCGACAGGCCATCGCCGTAGATCGACGCGGTGTCGAAGTACGTGATGCCGAGCTCGAGGCCGCGCGCGACCGCTCGCTCGCGCTCGGCCGGCGTGCCCCGCACGAGGAGGCCGCCCACGTTGCCGCAGCCGAAGCCGAGCGCGGAGACGCGGAGACCGGTGCGGCCGAGCGCGCGAAGCTCCATGCCGCCTACGATAGCCGACTCAGAAGTAGAAGTCGCCGGGGTGCACCAGCCGCAGCAGCGCCGCGAACAGCGGCCGCGCGAACTCGGGAAAGAGCTGCCATGCGACGAGCAGCCCGAGCATGGACACGGCGGGATTGCCGTTCAGCGCGCGCACCAGCCGGGCGGCGCGCTCCGGCAAGATGCCGGTGACGGCGGTCGCCCCGTCCAGCGGCGGCACCGGTAGCATGTTGAAGACGAAGAGCAGCACGTTGAGCACGAGGAGCACGGTGAGCAGGTCGCCCACCGCGGTGAGCGCCGCGCTGCGGCCGGCGGCCTCGACCAGGTGGTGGAAGCTCACGCGGTCGGGCGCCACGAAGACGTCGAGCGCCAGGCCCGCCCGCAGGGCGGCGAACGCGAGCAGGGCGATGGCCAGGTTCCCGGCGGGGCCGGCGGCGGCCATCGCGGCCGCCCGGCGCGGGTGACGCGCCGCCCAACGGGGATCGTACGGCGTGCTCGCCCAGCCGACCGACCACCCGGCGGTGAACGCCGTCAGCAGCGGCACCAGCAGCATGCCGATCGGCTCGCGGCGGATGTGGGGCACCGGCGAGAGCGACACCTGGCCGCCCAGATACGCGGTGGCATCGCCGCCGCGATAGGCCACGAGCGCGTGCATGGCCTCGTGGACGGTCGTGGAGAACAGGAACGCCGCGAACCATAGCAGGCCGTTGAGCAGCGGCGCGACGTCCATCGCGTCCAGCATAGGAGACCGCCGCGCGGACGCCCAAGCAATCCGTCAGCGCCGGCGACGGAGCAGCCGCCGGACGCGCGCCGCCGCCTGCACGAGCCCGCCGGGCAGCAGCAGCACGATCGCGACGAACAGCGCGCCGAAGATCAGCAGGTGCAGGTCCACCCACCGGACGGCCAGGTACTCCTTCAGCACGACGTACAGGACGGCGCCGAGCAGCGGCCCGTGGAGCGTCCCCACGCCGCCGATGTAGGTCATCAGCAGCGCGTCGAACGTCCACTGCGGGCCGAACGGGTGCGAGGCGTAGTAGCTGATGTGGTAGTAGGCGAACAGCCCGCCCGCGAGGCCGGCCAGCCCGGTCGACAGCGCCAGCGCCGCGAGCTTGAGCCGCAGCGCGCCCACGCCGGACGCCGCCGCCGCCTCCTCGTCTTCGCGAATGGCGCGCATGCCGAGTCCCAGCCGCGATGATGCGAGCGCCGCCACCGCCGCCACCGTGACCGCGGCGAGCACCAGCGCGGCGTAGTAGCGATCGGTCAGACGATAGGCGGCGATGCTGGCGGCGGGCAGCGTCGAGATCTCCGGCAACACGTTGCTGACCGTCGTCCGGAGGATCTCGCCGAGCGCCAGCGTGCCGATGGCGAAATACGCGCCGCGCAGCCTGAACGCGGCGACGCCGATGACGACGGCGAAGCCGGTGGCGAGCACGGCGCCGGCCAGCATTGCGGCGACGATCGGCGTGCCGGTCGTCCACAGCCTGCGCGTGAGCAGGGCGCCCAGGCCGAAGAACGCGGCGTGCCCGAGGTTGACCTGCCCGGCGTAGCCGGCCACGATGTTCCACGACTCGGCCAGCGTGATCCCGAGCAGCACGAGGAACACGAAGTTGAGAATATCCTCGCGCGGCGTTGCGAGCGGCAGCAGCGCCAGCGCGCCGAGCGCGACGGCGCTGACCGCGGCCCAGCGCCGCCTCACCGGCCGAACAGCCCGCGCGGTCGCACGACCAGCACGACCACGAAGATCACGAGGCCGACGACCTCGCGGTACGGACCACCGAACGCCGCCGCGCTGGCCGCCTCGGCGACGCCGAGAACCAGACCGCCGACGAAGGTCCCCGGCATCGACCCCAGCCCGGCGAGCACGACCACGATCAGCGCCTTCAGCGTCCACTCGAGACCGATGGACGGGCTGACCGCATAGCCGATCGTCACCAGCGTGCCGGCCGCGCCGGCCAGCGCCGTGCCGAGCGCGAACGCGAGCAGATACGCGCGGCGCACGTCGATCCCGGTCAGCAGCGCCGCCTGCCAGTCCTCCGCCGTCGCGCGGATCGCCTTGCCCCAGCGCCAGCGCGTCAGCAGCAATTGCAAGCTCAGGATGAGCGCGAAGGCCAGCACGAGGCTGAGCAGCCGCACGGCCGGAATCGACAGGCCGGCGACGGTGAAGACGGCGCCGCCGTACGGCGTCGGCACCGAGCGCTCGTCGGCGGTCCACAGGCGGACGGCGAGCGCGTGCAGCGCCAGCGCCAGCCCGAAGCCGATGAGCAGCGAGTTCTTCACGCGGGTCGCCTCGTCCGCCCGCACGACGAAGGCGAACAGCCCCCAGTAGAGCGCGACGCCGAGCGCCAGCGCACCCGGGATGACGAGCCCGAGTGCCAGGAACGGGTCCACGCCGAGCAGCGTGACGAGCCAGAAGGTGCCGTAGCCGCCGAGCATGATCAGCTCCCCGTGCGCGACGTCGAGCACCCGCATCACGCCGAACACGAGCGAGAGTCCCGCCGCGGCGAGGCCGTAGAGCCCGCCGATGAGCACACCGAGCAGCAGCTGCTGGGCGAGGATCATCATTCCCGCACGGCGAGCGGTCCGAGGTAGGCGCGGCGGACGTGGGGATCGCCGAGCAGGCCCGCACCGCTGCCCTCCCCCACGATGCGGCCGTTCTCGAGCACGTAGCCGCGGTGGGCGAGACTGAGGGCGGCGTGCACGTTCTGCTCGACGAGCAGGATGCCGACGCCGGCGCGATTGATGGCCACCACGGCTTCGAAGATCGCGGTCACCAGCCGGGGGGCGATGCCGAGCGAGGGCTCGTCGAGCATCAGCAGCCGGGGATTGGTCATGAGCGCGCGCCCGACGGCCACCATCTGCTGCTGGCCGCCCGACAGCGTGCCCACCGGCTGACGGCGGCGCTCGGCAAGCACCGGAAACAGCGCGAACACGCGCTCGAGCGCGGCGGCGGCGCCGGCGCGCGCGCGCGGCGCGAACGCGCCGAGCTCCAGATTCTCGTCGACGGTCATGCCGCCGAAGAGCCGGCGGCCCTCCGGCACGAGCGCGAGGCCGAGGTCGACGATGCGATGGGCGGAGACGCCGGCGATATCTTCGCCGTCGAAGCGGATGGTCCCCGCACGCGGCCGCAGCAAGCCCGCTGCGCATGCCAGCAGCGTGCTCTTGCCCGCCCCGTTCGGTCCGAGCAGCGCGACCATCTCTCCCGCCGCCACCGACAGCGAGACGTCGCTCACCGCGCGCACGTCACCGTGCGCCGCCTCGACGCCATGGAGGGCCAGCAACGGGGTGGCTACCGGGCGACCGGCCACGGTCCGATCGCGACCCGTGCGAGCACCGCGGGCGTCGCGGCGGCCGGCGTGAGGACCCGGCCGCTCTCGCTGAGGTCGTCGCTGGCCGCCGACAGCCGCGGCAGGATCTCGGCGCCGAGAGCGCAGCGGACGCGGGTCAGGGATTCGTCCCCAGGTAGACGTCGATCACGGCTGGATCGCTGGCGACGACGGCCGGCGCCGCGTCGGCGATCTTCTCGCCGGCGCTCAGGACGATGACGCGTCGGGAGAGGTCGAGCAATGCCCAGACGATGTGCTCGACCATGAGCACGGTGAGGCCGCCGGCGACGAGGTCGCGGACGAGCCGCATCGCGCTCGCCGTCTCCGACGGGTTCAGCCCGGCCATGAACTCGTCGAGCAGCAGCAGCCGCGGCGCCGTGGCGAGCGCGCGCGCCAGCTCGAGCCGCTTGCGGTCGATCAGGGTGAGGCTGGCCGCCGGCACGTCGGCGCGATCGGCGAGACCGACGAGCTCGAGCCGTCGGCGCGCCTCCGTCACCGGATCGCGCGCCGTCCCGCGCCCATAGAGGGCGCCGACGAGGACGTTCTCGAGGGCGGTGAGGCCGGCGAAGGGGCGCACCAGCTGGAACGTCCGCGCGACGCCGGCGGCGCACACGCGGTGCGCCGCGCGCCCCCCGATGTCGCGGCCGTCCAGGCGCACGCGGCCGGCGTCGGGCCGCAGCGCGCCCGCGATGAGGTTGAAGAGCGTGGTCTTGCCGGAGCCGTTCGGGCCCATGATCCCGAGGAGCTCGCCCTCGTCGAGGACGAAGCTCACCTCGTGAACCGCGCGGACGCCGCCGAAGCGCTTCGACAGGCGCTCCACCTCGAGCAGCGGCATGCGGCGCGCTAGCGCCCGCTCAACGCTTGGCGAACGGCGGCGCCGGGTACGCCAGCTGCGCCGTGGCGAACTCCTTCGGCCAGATCAGCTCCTGCTTGCCATTGATCCACTGCGCGAAGGCCGCCTGCACGATGCCCGTGCCGTCGGGCCGGAACTTGACGGGCCCGATCACGGTGGTCATGTCCGTCGCCGCCACCGCGTCGCGGACCTTCGCGTGGTCCAGCACCCCGGCGCGCGCGATGGCGGCCGCGAGGATCTGCACGCACGCGTAGGCGGGACCGACGATGGGATCGGCCGGCCGGCCGAGCTTCTTCTCGTGGCTCTCGTTCAGCTCCTTCACGCCGGGCGCGCGCATCGCGTGATGCCAGCCGGCCGCGAGCACCGTGTAGTCGCCGTCCTTGCCGAGGTTCTTCGTCCACGGCGCCGAGTCGGAGGCGCGGATCAGGATGGTGAGCTTCGGCGTGTAGCCGAGCTCCTTCATCTGGCGGACGATGGTCATGCCGTCCGGCGGCGTCGGGATGCCGAAGACCGCGTCGGCGTTGGCGGCCTTCGCCTTCAGCACGAGATCCGAGAAGTCCTTGGCGCCCGGCGCGTACTCGCCCAGGACGACGACCTGGTAGCCGGCCAGCTTCCCGGCCTCGGTCCACGCCGCCGCCATCTCCGCGCCCCAGTCGGTCTTCTCCTGGAAGATGGCCACCGTCTTGGGTCGCTCGCCGGCGGGGATCAGCGACAGCAGGCCCTGGGTGTGCTTGCCGATGTCGGGCGACTTCCAGAACGGCGAGAACAGGTACTTGAACCCCTGCTGATGAATCTTGTTCAGCGCGAACGCGATGCCGAGGTACGGGATCTTGTTCTTCTCCGCCACCGAGGCGGCCGCCGCGTGCAGGTCGGAGCCGAAGCCGCCGAGGTAGCCGACCACGTTCTGCGCGGCCAGCGTCTCGAGCCGCGCCACCGTCTTGGTGGCGTCCGACTCGTCGTCGAGCAGGACCAGCTCGACCGGCAGCTTCTTGCCGCCGACGGTGATGCCGCCGGCCGCGTTCAGGTGCTCGACCGCGATCTCGTAGCCCGCGCGCACCTGCGCCCCGCCCGGGCCGTAGCGCCCGGTGAGCGGAACCACGGCGCCGATCTTGACGGTCTGCGCGGCGGCCATCGATGGCCAGACGGCGAGCAGCAGCGGTAGGAGCAGGACCAGGCGTGTCATCGGTCTCCTCGGTTGGGTGACGAGCCCCACACCGCGCGCGCCGTGTCAGCGACGCGCGCGAGCTTGGCCCACTGCTCGTCTTGGGTCAGGCGGTTGCCCTCGAGGGTCGACGCGAAGCCGCACTGCGGGCTCAGCGCCAGCCGCTCGAGTGGAACGTGCTTGGCGGCGGCGTCGATGCGGCGGCGCAGCTCGTCGACGGGCTCGAGGCCGGGCTTCTTCGTGGTCACCAGGCCGAGCACGACGTCGCGATCGGCGGGCACGAGACGGAGGGGCTCGAAGTCGCCCGAGCGGTCGTCGTCGTACTCCAGCAGGAACCGCTGAAAGCGGCTGCGCTCGAACACGCGCGCGATCGGCTCGTAGCCGCCGCTCGCGTAGAACTTCGACTGGTTGTTGCCGCGGCAGATGTGCAGCCCGAACGTCACGCCCGGATGCCGGCCGATCACGCTGTTGTCCATCTCGATGCACGCGTCGATGAGCCGGTCGGGATCGCTGCCGCGCTGGCGGTAGCCCTCCCGCAGCTCGGGATCGAGCAACGCCGCATACTGCGGCGCGTCGATCTGCACGTAGGTGCAGCCGAGGCGGACCAGCTCCTCGACCTCGCGCCGCGTGAAGTCGACCACGTCGGCCAGGAACGCCTCCCGGGTGGCGTAGGCGCCGCTCGACACGCGCGGATCGTAGTACGCGGCCGCCTGCTGGGTGCTGATCAGCGTGACCTTCGTCGGCACCGTCGCGCGCGCACGAAGGTACGCGAGCTCCTCGCCGCACATGCTGCGCCGCCAGCGCAGCTTGTCGACGACGACCGGGCGCTTGAACACGAGCTGCTCGCCCGCCTCGTCACGGAACGGAACCGCCCAGCCGCCCTCCCGGTCGAAGCCGGCCAGCGCCTCGATCATGTGGCCGAAGAACGCGTAGCGACGGAGCTCACCATCGGTCACCACGTCGAGGCCCGCCGCTTCCTGGCGGCGCACGGCCTCGTCGACCGCGGCATCCTCGATGCGCTTGAACTGCGCCGCGTCGAGGAGCCCCGCCTCGAACCGCGCGCGCGCCGCCTTCAATGCATCGGGGCGCAGCAGGCTGCCGATGACCTCCGCCCGTGGTCTCATCGCGCGTCGCGCCCGGCCGCGGGGACGTTCGCCTCGATCTCGCGCGCCTGGTAGTGGAGCGCCCGCCGCATCATCCAGGTCACCGCCAGCAGGTCGACGAAGCCGCGCGCCGCGCGGTTGCGCACGCCGTACTTCGAGCGACCGAAGCGGCGGGCCCGGTGGTGCACGGGCACCTCCACCACGCGGAACCCGGCCGTGCGCAGCAGCGTCGGAACGAAGCGATGCAGGCCGTTGTAGGGCGGCAGCGCGCCGAGACACTCGCGGCGCATCGCGCGCAGGCTGCAGGCGCTGTCGCGCACGTGGTCGCCCGTGATGCGATTGCGCACGCCGTTGCCGATCCGCGACGACACGCGCTTGAGCCAGCCGTCGTGCCGCTGCGCGCGCCAGCCGACCGCGGCGTCAGCGTCGTGCAGGACGTCGAGCAGCCGCGGGATGTCGGACGGATCGCTCTGAAGATCCGCATCCATGGTGACCACGATGCGCCCGCGCGCGGCGGCGTAGCCGGCGTCGAAGGCCGCGGTCAGCCCGCTGTTCGCGTCCAGGCGCACCAGCCGCACGCGCGCGTCGCTGAGCATGACAGCGCGGATGGCCTCCGTGCTGCCATCCGTCGAGCCGTCGTCGACGAAGACGACCTCGGCGTCGAGGCGCAGCTCGTCGAGGACGGCCATCACCTCGGCCGCGATCACGGGCACGTTGTCGACCTCGTTGAACACCGGCAGCACCACGGAGAGATCGATCATGGCGCCCTCCGTCCCACGGCGACCATGGCGCGGTCGCCGACGGTGGTCGAGGCCAGCACGCGCCAGCCCGGGTGAGCGTCGGGTGCGAGCGTCTGCCACCGGCTCGCCGTCATGATGACGGCGTCGCGAGGCGGCCCGGCCAGCCGGGCGCGCACCGCCGCCTCGTCGCGCAGCTCCGCGACCCGGCGATGGTGGAGATAGACGTCGTAGCTCAAGCGCAGATCAGGATACCCGATCACCGCGCCGTCGGGGGCCACGGCGGCGGCCGCGGCCGCGGCCAGCGGCCGCACGTCGAACGCCGCGGCGTAGCGACGCGGGTAGGTCACGCCGATCACCGCGAAGATCGCCGTCAGCGCCAGCGCCAGTCGGACGGCGCCGCCGCCCACGTCGCCGCGTGCGCTTCGCGCGAGCGCGGCCGCGCCGGCGCAGGCCAGCACGATGAGGATCGCCTGCTCCACGCGTCCGACCGGGAGGTACGCGACGTCCTCGTTGTCGAGCAGCCGGCGGAGCGGCAGCAGCGTCAGGAACGCGGCCAGCGGCACCAGCGTCGCGCAGGCAAGCACGGCCAGCTGCCGCGCGCGGCGCGCGGCGCCCGCGAGCGGCGCGGTGAGCACGTCGGCCGTGAGCAGCGCGAGCCCGGGAAAGACCGGCAGCATGTACCGCGACCGGTAGTTCCCGGACAGGGCGAACAGCAGCCACAGCGTCGCCGTCCACATCGCCAGCCGCTTGCGCCCGGTATCGGGCGCCGCGCGCCACCACCACGGCGCCGCCGCGAGCAGCAGCGTCCACGGCATGAAGGCGACGAGCGGCTCGGAGAGCGCGCCGAGCCGCCCGCGCAGCGAGCCGAGGAAATACCAGGTCACGTAGTGGCCGGTGAGCACCCGGTGCTCGAAGCCCCCGTGCGAGCGGAGCTGATACGGCAGCAGCCACACGAGCGCGGCGAGCGCGAGCACGATCGCGGCGCCGAGGAGCGGACGCAGCGCGCGAAGTCGGCGCGGGCCCTCGGTGGCCATGACCGCGACCGCGGCCCCGACGAGAGCCGCCAGCGCCTGCGGCCCCTTGCACAGCAGCCCCACCGCGATGCAGCCGTAGAACGCCAGCAGCGGACGGCGAGGCCAGCCCTCGCGCCCGGCGCGCACGAACCAGTAGAGCGCCCACACGAGCCAGGCGTCGAGCATGACGTCCGGCAGCACCTGGTGGCTCATCTCGAAGCGCAGCGGCGTGGTGAGCAGGATCAGCCCGGCGAGCAGACCCGCCGGCCAGCCCCAGAGCAGCCGGCCGATGGCGACGACGCCCGCCACGCTGGCCACCGACGCGAGGACAGCGGGAATGGCGGCGCTGAGCTCGCTGACGCGGCCGAGCGGTGCCGACACCACGGCCACCGTCCAGAAGAACAGCTGCGGCTTGTTCAGGTACGGCTCGCCGCGGACCTGGGCGACGACCCACCGCCCGGAGTCCAGCACATCCCGGGCGAGCAGCGCGAAGCGTGCCTCGTCCGACGACCAGAACGGGCGGCGCCCGGCCGGGATGAGCGCGGTGAGCAGCGCGAGCAGCAGCACGCCGGCCGCCCACGCCGCCGGTCGTCGCACGCTCAATCCGCCAGCAGCTCCTTGGCGACGATCACGCGCTGGATCTGGTTCGTGCCCTCGTAGATCTGCATGATCTTCGCGTCGCGCATGTAGCGCTCGACGGGATACTCCCGCGTGTAGCCGTAGCCGCCGAAGACCTGGACGGCGTCGATGGTCACCTTCATCGCGGCGTCGGCCGCGAAGCACTTCGCCATCGACGCCTCGAGCGTGGTGTCCGTGGCGCCGGCGTCCACCTGGCGCGCGCTGTGATGCACCATGAGCCGGGCGCCGTGCACGGCCATGGCCATGTCGGCCAGCATGAACTGGATGCCCTGAAAGGCCGCGATCGGCTGGCCGAACTGCTGCCGCTCGCGCGCGTAGCCGACGGCCGCGTCGAGCGCGGCCTGCGCGATGCCGACCGCCATCGAGCCCGTGGCCGGCCGCGTGATGTCGAGCGTCTTCATGGCGATCGTGAAGCCCTCGCCCTCGGCGCCGAGACGCTGCTCGACGGGCACCGCACAGTCGGTGAAGTGCAGCGCCACCGTGGGCGAGGCGCGGATGCCGAGCTTCTTCTCCTTCTTGCCGACGGTGAACCCCGGCGTCCCCTTGTCCACGAGGAACGCGGTCACGCCCTTCGCGCGCCGGGCCGGATCGACGGTGGCGAACACCGTGATGACGTCGGCGTGGTCACCGTTGGTGCACCACTGCTTGGAGCCGTTCAGCACGTAGTGGTCGCCGCGGCGCACGGCGGTCGTCCGCAGGCCGGCCGCGTCGGAGCCCGCGCCGGGCTCGGACAGCGAGTACGCGGACAGCAGCTCGCCGGTCGCCAGCCGCGGCAGGTACTTCTTCTTCTGCTCTGCGGTGCCGGCGAGCAGGATCGGCAGGCCGCCGAGCGGCTGGTCGAGGAACTGTGTGGCGGTCGCCGCACACGCGGCCGCGATCTCCTCGGACACCAGCGACAGCGCCAGGCAGCCGAGCGCGCTGCCGCCGTACTCCTCGGGCACCCAGATGCCGAAGAGCCCCGAGTCGATGATCGCCTGCATCGACTTCTCGGGATACGTCTCCGTCTCGTCGTAGTGCGCGGCGTGGGGGGCGATGCGCTCCCGCGCGATGGTGCGCGCGAGGTCGCGGATCATGCGCTGCTCCTCGGTGAGGTAAAACGCGTCGCGCATCAGCCGATACTATACCTGTGACCGCGTCGCCTCGCGCGCCACCGCGCGCAGCATCGCGCCACGCAGCATCCCGCTGAACGGCCGGACGACGAGCCAGTACAGCCGGAAGCGCCGGCGGCTGTCGGCGTCCACGCACGCAACCCGGGTCTCGGTGACGATGCGGGTGACGTCCGGCCCGAGCTCCTCGAGGGCGAACGTCCACACGGCCTTGGCGTATCCGGGTCGCGCGAAGTCACGAAAGGCGTCCGACGCCACCGCGAGCCGGCTCCCCGACGGCGTCCAGAACTTTCCGACGAGGCCGAGCGCGAGCGCGCGGCCCGGACACTCGGCCAGCGGCGTGAAGCCGGCTCGCGCCAGCGAGGCGAGCGTGAGCCGCCGCCTGGATCGCGGCGACCGGAGCCCGCGTATGGTCAGCAACGCCCGGATCAGCGCCGAGTCACCGAGATCGGCGCGGTGGAGGGCCAGCCACACAGCCGGGGCGGAGGCGGCGACGTTGCGCGCGTGCCGGATGCGCGCGTCGTAGGACGGCAGGTAGCGGTCGGCGAGCGTCACTCAGATCACGCCGCGGCGTCGCAGCTCCGCCCGCTCGGTCGCCGAGTAGCCGAGGGCGCCGTAGACGACGTCGTTGTGCTCGCCGAGGCGCGGCGGAAAGCGCAGCGGCGGCGAGGCGCCGGTGGGCGGTGGCGGCAGCACGACGGTGAGGCCGCTGCGCGGATCGCGCACGCGGACGAGGTCGGGGATCACGAGCGGATCGGCCGTCACGGCCGCCAGTGCGGCGACGGCCGCGATCGGCACGCCGGCCTCACGCAGGAGCGCCAGCGCCTGGGCGGTCGTCAGCGCCGCGAAGCGGCTCGCGAGCGCCGCGTCCAGCCGCGCCACGTCCGCGATGCGACCGGCATTGAGCGCGTACTCGGGGCGCGCGATGCCGGCAAACGCGGAGAGCGCGGCGAGCGCTTGCCACTGCGCATCGTTGCCGACGGCGACGTAGACGTGGCCGTCGCGCGTGGCGTGCACGCCCACCGGCGCGAAGAACTGATGCCGGCTGCCCCGGCGCACTACCGGCTCGCCGGCGGCCTCGAGCAGCACCGGCGCCACCAGCCACGACACGGCGCTGCGGAACATCGACACGTCGATCCGGCTGCCCTGCCCGGTACGCGCCCGGCGGTAGAGCGCCTTCATGACCTCGCCGTAAGCATGCTCGGCGGCGCCCAGGTCCACCATCGGGAGACCGAACGGCGTCGGCGGGCCGTCCGGCTCGCCGGTGAGCGCCATGAAGCCCGCGCGCGCCTGGAGGATCGGATCGTAGGCCGCCTCGTCGTGCGTGGGGCCGAAGCCGCTGATGCCGAGCCAGACCAGCTCGGGCCGTGCCGCGCGCAGCGTCTCGGCGTCGATCCCGAGCCGCGCGTAGCTGCGCGGGCGCTGGTTCGTGGCGAAGACATCGACGGACAGCCGTGTGACGAGCTCGCGCAGGAGCGCGCGCCCGTCCGCCTCGCCGAGATTGAGCGTGATCGCCTCCTTGCCGCAGTTGTTCGGCAGGAAGTACGCCCGCATGTCCGGCTCGCCCAGCAGGTCGCGGCCGACGAAGCGATTGGGGTCCGGCCGCTCGCGGTGCTCCACGCGGATGACGCGCGCGCCGTCGCAGGCGAGCCGGTACGTGAGGAACGGCAGCGTCGTGGCCTGCTCGAGCGACAGCACGGTGAGGCCCTCGAGGGCCGCGCTCATCGGCGCGGGCGGCGATCGATCACGCGCACGGCCTTGCCTTGTGGGCGCTCGATGGTGCCCGGTGCGCACAGCTGCAGCTCCGGGCTCAGCGCCAGCGCGTCGTGCAGCGCGCGCCGGATGCGCGCGGCGACCGACGAGTCGGAGCCCGCCTCGCACTCCAGCAGCACGGTCATGCGCTCGCCCCCGCCCTCGGCGTCGAGCACCACCTGGTACTCCGGGCCGACGCCGGCGTGCGCGAGCACCAGGCGCTCCACCTGGCTCGGGTAGAAGTTCACGCCCTTGTAGATGACCATGTCGTCGGTGCGACCGCGCAGCCGGTCGAGCCGGAGCGACGTCCGGCCGCACGCGCAGCGCGCGCGCGAGACGACGCGCGTGAGGTCGCGCGTGCGATAGCGGATGAGCGGGAGGCCTTCGCGGGTCAGGGTGGAGACGACCAGCTCGCCCTCGACGCCGTCCGGCGTCGGCGAGCCGGTCACGGGGTCGACGATCTCGACCGCATAGTGATCCTCCCACACGTGGATCCCGTCGCGCGCCGCGCAGTCGATGCCGAGTCCCGGGCCGCCCGTCTCCGTCATCCCGATGATGTCGAAGGTCGTGATGCCGAGCTCGCGCTCGATCCGCGTCCGCAGCTCGTCCGACCACATCTCCGAGCCGAGCATGCCCACGCGCAGCGACAGCGTCGCGAGATCGAAGCGCTCCTCGCGCGCGACCTCCAGCAGGCGCAGCGGATAGGTGGCGATGGCCGTGAGCACGGTGGCTCGGAGATCCCGCATGAGACGGAGCTGCAGCGACGTGCGCCCGGCGCCGACGGGGATCACCATGGCCCCGAGCCGCTCGGCGCCGTAGTGAAAGCCGAAGCCGCCGGTGAAGAGCCCGAACGACGGGGTGATATGGATCACATCGTCACGGCTCACGCCGGCCGCCACGTAGCAGCGCGCCATGACCTCGCCCCACTGCGCGATGTCGGCGGCGGTGAACGGGTTCAGGACCGGGTTGCCGGTCGTTCCGCTCGACATGTGAATCCGCCGATAGCCGGCGCCGCACGCCAGCCCGAACGGATAGGCGTCGCGCAGGTCGTCCTTGGTCAGGAACGGCAGGCGCAACCAGTCTTCGGGGCTGCGGATGTCCGGCGCGTGGGCGCCGCCCAGGCGCTCGGCCCAGGCGGCGTTGCCGGCGATGCGCGCGAGGGTCGCGCGCATGCGCTCGAGCTGCAGGGCCCGCAGCCGCTCGCGGTCCAGCGCCTCGAGCTCGGGCTGCAGCATCAGCGGCTCCGACGCGTCAGAACAAGAACAGCAGCATGATGAAGAGCACGATGACGCCCATCACCGCGTAGAAGCCCTTCAGGATCTTCTCGCGCAGCTCGCGCTCCGCCTTGGCTTCCGCCGCCCACTCCTGGCGAAACTTCAGCTCCAGCTCCGCGCGCTCGTCGAGCTTGTCCTCCACGGTTCGCCCCCCTGTCCTGGCGTCCCGCTGCCCGGCCATGCGTGGCCTTGCCATGATCGTAAACGATGAGCCCCGTCAGCACGGAGCCTTCCGATCCGCGAGCCCCAGATAGGCGGCGCGGATGCGCGCATCCTGCGCCAGGCTCGACGCCGGCCCGGCGACCGCCACCCGCCCCGTCTCCAGCACGTAGCCACGGCTGGCAATGGCCAGCGCCTGGCGCGCGTTCTGCTCGACCAGGAGCACGGTCACCCCGCTGCGATTGACCTGCTGCACCACGCGGAAGATCTCGCGGGTGAGGCGCGGCGCCAGGCCGAGGGACGGCTCGTCGAGCAGGAGCAGCGCCGGCCGGCTCATCAGCGCGCGCGCGATGGCCAGCATCTGCTGCTCGCCGCCGGACAGCGTGCCGGCGCGCTGCGCATCGCGCTCGCGCAGCACCGGGAACAGGTCCCACGCCGCGCGCAGCCGCGCCTCCACCTCGGCGTGCGGCACGGTGTGGGCGCCCACCAGCAGGTTCTCGCGGACGGTGAAGTCGGCGAAGATCTCGCGGCCCTCCGGCACGTGGCCGATGCCGGCGACCACGATGGCGTGCGCGCTGAGGCGCGCGATGTCCTGGCCGCGATAGAGGATGCGCCCGCGCCGCGCCCGCACGAGGCCGGAGATGGTGCGCAGCGCGGTGGACTTGCCGCTGCCGTTGGCGCCGAGCAGCGCCACGATCTCGCCTTCCGCCACCGTCAGCGAGACGCCGTCGAGGGCACGGCGCTGGCCGTAGGAGACGCTCAGGTCGACGACCTCCAGCATCAGTCGTCCGCGCGGCCGAGATAGGCCTCGATGACGGCCGGGTCGGCGGCGATCTCGCGCGGCTTGCCCTCGGCGATCTTGCGCCCGTAATCGAGCACCACGACGCGGTCGGAGATCGACATGACGAGGTCCATGTCGTGCTCGACGAGGACGATGGTGAGGTGCAGCTCGTCGCGGAGGCGGACGATGACGTCCATCAGCGCGTGGGTCTCGGTCGGGTTGAGGCCGCCCGCCGGCTCGTCGAGCAGCAGGCAGCGCGGCTCGGCGGCCAGCGCTCGCGCCATCTCCAGACGCTTCTGTCGACCGAGCGGCAGGCCACCCGCCTCGACGTCCGCGACGTCCGCGAGCCCCAAACGCTCGAGCAGGGCCCGCGCGCGCTGCCGCGCGGCCCGCTCCTCGCGCCGCACACCGGGCAGGCCGAGCATGGCCGGCAGGACACCGCCGCGCAGGCGCGCGTGCTGTCCGATCAGGACGTTATCGAGCGCGCTGAGCGGCCTGAACACCTCGGTGTTCTGGAAGGTGCGCGCCACTCCCCGGCGCGCGATCGCGTGCGGCGACAGTGCCGTCAGCTCCGCGTCGTCGAAGGTCACGCGGCCCGAGGACGCGCGGTAGAGGCCGGTGACCACGTTGAAGACCGTCGACTTGCCGGCGCCGTTGGGCCCGATGAGCGCAAGGATCTCGCCGTCGGCCGCCTCGAAGCTGACGCCGCTGAGCGCGGCCAGGCCGCCGAAGGCGATGGAGACGTCCTCGACGCCGAGCCGCGCCATCCTAGTCGGACTTGAGCCAGTCGGTCAGCGGCTTGAAGCGTCCCTTCTCGACCTTCACCCAGAAGCCTTGCCGCTGGGTCTCGTGATCGGCCCCGATCGTCACCGGCGGCAGGATGCCGCTCTGAAAGCCGCTGATCCCCTCCAGCGACGCGATGAGCGTCTCGCGTGTGAGGCTCTTGCCGGCTCGCCGCGCGCCCTCGGTGAAGAGCATCGCGGCGAAGTAACCCGACAGCGAGTAGCGGTTGGGCTCGTTGCCACTGAAGTACTTCTGCATGGCAGCCCGGTACGTCTTCATCCCGGGCAGCTCCGAGGTGAGCGGATCCGGCCACAGCGACAGCCCCTCCACACCCTCGGCGGCATCCCCGGCCAGCGCCAGATACTTCTCGTCGGTGAGCGGCCCCGAGGACACCATCACCGTGTCGGTCCAGCCGATCTTCTGCCGCTCCTTGAGCGCCTGCGCGCCCGCCGCCGGCGTCAGCACGAGGAAGACGGCCTGCGGAGCCGCCGCGCGCAGCTTCGCCATCTGCGCGCTGACGTCGGTCACCCCGCGCTTGACGGGCTCCGTGGCGGCGAGCCTGAGATTGTGCCGCGCGAGGTCCTTCTCGAAGGCCGAGATGAACGTCTTGCCGTAGTCGTCGTCCTGGTAGAGCGCGCCGAAGGTCGTGAGCTTCCGCTGGCCCACGAGGTAGTCGATCATCATGCGGGACTGCCGGTCGTAGAGCGTCATGCCGCTGAAGACGTACTTCTTGCCGCGGATGACGGGCGAGCCCTGGAACGGAAAGAGCAGGGGCACGCGATTCTCCTCGAGGTACTCGAGGGTGGCCATCACAGGCGGCGTGCCCTGCGGCGCGATGACCGCGAAGATCTTGTCCTGCTCCACGAGCTTGCGCGTGTTGGCCACGGCTTCCTGGGGCTTGTAGCCGTCGTCGTAGTACACCGTGCGCACCTTGCGGCCACTGATGCCGCCCGCGTCGTTGAGCGCCTTGAAGTAGAGGTCGACGCCGAAGCGGGTGGCCTGCTCGCCGGTGTACGCGAGCGGTCCGGAAAACGAGTTCGAGCAGCCGAGAACGATCTCGGTGTCGCTCACGCCTTGCTGGGCCACGGCCGGTGCTGCGGCCAGGGCCAGGACGACCACGAGGATGCTCGCGACGACGCGCATGACGGTCTCCTTCATCGGCCGACGGCCCGGCTCACCGCGCGGCTCACGCCGCCCGGCATGAACAGCATGCCCGCGATGAGAATGGTCCCGAAGATCAGCGGCCGGTAGTTCTGAAAGGCGGCCAGGCCGTCGTAGAGCAGGGTCACGACGGCGGCACCGACGATGGAGCCCGGCACCGAGCCGAGCCCGCCCACGATGATCATCACCACGAAGTCGACGGACAGGAACAGGTCGAAGGCGTCGGGGGACAGGAAGCCGACGACGAAGGCGAACAGCGCGCCGGCCACGCCCGTGTAGAAGGCCGACAGTCCGAAGGCGAGCGTCTTGTACGCGCGCACCGGCACCCCGCTCGCCTCGGCCGCGATCTCGCTCTCGCGGATGGCGAGGAAGGCCCGCCCCGTGCGCGTGCGGACCAGGTTCACCGCCCCCGCGACCATGAGCGCGGCGACGGTCGCCGTGAGGTAGTACCGCGCGGCGTCGGTCGACAGCGCGGCCGTCCCGAGGCGCGCGGCCGGCACGCGCAGGCCGTCCGCGCCGTTGGTCAGCGCGTCGAGGTTGAGGATCACCTCGGTGACGACGAGGCCGAAGGCGAGCGTCGCCATGGTGAGGTACAGCCCGCCGAGGCGCACGCAGGGCACGCCGAAGGCGAGGCCCACCGCCGCCGTGAGCAGTCCGGCGACGACCAGCGTGATCGGCACCGGCAGCCCGGGCGCGCGGAGCGTGAGCACGGCCGCCGTGTAGGCGCCGACGGCGAGAAAGCCGGCGTGGCCGAACGACAGCTGGTTGGTGTAGCCGGAAAGCAGATTCAGGCCGATGGCCACGACGGCGTTCACGAGGATCACGCTGGCCAGGAACACGAAATAGCGCGGCGCCAGCCACGGCCACGCGCCGACCAGCAGCAGTCCGCACGCGGTGAGCAGCGCCCGGCGCGGCGTCACACCTTCCTCGCCTCGATGCGTCCCAGCAAACCCGCCGGTCGCACGAGAAGGATCGCGATGAGCACGAGAAACGGCACCGAGTAGCGGATGCCGGACGGCAAGTAGAGCGGCGCCAGGTTCTCGAGCACGCCGAGCAGCATGCCGCCGAGCACCGCGCCCGGCATGGACCCGAAGCCGCCGATGACGGCGGCCGTGAACCCGTTGACGACGATGAGGCCCATCTTCGAGGACAGGAACACCACCGGCGCCACCAGCACCCCCGCCGCCGCGCCGACCATGGCCGCCAGCACCCACGCGCGCGAGTAGACGCCCTCCACGCTGATGCCCATGAGCCGCGCGGCGCGCTGGTTCTGCGCCACCGCGCGCATCGCGCGCCCGAGCCGCGTCCACGTGAACAGCGCGTAGAGGGCCGCCATCAGCACGAGCGAGGCGGCGATGATTCCGACCGAGATGGGCGCCACGCGCACGGGGCCGAGCGCCACGGGCCGGCTGTCGAACAACGAGGGGAACGGAAACTCGTCGTGCGTGAAGGCGAGCCCGGCAGCGGCGCGCAGCACGAGCGAGAGGCCGAGCGTGATGATGAGCACGTCCCAGTGCGTGGCGCCGATCGCGCGGCGGATGACGAGGCGCTCCACCAGCCAGCCGAGCAGCCCGGCCGCGACGATGGCGACGACGAGCGTCACGCCGACGGGCAGACCGAGCGCGCGCTGCGCCGCCCACGCCACGAACGTCGAGGCCATCAGCATCTCGCCCTGCGCGAAGTTCAGCGTGCGCGTGGCGTTGTAGATGATCACCAGGGACAGGGCCATGAGCGCGTAGATCGAGCCGGTGGCCAGGCCGGAGACGACCACGTGCACGAGAGCCGCCGCCGTCACGCCGCGGTCGTCTCGAAGCGGCAGCGGGCGGCGCCCATGGCCGCGCACGCCGTCTCGCTCACCGACCGTGGCCGGTCCAGCACGGCTGTCGCGAGCGCCTCGAGCACGCCGCGCGTGAGGTGGCACACGGGCGCGGTGGCGCCGCCATACGCGCGCGCGAACGGCGAGCCCGTCACGCTGACGACCAGCGCGCTCGGCGTGAGGCGCTCGAGGGTGAACTGCCCCCAGCCGATCTCGGCCCCCTGCACGAGCAGCCGCCGCACGCGCGCCGTGGCGTCGCCGGCCGCGCCCGCGGTGGCGCGCGCGCCACCCGCGCGTCCGCCCGCGGCCAGACACTCGGCGGCGGCCGGTCCCATCGCCGCCTCCACCGCCTTCTGCACGCCGACGAGCGTCTCGGGGCGGATGTGGATATAGCCGGCCGGCGTCATCGGAGCAGCTTGCGCCATGTCGGCGACGCCCACCCGGAGTGGAACAGCTCGCGCACCTCGCGCAGCGTCAGCTCACCGAGCCCGAGATGATCGAGATCACGCCCGCGGCCGGCGAGCGTGGTGCCGAGCAGCGTGCCGAACACGCCGAGCAGGCCGGACACGGTGGGCGACGCCGTCGACACCGTCCGCGCCGCCGACTCGAGCAACGGCAGCCCGAGCGCGACGTCCTCGGTCACGTAG
>DATAOC010000090.1:0-22364 GCA_036265915.1 Candidatus Methylomirabilota bacterium | reverse complement strand
AGAAGGCGGCCACGGTGACGAGCGCCCATTGCACGAGCGTGACCCGCACCACGAAGCGCGGCCCACGCCGGTCTGTCGGCGCCGCCCACGCCGCCGATCCCGCCAGGGCGGCGAGTTGCACGACCATGAAGAGCACGATGATCTCGGTGAAGCTGAAGCCGAGCGTCTTGGCCGCGAACACGCCGGCGAAGGTGACCACGGTGTTGACGCCGTCCTCGTAGACGAGGTACGAGGCCAGGAATCGCCGCATCTCGCGACGCTCCGGGGCTCGCAGGATCTCGCGCAGCGTGACGCGCGTCTGCTGCAGCCCGCGCGCCGCCGCCGTCGCCAGCCGCACCCGCTGCCGGGCGTCGGCGGGCAGCACGACGAACGACGGCACCGCGAAGACGGCGAAGAGCGCGGCGGCGGCCACGAAGCAGCCCCAGTAGGCGCGGGCCGCCGCGAACGGGTAGGCGACGGCGAACGCGACGAGCGAGCCGGCGTAGCCCACGGCAAAGCCGGCCGCCGACACGCGCCCGAGCTTCTCGGGCGGCGCGATGCGCGGCAGGTAGGCGTTGTAGTAGACGATGGCGGCCTCGTAGGTCACGATGCCGAGCACGGCCAGTGTGAAGCCCCACACGACGGCGCCGGGTCCGACGGTCGCCATGAGCGCGGTGGCCGCGATGCACGCGGCGCTGAAGCCCACGAAGAATGGCCGACGCGTGCCGGCGTGGTCGGCGATGCCGCCGAGCGCGGGCGACGTCAGCGCGCCGATGATCATCGCCGTCGATACCGCGCTGCCCCACCACACGTCGCCGCGGCCGCTCGCATTGCCGACCACGGCGTTCGCGTAATAGGCGGGATAGACGGTGGCGAGCACGATGGCCGCGAAGGCGGAGTTCGCGAAGTCGTAGAGCGTCCACGCCACGATCGTGCGGCGCGCGGCAGACGGCACGGCGTGCAGGATGACACACGGCCGCGGCATGCGCTACTATCCGCGGCATGCCCGGTCGCCTCGACGCCCGGAGTCTCGAATCTCACGTCCGCAGCGGCGACATCGACACCGTGCTCACCGTGGTGCCGGACGGCTATGGTCGTTTGCTGGGCAAGCGGATCGTCGGGCGCCACTTCGTGGACCACGTGCTCGACGACGGCGTGCACGCCTGCGTCTATCTGTTCACCGTCGACATGGAGATGGAGCCGCTGCCCGGGTTCAAGCTGACGTCCTGGGAGCGCGGGTACGGCGACATGAAGCTCGTACCCGACCTCGGGACCCTGCGCGTGCTGCCGTGGCTGCCAAAGACCGCCCTCGTGTTCTGCGACGTCTACAGCGAGGACGGCGAGCCGATCGAGGAGGCGCCGCGCTGGGTGCTGAAGCGGCAGATCGAGCGCGCGGCGGCCCACGGCTACGTCGTCAAGACGGCGGCGGAGCTGGAGCTGTACTGCTTCCGCGAGACGTTCGAACAGGCGCGCGCCAAGCGGTACCACGCGCTGACGCCGGTCTCCGACTATCTGGAGGACTACCACATCCTGCAGACGACGAAGGAAGAGCCGCTCGTGCGCGCCATCCGCAACGGGATGGAGGCGGCCGACGTGCCGGTCGAGACGTCGAAAGGCGAGTGGGGCCGCGGTCAGGAGGAGATCAACCTCGTCTACGCCGAGGCGCTCGAGATGGCGGATCGCACGGCGCTGTACAAGCACGGCGCGAAGGAGATCGCGCACCTGCAGGGCTGCTCGCTGACGTTCATGGCGAAGTACGACATGGGCGCCGCCGGATCGTCGTTCCATCTCCACTCCTCGCTGTGGGACGGTGCCGGCGTCGCCGCGCTCTTCGCTCCGACGCGCACCCGCAGCCGCGGGCGCGGCCACGGTCCCGAGGACTGGCCGCCGCTGTTCGGCCAGTGGCTCGCGGGACAGCTCGGGATGGCGCGCGAGCTCGCGTATTTCTACGCGCCGGGGGTGAACTCATACAAGCGCTACCAGTCGGGCTCCTTCGCGCCCACGCGCATCGTGGCCGGCTGGGACAATCGCACGTGCGGGTTCCGTCTCTGTGGGGATGGCGCGTCGCTGCGCGTGGAGAACCGTATCCCCGGCGCCGACGCCAATCCCTACCTCGCGTTCGCGGCGACGATCGCGGCCGGGTTGCACGGCGTGCAGAGCAAGCTCGAGGCGCCGCCGGCGTACCACGGCAACGCGTACGAGGATGCGGCGCTGCCGCAGGTCCCGAAGACGCTCCGCGAGGCCATTGGCGAGCTGGAGCGCTCGACGGTCGCGCGCGCCGCCTTCGGCGACCGTGTCGTGGCCCACTACCTTCACGCGGCCCGGCTCGAGCAGCAGGCGTTCGACCAGGCGGTGACGGACTGGGAGCTCGGCCGGTACTTCGAGCGGATCTGAGCGACCATCCATGGCGGGCGGACGACCATATAAGGATGCGATATGACGGTGCGCGATGAGCACGACCGGTAGCCGGCTGCACGGCAAGGTCGCGTTCATCACCGGCGCCGGCGCCGGCATGGGCCGCGAAGCGGCGATGCTCTTCGCCGAGGAGGGCGCTCGCATCGTGGTGGCCGACATCGACGCGGCGGCCGCGGCCGAGACGGTGAAGCTCGTGGCGGCGGCCGGCGGGCAGGCGATCGCGGTCGCCGGCGACGTGGCCATCGAAACCGACGTCGAGCGGATGATCGGTGAGGGGGTCGGCCGGTTCGGCGGCCTCCACGTCCTCTACAACAACGCCGGCGTGCTGTGGAAGGACCGCGACCGGTCGGTCCTCGAGACCGACGAGAAGTGGTGGGATCGCGTCATGGCCATCAACCTGAAGTCGGTATTCTGGGTGACCAAGCACGGGATCCCGCACCTGCGCCGCGCCGGCGGTGGCTCCATCATCATGATGGGTTCCGTCTCGGCCCTCGCCGGCTTCACCCGCGCGCAGGACGCGTACACGGCGGCCAAGGGGGCGCTCATCTCGCTCACCAAGTCGCTCGCCATTCAGTTCGCCAAGGACAACATCCGCTGCAACGTCATCCATCCCGGCATCGTGGACACGCCGCTCCAGGCGCCCTATCTCACGGACGCCATTCGCAAGGAGTTCGAGACGGGCATTCCGCTCGGCCGCATCGCGAAGCCGCGCGAAATCGCCTACGTCGCGCTGTTCCTGGCCAGTGACGAGTCCTCGTTCATGACCGGCGCCGAGCTGGTCGTCGACGGCGGCTTCACGGCCGGCTGAGTCGATGGCGACGGTCGCCCGCGCGCCGGCCCCGCCGCTACCGCGGCTGGCGCGGGCGGATCTCGCCGTCACCGCCACCGCGGTCAGCGTCCTGGCGCTGCTCGTGGTGTTCGTCGTGTGGCCGGTGGCGCGCGTGCTGGCGCTGAGCTTCGTCACGCCAACCGGCGCCGGCCTGGCTCAGTACGCGGCGTTCTTCAACACCTGGCGGCTCTTCCGCATCCTGCTGAACAGCCTGGCCGTCTCCGCCGTGTCGACGGTGATCACCGTCGGCGTGGCGCTGATCCTCGCGTACGCGGTGACGCGCACGACGGTGCCGGGCAAGCGCTTTCTCTCGCTGATGAGCCTGCTGCCGCTGATCTCGCCGCCGTTCCTCGTCTCGCTCGCGTTCGTGCTCCTGCTCGGACGCAACGGCGTGGTGACGCGCGCGCTCGGCCTCGACTGGTCGATCTACGGCTTCCACGGCATCGTCATCGCCCAGGTCTTCACGTTCCTGCCGCAGGCGTACATCCTGCTTGCCAACGTGCTGGGAAACATCGACGCCAGCCTCGAGGAAGCGGCCGAGAATCTCGGGGCCGGCGTTCTGACCACGCTGTCGCGGGTGACGCTGGCGCTGGCGCGCCCCGGGCTGGCCTCGGCGGCTCTGATCGTCTTCATCCTGTGCATGACCGACTTCGGCAACCCGATCCTCATCGGCGGTCGCTACAACGTTCTCGCCACCGAGATCTACGCGCAGGTCATCGGGCTGAACGACTTTCCGGCGGCGGCGGTGATGAGCGTGGTGCTGCTGGTGCCCTGCCTCATCGCCTACGCGGCCAACACGTACGTCGTCGGCCGGCGCTCGTATGTGACCGTGTCGGCCGCCGCGCGCACGGCGCTGCGGCCGACGCCGCCGGCCATCCGGGCGACCCTCTTCGGGCTGTCGGGCGGCATCGCGCTGTCGATCGCGCTGATCTACGCGCTGATCCCGCTCGGCTCGCTCGTGCGGCTGTGGGGTACCGACTGGTCACTGTCCCTCGCGCACTATCGATTCGACTCCACGGCGGAAGGTGCGTGGCCCATCTGGAACAGCGTCAAGCTGGCGTTCGCGGCCGGCGTGGCCGGCACCGTCCTGGCGCTCCTCACCGCGTACGTGATCGAGCGCCGGCGACCGCCGGGCGGACGGCTCATCGAGATGCTCTCGCTGCTGCCGGCGGCGTTGCCGGGGACGGTGGTGGGCGTCGGGTACATCCTGGCCTTCAACGTGCCGCCGGTGCTGCTCACCGGCACCGTCTGGATCCTCGTCGCATCGGTCGTCTTCTGGAAGTTTCCGGTGGCGGTGCTGGCCGCCATCAACACGCTCAAGCAGCTCGATCCGGCCATCGAGGAGGCGGCGGTGAGCCTGGGCGCCGGAACGA
The DNA here is from genome assembly GCA_036265915.1 of Candidatus Methylomirabilota bacterium. GTDB lineage: Bacteria > Methylomirabilota > Methylomirabilia > Rokubacteriales > CSP1-6 > AR12. The sequence goes on along the minus strand of DATAOC010000090.1, from coordinate 17,768 downwards.
TCCGCACCTTCACGCGCGTCGTGCTGCCGCTGCTGACGGGCACCGCGTTCTCCGTCTTCGTCTACTTCTTCGTGAACGGCATGGTCACCGTCAGCGCCGTGATCTTCCTGATCTATCCGGGCTTCAACCTCGGATCGGTGGCCATCCTGGCCCAGGTCGAAAACGGCTATCCCGGCGTGGCCTGCGCGCTCGGCACCATCATCCTCGCCATCGTCGTCGGCGCCGTGCTGTTGCTGCGGGCCCTCGTCGGCGGCGACCGTGTGGCCATTCTCAAGTCGTAGAAAGGAGATCGAGATGCGCCGATGGCTCGCCATGCTGCTCGCGGTCGCGCTCCTCGCGCCGCTGTCGCTGCGTTCCGCCGACAGCGCCGAGGACCGTCTCGTCATCTACACGGCGTACGAGGAGAACGAGCTGAAGACGTTCTGGGAGCAGTTCAAAAAGGACCTGCCGGACCTCGCCGCCAAGGCCTCGTACATCCGCGGCTCGACGGGGCCGATCATCGCGCGCCTCGAGGCGGAGAAGGCGAACCCGCAGGCCGACGTCGTCTGGGGCGTCTTCAACGACTACATGACGGGCGCGGCCACCAAGGGCCTGCTCGAGCCGTATGACGCCAAGGAGGCGGCGAGCATCCCGGCCCGCTTCAAGCACCCGGACAACATGTGGCAGGGCGTGACGCTGCTCACCGTCGCCTTCGCGGTGAACCAGAAGAAGATCGCCGAGCTGAAGCTGCCGCCGCCGCGCTCGTGGGCCGATCTCCTCGATCCCAGGTACAAGGGCAACATCGTCATGTCGAACCCGTCGACCTCGGGGACGGCGTATCTGCTGCTGGCGAGCCATGCGGCGCGGCTCGGCGAGGACAAGATGTGGGCGTACTACGACGCGCTGGACAAGAACCTCTCGCAGGTGACGAAGTCGGGCGGGGCGCCGGGCCGCATGGCGGCGTCGGGCGAGACCCCGATCGGCATCGCGCTCGCGTATGAAGTCGAGGTCGCCCGAAAGCAGGGGGCGCCCATCGACGTGATCTATCCGACGGACGGGGTGGCGTGGACGTTCGAGAGCAACGGCCTCGTGAAGGGCGCCAAGAATCCGCAGAACGCCAGGCGATTCCTGGACTGGGCCGTCTCGAAGAGCGCGATGGGGTCGTACGCGGAGTGGCGTGGCACCGGGATCACGCGCAGCGACGTCGCGGTGAGCGGCCCCAAGCTCACCGAGCTGAAGCTCATCGATCTCGACTTCGTGAAGGCCGGCGATCCCGCCTACAAGGACCGTCTCGTGAAGCGCTGGCTGGAGAAGTACTCGAGGTAAGCATGCGCATCGCGCTGCGCGGCGTCAGCAAGCGTTTCGGCGCCCACACCGCCGTCGACGAGCTTTCCCTGGACATCGAGCCGGGGGAGCTCGTCGCGCTGGTGGGCGGCTCCGGCTGCGGCAAGACGACGACGCTGCGTCTCATCGCCGGCTTCGAGCGACCGGACGCGGGCGAGGTGCGGTTCGACGACCGCGTGGTCAACGACGTCCCGCCGAGCCGGCGCGGCGTCGGCATCGTGTTCCAGTCGTACGCGCTGTTCCCGACGATGACCGTCGCCGACAACATCGCGTTCGGACTGCGGGTGGCGCGCTGGTCCACCGCCACCATCCGGCAGCGCGTGGCCGAGCTGGTCACGCTGACGCACCTGGAGGGGCTGGAGACGCGCTACGCCAATCAGCTGTCGGGCGGCCAGCAGCAGCGCGTGGCGCTGGCGCGCGCGCTGGCCCGGCGGCCCGGAATCCTTCTGCTCGACGAGCCGCTGTCCGCGCTCGACGCCAAGATCCGGCTGCGCCTGCGGGCCGAGATCCGCAAGATCCAGCAGGATCTCGGCGTGACCACGCTCTACGTCACGCACGATCAGGAGGAGGCGCTGTCGCTCGCCGACCGCCTGGCCGTTATGCGCGGTGGCCGCATCGAGCAGCTCGGCCGCCCCGAGGACGTCTACGGTCGGCCGCGCACGGGATTCGTCGCCGACTTCATCGGCGTCTCGAACCTGGTGCCGTGCCGCGTCGTGTCCGCGGCACACGGCGTCGTCGACTGGGACGGACGCCGGCTGCGCGCCGTGCTCGACGGCGTGACGGACGGCTCGGACGTGACGCTGGCCGTGCGTCCCGAGAAGCTCGCCCTGCTGGCGGCCACGACGCCGCTCAACGGGCGCAATCGCGTCGACGGTGTGGTCGAGGTCGTGACGTTCCTCGGCGCCACCGTCCGCCTGGAAGTCACCGTCCACGGGCGCGCCTTCTGGGTGGATGTCCCCCACGCGCAGGCCGCGGGCTTTCCGCGAAAGACTCCGGTGGCGCTCACGTGGGCGCCCGAGGATGCCGTCGTGCTGCAAGGAGCGGGGTCATGAGGATCGAGACCGTCGCGGTTCACGCGGGCGCGTCGGTGGACGCCGCCACCGGCGCCGTGGCGCCCGCCATTCATCCGTCCACGACGTTCGAGCGCGAGCCCGACGGCTCGTTCCCGCACGGCCACATCTACACGCGGAGCAGCTCGCCGAATCGCACAGCTCTCGAGGCCTCGCTCACCGCGCTCGAGGGCGGCGCGGGCGCGGTGGCATTCGCGTCCGCCTCGGCGGCGACGTCGGCGGTCTTCCAGTCACTGGCGCCGGGCGACCACGTCGTCGCCCCGACCGACGCGTACTACGGCACGGGGAAGCTGCTGCGCGAGGTCTACGCGGGCTGGGGGCTTCAGACCAGCTTCGTCGACATGACCGATCTCACGGCCGTGGAGCGCGCGTTCCGGCCGAACACCCGGCTGCTGTGGGCGGAGTCGCCCTCGAACCCGCTGTGGAAGGTGAGCGACCTGGCCGGGCTGGGCGCCATGGCCCGGGCGGCCGGCGCGCGGTTCGTGGTCGACAACACGACGGCAACGCCGGTGCTGCAGTCGCCGTTCAAGCACGGCGCCGACCTCGTCGTCCACGCGAGCACGAAGTACCTCGGCGGCCACAGCGACGTGCTCGGCGGCGCCGTGGTCGCGCGCGAGCGCGGCCCGCTGCTCGACCGGCTGCGCACGCTGCAGACGGCCGGCGGCGCCGTGCCGTCGCCGTTCGACTGCTGGCTCGTGCTCCGCGGCATCCGCACGCTGCCGTATCGTGTGCGCGCACAGTCGGAGCACGCGCTCCGCGTTGCGCAGTTCCTCGCCACGCATCCGCGCGTCGAGTGCGTGCACTATCCCGGTCTGCCGTCACATCCGGGGCACGAGGTGGCCCGGCGCCAGATGGCGATGTTCGGCGGCATGCTGTCCGTGCAGGTGCGCGGCGGCGCCGACGCGGCCATGGCGGTGGCGGCCAAGCTCGCCGTGTTCACTCGCGCCACGAGCTTCGGCGGCACGGAGAGCCTCATCGAGCACCGCGCGTCGATCGAGGGCCCGGGCACGTCGACGCCGGACAATTTGCTTCGCGTCTCGATCGGTCTCGAGCACCCGGACGATCTGATCGACGATCTGGCGCAGGCGCTCGCGAGCACGGCATGAGCGGGCTCGAGGGACGCACGGCCCTGGTCACCGGCGCCGCGCGCGGCATCGGGCTGGCCGTCAGCGAGCGGCTGCTGCGCGACGGCGCGCGCGTCGCGATGGTCGATCGGGACGCAGCGCTCGTGGACGGCGCGGCCAAGCGTCTCGGCCCGGCCGCCCGCGCCATCGTGGCCGATGTCACCAAGACGGCGGAGGTCAACGCGGCGGTCGCCACCGCGCACGACTGGCACGGCGGCCTCGACGTCGTCGTCAACAACGCCGGCATCACCGGCCGGTCGTTTCCGACGTGGCAGCTCACCGACGAGGACTGGCATGAGGTCATCGCCATCGACCTCACCGGCGTGTTCCTGGTCTGCCGCGCCGCCGTGACCGCGATGCGACCGCGTCGACGTGGCCGCATCGTGAACATCGCGTCCATCGCCGGCAAGGAAGGCAATCCGACGCTGGTCCCGTACTCCACGGCCAAGGCCGGCGTGATCGGCCTCACCAAGGCGCTCGCCAAGGAAGTCGCGACCGACGGCATCCTCGTCAACGCGGTGGCGCCGGCCGTGATCGGGACGGAGCTGCTGCAGCAAATGGAGAAGTCCACGGTCGACATGCTCGTCGCCAAGATCCCGATGGGACGTGTCGGCCGGCCGGAGGAGGTGGCGGCGCTCGTCGCCTGGCTGGCGTCCGACGAGTGCTCCTTCTCGACGGGCGCCGTCTATGATCTGTCGGGGGGGCGCGCGACGTACTGACCGCACACCAGCACGCCATCCGCGTCGACCGAGGGCGGACGCGTGCCGGCGGCGGCGGTCAGACGGGCCGTCGTCCCTGGATCACGCGGATCAGCACCACCGCGATCGCGATGACGAGCAGGATGTGAATGAAGCCGCCGAGCGTGTACGAGCTGACCATGCCGAGCAGCCACAGCACGAGCAGGATGACGAAGATCGTCCACAGCATGCCAGGTCCTCCTGTCGAGGCGACGGTGCGCAAGGCGTGCCATTCGCGCGACGCAACGTCTGACGCCAGCTTGCGCGGCACCGGCGCGCACGACAGGGGTCCGGCGTGCCCAGGTCGGGTAGACGCGTTCAGCGCCGCGTCGCGAGCGCGTACTGCAGCAGCGCCACCTTCGAGAAGGACTCGGTGATCTCGCCGTCGAGCGCCATCCGGACGGCGTCCACGAGCGGAACGATCTTGCGCTCGATGAACTCGTCGTCGTCTGCCGTCAGCGGATCGGGCGACAGCCCCCGCGCGGCGTAGCAGTAGCCGACCTCGTCCAGGTAGGCGTTCGAGGGATGAAATCGCGTCAGGAAGGTGAGCTCCGCTGCCCGGTAGCCGCCCTCCTCGCGGAGCTCCCGCTGCGCGGCGGCGGCCGGATCCTCGCCGGGCAGCGCCCCGCCGCCGGGCAGCTCCCACGACACCGCGCGCAGCAGGTGACGGAACTGACCGACCAGCAGCACGTGGTCGTCGTCGACGAACGGGATCACGCCGACGGAGACGCCGACCACGAGCACGGGGTATGTCTTCTCGCGGCCGTCGGGCAGCCGCCACGCGTCCTCGCGCAAGGCCAGCCGGCCGTGCGTGAAGCGCACGGACGACGACACGGCGGTCCAGGACGCGCGCACGCGCGCTATGTTACCGTAAGCGCATGGCGAAGGAACGTCACGTCGACGCGCTGCTCAAGCGGCTCGTGCAGACGATCGAGGCATCGCTGGCGGCGACGGACGCCGCGCGCGACGCGGTGCAGGAGATCCTCAAGCGCGGCGCCGACACCGGCATCTTCTTCGCCGGCGCCAAGGGCCGCGGCTTCTCCACCGAGCTGACGCTGCAGGACAAGGAGTTCCTTCGCGCCGTTTCCATCAAGCCGGAGCGCTAGTCGTGCGGGTCGTGATGCTGCTGGCCATTCTCGTCGTCCTCGTGACGCTGGTCCTGCCCCTGCTGCGCCGCCCGGCCGTGACCGCAGGCCGCGCGCGCCGCCGGCCCCGGCCGCAGGAGCTCGTCAAGGATCCCGTATGCCAGACATACATCGTGCGCTCGCGCGCGGTGGCCGGCGGTGGCGACGACGCGCCGTACTTCTGCAGTCACGAGTGCGCACGGCGCTACGCCGGCTGACGGCGCCGTGAGCGCGGGGCCGTCGCACCCCGACATCTGGCGCGCCATCGACGCGCAGCCCACCGCGGCCAAACTCGCCGACACGCTGGAGCTGCGCGGACGCACGCCGGCCCAGGCGCGCCTGCGCCGCCGCTTTCTGCGCTTCGTGCCCATCGAGCGCGGACAGCGCGTGCTCGAGATCGGCTGCGGCACCGGCGTGGTGCTGCGCGACCTGATGGCGCTGGCCGGCCCGCGCGGCGAGGTCACCGGGCTCGATCCGAGCCGCACCATGCTCGGCCGCGCGCGGGCGCTGGCGCGCGCGGTTGCCGGCGCGCGGCTGCGGCTGCGGCTCGGCGACGGCAACGATCTTCCGTTCGCCAGCGGCCGCTTCGACGTGGCGCTCGCCATCACGGTGATCCTTCACGTCGCCGATCCGCTGCGCGTGGTGAAGGAGCTCGCGCGCGTGACCCGTCCCGGGGGTCGTGTGGGCCTGCAGGACCAGGACTTCGGCCTCGTCGCCGCCGCCCATCCCGATCGCGCACTGACGCAGCGCATCCTCGACGGCGTCGCCGCGCGCATCTACGAGGAGCCGTACAGCGGGCGGCGGCTTCCCGCGCTGCTGCGCGAGGCCGGCCTCGACCGCGTGCGCGTGCTCGCCGACGTGTACCAGGACACCGCGCTGACGCCGTTCAGCCGCGCGTTTCTCGAGCGGCGCGCGGAGAACGCGGTGCGCTTCGGCATCGTCGATCCGCCCACCGCGCAGCGGTGGCTCGACGGGTTCAACGAGTATGTGGCGCGCGGCGTCTTCGTGCTCACCATGAACTATTTCGGCGCGGTCGGTGTGAAGCCGGGCGGGCGGCGATGACGCGCGGTCGGGCGCTGACGCTCGCGCTGCTGATCGGCGCGGTGGTGATGGCCGTTGCCGCGCGCGCGGACTCGCTGCGGGTCGACGGCGCGACGGCGCTTCACCACGTGGAGCGGCTCGTGGCGATGGGCCCGCGCGTGGCCGGCACGCCGGGCGGCGCGCGCGCCCGGGCGTACATCGTGGCCGAGCTGCGAAAGCTCGGCATCCGGACCGACGTGCGGACGTTCCAGGCCGACACGCCGCAGGGCCGATTTTCCCTGGCCAACGTCGTCGGTGTGCTGCCCGGGCGTCGGCGCGACGTGATCCTGCTCGGCGGCCACTACGACACGAAGTACTTCAAGGAGTTCCGGTTCGTCGGCGCCAACGACGGCGGGTCCAGCGCCGCCCTCTTGCTGGAGCTCGCCCGTGTGCTCGCCGGCGCGCCGCGCGAGTACACGTACTGGCTCGTCTGGTTCGACGGCGAGGAGGCGCGGGTGGCGTGGACGGCCACCGATAGCCTGTACGGCTCGCGGCAGCTGGCCGCCGAGCTCGCGCGGGCGGCCGCCCTGCCGCGCGCCATGATCCTCCTCGACATGATCGGCGACCGCGATCTCGGCATCCTGCGCGAGACGTCGTCGACGCCGTGGCTCAGCGACATCCTGTGGGCCAGTGCCGCCCGGCTCGGCCACGGGCGCCACTTCCTCGGCACCTCCATGAGCGTCGAGGACGACCACGCGCCGTTCTTGGCCGCCGGTGTCCCGTCGGCGCTGCTCATCGATTTCGACTACGCGCCGTGGCACACCGATGCCGACACGCTCGACAAGGTGTCGGCGCAGAGCCTGGGCATCGTCGGCGACGTCGTGCTCGACGCGCTGCCGTCGGTGGAGCAGTACCTGACCACCCACGCGCGCTGAGTTGGCGCGGCGGCGCGCTATAATTTCGACATGCCACGCGTGCGAGAGATCGAGGAGCCGGGAGACGATCCGATCCTGAAGGAGACGTTTGCGCGGGAGCGCGAGCTCTTCGGCTTCGTCCTCAATCCCACCAAGGTGCAGGCGCACACGCCGGGCATCATGAAAGCGGCCAAGCAGCTGTCGGTGGCCGTCGAGCGCTCCGGCCTGCTGCCCAAGGAGCTGCTCGCGCTCGTGAACGTGCGCGTGGCCCTCGTCAACGGCTGTCCGTTCTGAATCGACATCAACTCGTCCCGCGGTCTGCGGGAAGGCGCCTCCGAGGACAAGCTGCGTGACGTGGCCGCCTTCGCCACGAGTCCGCATTTCTCGGCCCCTGAGCGTGCGGCACTCGCGTTCGCGGAGGCGATGACCATCACCGGGCAGAAGGTCACCGACGAGGTCTTCGCCGAGGCGCGGCGCCACTTCTCCGAGCCGCAGATCGTCGAGCTCGCCGCCGCCATCGCGCTCGAGAATTTCCGCAGCAAGTTCAACGTCGCCCTCGGCGTGCAGGCCCAGGGCTTCTGCCTCCTCGCGCGCTGACGCTCGGCGACAGCACCAGCAGCCGGCTGTCGGAGGCGTCGCGCGGGCCGGCGGTCGGTGTCGCCCTGAACGTCCGCGTCCTCGCGCGCTGACGCCGGTCGCCGGCATTCGCGAATCCCGGGAACCGGGCATCGATCGGGATCACGTCGATCGGACGCGCGACTCCGACCAGTATGCGATCGACTGCTTGCGCGGCGTTACGACGGGGGGTGGGACGCGCCGGATCGTCTTTCGCGCGGGAGCCGGCGGCCGTGGTTCGGGTTTTCCCGTCGCCTTCATCAGGATCTCGTAAAAGCGGTCGCGGACGCGTTCCGCGTCGATCGGGACGAAGAGGGACCGGCGAGCGGCGCGGCTGATCATGACTGGCGGCCTCCCTGGCATGATGACGACGCAGCGACCTGGGCGAGCAGGAGGTCGAGCATCTGAACCGCCCTGTCGCAGAGCAGGTTGAATGTGGCGAGGGGATCGGTCATGCTCGCGTCGTCCAGGGCTGCATCCGACATGGTGGTGTGACCCTGCGCCGGTCGTGCCAGGGGTGTCGATCGCCGCGATTCGTCGAGCAAACAATGATTTGCGGTTGTGGTGCTGCGCGCAATTGCTGCCGAGCGACGCCCCCCGCTGCAGGATCTGCGGTCTACGCGCGCGTCTGCATTCGCGCGCCGCTCGGGCCGTGATGCACGGCGACCAACGCTCGTGGAGGGCAGCATGAACGTCCGGCCGATACAAGTGCTCGGGGTCGCGGTGTCGATTGGCATCGCGCTCGCCGCCTTCACGCCGCTCGTGGAGTGGCTCGCCGCCGCGATGATTGTCCCGGCGCGGCCGGAGTCGGCCGCGGCGATCGTCGTCCTCGGCGCCGGCGCCGCCGACGGGGTGCTGTCGGAGGCGTCATTGCGGCGAACCGTCCACGGCGTTCAGCTCTACCGCCGGGGTCTGGCGCCCGTGCTCGTGCTGAGCGGCGATCCGAAGGAAGTGGTCGCGCGCACGGCGCTCGTCACGGAGCTCGGTGTGCCGTTGCGCGCGATCGTGACGGAGACGGCCGTGCGGACCACCCGCGAAGAGGCGCGGGCCGTGGCCGCGCGCTTTCACGATCGGCCGCGCGCCCGCGTGCTGCTCGTCACCGACGCCCCCGTCATGCGCCGCGCGTCTGCGGTGTTCGCGCGTGCCGGGCTCGAGGTCCTGCCGGCGCCGCCGCCGCACGTGCGGGTGATCGGCGGTCCGGAGCGTCGTCTTCAGCTCGCGCGTGAAGTGCTCATGGAAGTCGGCGCGCTCGTGTATTACGACGCCGCGGGATATCTGTGATCGTCATGGCCACCGCCGCCATCCTCGGCTTACTCGCCCTGTCCTCGGCCGCGCTTGCGATCCTGGCGCGCTGGATTCGTCCGGGTCGTGGCCTCGTCCACTTCCGCAGCGCCGTGGGCGAAGCGATGTCGTTCACCGGCCTGTGGACGGTGTGCCTCGCGGTGAATCTGCTTCTCGGCGTGGCCATCGTGCTCGGCGTTCGAACGCTCACCGCGCGCTTCCTCTCCGTGTATCTGCTCAACGACATCACGCTGGTTGTCTGCTCGGCCGTCCAGGCGGCGATCGTCCAGGCCCTTCTGCGCCCTGGCCTTGTCGGCGGCGCCGGGCCCCACGCGCGGTGACGCGCCCGACCGTCGTCGTCGTCACCGGCGCGGACGCCGCGTATGCGATTCCGCTCGCGGTCATGCTTCGCTCGCTCGTCGACGCGCTGTCGCCGCGCTACGGCATCGACGCCTACGTCATCGACGGCGGCCTGGGCGACGTGCTACGCGCTCGCATCGAACAGAGCCTTCCGCGCGGCCGCGCAAATCTCCACTGGCACGTCCCGGACGCCCGGTGCTTCGGCGAGTTGCCCCTCTGGGGTCGCATGACGACCGCCACGTATTTCAAGCTGGTGATGCCCAGCGTGCTTCCGCCCGCGGTGACCAGGGCGCTGTGGCTCGACGCCGACGTTCTGGCCGCCGGCGACGTGGCAGCACTGTGGCATGCTGACGTCGAGCGCTTCCCAGTGCGAGCGGTGCCGGACTCGGTCGTGACCACGATCGGCGCGCGCTTCGGCGTTGCCGCCTGGCGTCAGCTCGGTCTGCCGTCGACCGCGCCCTACTTCAATGCGGGCGTGATGCTGGTGAACGTCGCGTGGTGGCGCTCGCACGCCGTCGCCGCGCAGGCGTTCGGGTATCTGCGACGGTACTGGCGCGACGTGTACTTCTGGGACCAGGAAGGCCTGAATGCCATTCTCGCAACACAGTGGGCGGCGCTCGACGCCGCGTGGAACTGGAGCCCGAGCTTCGGCGCGGCCGGCGTCGTGCCACGGCTGATTCACTTCGCCGGCAATGTGAAGCCGTGGCGGTATCGCGGCGGCTCCACGTGGCACGACCTGTACTACGCAACACTGGATCTCACGGCGTGGCGTGGCTGGCGGCCGCCACGGTCGCTCGCGGCGTCCGCGTCACGATTCGCCCCGCGTGCGCTTCGCCGCCGGCTGCGGCAGATCGAGCAGTGGCACATGGGACTCACCCGCTGGCGCACGCTCCGTGTCAGTGAGCCGCCTTCGGTGGAGCAGGAGGCCGTGCTTCGGCGCCTATGACACCCTCCCTGTCGGTTGTCCTGGCCACGGATTGCTTCCGTACGCTACGCCCCGTTGTCGCAGCCCTGCGGAAGCAGTCAGCCACGGACCGCATTGAACTGGTGCTGGTGGCGCCGCCCCACGGCCTCGCCGACATCGACGAACCTCAGGTCGCGGCCTTTGGCCGTGTCAGACGGATCGAGATCCCGGGGCCGCTCGATCTGGCCGTCGCCCGTGCCGCCGGCGTGCGCGCGGCCGCCGCAGCGGTCGTCTTCATCGGCGAGACGCACACGTACGCCCAGCCCGGCTGGATGGAAGCGCTGTTGCGCGCCTTCGACCAGCGCTGGGCCGTGGTCGTCCCGGAGATCGGCAACGCGAACCCGACCGGCGCCGTGAGCTGGGCCAGCTACCTCTCGGACTACGCCAACTGGGGACCCGGGCGCGCGGCCGGAGAGATCTTCGATCCGTTGATCTACAACACCGCCTACCGACGCGAGGTGCTGGTCGAGCTCGGGGATCGATTGTCCGAGGCCTTGGAGCCGTTGGCCGATGTCATGCGCGCGACGCTCGTGCAGCGCGGTCATCGAGTGTGGTTCGAGCCGGCGGCCAAGATCGACCATCTGAACGTCGGCCGATTCTGGGACATGGTGCGCGAGAACTTCTTCGAAGGACTCCTCGTCGCCAGCAGTCGAGCCCACCGCTGGCCGCGGTGGCGGCGGCTCGCCTACTTGCTCGCCTCGCCGCTGATCCCCGTCGTGCTGGTGCGGCGCGTCGTCGGTCTGTGGCGCCAGACGGATGCGCGGACTGGCTTGCCCTGGGGCACGCTTCCTCTCATCGTTCTGGCGGCGCTGGTGAAGGGCACCGGCGAGACGCTGGGATATCTCCTCGGTGCGGCGCCGCGGATGGCGGTTGCCGGCATGCACGAGATCGAAGTTCACAAGACCCGTTTTGCCGGACGACGTCGGCCGTGAGGCAGCGGCGCGTGCCGCCACTCCGGCTCGGCTTGCTGGGATGCGGCGGCGTGGCGTTCTGGGTTCATCTGCGCAGTCTTCGCCGCATGACCGACGTTGTCCTCGTGGTGGCGGCCGACCCCGATCCCGCCGCCCGGCAGCGGGCGGCACGACTGTCCTCGGCGGAGTTCGTCGCGGAGCCGGCGCGCGTGCTGGAACGCAACGACGTCGACGCCGTGCTGATCGCGACGCCGAATCAGAGTCACGCGCCTCTCGCGCTCGCGGCGCTCGAGGCGGGCAAACACCTCTACCTCGAGAAGCCTGTCGCCATCGATGGCGCGACCGCGCGGACACTGCAGCGGGCGGCGGCCCTCACGCCTCTCGTCGCCGTCGTCGGCTTCAACCGGCGCTTTCATCCCGCGGCGCGGCGAGCGCGCGAGCTCATCGCGGCCGGACGCGTCGGTCGCGTCCGCGCGGTGCAATCGCTGTTCTCGGAGTCGGTCGCGCCAGAGGCGATGCCGCAATGGAAGAGGCGGCGGGAGACGGGCGGTGGCGCCCTGCTCGATCTCGGCTCGCATCATTTCGACCTGGTGCGGTGGATCCTCGCGGACGAGCCCGCGACCGTGCGGGCGACAGCGTCGTCCGACACGACGGAGCATGACTCCGTGGACGTGACCGTGGCCTTCGCGTCGGGGGTGACGATGCAGGGGTACTTCTCGTTCCATGCCGGCACCGTGGATCGGCTCGATATCGTTGGCGACGCCGGGCACATCCGCGTCGATCGGCATGCCAACGCTCCCCAGCTCTGGCGCGCGCGGCGCGCCGGGTACGGGGTCCGCCGCGCGCTCGTCGGCATGTCCCTGGCCGACCGCCGGAGTGCGATGCGACGCTGGGTCCACCCGTCGGAAGATCCGTCCTACGTCAACGCGCTCCGCGCCTTCGTCGCGCGCGTGCGCGGCGCTCGTAACGAGTCGGCCACCATCGTCGACGGCGTCCGCGCATTGGCGCTCGTGCTTGCCGCCGAGACGGCGGCCCGTGACGGCAACGCGGTGACCCTCACGCACGAGCCGGCCGACCGCTGACGATGCGCGTCCTGCTCGTCACCGATTGGAACCCTGTCCCCGGTGGCGTCGAGACGTACGTGCGCGGGCTCCGTCCGGCGCTGGAACGGGCGGGGATGCGGGTGCGCGTCCTCACGAGCTCCGCCGGCTCGTCGATGGACGGTGAGGCGGATGTCGTCGCGCGGGGCTCCACCCGCCCGTCGTCGCAGGCGGTGTTCCAAGTGTTCAACCCGTTCGCCTGGGCGCAGATGCGGACAGCGCTCCGCGAATTCACTCCCGACGTCGTGCACGTTCACTCGTTCGCCTATCATCTCTCCCCGGCCGTCGTGCTCGCGACGCGCGACGTTCCGGTCGTCATCACGCTCCACGACTACAAGCCCATCTGTCCGCTCGGCACGAAGCTCCTGCCCGATGGTCGCCACTGCACGGATCGGGCGGGGATCGTCTGCTGGCGGCATGGATGCCTGTCGCTCGCGCACTGGGGCAGGGACCAGGCGCGGTACCGCCTGCTCGCCCGCGCGCTGGCCCGCGCGAGCACGCTGCTTGTCGGCAGCGCGTGGATGCAGCGCGCGCTGCGAAGCGAGGGCCTCCGCACGGAGCTCGCTGTCTACCCCGTCGACGCTCCCGCGGTGCATCACCCGCGGCGGCCGGCCGCGGCTCCCACCGTCCTGTACTGCGGACGACTCGCTCGAGAGAAGGGCGTCGACGTTCTGCTTCGTGCCGTCAGCGGCCTCGGGCCGGACCTCGCGAGCCTTCGAGCATTGATCGCGGGGGACGGTCCCGAACGGCACCGCCTGGAACGGCTCGCCGGCGAGCTCGGTGTGACGCCGCAGGTCTCGTTCCTGGGCCGGCGGACGTCTGACCAGGTGGCCGAGCTCATGAGCGCCGCGTGGGCGGTCGCCGTCCCGTCGCAGTGGGCTGAGCCGTTTGGATTGGTTGCGCTGGAAGCGATCACGCAGGGAGTCCCGGTCGTTGCCACATCCGCCGGCGGGCTGGCCGACCTGATCACCGACGGTGTCACCGGTCTCACCTTTCCGGTCGGCGACCATTGTGCCCTGGCCGAGCGTCTCAGCCGCCTGGCGGCCGGCGTGGTATTCCGCAATCACGTCCTCGACCCGGATGTCGTGGACCCGATCCGGAGGTCGCATGCGCCGGACCGCCATGTCTCCGTCCTCGCCGACATCTACGCACGGGTGATCGAGGAACGGCGCGGGAAGCCGTCGGTCGCCGTGGGCTTCGAGGACCGTTGAGCACGGGCGCCGCGCAGATCTTGCGTCGTGGCGCCCCGACGCGGAAATTCCTGCTCGTCGGTGACGCCGAGAGCCGCGGATGAGAAACCGAGAAAGATCACGAAATTCAAGACGATAGGTCCGTGGCGCGCAGGGATCGTCGGCCCGGCACAAGGCACGCACTGCATCACGTCGTGATGATCGACCCCCCGGTGACTCCGGAAGAGCGCATCGCAGACGCGCTCGCGGCGTTCGAGCTCATCTGTGACCGGGCTATCGAACACCTCGAGCTGCTGGCGCTGCCGTATACCGGACAGCCGCTCGTGATGTGACCGTGCAGGTTCTTCGGAAGATCGACAAGCCCTGGGGCTTCGAGTTGCTCTGGGCGCGCACGGATACCTACGCCGCCAAGGTTCTACACATCGCCAAGGGGCACCGCCTCTCGCTGCAATACCACGAGCGGAAGCACGAGACCATCCTGCTCCACGCGGGCCGCATGCTGCTGACGCTCGAAGACGAGCAGGGGACACTCCGCGAGCTCTATGTCGGGCCCGGCGAGGCGTATCACATTCCTGCCGGGCGCCAGCACCGCATGACGGCACTCGAAGACTGCGAGGTCTTCGAGGTCTCGACGAGCGAGCTGGACGACGTCGTCCGCCTGGACGACGCGTACGGCCGGGTCTCCGCGCCGAGAACCTGACCGCAGTATTCCGGTCTTCTCGACGGCCGCCATCGACGGCCGCCTGACGCTCGTGCTCGAACACTGTCCGACACCGGACACGCGCTGTGCGCGGCCACCACGAAAAATGCGGTCGCGCGGCGAGGCACTGTCTTTGCTCAACCCGAGCCTGGAAGTTTCGTCGACGGCAGTGAAGCAGTTTTCCACTTCGCGCAGGAGCTCGGGTCATGGGCAGCTACGAATTCGCCTACTACGGCCCCCGGCTGGAGGCCCTGAACGAGATCGTCGCGTCCTGGTGCGCGCACCGCGATTGTGTGCTCGAGACCACCGTGCTGCTCTACGGAGCGCGGCTGCGCATCTCGGGGCCCGAAGAAACCGTTCGCGAAGCCATCCGCTCGGTCCGGTTGTGGATCCGCAACACGAACTGATCGCGGAGTTTCTCCGACTCCATCCCGGAGACGTCTGCGTCGACTGCCTGGCGGACGCCATCGATCTTCCACCGAGCCAGGTGAGCATGGCGACGCAGCGCCTGACGTTCGGCGGCGCGTTCGCATCGCGACTCGGCGTGTGTTCGCGCTGTCAGCACCGCCGGACGGTCGTGAACGCAGCCTGATGATCGGGCCAGCCACCGAAGGGTGGCCGGCCACAACTCACGCGGCTATCCGCGCCGGCGCCGCAGCCGGCTAGCGAGGGCGAGCGCCAGCGCGGTCACGCCCCACACGAGGGGCTCCGGCGCGCGGACGGTCGGCGAGCCGCCGCTTCCGGGGCCGCCGAGCCCGCCGCTGCCCCCGGCCGGCGCGCCGCCGCCAGCGCTCGCTCCCGGACTGCCGGCGGCGCCCGTTGCACCGCCGGACGCGGTGCTGCCACCACCCTGGCTGCCCTCCGAGGCGCCGGTGTCGCCGCCTGACGGACTCGCCGCGGGCGAGGGGCCGCTGAACTCGTCGCCGGCCGTGCCGACGTCAGCGCCAACGCCGCCCCCGCCGGCCACCGCGAAGGCCGCGACCGGTGTGCCCACGACACCGATGGCCAAGGCCAGAACCGCGATCGTGCCGCTCATCCCCATGCTGGTGCTCCTTCTTGGCAGGATGAGGCGGACCTTGCGACTTCTATTCCACCGACGACGGCGTCGTCACGTCGGCTCGGGAAACGTGGCCCACGCGCGATAGCATTCGTCGTGGAACGTCAGCGTCAGCGCGCCGTGCACGTCGATGTCGACGCCCGTCTCCGCGCGCGCGATGAGGTCGCCGCAGCCGCTACACGTCTCGCCACTGCCGCTGCCCCGCCACGGTCTGGCCGGAAACGGCGCGGGAAGACCCCCGCGCCTCATCTTGTCTCGCGTCTTCTCGACACGCGCTTGCACCCGGGCACTCTACGTCGGGCCCTCGACGACGACAATCCGCAAAAGTACGGGTTGTGAACCCGTTTGCACAGACGTCCGGTGGCCCCACCGAGCTGGCTCGCGTGAGGCGGCCGGTGGCATGCCGCGTGCCGCGTGCACGCCAGGAAGGAGCGCATCATGAGAATCGCCTTGGCACTCGCCGTCGCCGGCGCGCTCATCGCCGGCCCCGCATTCGCGCAGGTCTCGACCACACCCGGAGTGACGACACCCGGGCTGCCGGGCGCCACCCCGACGACGCCCAGTCTCGGCAGCACGCCCGGGACGTCGGGGAGCGCCCTGCAGCCGACGGATCCCAATCGGCCGCCGTCGACCACCCAGTCGTCGCCGTCGACGCCGAACACCGGAATCGGCGGCTCGCTCACGGGCGGGATCCCGGGGACGCTCGGTGGCTCGCCGTACAGCACCGGCGGCTCCGTCACCGGCGGCATCCCGGGCACGCTCGGCGGCACGCCTGCCGGCGGCGGCAGCTCGCAGAGCAACACGACGGTCGGTGGGGCCGGTATCTCGACGACGCCGACGACGCCGTCGACCATCGGCGGCTCGACCACCGGCGCCACCGGCCTCGGCTCGGGCACCGGTGGCATCGGCATCGGCGGCTCGGCCACGGGCGGCAGCACCATCGGCGGCGCGTCCGTCGGCAGCGGAGGGCGCTGAGCGCACGCGCAGCGGCGGACTCCGCAGTCCGCCGCGCGCGCGGTGCTACCATGACGGCGCCGTATGGCGCCGACCCCGGTCCGGCTGCGCGATCGCCACGTGGTGCCGCTCGCGATGTTCTTCGGGACGTTCTCGTGGTCCTTCGTCTACATCAGCCTTCCGTTCCACATCCAGCGCATCTCGACCTGGGACGAGGTGACGACGCTGACGTGGACCGGCTGGATCCTCGGCGTCCCGAACCTCGTGACCGTGGCCACGGCGCCGTTCTGGGGCGGGCTCGCCGAGCGCGGTAATCCGAAGCGGCTCTACGTGCTGACGCAGACGCTGCAGGGCGCCGCCTTCATCGGCATGGCGCTGGCGCGGACGCTCCCCGAGCTCCTCGTCGTCCGCCTCGTGCTCGGCGTCATCGGCGCCTCGTCGACGTTCGCGTTCGTCAGCGCGGGCCGCGGCGCCGACGCTGCGGAGGTCCGCCGTCAGGTCGTCGCCGTGCAGTCGGCGATGACGGTCGGGCAGGTCATCGGCCCGCTCGTCGGCGCCATCGCCGCCGCCCGGCTCGGCTTCCGCGAATCCTTCGTGGCGGGGGCGGTGATCCTCTTCGCGTGCGGGGCGCTGGTGCAGTGGGGAGTCGGCGATCTCGGTGGCGGCGGCCGCGGCCCGGCGCCGGTGGCGGCGGCGCGCTGGCGCGAAGTCCTCATCGTCTCGCTGATCGTGCTCGGCGGCTCGGCACAGGTCTTCTTCCTGACGGCCGTGCTGCCGCAGATCCTGCCGCCCCTCGGCGTCCCGCTCGAGCGGACGCTCGAGATCGGCGGCCTCCTGATCTTTGCCTCCGGTGTCGCGGCGGCCCTCGGCTCCCTGCTGGCCACACGGCTGGCCGACGTGATCCCCGACCGGCGACTGATCCCCGGTCTGCTGGCGCTCTCCTCGCTCTGCGTGGTCGCGCTGGCCGCGGCGCGCTCGGTGTGGCCGTTCGGGATCCTGCGCTTCCTGCAGGTGCTGTGCGTGGCTCCGGTGTTTCCCATCGTCGTCGCACGCGTGGCTCAGTCCGCCGGCGGCGCCGCGATCGGCGTCATCAACTCCGCGCGGATCGGTGCGGCGTTCCTCGGGCCCGTCATCGCCACCAGCGTGCTGGCGTGGTCGTCGCCGACCGCCGTCTACGGCTGCCTCGGCCTGATCGGGCTGGCGTGCGTGCCGCTCGCGCGGCTGCCGCTGTCGACGGCGCGCGCCGACCGTACCGCGTGAGTCGGCCGCTCGTCGACATCCGCCTGGAGGCGCTGAGCACGCGGGGCGGTGCCCCGCCCGGGCT